>JBPCKT010000158.1:0-30609 GCA_051004015.1 Pirellulaceae bacterium | reverse complement strand
TTGTGCGTGTGGTTTTGTCGCTTGCCCCCCCCCCCCCACCCACCCCCCACTACCTACTAGCCAACTGCCTTGGCCACGCTTTCCTTCATCTTCTCCAGCCCCGTCGTCGCCACGAGCAGGGCGTCCTGCTTCCAGTACTCGGGGTTAAAGAGTTCGAGCGAAAGTACACCGCTAAAGCCGCCGGCGAAGAGCGTCCGCAGGACGTCGCCGAGCGGGGCGATGCCGTCGCCGGGATACACGCGGTCGGCATCCTTGATCGTCGCGCGGGGGAAATCCTTCGGATAGTCGTTCATGTGAAAGACCTGAATTGCTGCGCTCGAAACCATTCGGAGGCCATGAAACTCGCTCCCTCCTTTGTAAAGGTGATAGACATCCGGCAGGACGCAGGCCTGTGGATGCCGGGCTTCGAGCGCGACCAGCATCGTTTCTCCCAGGCGGCTCAGCGATGTGGAAAAACCCCAGACCTCGACCTGCGGAATGATGCCCATCGATTCGCCGAGTTCCAGCAGAGCCCGATACCGCTCGGCTGCTTTCAGGAGATTCAGGTCGGTTTGATTCGTCGCCCCAGTCGGCGGAGCCGCGATTCGCTTGCCGCCGATTTGCCGCAGCGTATCCATGTCCCGTTTGGCTTGCTCCAGGCCGGCCTTCCGCTTTTCCTCGTCGTCCACAATCCACTGGGCAAAGCCGATGGCGCTCTCCACAGTCAATCCCGCATCCTCGATTTGCTTCCGCAGGTCCGCCAGCTTCCCGCCGCCTTGGACGAAGCCATCCAGTTCTCCCATCCACGGCTCAATCGCCTGGTAGCCGGCCTTGGCGGCGACTTCCACCTGTTTTGGCAGAGGTAGCTTCTGGCCCCGTATCGTGCTCATGTTCAGGCTGTATTTAATGTCCTTGGCGGCGACCTGCAGCAGCGCCTTGCGAAGGTTGGTCCCCCCAGCCGCTTCATCGGCGCGACACGCGGCGAAGCTAGCAATTCCGGTGGCCGTGGCGGCGGCAGAGGCAAGGACCTGGCGGCGAGAGAAGGTGTGTTTCATGGATGCATTGTTGATACTACGGTGGCCTCCCGCAACGGGCCGATAAGCCGGGCAAGCAAGGCAACAGGCGCGGGTCGCATCGCCGAGGATGGAATATCCGTAGCGACTTTGCCGATGTTGCCAGTAGTTCCGGGAACCAGCGGGGGGTTGATGCGCCCAGTGACGGTGCAATTCCAAGCGGAGAGCAAATTATGCGGACATGCATGTTGGCGGCAATGATGACGGGCCTGCTGGCCGCCGCTTCCCCCCTGATTGCCGGCAAGGGCTGTGTGGTGAAGGCGCCCACCTGCCAGGCGGAACCGGCATGTGGTTGTGATGCAGGTGATCCGGGGTGTGACGACTGCGGCGATCCCTGCTGCGGACGCGGAAACGGCTGCGGGCTGTTTGGGCACAAATGCGGCTGCCCGATTGACGGGCTCGACCGTTTTGCCAATTGCGGCTGCAACGGCAGCTACAACTATCCCGTGCCGCCGCTCTACACCTATCACTGGCCGGGGATGTACAAGCAAGTCCGCATGACGGACTATCACAGCCCCTGGCGGTTCCCGCCGCTCAAGCGGTACGAAGACGAGCCCCTGCCGACCATCGATGTTCCGGCTCCACGGGCCGCCGCCGGCCCCCGCCTCTTGAAGCCCGTGTCCCTCGAAGACGCTGCTGCCGCACCCAAGGCACGCTATCACACGGAGATTGAACCACTCAGCAGCCGCCTCTCGCGGTAGTAAACTTTCGCTCCATTGCAAGCTTCACCGCGGCCTGGCATGTCCAGGCCGCAGGCATTTCTTGGCGGCGATTCACTCGTCAGGGGCACTTGGACCTCCCCATTCGTGGGTGTCCCTAAGGCATGGCCAGCACAATGCTTACAACCGTCATTTCAGCGCCAACCGATATTACCCGCACATTTTCTCAACTGGCCATGCCGGAGGGTTCGATAGGAATTTGCAAGGCGTGCTGCCTTTGCGTGGGATGACTGCGCGGGGGTGGTGAGCCGGGGCCAGAGTGCGGCGAGTGGTTTTGGGGGGACGGGCAGTTTTGCTCGTCCAGCGCCGCGCGGGCTCATTGCAAAGGGGGAAGACGATGCACAGGTCGTCCAAGCAGCGGCGGCAGCAGATGGCGCGGAGCCCGCTGTCAAAAGCACGCCGCTGGAAACGAGCTTTGTTTGCCGCGGCTTGCGCGGCGAGCTTTGTAACCGGCTCGTTCGTGTCGGCGCAGGAGATTGCGCCTGCCAGGAAGAAGTTGCCGACCCGGCCGGTGACGCCGGTGGCGCTGACGGGGGAAGCTCTCGCGCCCGTCGTGCGGCCGGAGGACTTGAAGGCGGCTGCCGCGGCAAAGAGTCCAGCGACGACTTCGGCCAAGAGCCCGGCGGCGAAGCTGCTGGGAGCCCCTCGGAGCGTGTTCCGTCCCGTGGCCATTGAGGCGATTCCGAGCGCCGAAACCGCGCCGCAAGTTGCCACTCCCGAATTGTTCTCGCCTCCCCAGCCTGAAGTGAAGGCCAAACCGATTCCCAGCAGGTTGATTGCCGCCGTCAGCAAACGGCCGGAAAACCTGGCTCCCATTGTCGCGGCTTCCTCGCTCCCGCGTCCGGGTCAGAAGCCGGTGGAGGAGAAACCGATCGAGGAGGAGCCGGCGGAAGCCAGTGCCGACCCTCCGGAGCTCGCAGCCGCTCCGCTCAGTCCGTGGATGCAGGACGTGCGCGCGTCCCAGCCCGAGCTTCAGCCGGTGGAGAAGGAGGACGCGCCCCCGCAAGAACTAGCCGCATTGCCCGCGCCACCTGCCGCGCTTCCCGCGTTCCAAGCTCCGCCACAACTCCCGGCCAGGCTGACCATCTTCGAGCGGGCGGCCATGCCCGTGCTCCCCGAGGCGGAGGTCGTCGATGCACAAGTCATTGAAGCGCCAATGGTTGAAACGCAAGTTATCGAAGCGCCAGTGATCGAAGCGCAAGAGCCCGCCCCCATCGTGCCAGCGCCGAAAGCTCGCCAATTGGTGCAGCAAGCGCCGGAGCCCCAATTGATCGTGTTCCCCTCCAAGCCGGTCCGCGCGAAACCGCTCGCGAAGATCGAGGCGAAGTCCCCCGCGCAGGTCGCGGAGAAAATCGAACCCCAGGCCCCCGTTAAGAGCGAACCGCTCGTCATCGCGGTGCAGAATGAAGCTCAACCTCCTGCCCCCGCTCCTCTTCCCGGGCCGGATGGGGACGCGGACCTGAAGAAGCATTTTGAAGTCATTCAGCAGACGGGCGAGTTCTCCGTCCAGGTGCATCGCAGCAAGCTGCTCCGCACGGCCAAGGACATTTACCGGACGGCGGTCGTCGATGACGCCGTGCTGGAGATCGTGCAGTTCACGCCGCGGGAAGTCTCGCTCATCGGCCGCAGCCAGGGGGCGACGCACGTCACCTTCTGGTTCGACGACCCCGCCACGCAGCCGGTGACGTACCTCGTCAAGGTCGAGCCGGACGCCGGCCAGGTGGAGATTGAAGAGAAAAAGTACCAGTTGCTGGAGGACATGATCAACGAGATGTTCCCGGACAGCAAAATCCACATGCAGCTCATCGCCAACAAGCTGGTGGTCCGCGGCCAGGCCCGCGACAGCGAAGAGGCCTTCCAGATCATGGCCCTGATCCGCGCCCAAGGGGGCGGCTATGGCGGAGGACCCGCGGGCCTCGGCGGCGTCAATGGTTTCGGCGGCATCAACGAAGGCCCGGCCGCCGATCCGCTGGCGGACAGCGCCACCGGCGCGGCCCGCCGGACCAACTACCAGATCATCAACATGATTCGCGTCCCCGGCGTGCAGCAGGTGGCGCTCCGCGTGAAGATCGCCGAGCTTAACCGGACCGCGGCCCGCAATTTCGGCATGAACTTGCAGGGGACGATCGACACTTCCGATAGCGTGGAGGGGAGCAAGGTCCTGCTGAATTCGATCCTGGGAAACAACGGCGGGCAGACCGCCCCCGCCATCCTGGCCAACTTCGACGGCGACGACATCACCGTCGGCCTCAACACCCTGGCGCAGCATGGCGTGGTCAAGCTCCTCAGCGAGCCGACCCTCGTCACGCTCAGCGGCAACCCGGCCACGTTCATCGCCGGCGGCGAGTTCGCCGTGCCGACCATCGTCGGCTCCGCGGGGCTCAACGCGGTGACGACGGACTTCCGGGCCTTCGGGGCGATCATCAGCTTCCTGCCGACGGTCGTGGATAAGGACCGTATCCGTCTGCAGGTCGCGCCGGAGTTCAGCCAGATCAACAGCGGCCTGACGGTCAACGGCACGCCGGGACTTAAAGTCCGGGCCGCGACCACGACCGTCGAGATGCGGGAAGGACAGACGCTGGCCATCGCCGGGTTGCTGGAGGACAGCATCAACGCCAACACGGCGGGGGACATCCCGTTCCTGGCCAAGTTGATCGGCAAGCGGGGAGTCACCCGGGCCGAGACCGAGCTGATCATTCTGGTCACGCCCGAGCTGGTGCATCCGATGGAGCCCGAGGAAGTCCCGCCGCTCCCCGGCTTTGACGTGACCGAGCCGACCAACAGCCAGTTCTACTGGCACGGCGACATCGAAGGAAATCCGACCATGGACTACCGCAGCACCGTCTGGCCGCGGCTCAAGAAGCGCTACAAAGCCGGCGGCCCGGCGATGACCAGCGGGCCGTTTGGGCACGGACAGTGAGGGAATGAATGACGAAATCCGAATTCCGAATGACGAATGAAGTCATCTGTCTGAAAACTGAAAACTGAAAACTGAAAACTAAATCCCATGACACGCCAACTCTTCACCCCTGTCGCTCTGGCTGTTGTCTGCCTCCTGGTGAGCGGCTGCGCTGGGGGCCATAAGCAGAGCCACAAGAGTTACGGCGGACCTCCCTACGGCCCGCCGCACGACCGCCCCTTCCCCGTCGGCCAGATCACCGACAGCCACTGGGAAACCCAGCAGGCGAATGCCGAAGCGGCCGACTTCATCTTCTACGACCACGAGTTCCGCTACGACACCACGCGGCACGTGGACACCGCGCAGCTCAGCCCGCTGGCCAAGAAGAAGCTGGAGCAAGTCGCCCTCCGCCTGGAGCACGTGCCGTTCCCCGTGATCATCGAGGAACTGCCGCGGACCCACGACGCAGCAAAGAACCACGAAAAGGGGCTGCTGGAACAATCCCGCCGCCAGACCATCGTCGAACAGCTCAACCGCCTGGGCATTACCCACGCCGACGAGCGCGTCGTCATCGCCAACGCCTTCCCCGAAGGCATCACCGGCGTCGAAGGAGAGCAAGCCTACTCCAACGTCATCGGCGGCACCTTCAACGGCGGCGCAGGCCGCCGCTTCGGCGGAACGGGCGGAGCGTACCGATAAGTTCGTCGCGACCCGCTCCTGCCGCGCTATTTGTGGACATGCTTGCAGTCATTTCCAGGGACACCATGCGAACCAGCACTTTTGCCGCGACAGCAATAGCCCTCGTCCTGTTTCAGTCCGGCTGCTCGCACATGCCCGAGCGGCCGAGCTGGGCGAATTGGAATGGAAAAGCACCTTCGACCGGCCTCCCTTCGCCGGATGCGACCATTGCCGCTTCGGAATCCAAGCCGGCGGGGAAGGCTTCCGCCAAACAGAGCCCCAAGAATGACGCGGTAAGTGGCGACCTTTCCCGCGGCAAGTCACTGGAAGCGGCAGGCAAACTCGACAAGGCCCGCAAGGCCTATGAAGACGCCTTGCGGAAAATCCCGGAGTCGCCGGAAGTCGCCCACGCCCTGGGCGTGCTGCTCGACAAGCAAGGCAAGCACGCGGATGCCGAGCAGTGTTTTCTCGCCGCCTTGCAACAGCAGCCCCGCAACCCCGAACTGCTTGGCGACCTGGGCTACTGCTACTTGCTGGAAGGCCGGCTCGACAGCGCGGAAGCGGCGCTCCTGAAGGCGACCACGCTGGCACCGAAGAACTCTCGCTACCGCAATAACCTGGGGCTCGTGCTCGGACGCCAGCAGCGATATGAAGAGGCCTACTCGCAATTCTCCCAGACCGGCAGCGAAGCGGACGCGTTTTACAACATGGCCTATGTGTTTGCCTCGCAGGACCTTCCCGACGAGGCCAAGGGGTGCTTCGAGCAGGCTCTCGCCATCGACCCCAATTATCAACCGGCACGCGAAGCGTTGGCGTCCTTTGAGGAGTTCGATCGTCTGACGCCTGAGCAGAAAATGCAAGCTCCGGCGCTCGCCAAGAACGGCGTACGCTATGTCCCCTATATCGAAGGGGCTACGTCCGGCAATCAGCCGAGCGGGAGCGACGTGAAACAGGCCTCCGCCGCAACGCCAGTGAACGCCATGCCCGCCAATCGCCATGCCGGGCGGGCGACTCGCAACTTGCAAATTCAATCCCGCGGCATGCTCGGCGGGCACATGCAGAGCGAGCGCAACGCCCAAAGCGCCGCCAATGCCGCAGCCCTGCCGGGCGTTCGATAACCCGAATCAGGAAAGCTGAAAACAAGCGGGCCGAGCGGAGGCGTAGCGAGCGCGCAGGCTATCTGCAGCGCCACAGGACGTCATGGGAGATGCCGAGCTGCTTTTGTGTGGCGGCGATTTCTCCCCGGAAGCGGAGGGCGTCCTCCGGATAGCCGGCGGTGGGGCGCAGTCCAGGAATGTGTCGTTGCCAGAACTCGTTGAACGGCTTCATGGCGAGCTCTCGCAGGTATTTTGCGAGCATCGACGCCAGTGCCGTCGGCAGCAGCCGTTCGCCCTTTGCCAGGAAATGAAAAGCAACTTGGCGACCTTGGTAGCTGATGCGATAGGTGCTTTCGTCCCGCCCTTCGCAACGAACGCTGAGGAGCGAATCCGGGAAGATGTGCTGCAAGAGAGCCGCATAACGATCCCGCCCACCGTGCTTGTCGCAGGTGACCTGCACGTTTCCCGCGGGAAGCAGATTCAGCACCCGCTCGACCAGGCGCAGCGTGGTGAGCGAGAGTGCCTCCCCTTTGCTATCCGTCTGGGCGACAAGATCGTTAAACTCCTGGGGAAATACGGCCGTGGCAGTGAGCGCCAAGAGTCGGACCTTTGCACCGGCCAATCCTGCTTCCAGGAATTGCAGCGCCGCGGTGACGAGATCCACAGTCGAATCGACCGGCAATTCCTGATCGAATTCCTCATGCCAGGGCAGTGAATCGAAGCGCTCGCAAGTCTCGCCACGATGGACGACCGCGGTCCAAAGCTCTCGCCACTTGCGGGCCGGAGAGCCCGCCACTGCCAGAGCGCAAAGGACGCTCCGTTCCAGCACCGCCAGCCCGCTGCCGGCCTTATACAGAACTTTCGAGTCCGCCATCGGCAGCCGGCCATCATCCGCGGACACAGCCGCCGTGACTACTTTCTCCAGCCGCTCATAGAGCGATTCCGCCGGTGTTTCCGGTGGCACTTCCCACGCGCTGGCCGCCACGACGAGAGGTCCGAGGCTGGGTCCGTATCCCGCTTCGTCCGTGCCAATGAGATAGGGCATAGCGGAACATTGTAGCGAGTGTTCCGCGGGCGTGGCGTGCGGGAGAATTACCGTCGCAGGCTGCGGAGGGAATTCGCGTGAGCCTTGGCTTGCTTCGGCTGGGCCAAAGTGGAGCGGACCTCTTCCATCAGCGGCAGCTCGGCGGAAGCCTGGGTCGGCACCGGGTGCGGAGGCGCTTGCTGTTCAGCGCCCGGCGTAGCTCCGTCGGGACTGTGGAGCGGCAGCGGCGCGGGTGCGCCGGTATCGCCCGTCACATGGAACGACCACTGCGAGGTCGGCTCGTGCAATTCAGCATGCCAGGGGTAGTCAAAATAACTCCGGTAGTTGTACGCCTTGCGGTAATACGTGCCGTGAAATGCCGGATAGCGGTTGTTCCATCGAGACCCGTGATAGCATCCGTAGGGCGGGTCGTAGCAGGTCTGTGGCATCGGGCCCTTGCAATGGCCGTGCAAAGTCGTGCCGTGCGGATGACGGTGATGTCCATGCCCGCCGGAGTATTCGACGTCGTCCGCGTACATGCCAGTATCCACGCCAGCAACATGGACTTCACCCCCCGTTCCACCCAGGGCCAGGACCGTCAGGAGAATGACATTCATGAAGCTCTTCCTCTCAAAATTGCCGGTCATGCGGCGCAGAACAGGTGTACGCTCATTTGCATCGGCGCACGCCACCCGCGTATCAAGTTTCCTCGCTAGAAAACGCACAAGGGCCGGAATCGGAAAAGCTTTCCCAGAAAACCAGGATTGACCAGTCCCGCCTTCTTTACAAGCCGCAAATGCTAGCGGACATGCGGCTTCCCTTCGTTAGATTCGGCAAACTCGGCACGCCCCGAATCGGGGAGCCAGGATTTACGGATGCTAAGGCGGTTTTGCAGTTGGTAAAGAAGATGGACCAATTAGTTTGGGAATTGCTGGCGAAAAACTGCTGCCTTTACATCGAACAGCTTCGCCCGCTCGCGATTCCGCCCCGGCCCCTTCCTCGATTTGTGTTTGGTGCTCGTATGACCCAGAGCATTGTTGTCTTCAGCAAAAGTCCCAACCTGCTGATGGAAATCGACCGCCAGTTGGAGGGGAAACATGAGCTCATTTCCTGTGAGTCCCTGGACGGGCTGCAAGGCAAGCTCAGCGGCCGAGAGATCAATGCCGTCCTGGTGCATCTCGACCGCACCACGCTCAATGGCTATTCCCCAGGCCGCTTCATTGCGGAGATCGACGAAGCCATCGAGAACGCGCCCATGTATGGCCTGCTCGACGCCGATTGCCCTCCTCGGTTGCGAAAGCTTGCTAACAAGGCCATCGAAGATTGCCTCGACTTTCCGCTCGACTACACCCGCCTCCGCCGCCTCCTCTCGGACAAACAGGATCTGGAAGGGGAACTCGCCGGCTTCTGGAGCGGCATGCCGCACAAGGAGCTGCACGGCGGCAGCAAATCGCTGGTCACGTTCACGCCCGAAATGTTCGAGACGATGGACGAAATCAAAGTCGCCGCCCGGCACAACGTCACGGTCTTGCTCATCGGCGAGACCGGCAGCGGCAAAACCTTTCTCGCCCGTCTGATTCATGAACTCTCCGACCGCCGCGAGGACCGCTTCTGCACCGTAGCTTGCGGAGCTTTGCCGCCGGACCTGATTGAGAGCGAGCTCTTCGGCTATGTCAAAGGGGCGTTCACCGGCGCGGACAAGGACCGCGAAGGCAAGTTCGCAGCCGCCGGCAGCGGCACGCTGCTGCTCGACGAAATCGATGTGCTTCCCCCGGACCAGCAGGCCAAGCTCCTGCGCGTCATCGAGACTGGCGAGTACGAGCCGGTCGGCAGCAATACCACCCAGTTCTCCAAGGCCCGCCTCGTCGTCGCCTCCAACTACAACCTGGAAGAGCTGGTCCGCGCTGGCAGCTTCCGCACGGACCTTTACTACCGCCTCAACATCCTCAACTTCCGGCTGCTGCCGCTTCGCCAGCGTCCCTGGGACATCGAATACCTCG
Source organism: Pirellulaceae bacterium (assembly GCA_051004015.1). GTDB lineage: Bacteria > Planctomycetota > Planctomycetia > Pirellulales > Pirellulaceae > SXOA01. Next base: position 21,140 of record JBPCKT010000158.1, on the reverse strand, counting down.
CCCGCAAATTTGCGCTGGAGCACAGCCGCACGCACAACATCCCGCTCCGCTCCATCGAGCCCGCATTCCTGGAGACCCTGCGGCAGTACCACTGGCCGGGGAACATCCGCGAGATGGAAAACGTGATTCGCCGCGCCGTGCTGTACTGCCACCGTGGCATCCTTACCGTGAACGACCTGCCCAGCTCTATCCGCGCCTCGGCGGGAGGCAATGCCGTGCAACTCCACAACATGCACGCCAGCGCCTCGCATCCCACGCACGACGACCTGGGCAGCTTGTCGCTGCCGGCCGGGATGGGGGCCCGCCTCCGCTCCAGCCGGCTCACGTCGCCGACCCGCGCAATTCTCAGCGGTCCCGCCCACCTGGCGGCGCCGGCGTATGCTCCCCATCCGTCGATGCCCAGCACCCTCGATAGCGGCGGCACCGCCACCTCGACTCTCACCACCACGAACCGCTTGCTGGCCAGCTCATTGGAGGCCCGTGTGGATGTCCTCGAACAGCGAATCATAGAGGACTCGCTCAAGCGGAATAACTTCCGCCGCAAGGAAACCGCCGCCGAGCTCGGCATCAGCCGCGTCACCCTTTACAATAAGATGAAAAAGTTTGGACTTCTGTAAGCAACCATGCTCCAGACATTTTCCCGCATCTCGCTTCCGCCGCTTTTGCTGCTGGCGGCATTGACGGCTTACCGCTTCACCAGCGGCGTACTCTCGCCGCCGCCGCCGGAGTATGTCGCCGCTTCCCGCAACGAGCCGGCCGTCATCCCACCGCCGTACAACGAGCCGCGCCTCTGCACTGATCAACAGCTCGCCGAAGTGCTCGATCGCGTCAAGCCGCCGGCCCCTCCCGTGAACACCAACAACATGGTCCACGCGCTCCGTCTGTGGGGCAAAGACGCGGATTTCGGAGACGCAAAGATTCCCTCCGGCAAGGAAATGCTCGGCTACTTCCTGGACGATGCCGTCTTTCAGAAGTGGGCCGGCACGGAAACCCCGCCGCTGTTCTTCGTGGGGGAAGACGGCATTCAGCCCCGCATCTTCGATGACGGAGGCAAGTTCCGCCCCACCTCCAGCTACCATCCCGACGACCTGCTGGCCACGCTGGCAGAGACCGGTACGCCGCTCGATACCCCCATGCATCTCCGCGGCAGCGAAGCGAAAGTGGCCGATTTGCTCGAAGACTCCATGCGGCGATTCTACCTCGACCGTCTGGAATACGAATGGTCCACCATCAGCTACATCCGCTACCTCTATCCGCTCAAGCAGTGGCGGAACAAGTACGGCGAGCGGATGAGCGTCAACGGCCTGGTCAAGGAGCTGATAGAAAAAACCCCCGAAGCCGGTCCTTGCGACGGCCTGCATCGGCTGGAAGCCCTGGTCCTGCTCTATCGCGTCGATGAAGCGGCCCAGGCCGCCGGGCAGAAGAGCATCCTTTCCAAGAACGACCGTGGCAAGATGCTCGGCTTTATGAAGCGAGTCTCCGAGCTGCTCGTTGCCGCTCAATCTCCGGAAGGATACTGGACCAGGCAATGGTCGAAGGGAACGCCGCCGGCGGAAGCTAAAGCAGAGCCAGAAGCAAAGACTGCCGCCAAACCCAAAATCGACCCGAACGCCAAAACCGCCGCGATGCATGACAAGCTCCTCGTCACCGGCCATCAACTGGAATGGCTCGCCCTTGCCCCGGAACAGGTCCAACCTCCCCGAGAGAACATCGTCCGCGCCGGCCAATGGATCACCCGCACCCTCCTCGAAATCGACCAAAAAGAACTCACCGAAACCTACGGTCCCTACTCCCACGCCGCGCGGGCACTTTGCCTATGGCGAAGCGTTGAGCCGATGGAAGCATGGAGGAAGGGAAAGAAGTAGGGCGGTTGGCAATAAGCAGTAGGCAGTCAATTTGCCTACTGCCTACTGCCCACTCCCCACTAATCCACAAGGGGCGCGGGGTGGGAATGCACGTGCGGCCGATGCGAAAGCAGGCGAGAGGCCGCGCAGGCAAACCCACCCCGCTTTTATAATGACACCATGAGCACCACTACTCTTCCCACACGCAGCGCCCCACGCAGCGAATCGCTGCCGGATTGCCTCACCAGAGACAACCTTACCGGTCCGTATTTCCCCAGCACCAGTGCCGCCGGCCTGTATGCCGTCATCGCGCTGGCCGTGGTCTTCACACTGACCAGCTTCAATCGGCTGAACCATACGGACCTGTGGGGCCATCTCGATTTCGGCCGCTGGATCGTGGAAAACCGCTCGCTGCCGGTGAGCGATCCCTTCGCCATCGCTCCCGCCGATAAGCCGGTGCTCAACTATGCCTGGTTGTCGCAGGTCATCGGCTACGAAGTGCAAACGCACCTTGGCAACGAAGGGCTGGTCTTTGGGCATTCCTTCTTGATGATGCTGATTGCCGGCGTGCTGATGCTCGCCGCGGTCCGCCGAGGCGTTCCCCCTATCTTGGCCTGGGTCGCCGCGGTCGCATTCTTCGTTCTGGACCTGCCGATTCTCGGCACCATTCGGCCGCAGCTCTTTGGGCAGCTCGGCGGAGCGCTGGTCCTCTTGGCCTGCTCCGATTTGCCCAAGAAGTGGCACCCGCTTATCTGGCTCCCCATCGTGGCCGCATGTTGGGCCAATCTGCACGGCACCATCCTGATGGGCCTGGCCATGCTCGGCTGCTATGCCGCGGGCATGACCTGGACCGTCTTGCAGGAAAGCGGCCGTGACATCGCCAAGACCATCCGCGATGCCCGCTTCCAGCGTGCCTGGCTGGCGCTTCTCGTGACGATTCTTGGAGCCTGCCTCAACCCGTATGGGCCGATGCTCTTTCCGCAGATCATCTTCTTTGGCGAACATGCCACGCTCTCGTTCATCTCGGAATGGCGGGCTCTCTCGCCGAACAGCCTGACCGGCGGCCTGATGATTGTTTCCTGCCTGATCACCGCCGGCTTGATGAAGTACGGCGTGAAGAAGTGGGACCTTGGCGAGCTCGCCATGCTGGCACTCTTCGGCCTGGCCACTCTTTCCGCCATCCGGATGCTCGCCTGGTGGGCCCTCGCCTGGCCGGTCGTCATCGTCCCCCACGCCGCTGCCGCCTGGAGCCATTACCGCAAACAATTCCAACCAGCCGCCGAAGAAGCCGAGGAAGCGACCTCCATGCGGACGCTCCTGGCGATGGGGGTCGTGTTCATGGCCGCCATCTTCGCTCCCCCCAGCTACAGCCTGATCACCGGCAACGCACGGGGCGAGGTGCCGATCAACGTTACGCAAGCCCCGGTCTATATCACCGACGAAGCCCTCCGCCGCAACCTGGCCGGCAACTTCGCCGCCCCCATGGACTGGTCCGATTACCTCGTATGGAAAACCAATGCTCGCCTGAAGCCGATGATTTACGGCCACATCCACTTGGCCAAACTCGAAACCTTTCAGGACTATCAAAAGGTCTTCACCGGCGACGAGCTCTGGCTGCAAACGCTCCACAATCAAAAGGTCCGCTATCTTTTCGTCAGCAAGGACCGCAACAAGGAGCTCACCAATCGGGTCCTCCTTGAAGAGCGCTCCGGCACCGGCCGCACCGCCATCCTCTACCAGGACCAGCGGAGCGTCCTCATCGAAATCGCTGCGCCTCGACACAAGCCTGCAGCGCCAGCGAAGGAAACCGCCGCACCTCGTTGAGGGGCCGACTCCAAGCGGTGGACGGAATTACGAATCCGGTACATGGATGTCGCAAGGGAGCCGGCGCGCTCAGCGGCACTACAGCGGTTCGCCGGTCAGCACAGTTGAAGACACGTCCACTCAAGGACGAGTGAATTCGCGCCAAAAGGCCGTCGGAGTGGTTGAGTTCAAGTTGTCTCACGGTCCTTGTTTTCGATTTTGTGTTGCTGCGGAGGGGCTGGCCGGGCAATCGATGCTCAATTGCCCGAATGCCGAACTTCCTGCTGAGCAATCTTCTTTTCATGACGCCGGCGCTGCTGCTGGTCGTGTGGTGCGTCCGTTGGGCGGACCATAAGAACAAGGCTTACGAAGTTTGGATGAGGCTGGAGCTGGAGGAATGACCGGCAGTACAATGCCGGCATGGACGAAAGCCGGCAGTTTACGCTCCGCTATCTGTTTCTGGAATTATTCTGGATTGCCGCCACGCTGGCGTCGTACCGGCTGCTCGCGCCGCTGCTGGTGGATGGGCATCCGGCGGCTTGTCCGCTGGCGTATGTTTCGGCGGCGCTCACGGGAGTGAGTGTCGGTGGGCTGCTGGGCCGGATGCGAGCCGGGGCGGTGGCGGGGCTGGTGCTGCTGCTGCCGATGCTGGGGGTGCTGGCGCTCCTCGGTTCGGCCGTGGCGATATTATCGTTCACGGCCAGGTAGGACGGAGCATTGCTCCGTCCTACGAGGAAGTCAGTGCTGCCCGCGCCGCGATGACGCGCTCGGCGGCTTCCTGCGGCGTGTCGGCCAGGGCGGTGAGATGTCCCATCTTGCGGCTGGGGCGGGGCTCTGCTTTGCCGTAGAGGTGGAGCTTGACGTCCGCCATGGAGAGGGCTCGTTCCCAGTTGGGCGGGTTGCCGTTCCACAAGTCGCCGAGCAGGTTGGCCATGGCCGCCGGGCGATGCTGCCGCGGCGAGCCGAGGGGGAGGCCGCAGACGGAGCGGACTTGCTGCTCGAACTGGCAGGTGGTGCAGGCGTCGATGGTGAGGTGGCCGCTGTTGTGCGGGCGAGGGGCCAGCTCGTTGACCAGCAGCTCATGGTTCTTGTCCAGAAAAAATTCCACGCAGAGGACGCCGACGACTTCCAGCCGGCGAAAGATTTCGCGTGTGATTTCCACCGCCCGCTGGGCGACTTTCTCGCTCACGCCGGCGGGCATGACGGAGACATCCAGAATGTGGTTGGCGTGCGAATTCCGAATCGGGCCGTAGGAGACAAACGAGCCGTCGAGTCCGCGTACGCCGACCACCGACAGTTCCGCAGCAAAGCCGACGAACTGCTCCAGGATGCATTCCTTGCCGACGAACTCCCGCCAGACCTTTGCGGCTTCTTCCAGCGACTCCATGCGGACTTGCCCTTTGCCGTCATACCCCCAGTCAGCCGTTTTCAGCACTGCGGGAACGCCGAAGTGCAGAACGCCGTCGGCCAGCTCGCCGGCGGAGCGGACGGGAAAGAAAGGAGTAACCGGAATGCCGGCGTCCTTCAAGAACGTCTTCTCCCGCAAGCGATTCTGGCTGACATGCAGCACATTGCCGCCGGGTCGAACGGGAGCAAATTTCTCCGCCGCAGCGGTCGTGGCGGCAGGGACGTTCTCGAATTCAAAGGTCACCACCGAAACGCCGCGGGCGAAGGCGGCAATGGCGTCCAGATCGTCGTACGAGGCACGAATCTCCAAATCGGCAACCTGGCCCGTCGGCGTATCGTCATCCGGCGAGAGCACATGCACCCGGTATCCCAGCCGCCGAGCCGCAATGGCGAACATCCGGCCGAGCTGCCCGCTGCCGAGGACGCCGAGCGTGGAACCGGGAGGGATGAGCTGGGGCATGGGGCAATGACGAATTCCGAATGGCGAATGACGAAGGAAAGGCGCCTGCTTCTCTCCTCTTTGCGTCTTCGCACCTTGGCGACTTCGCGTTAGTGATTTCCAGTTCTCTTTTTGTGACTTTTTGCGCTTTTCGCGGCCATCTCCGCTGCGTTTGACTTCGGCAGCTCCGCGTTCATCACTTCCTGGGCCTGTTCTTCGTGGTAAGCGTGCAGTTTTTGGCGGAGATCCGCGCGAGTCGTGGCAAGGATGCGAACGGCGAGGAGGGCGGCATTCTTGGCTCCGGCCTGGCCGATGGCGAGGGTGCCGACGGGAATGCCGCCGGGCATTTGGACCATGGAGAGGAGCGAGTCGAGGCCGCTGAGGGCTTTGCTTTGCACCGGCACGCCTAAAACGGGAAGCACACTTTGCGCCGCGACCATTCCCGGCAAATGAGCGGCTCCGCCGGCGCCGGCGATGATGACGGCCAAGCCGCGACCTTCGGCTTCCTTGGCATACTGGCACATCCAGTCCGGCGTGCGATGGGCCGAGACGATGCGGCATTCGTGCGGCACGCCGAACTGTTGCAGCACGTCAGCCGCGGCCTGCATGGTTTCCCAGTCGGACTTGCTCCCCATGATGATGCCGACGAGGGGAGCGGTTTGCGATTTTTCAGCCATGGGTGCCAGTTTAGCACTAGCCCGACGGACCAGCGAGGGACGTGCGCTCGTAGGATGGGACTCCAGTCCCGTCCGAGGCAGAGAACAAGACGGACGGGACTGGAGTCCCATCCTACCTATTACGGCAGCACGGTCTTGAAAAGGTCCTTCACACCCAGCGACCGCGTGGAGACGAAGGTCTCTCCGGCGTGAAAGCCGCTGGCGGAGCCGGCGATGAGGGCTGCGCCGCGGATGCGGTCGAAGACGTGTTCCTTGGCGGCTGGAAACTGGCTGGCGTAGCAGCGGACGGCGGCGATTTTCGTTTCGAGGGTGTCGCTGATATCCACCGTGAAGTGGCTCATGAAGCCGCCAAGCGTCTGCGGCTCAAAGGCGAGGCGGAAATAAAGCTGCGCCGCGATGCTGTGGACCGGAAGGTTGTCGAAATGCTGCTCCCATTTGGTGAGCCGCGAGTAGAAGACGGCAGCGTCGGTGATGAGCATCGCCTGCCAATGGTCCGGCGAGGCCATCGGCGTTTTGTCCCCAAAGCCAATAACGATTTTGGGGCGGTACTTGCGGAACTCCTTGGCCAAGGCGACGCGAGCCTCGAAGGAATCGAACAGCCGGCGGTTGGGGAGGTCCAGAATCACCCGAACCTGCGCGCCAATTGCATCAGCCGCCGCCTTCGCTTCGGCCCTCCGCTGTTCGGGACCGCTGGAACCGGGCGTCGGCTCGCCGTCGGTCAGATCGACGATGCCGACCTTGTAACCTTGCCTAGCCAGCTTCGCGAGCGTGCCGCCGCAGGCGATTTCGACGTCATCTGGATGGGCACCGACGGCAATGAGGTCGAGCTGAGGGTAGTCGTTCGGAGTGGGCATGGCGGTGAAGAGAATAAGGAAATCTCAAATCTCAAACAAATGGGAATCGAGAAAAGAAGCCAAATTCAAAACGAATACTGCGCGGCGGTCGGCAGCAGTTCTTGTTTCCAATTTATTACCTTCCTTTTTCCTATTTGTTTGAGATTTGAGATTTCCAATTTGGATTTCCTGGATTTACGGTCACAACGTGATATCATAGCCGGCCTGATCTAGCATTTGTCCCGGCTGAATTGGCTGGCCACCATCATCCTCTTCGTCAGGCCCCACGCTATAGAGCTGAAAATTGGGACCGTCCGCACGATACTTAAGCGGCTCGCCGGAAAATGGATCGTCGAGCGCGTCTTGCAAATACCGAGGGGCCAATTCCGCAAGCGAACGGGGTAGCCGTCCGGTCTCCTGGCGAAATGCTCGGATGGCCAGATCGGTTCTCATCAAGCGATTGAGAGCCAGTTCTCTTTTGTGGAAGAGCCGTTGGGGATCGTCCTCAAAGACATTCGATTCCCCCTGGGCGAAGACCATCAATCGATATCGCCACCGCATCGCCAGGTCGGACCACAGCTTTTCCCTCCTCAAACAATCCTCCAGCGGATCCCGCTGAACCTCGGCTCTTTCCAGTTCCGCAATGACTGCCCGGCAGTTTCCCACATCCAACTTGGAGCGCATCTCGACAAGTCGGTATATCGCGATCAGTTCGCACTGCATCCCAGTGTGCGCGTGAAGTTGCCCGCCGCCGTTTTGCAGCAATTTCCCTAAACGGATTTCTGCTATTGCCAATTGAGTCGCCTCATCCAGGTTCCCTTGGCTTTCGGCTTTGGCGGATTCGGCATCAATTGCACGTCTAAGCGAAAGAAGGGGGCCAAATTCGTAGTCCCGAAACTCCGTGGCCTTTCCAAAGTCGAGCGGCACGGCGAGTGGTCTTGCCAGCAACTGTCTTGCTTCGCTAAGCAAGGCCTGCGACGAGGAAGGTGACGCCCGTCGCAAGGCTCCGCCAATCTTCAACAACCTTTCGTAATCCTTGGCCTCGACCAGAGACGCACGGGGTGGAATGGGTGGCACCAACATTCCCCAATAGACCCAAACGATAGGCAACCCAAAGATCATCAATAGCGCCACGGCGATCCCTCGCATGAGAGTGTGACGCCGCGAGGTTGGGTCGGCGGGAGAAGCCAACCGCCGAGTCAGCCGTGATCCCACCATGACGAACAATCCAAACGGGAGATACAAGACGGAGCCCATGATGAAGTTGTGTACGATGAAATCCCAGTCGCGGCGGCCAGTCATCCCAAAAACGTCGATGGTATACATCCAGTCCCCCAGCAAGAGACTCTCCGCGATTAAGATCGCCAGTAGCGAGCCAACGAATTTCAGCCAGCTTTGCCAACGACTGGCATCTTTTCCCACCTGCCAGGCTCGAATGGCGAAGATGGCAATGAGAACAGCCGCAATGGGCAGTGATTTCCACATCAGCACCGGCTTGCCGTGGACGGCGGCCATCCACAGGCCAAGACCGATGCCCAGAAGTGTCAGAAACTGAAAGAGCTGGCCTAAGCCAAATCGCCAAGAAACTGGTCGCGCTCTTGACTGCCAAGCGCTCGCCCCCGCCAGCATTGGCGTTACCAGCAGAAACAACAGCAAAGGCTCGTAGGCTCGAATGGGGAGGAACAAGGCGAGAGTCCCAGCGAGGAGCAGTCCCCAACGAAACCAGTATTTCTGGCTCTCGCCCGTCCACAGCGCCAGCACACAAATAAATGCGGCAGCCAGGTCCACGATCAGGACCAGCAAGAAGTACCACGGCTGGGACAGGTGAGTCAGGATGTACTGCACGGCCTCACGCTGTTGATAGGTTTTTTCGACGGCTTCAGTCTCTTGTTCACGCTAAGTCGCCAAGGCGCGGAGTCGCAAAGGGGGAAGAGGTTGGCAAAATAATGGATGGCAAAATGATAAGACCAGAGCAGGGACAGAGTTTTCGTTAGTGGTTGGCGCAAGCAAGAATGCTCAGTTCGTTTTCTGCCCTTGGGTTTATGATTTTGCCATCCATCATTTTGCCATTTTCCCCTTTGCTTCGCCGCGCCTTCGCGTCTTGGCGTTCCATAATCCGCCCAGTCCGTGGGTTGTCAGCCTGTGCAGCCGCTCCGTATGATAACGGATTGCCCCATTTCCTGAATGCCGAGGTCCGCTCTCCCATGTCCCGCAAAGGTTCCGATTTCGCTGGTCTCTCCGTGGCGATTGTCACCCCCTTCAAGAATGGGGAGGTCGATTACGCCCGGCTGAACGAGCAGGTGGAGTTTCAGATTACGGCGGGGACGGCGTGCCTGGTGCCGGTGGGAACGACCGGGGAGTCGCCGACGCTGTCGCACGAGGAGCATGAGCGGGTGATTTCCGCCGTGGTGCAGGCGGCCCGCGGGCGGGTGAAGGTGATGCCCGGCACCGGCAGCAACAGCACCGCTGAGGCCCTGCGGCTGACGAAGTGGGCGGCGAAGGAAGGGGCGGACGCCTCGCTGATGGTCGCGCCGTATTACAACAAGCCGACGCAGGAGGGCTTTTATCAGCACTTCAAGGCGGTGGCGGAGCAGGTGGGGATTCCGATCTGCGTCTACAACATTCCGGGGCGGACGGGCAAGAACATCGAGCCCGAAACCATCGCCCGCATGGCCGAGCTGCCGAACATCACCATGGTCAAGGAAGCGACCGGCTCGCTCGACCAGGCCTCGCAGATTCTGGCCACCACCAATCTGACCGTGCTCTCCGGCGACGACAGCCTGACGCTGCCGCTGCTCTCCGTCGGCGGCGAAGGTGTGATTTCTGTGGTGGGGAATGTAGTACCAAAGGACTTGATCGCCCTGGTACACGCCTTCTTCGCCAAGAAAAACGAAGAAGCCTGCCAGCTTCACTACAAGCTCTTCCACCTCTGCCGCGACATGCTCGGCCTCTCCACCAACCCGATCCCCATCAAAGCCGCCATGAAGATGCTGGGGCGGGACACCGGGGAACTCCGCTTGCCGATGACGCCGCTGGAGCCGGACCAGAAAGCGAAGCTGCGAAAAACACTGACAGCCTACGGACTGCTGTAGGTGGGGTAGGCTTCCAGCCTGCCCAGTCCACTACACAATCACCGTCGTCAGCGCCTGAAAGTACGGATGATTGCGAATCGGGTCGAAGTCGTGCTCGCGCTGCACATGCTCGCGATATTCAGGCTGCAAATCAAAGGCCTGCGACAGGAAAGAGACTGCCAGCTTGGGGCTCCCCGCCAGGCTCCAGTAGCAAGCCAGGTTGTAATGCACGATGGCCATTTCCGGCTCGGCTTCCAGGGCCTCTTCCAGCGTTTCGATGGCCAGGTCGAGACGCCGGCACCGCTTGTAGCACCAGGCCAGCGACAGGCGGATATGCACATTCTGCGGCTCATACTCAGCCGCTTCGCGGAGCGGCGGGACGGCATCGGTGAAACGCTCCATCGCCCGCAGGGCCTGGCCGCGGAGAAACAGGATCTGGGCCTTCATGCCGCCGGGGTTATCGATCCGCTCCAAAGTTTCCATCGCCCGCGTTGCCAGCGTGTCCCGCACGGCGGCCGCACACGTCCACCGCTCGCCATAGAGCGTAATAAGCTCCAGGTAGCCTTCGGCTTGCCGAAGGAGCTGCTGGCGGCGGATGCGGTTGGGGTCGGACATGGTAGCTGGGGTCAATCCGTGGAAACCGATTTCGGCGGCCTCAGGCTCTGCCTACTGTAAGTCTAATCGGCGAATTACAAAACCCAAGTTGGCCGGACTGAAAAAATTGCTCGAATCTGGCGAATCATGTCAATCATAACGCCCCGCCGTGTACTTGGCACCGGAGGCGCAAAGCTTAGGGACGCTATCGGGCTAGCTGGCAGCCTGGAATTTCGCGCCGCCGGCCTGGCGAACGGCTATGATGGAGCGTGTCCGCGCGACATCGCAAGGGGGCAGAACACCGACGGAAGAGGAACGTTATGAGCCGGCCAATTCTGGGGATTTCGCGGCAGTGCTTGCTCGCTTTGCTGCTGGGTCTGATTGCCGGGTCCGCCCAGGCGCAAGGCGCCCGGATGTCGATTCCCAATATCGGCTATTTCGCCGGCTTTGACTCGTTCAACGACGGGGACTTCAAGTCGGCGGGCGAGGTGTTCCGTCGCTCGGCCAGCGGCGGCTTCAAAAGCATCGACGACCAGCGGTGGATCGACTCGATCTGCTTCCACACCATGATCGGCGAGTGTTATTACCAGATGGGGGACATGGAAAATGCCGCGGAGCAGTTCAGCTCGGCAGTCGCGCTGTTTAACGTCCATCGCGACTGGATGCTCCGGGCCCAGTTTTCGCCGATTGAGCCGGAAGCCAACAGCAAGAATCCCATCACCTGGGGAGTCAGCCAGCGGCGGACAAAGCTGGGCCACTTCCCCGACCACTTTCAAGTCATGCAAGGGAAGACCATGGAGGAAAATGCCCTGGCGGCACAGAAGGGGGGCGTGATCGTGCCGCAGGAGCTTTACACCTGCTACATCGGTGAGATTGTCCGCTGCACGGCCCTGGCCATTTCCCGCCGGGCGGAAATCTTGGGCCCCGTCAGTCAGTACGACCCCATAACCACCCAAACCGTTACCGCGCTGCAGCGCCGGCCCGCTCCCCCTAACCATTGGTCCCAATGCTGGATCTCCCTGCAACTGGGCTGCGCCTACGCCGCCGCGAACAAGCCGCAGGAAGCCGCCGCGGAGCTGACCAACTCCCTGCAAGCCGGCGGGACCTACGATCATCCGCTCACCTGCCTGGGCCTGCTCGAGCTCGGCAAACTGGTTTTCAAGCAAGGGAAGTTCGATGCCGCCCAGACCTATTTTCTGGAAGCGACCTATTCCGCCGCCCTTTTCGAGCGGTACGACGTGATGGAGGAGGCCTTTCGCTACGGCTCCCTGACGCACCTCATCAGCGGCCAGGAGGGAGTCTACGCTCCGCTCGCCAAGGCTGGCGCGGCGGCGAGGAAGTTCAAGGCCCTCCATGCCTCGCTGATGATCAGCTTGGCGGAACAGCATTCCACGCGCGGCGAAACGGCCGCGGCAGCCGTGGCACTGGGGCAGGCACGCGGTTCCCTCGTGGGAAACGAGATGATGGCGGGACAAACCGGTGCCCGTTTCAATTACGAAAATGCCAAGGTGCAGTTTCAGGCCGGCAACGTTGGGCCGGGCAATGCGTCCCTGGCTCTGGCGATGGCCTTCCAGAAGGCTGGCTCAAAACGGCTGTTTCAGATTGGGTTCATCGACAAAGTGGTCACGGATGGCGAATTGACAGTGCGGATCGGCGACTTGCTGTATGCCGACATCCTCCGCGAGCCGACGACTGCGGACTGGATGGTCGAGCCGATGGAGACGCTGACCGTGCTCAGCACGCCGCACCCGCAGCCGTACGAGCATTGGCTGGAGATCGCTCTGGGTCGCAAGGAGCTGGACAAGGCACTGGTCATCGCCGACCGCATCCGCCGCCATCGCTTCCACTCCACGCTGCCGCTCGGCGGGCGGTTGCTGGCGCTGCGATGGGTGCTGGAGGCGCCCAAGGAATCGCTCTCTCCCGCGGCTCTGTTGCAACGGCAGGATTTCTCCGTGAAGTACCCTAAATACAGCGAGCTCTCGAAGAAAGCCGCGGCCATCAAGAACGATCTCGACGCATTGCCGCTCGTGCCGGAAAAAGACGCCGATAAGAAAAAGCAAGCCGCCCTCTGCGGGGAGCTGGCGAAAGTCAGCACGTCTCAGGAGATCATCCTGCAACAGATGGCCCTCCGCCGGGACCCCAGCGATCTCAGCTTTCCGCCCCTGGTGGAGTTCAAGGACATGCAGCAGAAGCTGCAGCCGGGGCAACTGGTGCTGGCCTATCTGTCGACGAGTCAAAGCGTCCACGGCTTTGCTCTCAGCAAGGACAACTATGGGCACTTCCGCGTGGCGGACCCGGCCAAAGTGACGGCGGACATCGCGACCATGCTTCGCGCCCTTGGCCTGCACGACCGCAACCAGCCGCTCGACGCCAAGGACCTGAAGGGCGAGGAGTGGAAAATTCCCGCCGCCGCGTTGCTCGGCCAACTGACGAACCAGATGAATCCGGACGACTGGGGCAAATTCAAGGAGTTGGTCGTCGTGCCCGATGGCGTGCTGTGGTATCTGCCCTTTGAGGCCCTGCAATTGCCCGGCAAGGCGGGGGGATCCGAGCCGCTGATTTCGCGTGTGAAAGTCCGCTACGCTCCCACGGTGGCACTGGCCCTGCCGGACGGCCGCGGGAAGAAGCCGCTGGCACGCACTGCCGTGGTCGCCGGCCGCCTGATGCCGCGGGACGACGACAAGCCCGCGGCCGCGAGCGCCGCCGAAATCGTGAAGGCCCTTCCGGGGTCTTCCGTGCTCGAAAGGATCCCTGCCCCTTCATCCGTCCTCGGCAGCACGATTGACCGCCTGGTGGTCCTGTCCGATGTGGATGACGTCGACAAGGGCTCGTATGGCTTCGCCCCGCTCCAAATGGACCGCGGCAAGCCGGGGAGCACGCTGGCAGATTGGTTTCCCCTGCCGTTCGCCAGCCCGGAGCAAATCGTTCTGCCCGGCTTTCACAGTGCGGCGGAATACTCGCTCAAGCGGGGCGGCACAGGAGACGAAATCTTCCTCAGCCTCTGCGGCCTGATGTCCACCGGCAGCCGCACGATCCTCATCACGCGCTGGCGTCCGGCCGGCCAAACAACCTTCGACCTGGTGCGTGAATTCGTGCAAGAGCTCCCCCGCGCCACCGCCACCGACGCCTGGCACCGCGCCGTTCAACTCGCCCGCTCCACGGAAATTGACTCGGACCGCGAACCCCGCGTCAAACTCTCCCCCAACGACAGCCTGAAAGCCGAGCACCCGTTCTTCTGGGCCGGCTATTTGCTGGTGGATCGAGACAGCGGGGATGGCGACGCCAAAGCGGAAGTGAAGGCGATCGACAAGAAAGAGGCGGTGCCCGCGAAGGAGGCCGTTCCGAAAGCAGCCGAGAAGGCGAAGGAACCAGCCGAGCCAGTCAAGGAAGTTGCGCCCGTCAAGAAGCCGGCTCCGATCAAGCCCGCTGCGAACAAGGGAGCAAAGGTCAAGGGGTAATTCAATCTGGACTCACCCATGGAAATCAACCCCTATCAAGGTACTTTGCACGGCCGCCAGGCTCCGGAGCCGAGAGCTTGGCAGTTAGGTCCCACGCTGTTTGGATGCCTCGCGGTTATCGGCATCCTCATATTGTTGACTTTGCTATTCCTTCCCGCCACGCGCAGTAGGGAGGCTGCACGCCGAATGCATTGTGCCAACAACCTCAAGCAAATCGCTATTGCCTTGCGCAGTTACGCGGACCAATACGGCGATCTGCCTCCTGCTCACACGGTCGATGCGGATGGAAAGCCGCTCCATAGCTGGCGCACATTGATTTTGCCCTTTATGGAACAGCAGCCTCTGTACCAAAAGATCGATCTCGCCAAACCCTGGGATGATCCGGCCAATCAGGTAGCGTTCGATGCTGGGGTTCCTGCCTATGCTTGCCCTTCGACCAGCGGACCGATGACGCAAACTGTCTATATGGCCGTTGCCGTTCCTGGTGGCTGCTTCAAACCGACGGAGTCGCGAAAGCTCTCCGAGATCACCGATGGCCAGGATTCGACGGTGATGGTCATGGAAGTGGATATCACGCAGGCCGTTCACTGGATGGCGCCGACGGACTCCATCGACTTCGGTTTGCTGAAGCCAAAGAGCGGTGCCAGGCTGCAGCATCCCCACGGGTATCAGGTCGCCTTCGTGGATGGCAGCGTTCACTTTTTGAGCGCCGATCTCCAGCCGGAGACTCTGCGGGCGCTCATCACGATTGACGGCAAGGACGTTGTCGGCGATTACTAACCCACTTTGGAAACGGGCACGCTCGAGACGCGAAGGCGCTCCCCCAGGAACCGCCACGTCTCGAAAACCAAGAGCGGCGCCTGCCAACTAATCCAGCATGAAACAGGATAGAGCCAGTCGGGATCGTATTGTGCGACCGTCGCCAGTCCCCCGATCATCCGAATCACGACGGCCGAGCAGAGCAGGATGAACGTGCGGAGCATCCAGCGGCGGTGGTCGGCAAATCTCCTCTGCACGGCCGCTCTCCACCCCCAGGCTACGCAGGCCGCGGTAACGAGTGCCAGCGACCCCAGCCCCGCCGCCGCCACTGCCCCAGTCGCCGCGTAGCGGGACATGTAAAGACCGCTGGGAGCCACCAGCAAGAGGACGCAGATCCCTTGAACGCGTCCCAGTCGCCGGTGCCAGGCCGGAGCACTTTTTCGCAGCCGCTCGCTGACCAGAAGAGTGCCCAGCAGCAGCGAGGCAGGTCCCGAGATCAAATGCGTAATGAATGCCCACTGATAGGGGCCCCAGAAATACGCTTCTCGTCCGCGCAAGAAATCCGACTGAAAATTGGGTGGAAAGTAATGGTGATACTCAAAAAGCGCTCCCAGCGCCACCCGGACGATCAAGATCAATGTCACTACGGACAAAGCGCGAGCCAACACGGAGGGTCCGGCTTTCTGCATGATCGCCATGATATCATGGAGCGGAGTAGCCATCTCTTTCCTTTTCGCCTTCCCCTGGGACCGGGACGTCATCCATGGACGATACCCAAGCTGACGAATCTGTCCCGGAGAAACCCCGGGCCGCTGATCGCCCCGCGGCGCGGAGTGAAGAAACGCCGCCTGTGACCGGAATGGAAATCAATCTGGGAGATTTCACGCGGACGCAGGGCCTGCTGAAATCCGTGCGTCTGACGCTTGACAGTCAGATTGTGGTTCAGGTTGAAGAGCTCGCGAGCGGGGTCAGCGAAGCAGGGAGAAAATTCAAGATGGGGGAGATTGAGCAGGCCAATGTCGATGTGGCCAGGTTGTATTCCACCTTTGGCCAAAGGACCAATCAGTGGGAAAGTCAGGCTCGAAATCTCGTCGAGAAAATGAAAATGCAGGCGGCGAAAAATCCGAAATCGATCTCGATCGACAAGATGAACCAGATGAAATCCGAACAGACGGCGGTCCGCACTCGCATTCGCACCGCGGAAGTCCAGTTCCGCCGGCTGCATCAAGGGCTGGAACAGGCCTTCACGAATCTCCCCAGGCAGTCGGCCGGGGCGACTTCAGAAACGCCATTCGTATTGCCGTCGGGGTTTCTGGTTGCCTTCAAGAATGCCGAACTCGCGGACCGGCCAGCAATTGTCAAAGATTTTTTTGATACGGGCACCGTCTTAAGGGTCAATGTCAGCAGAGGCACGAATGCCGGCTACGATATCAAGTTCGATCCGCTGCCGCCGGCTGGCCGCCTCTTTTTCTTCACCACGACAGCTCAAGTCATTCGCCTCGAGAAACTCGGTAGCGCCGTCCTGGTTCAAGATTTGGAAACCGGCCAGCAGAGTGAGATGAAGCTCGTCGAATTTGTGAAGCAGGTGCAAAGCGGCGTCTGGCTTCTCAAACCTCGCTCGTAAAAGCAGGACGCGGCGGGGACCACGGGAACGCTCTCGTGTGATTAACTGCCGGGCACGCCTTGCGTGTTCACGAAGAGCGAATACACCGAGGTGCTGCCGCACATGAAGAGCCGATTGCGATTTCGACCGCCGAAGCAAAGGTTGGCGCAACGCTCCGGAAGATCGATGCGGCCGATCAGCTTCCCCTCGGGACTGAAGACGGAGACGCCATCGAGTCCCTCCTTCCCCATTCCCCAGCCGACCCACAGGTTGCCGTCCAAATCGACGCGCAGACCGTCGGGCGTACCGCCCTCTTCGGCGGTGATGAGCACCTTTCCATCGGCGAGGTTGGCGCCTTTGACATCGAACGACCGAATGACCCGCGGCGTCACACCCGCCTCGACAACATAAAGCTTCGACTCGTCGGGAGAAAACGCCAGACCGTTGGGACGCTTGACATCGCCCGCGACGACCGCCAGCTTATTCGAGTCGGGATCCCAGCGGTAAACATTCGTGGGCAATTCGACTGCTGCCGGATGTCCTTCATAAAAACCGAGGATCCCGAAGGGAGGGTCGGTAAACCAGATCGATCCATCCGACTTGCATACGACGTCGTTGGGCGAATTCAGGGGTTTGCCCTCGAAGGCGTCGGCGATGACCGTGATGGACCCGTCGTACTCCGTGCGAGTTACCCGCCGCGCATCATGCTCGCAAGTCAGGAGCCTTCCCTGCCGGTCGCGCGTGTTGCCGTTGGAGTTGTTCGCCGGCTTGCGGAAAACGCTTACGGCTCCGGTTTCCTCCTCCCACTTCATGATGCGATTGTTCGGAATGTCGCTCCACAGCAGATACCGCCCGTCCCCAAACCAGACCGGCCCTTCGCTCCACCGCATGCCCGAGGCAATTTGCTCCACATTTGGTGAAACTCGGATCGATAATTCGGACCAGAGGATCGGGATACCGCTGGCTCGGCTGAAACTGAGCCAGAGCGCGCGGCGCAAGGATGAGTGCGACAAACGCAATGGACGAAGCTAGAAATAGTCTGTGAATCATGGTTGAGCCTCACTGGTGCGCGTACGAAATTCCGGCTGGTCTTGCCGGAGTATATCACGCGGAGATCTCCCATTCCGCTCAAGCTGGCCCCGCGCCGCCACTAGGAGCGTGCCCCCATCCAACGACGGAATTCACCCGCGGTAAAGCGTGCAGGTATAAACTGTCGCTGTAGCGATGCCGAAGCTATTCCCCAATTCTGACCCTACCTGACAGCCATGTTGGGGCGTCAGCGGGACTTCCAGGCAACCGCTGCACAGCGAAGTAGTTCTGCCGGTGCCGCCTGTTCCACCTTGCCCAGGACGTAGCCCCGAAGCCAGCTCTTGCGGTTTGCCCCGGCTTGATAAGGGCAAGATTGGGCGGCTTTGCCTCTCTTTGCTGCGTCTGCCCCACGAACGAAACGGTCGATTATTGCGGCACGGTATGGTTGAGAAGCTTGCATGGTCCGAACTCAGGTCGCAAGTGCCGTGCCGTGACCAAGCTGACGTTCGCCAATTGCGAGTTTCAGCACTACGATGGTCAGTGCGACGGCGCTCACGCAAGGGTAGGGCTGCTTGCGAATGACGTTGGATCTTCTTCCGGCACAGCGCCGATGGTGAGGCTATCGTCACCCTCGCGGAATGGTTGTTTCCGAGCTAGGCTGATCGATTCATTGGAACATTTCGCTGTTTTAGGTGCCATTCGTTCTCTCTACGGGCCGTACTAAGGTGGTCGATGAAGCGCATCGGGACGATTGGACTGGTGTTTAAGGATGCGGCTCGGGGCTGGATCGAGCATCGCGCGCAGCGGCTGGGGGCCTCCTTAGCTTTCTACACAACACTGGCCCTTGCCCCGCTGACGATTATCGCCATTGCGGTGGCCGGCTATTTCTTTGGCGAGGATGCGGCTCGCGGCGAAATCGTGGACCAGATCGATCATTTGGTGGGGAAAGACGGGGCGATCGCAATCGAGGCCCTGATCCAGAAGGCCAGTGAGCCCAAACAAAGCCGACTTGCCACGGTGATCAGCATCGGACTTTTAGTGTTCGGCGCGACGGGCGTCTTTGTCGAGCTCAAAGATTCGCTGGATACAGTCTGGGAGGTGAAGCGTAAGCCGGGCCTCGGTCTATGGACGATGGCCAAGACACAATTGTTGGCGTTCGCCGTTGTCGTGGGGACCGGTTTCTTGCTCTTGGTATCGCTGTTGTTGACGGCCATGCTAACAGCATTCACCCAGTGGCTAGCGCAATGGCTGCCTGGGACGGTTTGGACGGCCTATTTCCTAGACTTGTTTGTTTCGTTCCTGGTGATCACCTTTTTGTTCGCTTTGATCTTCAAGCTCCTGCCGGACGTAAACGTAAGCTGGAAAGACGTGTGGATCGGCGCCGTCTTGACGGCGGTATTGTTCATGATCGGCAAGTCCCTGATCGGCTTGTACATCGGCAGCGCGAGCATCGGTTCGGTCTATGGGGCGGCAGGGTCGCTGGTGGTTGTCCTGGTTTGGACTTATTACTCATCGCAGATCCTTTTTTTCGGTGCGGAGGTTATACGAGCCTATGCCAAAAGATTCGATCCGGAACCCGTCACTCCGACCGAACTGGCTGTGCCCATGACCGCAATAGAGCTTGCGAAGCAAGGGATGCCCTCCTCGGCGGACGTCAACCGACGTGCCGAACAACAAACTTCGGAATAAGGCGCGTTACCGTCGAGCCCATTGGACGGATTTCGCGTCGCCGGGACCCTGTAGCTATCGCCTCGACCGCCTCATCCAGCAGGCTCCCCAATGGTTGAAGCGGATTCAGTTTCTACGCACCGCGCCATGCCCCTCGGATGGTCCCCTGGCTGGACGCAAAGCGGCAACTGGCGCAGACGACGTTCGCAGGAGGCTGGATTTAACTTCCCCGCGGTTCTACCCGAACAACTCCATCACCGGTTTCCCCGTGGTGATGGGGAGCGAAATGCCGCTGTTGTTCTGCGGCTCGTTGAGGGGGACGCCAAGGGCGTGGTAGATGGTGGCAGCCAGTTCCTCGGGGCGGACGGGATTGCTCTCGATGGTGGCGGCGTGCTTGTCGGACTTGCCATAAACTTGGCCACCGGCGATGCCGCAGCCGGCCAGGATGGCGGAGAAGACCTGCGGCCAGTGCTGGCGGCCGGGCGGGATCTGGTCCAGGACTTTGGGAGTGCGGCCGAATTCTCCCATGCAGACGACGAGCGTGTTTTTGAGCATCCCGCGCTCCTTCAGGTCCGAGAGGAGCGCGGAGAGCGCCTGGTCCAGCCGCGGCAGGCAGAAGCCCATGCCGTAGGAGCCGTCGCCGAAGGCATTCCCCATTCCCATGTTGCCGCCGTGCATGTCCCAACTGCTGCTGGGGGGGCCGGCCGTATCGTGCGGGGCCTGCCCGGTCCAGCCGTTGACGGTGACATACCGCACGCCGGCCTCGACCATTCGGCGAGCGAGCAATAGATTCTGTCCCAGCGGATGCATCCCATACCGCTCGCGCACCTGGACGGGCTCGCGGCTCATGTCGAAGGCCTGTCGCCCTTCCGGCCGAGTCATCGCTTCGTAAGCCTTCGCCCGCAGGTTCGACCAGTCTTTGCCATTGGCGAACTGGTCCAGCTTGCCGGACTCGATGTTCGCCAGCAAATTTTTGCGGCGATCGGTGTCGTCCTTGTTGGCAAAGTCGTAAATCTCCGGGGTCTTGAAGGAGGCCATCGCCGGGTGGTTATCGGCGCCGCCAATGAACACGGGGGCATAAGCCGACCCGAGATAACCGCCGATGCCGATGTTCGGCGCGCAAAAGACGGGATCCCCCACGCACTTGATCAGCCAGGCGTTGGAAACGAGATTGCGTTTGCTCGGCTTGTGCTTGGCCACGAACGAGCCGAGATACGGCTGTTCGTCGGGCTGGCCCTGCTGGACCCGCTTGACCGATTGGCCGCTGAGCAGGTTGTGCATCGCGTCGAAGTGATTGTTGATGGCGCCCGGGTGCGTCATCGAGTTGATGAGCGTGAACTGGTCGGTGATCTTCGCGAGCTCCGTGTGCATCTCGTTGATCCGCATCCCCGGCACCTTGGTGGCGATGGGCTGGTACGGACCGCGGTACGACGACGGCGCGTCGGGCTTCATGTCCCACGTATCGATATGGCTCGGTCCGCCGCAGAGCAGCACGAAAATGCACGACTTCTCGGCCGCCACGGCGTTGCCGCTGGCGTCGACCTTGTCCTTGCCCATCACGATTCCCGGCATGCCCAGCGAAAGTGCCCCCATGCCCCCCACGAGGAGAGCCTGCCGCCTGTTCATTTCATAGGTGTTCATGGAAGTCCCCGGGTAAACGTTGATTCAACCAGTATGCCGGCGCACTGCGAAAATAGCAACCTGGACTTCTCTGCCGTACGCCGCCGCCTTTCTTGACGGTAGGAAGATCATACGAGCGTGCCTGGCAACCCCCTCCATTGCGATGCTAGGCTTTGTCGGAAAACTGCTCTTTTAATGCAAGACCGAGTTCGCGCACACTATGCTCCTCGCGTTTGGAAGTTTTCGCGGAGGATGCAAGGATGTTGCGACATCGGCTTACGGACGACCAATGGGAATTGATTCAGGACGTATTTCCACAGCCAGCGGCAACCGGA
>JBPCKT010000157.1:0-217594 GCA_051004015.1 Pirellulaceae bacterium | reverse complement strand
AAACCTGATACAAAGCCTGCTGGGACATGTCGGTGCTCCAAGAGAAGGTCTGGTAACCCAAACTCTTAGAAAACCCCATGTCCCATCTTTTTTCTATCACCCGGCGCGCGCTTCAGTCGGAAGAGCCAGAAGAAGCGCCGACGAGGTCGAAAAAGAGATTCGCCGAATAGTGGAACGCGCGATTCGAGACCTTCGGGAAGATTCGGCAGCATTTGGCCTGCCTAATTCTTAAGCATCAAGAATTTTCAAACGGTATCATTACCTGAGTTTGAACAGAAGGGAACAAAGGAAACGAAGAGAGGCGGCTCAAGGGGGACGACTGTCGGCATTTCTTCGTTCCCTTTGTTTCCTTCTGTTCCCGATTTTTTTCGATTGGTGACGTAGAGGGCTCTAAAACCCCTCCGGCAGCGGCGCTGCAAAGCTTCTGGCGTGATACTCCTCGGTCGCGGGCAATTCGAGGCGCTCCGCGTGGAGCAGCAGCCGCTGGTCTTCGTCGGGGCGGGGGCCGTAGAGGCGGTCGCCGAGGATGGGGGCGCCTAGGTGGGCCAGGTGGAGGCGGAGTTGATGCGTCCGTCCCGTCTGGGGCCAGAGACGGACCCGCTGTCTGCCGTCGGCTTCGCTCTCGACGCGGTAGCGAGTGACGGCCCGCTGGCCGCCGCGCTGGACAACGCTCATGCGATCGCGCCGCGCGGGATCGGGGCCCAGCCGGACATCAATGACTCCCGCGGGCGCCAGGCGATTGGGGGAGGCCACCACCGCCAGGTACTCCTTGAGAATGGTGTGGCTCTTAAAGGCGGCATCCAAAACCTTGTTGATCTCTCCCGGCCGCGTCAGCAGCACAATCCCGGACGTATCCCGATCCAGCCGGTGAAACAGCACGATGGACCCAAAACGTGCGCTCGCCAGCTCCAGCAGGTTGGGAGTCCGGGAAAAGCGTTTGGGCTCGCTGAGCAGGCCGGCCGGCTTGTTGATTGCAATCAAGTCCTCCTCCTCGGCGATGACCCAGGCCTCGTCGAACGTGGCGGGAGGTGGCGTCTTGGGAGCGGGGGGGGCCGCAATCTGCAAACGATCGCCATTCTGGACCTCCCACGAGGCCAGCCAAACCACGCGCCCATTGAGTTGCACTTTCCCCGCCGTGATCAAACGCTGCACCGCCTGGCGTCCCCACAGGGGAAATTGATCGCGAAGCACCCGGTCCAGCCGAGTCGGCTTTGGCAGGCTCCGCGCGGTGAACTCGGTTTTGGGTGCTTTCGCCATAGGGATCCATTACACCCCCCTGAGGACGGCCCTTCCAGGCCATTTTTGCGATCGGGCCGGCAGCGACCGCGCCGTCGTGCAGGTTCACCGGCCCGCTTACGCAGGCCACTCGCCGGTCACGGACGGGATGGGAATCCCATCCTACTTGTTGGGTGCTTGGTGTAGACTGAAAAGCAGCCTGGGCGGCAGTCGCTAGCTCCTTATGGGCTAACGCTTTACGCCTGCCTGAGTACAATCCCCCGCCCCAAGCGTTTTAGGTTTGGAGCATGAAAGCGGCGGTATGGCCGAAGCGACTGGATTCGACCCTGTCGTCCTGATCCAGACTTATCAGGCTGGCATCTGGCGGTATTTGCGTGCGCTGGGGTGCGACAGTGCCCAGGCGGAGGACATTACTCAGGAGACCTTCCTGAACGTCCTGCAAAAGCCGTTTCAGGACCTGGGGCCGGCGGCCACGTCGGCCTATTTGCGGAAGGTTGCCTTCAACCTGTTCATCTCGGTCAAGCGCCGGGCGGGCAAGGTGACCGTGGTGGAGAATGTGGAGGAGCTGGACCGGACCTGGGCGAATTGGGCCGGCAGTGATAATGGAGAGGCCCTGGTGGATGCCCTGCGGGACTGCCTGCAAGGGATCAGCCAGCGGGCACGGCTGGCCCTGGAGCTGCGGTTCCGCGAGGACAGCTCGCGGGAAGCGATTGCGGCGGCCCTGGAAATTACCGAACATGGAGCCAAGAACTTGATGCAGCGGGCCAAGCAGCAATTGCGGGAGTGCATTGAAGGTAAGTTAAAGTAGCCACACGCGGCCTCGCGTGTCGGCGGCATTAAACATTGTGAAGACGGAAGAAGCCGACATGCGGGGCCGCATGTCGCTACGACGGCAACCAAATGACCCCCGACCGCGACGATCCCATTCTCGACGCCATGCTGGAGGAAGTCCTCGGCGGCCGCACGCCGCCAGACCTTTCCGCCCGCATCATGCAGTCGCTGGCGATCCGCGGGGTGCGACCGGAAGTGAAGGGATTCGTTGAGCCGGCTGCTCCGCCGCTTCCTCTCCGCACCGTTGTTTCCGAAGGGGTTGTTTCCGCGGCCTCGTCGAATGGGCACATTCAGCTTGCGGTCAATCCGGCTCCGCACGTTCGCAAGTCCTCCAAGGCCGCCTGGCAAACGCTGGCGGCGATTTCGCTGGTGGTGGTGCTTGGCGTCGGGCTTGGGGCGGTTGGAATCATCGCCAGCCGCAACAAGGGGGGGCAACCGGGCATCGTCAAGAATCCGCCGAAATTGAATGGCGACAAGGGTGATAAGGCAATTGCGAAAAAGAATACACCCGTACCGGGAAAGAATGAAAACGCGAAACCACCCGTGGAGTCGCCGCTCATTGCCAAGGCCACGTCCCCCGAAAAGAGCTCCACGCCTGCCGTCACGGTCCCTTCGCCGGCAGAGAACCCGATCAAGCCTGCGCCGTCGTCGGGTTTCCCCGAGCGCAATTACGCGGTGAAGGCGTCGCCTGATTCGGAGGTCGCGTCCTTCGTTAGCGCCGAGCTGCATCGCTCCTGGATGGAAAATAGCATCAACCCCGCTCCGCTGGCCGCCGATGGCGAATGGTGCCGCCGCGTCTTTGTCCGTTTGCTCGGCCGCATCCCCTCGGGGGAAGAGACGCTGGCGTTTCTCAACGACAACGCCAAGGACAAGCGGCCGAAGCTAGTCGATCGGTTGCTGAGCGACGACACGTATGTCGACCAGTATGCTCAGTACTGGGCGGGCGTGTGGGCGAATGTCCTGATCGGCCGCACTACGGGGACACAAGAGGACTGGCCGGTGGACCGGGCGGCCTTTGAGCAGTATCTCCGCCACTCGCTGGCCGAGAACAAGCCGTATGACAAGCTGGTTTATGAGTTGCTCACCGCCACCGGCACCGCCAAGCCCGGCGCGGACGACTCGAATGGAGCGGTCAACTTTGTGCTGGCGGGGCTGAACGAAAATGCCACGCTGGTCACGGCCCGCACCTGCCGCGTTTTCCTGGGGCAGTCGTTGCAGTGCGCTCAGTGCCATCAGCATCCTTCGCAGGACTGGTCGCAGCAGCAGTATTGGTCTTTGAACGCTTTTTTCCGGCAGGCCCAGGTGGAAAAGACCGCAGCCGGGCCGAGGATTATTGACGGCGATTTTTACGATTTGAAGGGGGTCACCAAGGAAGGGGAAGTCTATTACCAGCAGCCGAGCGGCCAGATGAAAGCCGCGTTGCCGCAGTTTGTGGACGGCAAGACGATTGAATCCAGCGGCCTGCTTTCCGACATGAATCGCCGCGAGGAGCTGGCGAAGTTCATTGTCCGCAGCGACAATCTGCCGCGAGCCCTGGTCAACCGCATGTGGTCCCATTTCTTCGGCTACGGCTTCACGAAGCCCATCGACGACATGGGCAAAACCGAATCCGCCACGCATCCCAAGCTGCTCGACCGGCTGTCGAAGGAATTCGTCGCCCGCAACTACGATCTCAAAGCGGCCATCCGCTGGATCGTGCTCAGCGACCCCTTCGGCCGCAGCAGCGTGGTCCCCGTCGGCAGCCTGGCGGACAGCCCGCAAGCGGGAACGTCCCCGCTGTTCAGCCACTACTACACGCGGCAGATGCAGGCCGAAGAGGTTTACAACTCGCTCCTCGCCGCCGCCAGTTTGCGGAACAAGTCGGGCGACAACGCGGACAGGCTGGCCCAGGCCCGCGTGGACTGGCTCTCGCAGTTCAACCGCAACATGGGGACCGACGACGCGATGGAAGAGAGCCACTTCAACGGCTCCGTGCGGCAGTCGCTGGAGATGATGAACGGCGACTTGATTCGTCAGACCGCCGGCAGTGGCAAGGAGGGCTTCCTCCCCGGCCTGATCCACAGCGAAATGCCGATGAACGAAAAGGTGGAACACCTTTTCCTCGCGTCCCTCTCCCGCAAGCCGACGGGCCGGGAGCTTTCCGCGATTTCCAAGATTCTGGCCAATGCCAAGGACAAGCCCGCTGCCGCTCTGGAAGACATCTGGTGGGCGCTCTTGAACAGCAACGAGTTCATTCTGGACCACTAGGGGAAGGAAATCCGAAATTCGAATAACGAAATCCGAATGGAGAATCTGGCGATACAATGCCTGTTTCGGATTTCGAGCTTCGGATTTAGGATTTCCGCATGCTTCCCCTTTTTCTTACACTTGCACTTTGGTCGGCTGAGCCTCGCCCCAACATCGTCGTCCTCTTCGCGGACGACCTGCGGTTCGACGCGATGGGGGCCTTCGGCAATGACGAGGTCAAGACGCCTCACCTCGACGCGCTCGCCCGCCGCGGCACGGCTTTCACGCACTGCTTCAACATGGGCTCGATGAACCCCGCGGTTTGCATGCCAAGCCGGGCGATGCTGATGAGCGGGCGGACGCTGTTTCATGTTCCCGTGCAGCTCACCGGCGTGAAGACCTGGCCGCAGCACTTGCGAGAGCATGGGTATGCGACCTACGGCATCGGCAAGTGGCACAACGGTCCGGCGTCGCATGCCGCCGCGTTCAACGAAGGGGCCGCGGTATTCTTCGGCGGGATGAGCGACCATTTCAAGCTGCCGATTTTTGACTTCGCCGCGGACGGCAAATATCCCAAGGAGCGCCAGAAGACCGGCGACAGGCATTCCAGCGAGCTCTTCGCCGACGAGGCCATCCACTTCTTGCAAGGCTACAAGCGGGACCAACCGTTCTTTCTGTACTGCGCGTTCTGGGCTCCGCACGACCCCCGGACGGCTCCGGCGGAGTATGCAAAACTTTATGATCCGGCCAAGCTCAGGCTTCCCCACAGCTTTTTGCCCGAGCATCCTTTTGATAACGGCGAGCTGAAAGTCCGCGACGAGTTGCTGGCTCCATTTCCGCGGACGGCAGACGAGGTCCGCCGGCATACGGCCGATTACTACGCGATGATTACCCATCTGGATGCGCAGATCGGGCGGATTCTGAAGACGCTGGACGAAACGGACCAGACGAAGAGTACTATCATCATCTTCGCGGCCGACAACGGCCTGGCGCTGGGGCGGCACGGGTTGATGGGGAAGCAGAATCTGTACGACCACAGCGTCCGCGTCCCGCTGCTGATGGCCGGACCGGGGATTCCTGCAGGGAAACAGTCGGACGCCCTGTGCTACCTGCTCGACCTGTTTCCCACTACGTGCGAACTGGCCGGAGTTCCAATTCCCAAGGAGGTCGAAGGGAAGCGCCTGCTGCCCATCATTGCCGGGAAGGAACCTCGCGTGCGGACGGAGGTCTTCGCCGCCTACCGCGACTTCCAGCGGAGCATCCGCACCGACCGCTGGAAGCTGATCCGCTATCCGCAAGTGGACATCACGCAGCTCTTCGACCTTCAGAACGACCCGGATGAGCTGAAGAATCTGGCCCAGCAGCCGGAGCAGGCGGAACGAGTATTGGCAATGACGAAACAACTTGTCGGGCTGCAGAGAGAACTCGACGATCCGCTGCCGCTCACTGTGAGTGGAAAGAAATAGATATGCCTGAGCTTCCCGACATCGTCACCTACCTGCACGCGCTGCGGGAGCGGATTGTCGGGAAGACGCTGCTGAAGATTCAGGTCCGCAGTCCCTTCCTGGTCCGCACCGTGGAACCGGATTTGATCACCCTGCAAGGCCGGACGGTGCTGGATGTTACGCGGATTGGTAAGCGCGTCGTCTGGCACTTTGATGACGAGCTGTTCCTGGTGTTTCATCTGATGATTGCCGGTCGCTTTCACCTGAAGAAGCCGGGCACGCTCCCCAAGGGGAAGATCGACCTGGCCGCATTTGGCTTTGAAGGCTTTACGCTGATTCTGACGGAGGCGAGCCAGAAGAAGCGGGCGTCACTGCATGTCCTAAAAGGCCATGCAGCCCTGGAACAGCAGGACCGCGGCGGGCTAGAGCCGCTGGAGTCTTCGCTGGCGGACTTCCGCGCGGCGCTGACCCGCGAGAACCACACGCTCAAGCGGGCGCTCACCGACCCTCGCCTGTTCAGCGGCATTGGCAACGCCTACTCTGACGAAATCCTGCACGCGGCCCGGCTCTCCCCCGTCACTCTCACCAGCCGAATGGACGACGAGCAAGTGGAACGCCTGTTCGCGGCGACACAATCCACGCTGCATTCCTGGACCGAGCGACTGTTGGCGGAGGCCCGAATAAAATTTCCGGAGAAGGTGACGGCCTTTCGTCCCGAGATGGCAGTACACGGCCGCTTCGGCCAGCCTTGCCCGGTCTGCGGCACCGCGGTGCAGCGGATCGTGCGGGCAGAGAATGAATCCAACTACTGCCCCCGCTGCCAGACCGGCGGCAAGCTCCTCGCGGACCGCTCGCTGTCTCGATTGCTCAAGGACGACTGGCCGAAGACGATTGAGGAGTGGGAGAATCACTTAGGCTGAGTTGTCGACTCGGACTCGCCAAGAGTCGGGGGCATGCTCTTCAACTCGTCCGACGATCGCAGCCGCGAATTGCAGATCCTTCAGGCGGTTTACGAAAGCGGCGGCGCGATTTTCCGGCACTCCCACGAGAAGTCCGCCACATGTTTGCGGATCAAAGATCACGGAATAAGCAGGCAGAAGACACAGGGCTGGACCGTCATCCACTTCGCTCTCCACCTTGCGGTTGGCGGGAGCAAGCGTGCTTTCCACTCCCTCCGCCAGCAATTCGCCTGCTCCCGGCAGAAGCTGGATGTTGTCCCAAAACAATTTCGCTGCCAGGTTTGACGGCCGCAGCATTTCGAGCAGATGTCCCGCCAAACCGAAGCCCGTGACGTCGGTCGCCGCGGCAACACCGAACTCATCCAACAAAGCCGCAGCCGGCGCATTGGACTGGAGCATTGTTTCCACCAGCGGCCCATACCACTGGGCTTTGCAGCGGGCCTGCATGTGCGCGGCGAGGAGCACTCCTACCCCAAGCGGTTTGGTGAGAATGAGGACATCCCCTTCCCGCAACTTGCCCTTGGCACGCACCGACTCCGCTGCCTGCTCGGCGAGAATCGTGAAGCCGATGGTGATGCCTGGGCCTTCGATGGTGTGCCCGCCGGCAAGGGTAGCACCCATCGCATTCAACTCGTGCAAACCGCCGGCAAGCAGTTCGTACAGGAGTTGTTCCTGCTTCTTTTCCGGTCCCGGCGGGATTGTCGCCATTGCCAAGGCGGCGATTGGTCGAGCCCCCTTGGCCAGCACGTCGCTGGCGGCGTGGAGCGCGGCCATGCGGCCGACGAGGTAGGGATCATCGAGGGGTGCTTGGAAAAAGTCGACCGTGACGGCGATGGCCCTGCCCGGCGTCGGTAGGATGAGGGCAGCGTCGTCGGGAGCGTCGAGACCGAGGAGAACGTGCTTATTTTGCGGAATGTCCAGCCTGGCGAGTGCCTTCGAGAGAATAGAAGCGCCGACCTTGCCACCGCAACCGGCACAGCGCATTTGAGTCGGCTTGGCATCGCTCTTGGGAACCGCCTCCGCGGCCATGCCAGGCGTGTAGTCCTGGTACATGTTCATGAACTTGCCATCAATCCCGTCCTTCCATCGCCAGGCCCATTTACCTTCAAAAGAGAACCCGCGGTGTTCGCCGAGCGCTGTGCCGTCGCCCCGGTTGAGGAGTTTCAGAAACCCTCGCTGCGGATTGTAGTGTTGCAGTGGTTCATTTAGCACGAGTCGCTGCAGGTTTTCCCACAATACCGGGCCCTCGCGCACGGCATAAACACCGGCTTTGGGCAGCTTCTCGCCCTCGATGGTGCCGGTGTCGCCGACGACGAAGATGGGCTCGCCGCTGGTGGATTGCAAAGTGTGTTTTGTGAGCAAAAAGCCGCGGTCGTCTTTGGGGAGGTTGAAGTTCTTGATGAGAGGCGGCGGGGCAGCGCTCGTGACCCAGAGGACGAGTTCGCCAGGAATGGTTTCGCCATTGTCGAGAATTGCCGACCCTTGCTTGACGTGCGTTACTCGCCTGCGAAGCAGCACTTTGACGCCGCGCTCGGCAAAGTCGCGCTCCACCCGCTTCACCAATCCCGCGGAACTTCCCTTGAGTAGTTTGTCGCCGGAGTCGATGAGGGTGATGGAGAAAGGCGCGTTCCCCAAAACCGAACGGACTCGCATTGGCAGGCAGAAGGCGATTTCCACGCCGCCGGCGCCGCCGCCGACGATGGTGATGCGGAGTGGCTGCCCGTGCGCCGAAGTATCAGGGGGCTGACGCCCCCCGCTCGCCAAGAGTTGCAGTCGTTGTTCCAGCCGCGGCAAGAACGTCTGCATCGGTTTGACTTCGAGCAGCGAGTCATCCGCTTCCAAGAGCCCCGTTCGGTTCGGGACTGAGCCGAGTCCAATTGACAAGACGTCAAACGGCAGCGGAGGGCGGTCAGCGATGAGCAATTCTCGCTCCGGGACATTCAGTCCCGTTACGTCCCCTACAATCAGCCGCGCCCCGGCTGCCGCGCAGAGCCGCACCAGGTCAATTTCCATCCGCTCCGGCGGATAGAGCCCCGCCAGCACTCCCGGCAACATGCCGGAATACGTCGCCACCGGAAAATTCGAGACACAGGTCAGCCGAGCGCCGGGAATCGGCTGCATCTTCCACATCCGCAGCACATGCGCGTTGGTATGCCCCACCCCGAGCAGCACGATGTCATGTTGGGGGAGCGTGGATTGCATTGCGACTATGCCAGCAGCCGCTCCACGCACTCCAGCAGCTTGTCCATGGCGAACGGCTTGCGGAGGTATTCATGGACCCCAAGCATTTCGGCATACGCCTTGTGCCGGCTCCCTTCGTTGGCCGTGATCATGATGACTTTGACCGTGTTCCCGAGAGTTTTCAGCTTCTCGAGCACGAGAAAGCCGCTCCGCTTGGGCATCATCATGTCAAGAATCACCAGGTCGGGTCCATCTTTCTCGGCCATCGCCAGCCCCTGGTTGCCATCGCGAGCGATGAGAACCTCGTAACCTTTTTGCTTCAGGGCGAACTGCACCGTATCGATGATTTCGGCGTCGTCATCCACCACCAGCACGCGGCGGGGCTTAACAGTATCTTCCTTTTCCTTGGCCATGTTCGCTCCTGTTGTGGCTGGCCGCGGCAATCAGGGCCAGGCTCCGCTCGGTGACGTTCCTGCTACTAGCTTATAAGAGCGAGTCCGCGCAAGCAACGCGGGCGGGCGGCACCATTTCCTCATCATCTCCATCCCAATTTCAGGCAGCCCGCCCGGCCCGGCCAGGAAATCCTCTTTCGTTCAATTCATCCCGGTCCACGCCTCCTCGGCAATGCAGGCAGAGTACACGAGCCTGCCGCGAACCTTCTTCCACGTGCGATCCTCCCCTTTAACGAGGTCGGGCGAAATCCGCCGAAAGCGCCAGCTTCTCTCGCCGAGCGGATTCCTGGGCTGTGTGACGGGCAGGTTTCGTCCTAGAATTTGGAAATGCCATCTCCCTCTTGTGACACCGGTTGACAATGGGGAGCAGGGGCGAGCGGACATACCAAATAAACATCGAGAATTGTCGAATTGGATGGGTGGCCGAGTGGTTTAAGGCAGCAGTCTTGAAAACTGCCGTACTCGTAAGGGTACCGGGGGTTCGAATCCCTCCCCATCCGCTGTTGGTGTTGATGGATAATGGCGATGGCACTTTCGCACCCTTGTCCCTTTGCAATCCAACCATCGATGAAACACACTTTGCTCCTTAGCGCGCTCCTGTACCTCGTGGGACACCTTGTTCCGCCGAGTTTCTCCGCCGAGCCTTCGTTTGAAGAAGGAGCGACCGAGCGTTTGCGCGCGATGACGGCCGGGGACACATCGGGCGTGGCAGTGCTCGTAGCTCGCGATGGAAAAATCGCGTTTCAGGGTGGATTTGGACTTGCCGACATTGAGAAGAAGACCCCGATCACGCCGGAAACCAAGTTCCGCATCGGCTCGATCAGCAAGCAGTTCACCGCCGCCGCGGCGGTGCGGCTGGCGGAGCAGGGAAAGCTCTCTCTGGACGATCCGCTGGCCAAGTACTTTCCTGATTTTCCGGGTGCCGCCACGATGACCGTCAGTCGCGACGGCTCCCAACTCTTTGCCCAATTGACGCGTCAGCCCAAGTTTCCGATTTTTCCCACTTCGGAGACGGATTTTGAATGGCGCGCGGTGGCGGCCAAAGTGCGGTTCGTGAAAGGGGAGGACGGCAAAGTGACCAAGGGAGTCCATCAGCAGAATGGAACCAAATTTGACGTGCCGAAGATCAAGTAGCGTATGAAACTCGTGCGCGTAAGTGCCGCCGTCATCAACACAACTCCCTTGGACTGGGACGGCAATCGCCGTCGTATTTCGGGGGCGATTGGGGCGGCCCGCGCGGCGGGAGTGAGCATCCTCTGTCTGCCGGAGCTCTGCATTACGGGCTATGGATGCGAGGATGCGTTTCATGCTCCCGGGTTGCAACAGACGGCCCTGGAGGTGCTCCATGAGCTGCTGCCAGAGACGAAGGGGTTGATTGTCTCGTTCGGTCTGCCGGTGCTCTACAGCGGCGGGCTGTTCAACACGGCCTGCCTCGCCGTGGACGGAAAGATCCTGGGGTTTGTCGGCAAGCAGAATCTGGCGGGGGAGGGGATCCATTACGAACCGCGCTGGTTCAAGCGCTGGCCCGAGGGAGTGCATGGCGAGTTGCACGTCGGCGATGCAAAGTATCCTCTCGGCGATTTGATCTTCGATTGCGGCGGTATTCGCATCGGGTTTGAAATTTGCGAGGACGCCTGGGTCGCCGGCCGTCCCGGCAGCAATCTGGCCCGGCAGGGGGTGGATATCATTCTCAATCCGAGCGCCAGCCATTTCGCCTTCGGGAAGCACGAAGTCCGCAAGCGGTTTGTGACAGAGGGCTCGCGGGCGTTCAACGTCGGCTACGTTTATGCAAATCTGGTGGGGAATGAGGCGGGGCGGGCGATTTATGACGGCGACGCCATGATTGCCTCCGCCGGCAAGCTGCTGGTCACGGGGCCGCGGTTCTCGTATGCGGATTATCTCATCACTTCCGCGGTCCTGGACATCGATACCATTCGCATGAGCCGGGCTCGCACGGGAAGTTACGATCCGTTGCTGGGAAACAGCGAAAACGGCCTCTTGTTTGCCGACTTCAAGTACCCGGCGCTTGGCCCCGAGCGCGAAGAGCCCCCGCCCGCCGCCTGGGAGTCGTCGCCATTCGTCAAGGAAGAGGAATTCGCCCGCGCCGAATCGCTCGCGCTGTTCGACTATCTCCGCAAGAGCCGCTCGCGGGGCTTTGTCGTCTCGCTCTCCGGCGGAGCCGATTCCGCTGCCGTTTCAATTCTTGCGGCCCGAATGATGGACTTTGGCATCGGCGAAATCGGTCGCGAGTCATTCCTGGCAAAGCTGAGCCACATTCCCGGCCTGGCCGAGGCGA
Source organism: Pirellulaceae bacterium (assembly GCA_051004015.1). GTDB lineage: Bacteria > Planctomycetota > Planctomycetia > Pirellulales > Pirellulaceae > SXOA01. The sequence goes on along the minus strand of JBPCKT010000157.1, from coordinate 205,968 downwards.
AGGACAACCGGGCTTTGACGAAGAGACTGCTGACCACGGTCTACCAGGCCACGCGCAACAGCGGCAGCGTGACGCGCAGCGCGGCCAAAGCCGTCGCCGAGGCCATCGGCGCGGAGTTCCTGGAATTCGACGTCGATGCCCTCGTGCAGGGTTACATCGAAACGGTTTCCAAGGGCATCGGTCGCCAGCTCGATTGGAAAACCGACGACATCGCTCTGCAAAACATTCAAGCCCGAGTTCGCTCCCCCAGTGTCTGGCTGTTGGCGAATCTAAACGGCGCGCTGCTCCTCGCGACGAGCAACCGCTCCGAAGCGGCCGTCGGGTACGCAACTATGGACGGCGATACCTCCGGCGGTCTGTCCCCGATTGCCGGCATCGACAAAGCGTTCATCCGCCGCTGGCTCCGCTGGCTGGAGACGACGGGTCCCGCGGGCCTTGGGCCTATGCCCGGGCTCGCCGCGGTGAACGAGCAATCGCCGACTGCCGAATTGCGGCCCCCTTCCGCGAAACAGACCGATGAAGACGACCTGATGCCCTACGAGCTGCTCGACACAGTGGAGCGGGCGAGCATCCGAGACAAGCTGTCCCCCAAGGAAATCCTGCAGCTTTGCGACTTGCAGTTCCCGCAATACACCCGGCAGCAACTTGTAGTCTGGATCGAGCGATTTTTTCGCCTCTGGTGCCGCAACCAGTGGAAACGGGAACGCTATGCCCCGTCGTTCCACCTCGATGACGAAAACCTCGACCCCAAGACCTGGTGCCGCTTTCCCATCCTCTCCGGCGGCTATGAACGCGAGCTCGCCGAGATGAGGAAGTTCGCGGGTACGTAACGAGCGCAAGAAATAGCCCGCGGAGCATATTCCGCGGGCTTTGGATTGGAGTCCTTTGAAAGCCGGGCACTATCGCTTGCTGAACTGCACGCCGCGGCGTGCGCCACGCAGGCCGTACTTCTTCCGTTCCTTCATGCGGGAGTCGCGAGTCAGGAAGCCGTTGCCGCGGAGGTGAGCAAAGGTGGCCGCGTCGTAGTCGCAAAGAGCGCGGGCGATGCCCATTTTGATCGCGCCGGCCTGTCCGGTCGGTCCACCACCGTGAACGCGGACATGCACGTCCACGTCGGTGCGGTGGTTGGTGGACTCGAGGGCGTCCAGCACCGCAGCCTGGTCGCCGACCACGGGGAAGTAATTCCCCAGAGTTCGCTCGTTGATTTCGATCTGGCCGCTGCCGGCCTTGAGGCGGACGCGGGCGACAGCGGTCTTGCGTCGGCCGGTCCCCAGGGACTGGCCGCTAATCTTGTCTTTCTTCGTGGCGACCATGTTTTCCTACAAATGCTACGGACGGAAATTGGACGGATGTTCGTAAGGAAGCGTCAAAAACTAGACGTCGAGCTCTTTGGCCTGCGGCAGTTGTGCCTGGTGCGGATGCTCCGAGCCGGCGTAAAGCTTGAGCTTGGCCAGCATCTTGAAGGCCAGCTTGTTTTTGGGAAGCATGCGGCGGACGGCATCCCGCAACACGCGGTCGGGATGGCGGGCCAGGCGGCGCTCCACCGTTTCGGTGCGCCGGCCGGTGTAGCCGGTGAACCAGTCGTATTCCTTCTGGACAATCTTCTTGCCGGTGAACTTGATCTTCCCGCAATTGAGAACGATGACGGAGTCGCCGCAGAGGACGTGCGCCGTGTAGGTGGGGCGGTGCTTCCCCATCAGGATCATGGCGATCTCGCTGGCGAGGCGGCCGACGACCTTGTCGGTGGCGTCGACCACCCACCACTTTTCGACGACTTCGCCCGGTTTGGCTTGATATGTCTTCGTGCCGGCCACAATGCTGCTCCCCAAAAACGCGCGGCGTCCTAACTGGCTGCCGGGCGAGACCTTACGAGAAAACGCACAATTTAGCATGGGTGGGCGAGGCTGCCAAGGGCTTGAATGGAGCTGTTATCCCGCAGCCGCGACATTCCCGGCGGTTTCTGGCGTTGACCCCACTCCAGCCATCACTAAAATGTTGCGATTCTTAGACTTAACCCCAACGATGACGCGAACTATCGGCGACGGAGTCGGCTCCTTTTGTGGACACTGCACTAGCCTGACTGGGTGCCTCCCTCGCACCAGACTCACCGCATGACCAATCCCGCACCACCTCCACCTCCTGATGACAGCGACGATCCCGGCCTGCACCAGGCGGCTCGGCGGGAGAAGCTCCGTAAGATTGCGGCGCTAGGGCACGATCCCTGGGGCGGACGATTTGATGGACGGACCTTGCTGGGTGCGATTCGCGCCCGCAAGGGAGAAATCCGCTACAAGAAGGAAGCGGGCGATGCTCTTGAGCCGCCGGATCGCGAGACCAATCCCAGCGTTGACTTTCGCCAGTGGGTGGCCGACCAGGGCAAGGGAGAAATGACTGGTCCGGAAGTCCGTGCCGCGGGGCGGATTGTGCTTAACCGAGATACCGGAAAGCTCCGCTTTGTTGACATCCAGGATTGGACCGGACGCATTCAGCTCTTTATCGGCAAAGCCCAGGTTGGCGAAGATAGCTGGGCACTCTCCGAGAATTTTGACCTTGGTGACATCATTGGGGTCGATGGCGAATTGCGCTACACGAAGATGGGGGAACTAACCATCTTTGCCAGGCGGCTTCACTTCCTCTCCAAGAGCATCAATCCACCGCCGGACAAGCACGCCGGCCTCGCCGACCCCGAGCTGCGCCAGCGGATGCGGTATCTGGATCTAACCTATACCGAAGGGGTCCGCGAACGATTTCTCAGCCGCACCAAGGTGGTGCAGTCGGTCCGCAACACGCTGAGCCAGCAAGGCTTCTGCGAGATCGAAGGCCCCACGCTCCATTCCATCGCCGGCGGAGCAGCCGCCCGCCCGTTCATCACGCATCACAACACGCTTGATCTCAAACTCTACCTCCGCATTGCTCTCGAGTTGCACCTCAAGCGGCTGCTTGTCGGTGGGATGGAGCGGGTCTACGAGCTCGGCCGGGTCTATCGCAACGAGGGGATCAGCCCGCGGCATAATCCTGAATTCACGATGCTTGAGGTCTATCAGGCGTTTGGCAATTACGAAACGATGATGGACCTGACGGAGCAAATCATCATTGACGCCATCGACGCCATCGGCGGCGGCTACCAGCGTCCCTGGGGTGAGAAGTCGATTGATTTCACGCCCCCCTTCGCTCGCAAGACCTACGACCAGCTCTTTCAGGAGCAAACCGGCATCGACCCCAAGGATACCGCTGGCGTGAAGGCTCTGGCTGCGAAAATCGGATTCGAGACGGCCGGCAAGCACGCCGACATCATCAAGAGCGAAGTCTTTGAGGAGAAGGTGGAAGACGCGCTCACCGGTCCCATCTTCGTGATCGACTATCCCGCCAGCATTTGCCCGCTCACCAAGCGAAAGAAGAGCGACCCTAGCGTGGCCGAACGCTTTGAGCTCTTCGTGCACGGCATGGAAGTCGCCAACGCCTACACCGAGCTCAACGACCCCGACCTGCAAGAGCAGCTTTTCCGGACTCAATTGGAAGGGCAGGCGGCCGACGACTCCATGGCCAAGATGGACGACGACTTCATCACCGCCCTGCGGCACGGAATGCCGCCGGCTGGTGGTTTGGGCATTGGCATCGATCGGCTGGTCATGCTACTGACGAACTCACCATCCATCAGGGATGTGATTCTGTTCCCGCTGCTACGACCGAAATAATCCGACCTTTGAACTTCACGTCTGCTAAAGGATTAGCGATGTACAAACTGCTGCTCTCCTGGCGCTATCTCCGGACGAGATACATCGCCTTGGCCTCCATCGTCAGCGTCACTCTCGGCGTCGGCACGCTGATTGTCGTCAACAGCGTCATGGCCGGCTTTGCGCACGAGATGCACGTGCGGCTGAAGGGGATTCTCTCGGACATCGTGTTCGAGTCCCACAGCCTGGATGGCTTTGCGCGGCCGGACTGGCATGCGGAGGAAATCCGCAAAATCGTCGACGCAGACATGCTCAGCATGACGACCGCCGTGCACGTTCCGGCGATTGTGCATATCAAGGCTCGCGGGCAACTCTTGCCGCGGCAGGTGATGTTGATTGGAGTGGACGAGGCAACCTATGGCGACGTCAGTCAGTTCCGCGAGTATCTGTTACATGCCGAAAACCGCCGCAAACTCTCGTTTCAACTTCGCGAGGACGGTTACGGAGACAAGGACCACCCATTGCCGCCGTCGGGCTGGAAGCATCGCCGAGTCGCAGCAGTGTTGGAACGCGAATACCTCCAGCAGCAGGAAGAGATGTACCGGGAAAGCCAGAAGCTCGAAGGCAGCCAGCCGCAGCCGCTGAAAGGCGAGCCAGAAATCCCGAAGAGTCCTTTCGACCACGTCAAGCCTGATGCGGAAGAGGGCGAAGAGTTTGACAAGAGCAAGGAGCAATACACCGGAGCCATTCTCGGCATCGCCCTGGGCTGCATCAAGCTGCGGGACCCCGAGGGGAAGGTCAAGGACTACTACCTCTGCCGCCCGGGCGACGACGTGACCGTCACCTTTGCCTCCGCCGGCCAGAAGCCGCAGGCCCTCAACCAGCAGTTCACGGTCGTCGACTTCTACGAAAGCAAAATGAGCGAGTACGACAGCGGCTTTGTCTTCGTACCGCTGAAAGCCCTGCAGGAAGCCCGCGGCATGACCGACGCCGTAACTACCATCCAGCTCAAGCTCCGCCCCGGCGCGGACCTCAATGCTATCCGCGACAAGCTGCGGGCCCGCTTTCCCGCGGAGGAATACCCCTACCGCATCCAGACTTGGCGCGACATGCAGGGCCCGCTCCTTGCGGCCGTGCAGATGGAAACGACTCTTCTCAACATCTTGCTGTTTCTCATAATCGCCGTCGCCGGCTTCGGCATCCTCGCCACGTTCTTCATGATCGTCGTCGAGAAGACCAAGGACATCGGCATCCTCAAGGCCCTCGGCGCCCCCAGCCGCGGCGTCATGAGCATCTTCCTCAGCTACGGCTTCTCGCTGGGACTCGTCGGCAGCGGAGCGGGAATGGTCGGCGGTCTGCTGTTCGTGGTCTACATCAACGACATCGCCAAGGTCATTGAATGGATGACTGGCCATGAGGTCTTCGACCCTACCGTTTACTACTTCAGCCGCATCCCCACGATCATCGAGCCCATGACGGTCCTGGGCGTGGTCTGTGGAGCGGTGCTGATTGCCGTTATGGCCAGCGTTCTGCCGGCACTTCGCGCAGCGAGGCTCCATCCGGTGCAAGCGCTGCGGTACGAGTAACACACAAGCCTGAAGCGCTAGCGAAGGAAAGCTCCGCGTCCGCGTCAAATCAAGGAAGTATCCATGAGCGTCATCAACCAACTCAGCGGCACCAGGCAAACTCGCGGCGATGGGGCTCCCGTAAAAACCGCAGGGCCACATGCCAACTTTCAAGGCACAAAACGTGAGCCCAAGAAAGATGGCAAGCCCATTCTGTCGGCCCGTAACGTCTTCAAGAGTTACCGCAAAGGAAAGCTGGAAGTGCCTGTCCTTCGCGGAGTCGATTTTTCCATCCGCCCCGGCGAATTCACCGCCGTCATCGGCCAGAGCGGCAGCGGCAAGAGCACGCTCCTGCATCTGCTCGGCACGCTCGACGCCCCCGACAAAGGGGAAATCCATTTTGAAGGCCGCCGCATCGACAACCTTCCCGCCGGCCAGCGGGATTCACTTCGCAACCAGCAGCTCGGCATGATTTTTCAGTTTTACCACCTGCTGCCGGAGCTCTCGACACTGGAGAACGTCCTCGCGCCGCTGATGATTGCCAACGGGGTCTTCAGCTACTGGCGGAACAAGCGGCAGTTCGTGGAGCGGGCCAAAAAGATGATCGAAATGGTCGGCCTTTCCCATCGCCTCACGCACAAGCCCCGCGAGCTCTCCGGCGGCGAAATGCAGCGGGCCGCCATCGCCCGCGCCCTCATTGCCGAGCCCCAGCTCCTCCTCGCCGACGAGCCGACGGGAAACCTCGACCGCAAGACCGGAAATGAGATTCTGGACATTCTGAAGAAGCTCAACCGCGAGGAAAACCTGACCATCGTCATGGTCACCCACGACCAATCCATCGCCGCTCAGGCCGACTCGATTGTGAGCCTGGTCGAAGGCGTGGTGGATAAGGGCTAGTTGGTCCATTGCGGCACCGAGACCGCTATCGCTTCCTTCCCTCTCCGCCCCGAACCAAAGTATGATGGGGAGTGTCCTGCGGTCTGGAAGGGCCTGAGCCCGGCCTTTATTTCGTTATTCGCCATTCGAATTTCGTCATTCGGATTCCCCCCATGCCCCTGCAAATCTACATCTCCGGCAAGTTCTACGACAAAGAGGACGCCAAGGTCAGCGTTTACGACCACGGACTGCTCTACGGCGACGGGGTTTTCGAGGGGATGCGGAGCTACGGCGGCAAGGTCTTTCGGCTCAAGGCCCATTTAGACCGGCTCTGGGACTCGGCCAAGGCCATCTGGCTGGCAATTCCCATTTCCCAAGAAGAATTGGCCCAGGCGGTGAACGACACGCTGACCAAAAACGGCATCAAGGACGGCTATATCCGTTTGGTCGTCACCCGCGGGGCGGGGGCGCTTGGCCTCGACCCCAATCGCTGCAGCGACCCCCAGGTCATCATCATCACGGACCACATTCAGCTCTATCCCAAGGAACTTTACGAGAATGGCCTGACCATTGTCACCGCCAGCACTATCCGCAATCATTCCGCCGCCCTCAGCCCGCGGATCAAGTCGCTCAACTACCTGAACAACATCATGGCCAAGATTGAAGGGCTGCAAGCTGGCTGCGTGGAAGCCCTGATGCTCAACGCCAAGGGGGAAGTTGCCGAATGCACCGGCGATAACATTTTTATCGTCAAGCGAGGCAAGCTCCTCACGCCGCCGATCGATGCCGGTATTCTGGAGGGAATCACCCGCGACGCCGTGATCGAACTGGCCCGCGCGGCCAAGCTGGAGGTGCTGGAAATCCCGCTCGTCAAGCACGACGTCTACGTTGCCGACGAATGTTTCCTCACCGGCTCCGCCGCGGAAGTCATTCCCGTCATCAAGGTCGACAGCCGCATCATCGGCGATGGCAAGCCGGGCCCCGTGACGAAGGATCTGACTCGGCGGTTCCATCAGCTCACGCGGGAGTAGCCGCCGTGCCCGAAGACGCCAACTTACCACCTGAAGTCAATCCGTATCTCGCGCCAACTCCGCTGGAGCCCGTCCCCGGCGATGCGGAGATCTCACCGTTCTCGCCGCCTGATACCAAACGCAGGCCTCGCGTTTGGACAGTCTTTGCCGTCTTTGTGGCTGCCTTCTTTGGAACGATCGCCCTCTCCGTTGTCGGCGCTGTCGTGCTCGTTTTTTGGTATCTGGCGACCGGCGGCACGACCGGCGATTTGCCGGCGGAGTTTCCTAAATTCGCGACGCAACCCGGACCCTTTATTTTTCTGGCCGCGCTGGGCCAACTGGGCATCTTTCTGGCAGCCGTCATTCCCGCCTGGCTCTCCCCCGAACCCTTGCTCCAGCGGCTGGGGCTGACAAGGCCGCGGGTGCCGCTGTGGCAATGGCCGGTGCTGGTCTTCGGCGGAATCATCCCTCTCGCCCTGGGAGTATTCTGCGCGATTGCCCTTTCCTGGGTTATTCCACCGGACAAATCGGTGGCTTCGCTCTATGAACAGATGACACCCGCGATGGCAATTCCGTTCATCTTCTTCATTGCGATCGCTCCCGGTGTCAACGAGGAGATGCTCTTCCGCGGTTACATGCAGCGGCGGCTGCTCGAGCGCTGGAATCCCTGGGTGTCGATTTTGGTAGCATCGCTGCTGTTCGCGATTTTGCACATCATGCCGCATACGGTGGCCCTGGCGTTTCCCCTGGGGATTTGGCTCGGCGTGCTCGCCTGGCGAACTGACTCCACCTGGCCTGGCATCGTCAGCCATGCCACGTTCAACGGTGCCTGGAATATCTATGTTATCGGCACCCGGCTGAAGTACCTTCCCGATCCGCTGCCTGTTTGGTTCCAGGTCGTCTTCTTCGGCATCGCGGGGATCTGTTTCCTCGCATCCGTCGTGCTGCTCGCCAGGATGAAGCCCGCTGTTTCCGCGGGCACATCTCCCAGTTGACGCCCTTACTCCTCCGCCGCGCCCCCCAGCGTCACGGAGATCTTGTACTTCTGCTGTAAGTGGGCGTGGGCGATGCCGGCGTGGGCGTCCTTGGGGAACTTTTTGCACACCGTCTGAAACGCCTGGATCGCCGGCTGTTCCTGGCCCCCCTCTTCCTTGGTGTAGGCCATCTGCAAATAGGCCCACGGAGCGGACGGCTGATGCGTGGAAACCTGGTTGTAGAGGATCACCGCTTCGTTCGTTTGCTTGAGCTGCCGGTGGCACCAGGCCATCGCCTTATAGTTCTCGGGGAAGTTGTCGCACTGGCGATAGTGGCCGATGGCTTCCTTGAGTTGTCCCGCCTGCTGATGCGTGGCCGCCACTTCCCACCGCCAGCGGCTGGAGTTCTTGCCGTCCGAAGTATACAAGTCTTCGTATACCGCAATCGCCTCCGGCCACTTCCCCGCCGCCCGCTGCGTCGCCGCCAGCTCCGGCTTCCAACGCGCGGCATGTTCCGCGTCCTGCCCGATAAGCTGGTTGTAGGCCAGCACGGCACCGGGCCAGTTTTGCTGCTCACGGTAGGAATAGGCAATCTGACCCAGCCCTTCGTTCTTGTCGGCATAGCGGCCATACACGGCGCGGGCCAGGTCATACTTCGTCTTCGACTTGTGCCAGGCGGCAAAGCGCCCCAGCACTTCGTCATCCGGCGCGAACAGCTTGTGCATCTGCTCATAAGCCGCCGGCACTTCCGCATCCTTCTGGGCCACCGCCAGCACATCCGCCACGGCGAACCAGGCCTGCCGGGCCAGCGCCTTCCCTTCCGGCTTGGTGATGTCCGCCGGAATCTGGGCCTTGAGCCACGACACGGCCGTCTCCGCCAGCTTCTCTCCCTTGGCCTTGGTCTTTGAGTCGGCGATCTGCTCCGCGATGGGCGCGCGAATGTAGGCCTGGACGTGGTACGGCATCTGGTCGGGAGCGTAGGTCGTCGCCAGGGCCTTCACTCCGTCGTCGAATGCCCCCTGGCGGAATGAATGGACGGCCAATTCCCGCGAAGCTTGCTGGCAAGGAACGGCGGCATGGGGCGTCCGCTTCAAATCGAACGTCATCTTCTTCCAAAGCTCGGCCTGCGTCGCTTCGTCCTTTTCGACGGCGGCAATATCTATCAAGTCAGCCAGGGCATAAACGGTTGCCAGATGCGCCGGGTGCTTGGTCACGACCTCCCGCAGCGACTTCTTTGCCTCCTTCGTCCGGCCAATCTCCTTGAAGGTGTGGCCGATATAGAACGCCGACGCCGTCGCCTGGTCCGATTCCGGCCAATAATCGATGACCGACTGAAAGCCCTCCTTGATCGCCGTGTTCTGCTTCTTCAGTTGGCACTGGCAGAGGCTCCATTTGAGCTGGGCAAAGGGAGCTCCTTCGCTCTTCTCATAGAGCGTCATGAACTTCTCATACTCGGACAGCGCCGCTTTCCAGTTCTGCTCCCGCCAGTACTTCTCCGCCACCTGCATCTGGTAACGTTCCACCTCGCGGAGCTTCTTCCAGCCCTCGAGCGGAAGTTCATTAAGCTCGTCCGCGAGACAAAATGGAGCGGCACCAATCAGAATCACGAGCGCCACAAAGACACTCACTCTGCACTTTGCACTTTGCACTCTACACTCCTTTACTTCTTCTTCTGCGACATGAGCCACTTGGCATATTCCGTGTGGCCATAGTTGATGACGTTTGCGCCCAGTTGATAGCACCCGTTGTAAACATCGGGGGAAATCCCGGCGTGGCCGTCCGCCCAGGCGTCGGAAATATCCCCCGGATGGTAGTAGCAGACCCACCGCCCATCGACGTTCCAGCCCAACGGTTCCTTGCCGCCGTGGGGCACGACATACGGAAACTTGGGAATGGCGAACGGGGCGCGGTGGATGATGTCGTCCATCGGGATCGGCACCGGCCGCACCTCCGGCAGCACGTGATTCATCACCGCGAGGAACTGGTTATGAAAATGGGCCGTCCCCGCGGAGGCGAAGAGCATGCCATGCTTGTTGAGCAGGTATTCCCTCAGGATCTTGCTTTCCGAATTGGAGACGGAAATGGAGCGCTGGCCGGTCATGAACATCACGGGAGGGCTCTTGTCCGGCGGGAAAGCAGCAAGCTGGGCGATGCGGCGGGACTCGGTCTGCTCGGCTACTTTCTGCTGGGTGAGGATGCCGTACTCGAAGAGCATGTTCAGATCGCCTCCGATGCCGAAATTGAGATCCCAGTCTCCGGCGTCATATTCCAGGCGAATCAGGCGGACCTTGCCCTTGCTGGTCCCCCCCGCGTATCCCGCGCCGGTCCCTTCACCATAGCCCACCACGTAAGCGTGCTCCGTAGCCTGGTCGAGCTGCAGCTTGACTTCGTCAATCGGCGGGACGTTGAACTTGATGGCCGAGAGCGGGTTGATGATGAACTTTTTGCGGATGACCTTTTGAATCTGCACTTTCTGCACGGCAAGTTGCTTTTGCTGGCCGCCGCCGGCGGGCATCTCGTAGACTTCATGGCATCCGCGGACCTGGCTGAGCATCAGACCGATCAGCCAGAACAGCAGGGCGTACGTCGAGAATCCGGCCAGTGACTGTTTCAGCTTCTGGCTGCCGCGGCCGTAGTACCAGGCCTCGGGATCGAGGGGGTTCCAGGATTTCTTCTGAGCGTGATGCTCCGGCTGATGAGCCGCGGATTCTTTCCGCCGGACCTCAATGCGGCGGCTGGAACGCTCCAGCCACCAGATCAGCCAGCACAGGCCGATGAGGAATAGCCAGCCGGTGCCGTAGTAAGCAAAGCTGGAGCGCCAGTCATGCAGGTCCCCCCAGTCAGCGACCACCACCGCCAGTTGCCACCACAGGAGATAAACCCACGTTGCCGCGGCAGCCGACTGCATCTTGGCATTCGCGCCAGCGGAGCGCCACGTCATGCGAATCCAGTTCACCCACGCCAGGCCCAGCGGAAAAGCGAGCAGAAAAACGGCGAAGAAGAACACCGAAGTTTCCGGCCACATTCGCCACAGGATTGTGCAGAACGCCCAGACCAGCGCGTAAGGAACGCTGAGGATCAGGAGGGCCTTGGTGTAGGAGTCGAGGGATTTCATGAATCAGTCAAATCAGCCACGGATTAACACGGATGAAACACGGATAAGTCGGAACGCTAGGGAATGACCAAAATCCGTGTTCAATCCGCGTTCAATCCGTGGCTAAAAAACTACTTGGCTCCATCCAAAAGCTTGTCAAAATCTTTCTCCAGCGGGTTCAACTTTGGGTCCGCCGACTTCACCTCATCCATCCCCATCGCCTTGACAGCTTTGGCGGCATCTTCCTCGGAGGGACCGGCCGTTTTGTCGCCCTTGGTCGGCGTGGCTTTCGCGGCGCCGGTGACAGCAACCGGAGCCACGGCAGCCGCGGGAGCCTGGGCGGGTTTCGCTTTGGGCGGCCCCATCAGAAGGAATGGCCCAACCGTGAACACCACCATGAACACGAAGGTGAGCGCCGTGGCGATGACCACGCTCTGGATGAGCAGGCTCGAAGACACAATCCCGATAACCTCTTGCGGACTCTTGCGCCGCAATTTGCCCAGGAACTCCTTCAGCTCTCCCAGCGAGGCGGTGCCATGCGTCCGCAGATTGCGGAAGTCGCCCGAGACATCCAGGACCGATGGTGCGTCCTTCGGTGGGAGAGATTTAGATGTTGGCATCGCTTATTCCTAAAGTTATTCCTTGATTTCCTGATTCAACACGTGGACCATCTCGCCGCCGGCCTGGCTGATGGCCTCGATGACCGGTTCAAATCTTTCCGCGGGGGCGGTGCGGTGCACCTTGAGCAGCACGGTACGCTTTCCCTCGGGCTGGCTCCCCAGCAAATCCTTAATCGCTCCCGTCAGTTGCACCTCGCCGATCTGCCGGCCGTTGAGATGAATTTTGCCGCCGGTATCGATGACGACACTTACTCGCGACGACACGTTGGGCTGAACGCCGGCGGCTTTCGCCGGCTCCCAGCGGACGTGCGTGTCGTCTTGAGCCCGGGCCAGAATCACAAAGAAAATCAGCAGGTTGAACGCAATGTCCCCCATCGCCACGCTCGGCACGTCCGCTTTCATAGGTTTGCGGGCGATCTTCATGGTCCCACGACCTCCAAGCGTTGCTCCTCGCGCTGGATCGTGATGCTGCCGCCCGCGTCCTGAATCTGCGAGGTAATGCTGATCCAGTGCTGGTACGGGGTATCGGGCGTGCTCTTGACGATGACCACCCGGTCCTCGGGAAGTGGTTTTTGCGACAGCAGGCGCACGATTCTCGCTGGAAACTCAGCGGTCTTCATCGGATCACCGTTGAGGGTCACCATGGTTTCCGAGCGAGTCAGGGACACCTCGATACTCTTGTTCTGCTGCTCTTGCTTCGACTTTTCACTGCTCGGCAGGTCTTGTCGCCGTCCCGTGGCGGGCTGAGACGAGGCACAGACGAGGAAAAACACGATCAGATTGAACGCGATGTCCCCGGTGGCAACCGCAGCCGGTTCCACAAGAAGTTTCGATAGTCCTCGACGGGGACGCATGATTCAGACACCTGCCCTGTTATGCCTCGCGTCCCGATAGCGCGAGTTGCAGAGTAACCGCTTCAATCAGCTCGGCCGCCGTCTCTTCCACGCCCAGGACGAATCGATTGATGACGCTCGTGAAATAGTTGAAGGCAATGTAGGCCGGGATGCCGACGATCAGGCCCAGCACTGTCGTTAGCAGGGCCACCATAATGCCCGCCGCGGCCAGTTGCACAATGTCCCCCTGGCCGGACTTGGCGGCGATTTCCTCGAAGGAGATCACCATCCCCTGCACCGTTCCTAGAAAGCCAATCATGGGGGCGGCGCTCGACACGGTTGCCAGAATGGGAATGTGCCGCTCGAGCGCCGCGACCACATGCACGCTGTAGTCCTCCATCCCCTTGAGCACCTGCTCTTCAATCTTGCCGGGGTCGTAATTGAGCTTGCGGAGGATCAGGTACTTTCGCAACCCCGCGCCCAGAATAGCCGGAACCGGACCCTGTTCGCGCTCGCAGGCGGCGAGGGCTTCTTCAATCCGGTCCTGCTGCAACAGCTCCAGCACCTTTTCCCGGAGCGTTTCGTTGCGGGCGTTGATCATCAGCAAGGCGCGATATCTCTCGATGATGACACCCAGCGCCAGAATTCCCAGGATCAGGATCGGCCACATGAAGATGCCCCCCTGAATCATGTAGCCCATCGCGCCCGTGTTGGCCATTTTGCTCCAGATCGACTCTTCCTTCACAGCCGCGTCACCTTCTTTGCCGCCTGCGTCGGCAGGCGCTGTCTCTGTGGGCGGCGACTCCTTTCTCTCGCCCGCCTTCGGCGGCTCGGGAATCTTGCCGTCTGGGGATTTCACGCCGGTTGGCTCACCCGACTTGTTGCTCTCCCTGGGTGAAACGGCGCCCGGCTCCGTTACTTTGGCGGCAGCGGGATTCTTGGATTTGGCTTCATCGGCCAGGATATCGTCGGCCTGGGCGAAGGCGAGGAAAATGAGAGTCCACATGGCGTATTGATTTTTGAAAGGTCGGTCGGTCGTGCGGCGCTAGTATCAGGGGGCTTACGCCCCCCGCTCGCCTTTATTTGTTGTCATCCACGCTGTTGGCTTCCGCCTCAAACTGCTGCAGCATCTCCGGCAGGGCCAAACGGCCGCGGGCATATTTGGCCCCTTCGCTACTGGGATAGTCCCAGCGGCAGCGGTTGTAGCGGCGGAAGGCTTCGCTGTTGTTGCCGCCCAATCGAAAGCTCTCGCCGGACCAGAACAAGGCGTCGGCACAAAGAGCATCGTCCGGAAAGATCTTGGCAAACTTGTCGAATGATGCGCCGGCCACCGCGTACTTCTTCGATTTGTAGTAGCACTGCCCCACGCGGAACGCGAGTTTGGGGGCGTGCTGATGCGTCTGGAATCGCTCCAAAAATTTCTCCCCCACCTGAGCCGCCACCTGGTACCGCTCGTGCTTGTAAAAGTAGTCGGAGATGCGGATCATCACGTTGGGAATCAGCGGGCTCTTGGGATAAGTGGCGGCCAGCGTCACATATGCCTCCAGAGCCTGATCGAAGTCTCCCGCCTCTTCGTAGCTCTGGGCCAGCTTGTACTGGGCGTCCGGGGCCAAGGTGTGGTCGGGGTACTGCTGGATGATCAGGTCATACGAGCGAATGGCTTCGTCCCACTGCTCGAGCTCCTGGGCGAATTGCCCCAGCAAGTACGCAATCCGCGGAGCATATCTCGGATCGGGATAATCCTCCATGACTTCCCGCAAAATGCGGCGGCCGGCTTCCAGATCGGTCTTCTTCTCGTCCTCGCGCTGCAAGCTCTTGTGGCTCTTGAACAGCTCGAAGTAGCTTTCGGCGATGCGGAATTTGGTTTCCACCGCCAGCGTCTCATCGCCGAACGTCTTGCTGAACGCAGCGACGAGGCCATCGGTCCCCACCACCACGGGCAGGCGGCTTTTGAGCTCCAGCTTGCCGCTTTCGGTGCTCGCGGAGGAATCGAGGTATTGCACGATCAAGTTGTCGCCAAAATAGGTCTCAACTACTGGGTCCGCGGAATCAAGATTCGCTGCCTTTGGCTTATCCACCGCTTTGAGCTGCAAGGAGCCGGTGAAGATGCCACTGTGGGCCAGCGTCTCTTCCAGGCGAATGGTTTCCTTCTCCCCCATGTCGGAGGTAATTTCCACGGAAGCCACATCGCGGGCATCGGACGAATCCAGGTCGGCATCGGTCACTTTGATGAACAGCTTCTCGCCGACGTGGAGCTGCGACACCTCTTTGTCATAGTCCCGGTCGGTTACCGCCAGGACGCCGTTGGAAATCAGCCGACCCTTGGAATTGAGCTTCTGGGCCTTGCCATCGGGTCGGCGGGAATCGGCATAGGCGGCGTTAATCACGTCGTTGCCGGTCAGATTGAGCACCCGCGTCACGAGATTGGCTCCGGCGGTCTGCTCCTCGGCACCCTCGCCCAGCTTCACCTTCCCCAGCAGATTCCGGGGCATCGAGGTCGTCAGCGGCACCAAGGCCGGGCTGTTCTTTCCGCCAAGCTGCAAGATGACCTGGCCGATGAAGCGGCCCTCTTCGAGCGCCCAGCGTTCGTCGGCAACCGCTCCGTTGGGAGAGAACTGCGTGCTGATGGCGCAATTCACCTCCACGGTCGAGCCGTCCGTCGTCGTCAGCAGCACCGGCACGGTGCTGAGGCTGTCCTTGGCCGCATCGGGGTCGATGACTTCAACCGTAAGCGGCGCCTCAAAGGCCACGCCACTGACGCTCTTGCCGGCGGTCGACAAGACGGTGATCTGCGGCGGCTGCTTGGAATCGGCGGGCGCGGGGATGACGCGCGTCTCCAAAATGCGAATCCGCCCCTGGCTCGGCTGATTGACGTAGACCACGTCCTCCCGTGGCACTGCGTGGCCGGGGAAGGTGTTGTGCGTATCGATATAGCGGACGTAAATCCGGTCCCCCGGCTTTACCGTCAGCTTGCCGCTTTCCTTCTTGGCCGAGGTATCCACCTCCTTGGTGAAAATGCCGCTGTACTCCTCGGTCTCCGTCGCGTCGAGTTCCAGCGGCTCGCCGTCGTTGACGACGACCTGCAACTTGAGCGTGTCCCGCTGGTTGGTGCGGTCTTCGTCGTAATCCACCACTTCCACGATCACGCGCTCCCCGGGCTCAACCCGCTTGAGCTCTTTCCGCACCGTGTAGACGTCGCCAGCCGTCGTGCGGGCAAAGTCGTAGGCAATCGGCCGCACTGCCGCGTTGAAGTACGTAGCCTGAAGCTTGCCAGTAAGAATCTGGCTGGCTCCGGTCTCATTAAGGGTCAGCTCATCGGTGTAAGTCGCGGTGACGGTGTCGCCGGCGGCGATTTCCAGTACGTTGTTGGCGGCCAGACCTAACACATCTTCCTTGGTGGGGATGAAGACTTCGCCCGGACGGACGCCGCCAATTTCCACGTTGTTAATGGCCAGCGCCTCGCCCAGATACTCCCGGCAAACGAAGCGGGCATACCGCAGTTGACGGGCGGGGAAGCGAAACTCCCAGTCGTTATTGGCCACGATTACGCTGCCTGCAGCCGCGGGCTTGAGCGTGATGCCATACAGATTCAGCAGGCCGTCTCCCTTGATCTCGACTGGCTTGAGCGCCAGAGTTTGCCGGCCTGGGGCCTCGACCAGAATCGTGCCGACTCTCTCCAGCACCGGCTTATCCCAGCCGCCTGTGTTGGGGACAGCGCCGGTGACGATCTGCTTGCCAAATTCCAGGTTGTATTTGCCTCCTTCGCCGGCGTGGGCGAGCTGCATCCAGACTTCGTACGCGCCAACTGCCGGAGCATCGAACTCCCAGGAGACGAAATCCTCCGGTGCCGACCAGCCGCCGATAAGATCGCGTCCGTTCTCCTTCGTCGGCCCGAACTTTTCCGACTTCTTGTTCACCTTGGCCGCAGTCACTAACAGCGGGACACTTCCCGCGCCTCCGGCCATTGGGGCGGAAGCCGCCCGCTTCTTAGCCGCGGCACTTTCGAGGTCAAAATCGAGCGGGCGGAACGGAGCGAGCTGCACCAGGGGATTGTTAAGGTCGCTGTGCGCCAGCAGGGCTTCCACCGGCAGCTTGCCGTCGGCATGCGCGGCGAACAGGGCCAGGTCGTGCGTACCGGCATCGAGCCACAGGTCCACCGTGCGCCCGCCGGGGCCAAGCTGCAATTCCTCGCGATTATCGATGGCCAAGGCGGTCGTGGCGGCATTCACCTGGATGCGGACCGCGCCGTCACGCGGCTGAACGAATTTGCCGTTCCAGATGACCGCATAGGGCTTGTTGTAATTCTCGTCGGCTTCCTTCCAGGCAAATTGCAAATGCTCCACCTCGCCTTCGACAATCGGCTTGCCGTTCTTGGTGAAGTCCGTCACCTGCTGCCAGGTGGTATAGCCGGTGAGGTTTCCCGCATAGACTCGCCGGCGCATCTGGCCGTATACGCCGCTGACTGGAGCCGCCGGGGGACGCTCGGGGTGGCTAACAATGCGGAACCAAAATTCGCCGTCCTGGCTGCCGAATAGGTCGCCGCGGACTGGGGCATTCTTCGTGACATCAGGCGTTGAGAGGCGCACCCGCGTGGCGATCCGCAGGTCCTTCATATCGACGGTCAATTGCTTGGGAGTCGCGCCGTCCGGGTCACTCATCCAGAAGCTCTTGAAATCCCGGTCGATGGCCATCAGCGGGTTGTGGTCGATGGCGTTGTCCGTGGCGAGTGCGCCCGCGGGCAGCTCGCCCGACTTTGTGGTTCCTTCAAAGATGCCGGTGTGGGCACCGGTCTCCACCATGGTCACCTGCACCTGGTCGCCGCTGTCGGCGGTCAGCTTGACGACCACCTTGTCGGCGTCGTTCGTGAGGTCACGGTCGCCGTCCTTCACGCGGAGATACACCTCGTTCCCCGGCTTGATTTGACTCGCCGGGCGGACGAGCGAGCGGCGGCGGTCGAGGTTTTCTTCGTCCACGACTTCACGCTGCAGGGCTTCACTGAACGATTCCTGCTTGCGGTCCTCGATCTTGCTGCTGGCCACTTCGAACTTCGCGTCCGCCGCGACTTGGATTTCCACGTCGGAGAGCGGCACGCTCTTGAACTCGGCCTTGAATTCCTCGGGGTAGTCGCACTTGATCACATCCTTGCCGGTGACTTGCAGCACGTGGTCTCCCGCGACGGCTTGGCCCAAACGAGTTTCTAAATCAACGCGGAACAGCCCCTTGCCCGCCCCGGAGCCGGTGAGAAAGACCATCTCGCTATCGCCGCCCGGCTGCGTCGTGACACGTACCGGAATCCGGTTGTGGCCGCGACTGATGCCCAGGTCGCTATCGTGGACAACGATGGAAAGAGGCATGCCCGGCACGTGGCGGCGTTTGCTGGCCCGGCCCAAGCGGCCGACGGTGCGGAGCAAATTGAGCTGGTCAATGTACTTTTCTTCCGAGCCGTAAACTTCGGCGAGATTAAAGAGCGCCTGGTTGGCCACTTCGACACTGGGCACGCGCTCCAGGACTGCTTTGAAGATGTCGCGGGCTTCATCCCGGTCGCCACGGCGGAAAGCCAGGACGCCGCGGAGGAATTCCGCCCGCACCACGACGTCGATCTCCGAGTTGTGAGACAACTTCTCGAAGACCAGTTCCGCCTGGTCGTAGACCTTCTGAGCCATGAAGGTCTCGCCGATGCCGAATTCCGCCTCGATCGCCTGCGGCGTCATGGCGTAGCGGTTGACGACAGTGGTAAATTCGCTGCGGGCGATATCGTAGCGGCGGGCTTTGTAGAAATTCTTGGCCAGCGCGAGCTGCATTTTGGCCTTGGTCCCTTCGTCGACCTGCATCGATTCGCTGAATTGCACCAGCCAGCCGCGGAGAATTTCCTCGACGGCTTCGTGATTGGCGTCGCCGCCAGCCGCCATTAGCCTCTCACAGATGAACGTGAGGAAGTCCGGCGGAAGCTGGTTGCGGTTGGCATCGAAGAGGACTTTGTTGTTTAGGTACGAATCGAATGCCAGCCGCTCATCGCCCAGACGGTAATACAATGCAGCTTGCATCAGCGGCGCGAGCGGACTGTTCTCATCAATCGTCAGGCCGACGCTGCCGAGCCGGGCAAAAGACTGGGTCGCCAGGTCGCGGGCGGCTTTCTTTCGCGGCTCATCGACGTTGGGGATGTTGGCCAGCATGCCGGTGGAAAGGACCGCCGCGGCGACGAAATCCTTGCGGGTGACGGCATTCTGGGCGAACGGAGAGAGCCGGTCCCAGTCGTAATATTCATTGCCGACGCTGCGGGTGATTTTCTGCAGCTCCAGCAGCCGCTTGGTTTTGTTGGCCGGGTCTTCGGGCTGCGTTTCCAGAATGGCCATCGCCGCGCCGCCGGAGGCGGGATAGATTTCCGCGGCAGCGAGCGCGACGTAGAACTTCTGCTTGACATCTTCCTTCATTTCCACATTCGCCCGCACGCCATCGAACCACTGGTTGGCAACCCAAATGTCGATGTCCCAGCCGCGGAACGGCCGCTCGTTCTGCCGCACACGGGCTTCCTTCAGAACCCGGTCGAAGCTGGCCAGGTCGCCAGCCTTCAAGTAATCGTCTGCCAGCCACTGCGTGTAGCGGCCGAAGAAATCTGTGTCGTGCTTCAGCAGTTCCGTGATAAACGCCAGGCGTTCTGCCGGGGTCTTCATCCGCCCGATAAGACGGCTGGCGCACTCCCGCGATTCGGCATACTGGCGATTGAGAGCCACGCACGCTGTCCAGTGAGCGACGGTTTCATTCTCCAGTTGATACTTCAGGAGCAAATCCCCGATGCCGCTGGCATAAGTCGGCTCGTTTCCAAACTTGGCGATGGCCTGCGTCATCCACGTATGGGCCTGCTTGGCCATCGCCGCATCATTGTTCCGATCCGCCGCGATGAGCAGCCGCCGCCAGATGTCCGCATTGTTTGACTGGGGCTCAAATTTGAGTAGGTTCCCCGCAGCCGCCTTGCAGTCCTCCGGCTTGCCGTAGTCAGTCGCCGTTTCCAGCCAGCCGAAGGCGGCTGGGAAATCGGTGGGAAAGCGTTTGCACCAGAGGGCGTAGACGCGAATCATCTCTCCCCGTTTGTTGCCGGGAGCATAATGGCGAAACCATTCCATCTGCGTGGTGAGGGCGTAACGGGCGGCGGAGTCGTTGAGCTTGTCAAATGTCCCCGCGTCGAGCAGGTTGTTGCGGATGGCCTCTCCCGGCGGGTACTGGTTGTTCCGCTGTTCGGCGAAGGCCGTGGTCATTGGTTCGGCAGAAGCCTTCTTGAATTCATCCATCGCAATGGCGGCGCGAGGGGCATGATCCTTGTTCTGCCGTGCAGCGGCGGACCAGGTCTTCACCATGTCGCGAAACGTCGGCAGGTGCGGATACTGCGCTCGGGCAGCAAAAATCAGGGCCAGGTCACTCTTGAATTCGTCATCGCTGGCGGCGTTGTAGAGCAGATAATCGACTGCGCCGGACGTGTGTCCGTCATCCGTCGGTGACTGCGAAATCAGCTCGCGGAACATCTGCTTGGCCTTGGCCTTCCCCTGCACCATATCTTTGTAGCGGTCGCGGTAGATCTCCGTCGCCAGCACATACCGCAGGTAGTAGGCCCCCTCCTTTTTCTGCGCGATGGCGGCTAGCAGCTTTTGCTCGCTATCGGCAATTTGAGCGGGCTCCGCGCCGTTCTCGCGAGCGAAGTAGCTGGCATTGCCGTTAGTGGCCGGATCGTCCGCCAGGAGCGAAGCAAACATCTGCACGGCGCGGGGTTTGTCGCCGTTATTCAGCAAGGAAATGGCCAGATAGCTTTGCAGTTGAAATCGGTCGGGCCGGGCGGGGTACTTGCTGACATATTCATTGACGAGCGGCTCCAGTTCCGCGGGCTTCGCGCCGGCATGATACAGGCGAAAGACGACGTTGTAATGGGAGGATGGCTCGTCGCGAAGAGCGCGGGCCTTCTTAAAGCTCTCGGCGGCATTGGCGTGCTGGCCCAGGTTCCCCTGGTTCTCCGCCATGTACAGGTGGAACTGCCGCAGGGCTTCGTTATCGCCGACGAGATTTTTGGCGATGAGCTTGGTTCCGACCGCGGTGGCCTTGGCCCACTGGCCGATCCGCCGCCATTCCCAGAACGAATGGTGGCCGAGCTCCTTGGCGTATTCGCCGGCGGGCAGCTTGTCGAGCATCTCATCGGCAAGCTCCGCCGCAGCGGTGATGGTCTCTCCCGTGTTGGCCGCGCTGTACTGTTGCACGGCCATCGCTCCGTAGCGGCGGCCGATTTCGGTTGGCCCTTGCCGTTTCCAGACCGCTCTGCAGGCGTCGGCGGCGCGGGCGCGATCCTCAAGTTGATTCATGGCATTCGCCAAGCGGATTTCCACCTCGGGACATTCCGGCTGGCCTTCATAGCGGGCCAGAAACTGGCGGCAGACCGCGGAAAGATCCTTGTTTCGACTGATGGCCTCGAGGCCGTCGATGAGCTTGAGCATGACCGCCTTGTGCCGCGGATCGGTCGGATGGGCGGAGGCGAACTGCTGACCCACACGCACCAGGCCGAACAGCCGACCGTCTTTGTGATACAGGTCGACGAGCTTGACCATCGCCTCGGCAGCTTCGGGAGTGCTGTCCTTGAATTTGCCCAGCTCCGCTTCGAGCGCGGCAGCCTGCTGGCCAATGACATCGACGGCCTTTTCCTCCGGCTTGGGAACGTCGGGCTTGTCCTGAGCGAAGGAGAAGCCGGCGAGGAAGAGGAGGGCGAAGGGGAGAGAATATTTCATTTATTTGGTCTCGTTCGTTCTCGTTCCCAAGCTCCGCTTGGGAACGCGCGTCTGGAAGCTCTGCTTCCATTCTCGAAGCAGAGCTTCGTTACTTTGCGTCCCAAGCAGAGCTTGGGACGCAGGGTTACCTACTATCCCCCCGCTTTGGCGAGGGCTTCGGAAATCTTCTTGGCGTCGGCGGCGAGGGGGCTTTCGGGGAATTCGCTGATGAGCTGGTCGAACCGCCGTTTGGCGTCGACCTTGCGGTCCATACGGTACAGACAGCGGCCGTAGTTGAACAGGATCACATCCAGGAATTTCGCGTCGGGCTGGTTGTTGAGGACCGTCTCGAACGTGTCGACGGCCCGGGCGTAGTCCTTTTGGATGTAGTAGTAGTTGGCCATCTTGGCGACCGCCTCGCCGACGCGGCCGCTGTCCGGGAACTCGTCGTAGACCTTCTTAAACTCCTGAAACGACCGGTCCTGCAACTGGGCGGCGGCAGCCCCTTCGCTCTTACTCGCCATCTGCTCGTAGCACTCGGCGATGCCGTACTGAGCCTCACCGCGAAGCTGGCTGGTTTGCATGGCGACGAGCCGCGAGTAGATTCCGATGGCCCGCTGTAAATCTCCTTGCTTGCGAGCCACGTCGCCGAGCTGCAACAGGGCGTCATCGACAAAGCCGCTTTCCGGGAATTCGGACTGCAGACGCTGGCACATGGCAGAGGCCAGGTCCAACTTGTCCATGGCGAAGTAGATGTTCCACAATTGAACGTACGTCTGTTCCAGCAGGCTACCACCAAGCTTGCGGGCTTCTTCGGCGACGTCCTCGCAGACGCTGAGGGCCTGCGTGTACTTGTCCTCCGCCTTTTCCTTGAGGCCGAACTCCTTGTAGCGGTTGCCGATGTTCGTCAGGGCGTCGGCCGTCTTGAGCTGTGTCTGGATGCGCAGCTCCTGGTCGGAGATTTCCGCCTTCGTCACGCGGACGCCGCCGATGTTTCCTTCCAGGCAACGCGCCACGGCGGTTACTTGTCGCACTCCCTCGCGGCTGTGAACATCATCGAGGTAGGTGACCCGGACCTGGTCACTGGGAATTGCTTGCAGGATTTGATCGCCGGCCACCGGCTGCTCGGCTTTTTGAAGTGAAATGGTCGCCTGGAAGACGCCGGTGTGGAGGGTGCCGTCGTCAGGCGGCTCATCGGTACCGGCTACGGGTGCATTAGAGGAAGGCGCAGTCTTTTCGACGCCCGCTGGTCCCGTCTTATCACCGGATTGATTGACTTTGGCTCGCGTCGACGCCGAGGCGGCAAGTTTTGATTCACTCAGAGTGATTTCGACCTTGTCGACGAGCTTCCATTTGTCGATTTCCGCTTCAGCGGCGGGCAGCCCTTCGGTCAGCTTCTTGGCGTCGCCATCCGCCGGCGCTTTCGGGGGTGCGCCGGCTTCCTTGAGCTTGGCGGCCAACTCCAGCTCGATTTCCGATTCGGTCTTTGAGCGATAAACTTCGACTAGCGCGGTCAGGTTGTCGGCGGCATCGCTCACATCCTTGTCGGCATCGGCGATTCGCACGTTGACGGACTTGCCGAGAACCACGCCGTTCACCGTTTCGCTATACGCGCCATCGGTAAGCGCGGCCATCGCGGTCCCCACGACCAACACTTCGCGGTTCACGGGGACCTTGAGCTTTTTCTCCGCGGTGTGCTCATCAGTGTAGGTGACGAGAATCTTGTCGCCGCCGCGAACTTCCAACGTGCCGTTCTTTGCAATGGGCCGCCCCAGTTTTGACGGCAGGGAGCCCAGCACTAACCTCACATTGCGCCCCACGGGGAAGGCGTCGACCAACTCTTCATCGCCGCCGGAGGTCTTGCACAGGACCTTCACCGTCTGGCTCGGCTCCAGCACGGCAAGGTCGGCGTCTTCGATTTTGATGAAAAACCGCTTGCCCGCTTCCAGCTTCTCGTTTTTACCGCTTTCTCCACTGAGCGTCGTGCCGACCTTTTCCAGGGCGGTGATCGCCCGGCTGTAATGGCCGAGTTGAAAGTGCCCCAAACCGATGTAGTAATAAGCTTCATTCACCTGTGGGCTGACGGGATACTTCTCCACCACTTCCCGCATGATCTGAAAACTTTTGCCGAAATTGCGGGAATGGTAAAAGCAAATTCCCGTCTTCAGAGTTGCTTCCGCCCGCTGCTCCTCAACCTTGTTCTCTTCGGTCGCCACCTGCTCAAAATGGGCGCGGGCTTTGTCATACGCCCGGTCACGGTCGAGATAATAGTTCCCCAGCCGCAGGTGTGCCTCATAACGGTGCTTGCTGCGCGGGTAGCGCTCGATGACCGACTTCCAGATTTCCACGGCCTTGGTCGCTTCGTCGGCGTCCAGACGCGCATCTCCCGCTTCCAGGAGCTGCTTGGCGGCCCGGTCCTCGACGATCGAGCCGCGGACGGGAGCGCCGGTGGGTTCGGCCGGCTTGTCCTGCGCAAAAGCGGAAGCCAGCACGAGACCAAAGGAAAGAAAGGTGAGCCCAGCGGTCGGAATCATGCGCATTAGAAAAGTCCTGCGATACAAGCCAGCCAATAGGCGTGCCGCCTGTGGCTACGACGACAAACTATTCAAAGTATTTTCCGGTGAGCAAAGCGTCAAGGATTTGCGGCCTGGGCATTACCTACAAGTGGCGTGGCCTTTGCCAATCGTTACGGTTGTACCGATGAAACGTTGTATCAATGAAACACAGTGCCGGAGAATCACTCTTCTAGCAAAACGGCCTGGTGGGAAAGCGCAGCGCTTCCCACCAGGCCGTGTGCAAAGTCATTTTGCAGATGGGCAAGCCGGCGCTTGCCCAACGAACCTTAGGCAAACAGTTCCTTCACCACTTCGCCCTTGTCCACAAGCTTCATGGGCCGCTTGAGGGGCGTCATGACTTCCTTCGTGGCGTTGATACCCAGGGCGTGGCAGATGGAGGCATGGATGTCCGGCACGTTGACCGGGCGGTCCTTGGGTTCCGCTCCGTCCTCGTCGGACGAGCCGATGACCTGGCCGCCGCGGACGCCGCCGCCGGCGATGAAGCAACTGAAGACGCTGGCCCAGTGGTCGCGTCCTTCATCCTTGTTGATTTTGGGAGTGCGGCCGAATTCGCTGAGCATGACGATCATCGTCTTCTCGAGCATTCCGGTTTCGGCCAGGTCCGCAACCAGCGAGGCCAATGCGGGGTCCATCACTTCGCCGTGGTCACGCATTGCCGGGAAAGCGTTGGTGTGAACGTCAAATCCGCCGCGATTGATCTGCACAAAACGGACACCCTTTTCGACCAGCCGCTTGGCCAGAAGTGCGCCGCGGCCGAAGGGGTTGTCCCCATAGCGCTCGATGACGGACTTGTTGACCTTACCCAACTCGAAAGCTTCCAGGGCTGGGCTCCGCATCAGGCGGACGGCATCGTCGATGGAAGTCTGGGTGGAAACCAGCCGCTCGTCTTTGCTGTCGCCGTTAAACCGCTTGTTGAATTTTGCCAGTGTCTCCAGCCGCTTGTTGCCGCGGAGTTCCGCGATACCTTCCGGGAAGGCCAGGTAGGGATCTTTATCGCCGGGACTGGGCACAAAATAGGCTTCGCACTTCTGTCCGAGATAGCCGGCCCGCGGAGCCAAGCCGCTGATGGTGATGTAGGCGGGGAGGTCGCCGAGGTTCGGCATCTCGTGGGCAACGACGGAGCCCATGCCGGGATGAATCAGATTCGGGCCAGGCAAGTAGCTGGTCTGCAATTGATAAGTGGCCCGGCCGTGATCACCCTGCGTGCCCGCGATGGAGCGAATCAGAGCGCAGTGGTGCATCTGCTTGGCCAGAGTCGGGAAGATTTCGGAAATCTGAATCCCAGGAGCGGAAGTCTTGATCGGCTGAAACTCGCCAGCGGTGGGGCGGCCCGGCTTGGGATCCCACGTATCGATGTGGGTCATGCCGCCGCCGTTCCAGAAGAGAATGACGTTCTCGCACTTGGCGGCGTGGTCCTTGCCCGCCGCGGCGAGCAAACGCGGGATGCTCATACCCAGTAACGACGCACCGCTGGCCGCGAGCATACTGCGCCGCGTCAGCCGATAGCCTTCACAACCGATGGTCATAGTCCGACTCCTTGAAGTACCGGGGATGATGTCTTATTGAATTGTCGTATGAGGATGCTGGGAAGGCTGGAAGCCTTACCCCACTTTAGGGCAGAAAACGGAATTCGTTGCAGTTGAGGAGGATCCATCGCAGGTCGGCGACGCCATCAGGCGTGCTCGTTGCGGCGGCGATAATTTCCTTCCCTTCCTTGATCTCTTCCGCACTCGGTTTGCGGGTGAGGATTTCGAGGTAGGCAAACTTGACCGCTTCTTCGGGATTGGCATCTTTTCCGTGTACGAAATTCGCAATCGGCTCCAGATCGCCGACACGGGCGGCTTCGTGGGAGACACGGCCGTTGAGCATCATCAGGGCCTGACGCATGGAGGCGCTATCGTCCCGCAAATCGCCCAAATCATTTCGGTTTGGCTGGCCGAAGACGCGGAGAAAATGCCCTTCGGGAGCGGGAGACTGCATGCGAAGGGACGTGTTGAAGACTGGGTTGTCATCGATGGTCCGCGTGACGGTCTGTTCGACGTACTCCATCTTGGTCCGCATCATTCTCTCTTGCGTCATGCGCTGGGCTTCCAACTCTTCCTTGGAAATGACCTTCATTTCATCCACTTCGGGCTCGTCGTCGCTGGCTTTGAGGAGTGCCGTGAAATCGAGCTCAATCGCCTCTTCCAAGGCATAACTCCCAACGGCGGCAGCCATCTTTTCCTTCCCCTCCATCCCCTTCATGGCCGGCTTACCGGCGATCTTGAGCAGCTCGGCAGGCTTGCCGACACCGGTCTTGGGGACGCGAACGATTTCCGTCAGAACCTTCGTGTTCTTGCCCGGGCTATGCTTGGGTTCAAACAAGTGGCCGGCGGTGACGACGCTATCGTAGAGGGATTCCGCAATCATCCGCCGCATCGGCGTCGCCAGCAGCGCGACTTCCATTTCCTGCCGCGTCGGCTCATCGGTAGCTTCGGGAGCATGATCACGTTGGTACGCGTCACTGATGACCACCAGCTTAACCACCGTCCGCAGATCGTAGTCGCTGGCTACAAACTCATCGGCCAGGTAATCCAGGGTCTGCGGATGGGCAGCCAGGTTATCCGTCCGGAAATCATCGACAGGCTCCACGAATCCCCGACCCACCAGAGTCTTCCAGACGCGGTTCACAAGAGCTCGGGAGAAATAGCGGTTCCGGGGGTCGGTAACCTGTTTCGCCAATTGCTCACGCAGCTCGCTACTCTTGAAGCCCCCCGCGGACGGATCGATCTTGCGAATTTCGGCCTTGGCTTCGGCGGTCACGCCTCCTTCGGGCAATTTGCCGCTGGCCGTCTTGGCGACCTTGTCGGCAGTGTCGTTGAGCAGGTCATCCACCGAGGGTCCCTTGGCGAGCGGCTTGGCTTTGGCTTCTTCTTTGGCCTTGCGCACGTTCTCCAAACGAGCCATGTACTGCGGCTGCTTTTCGAAGGCCGACAGCCCGAAGGGAAACTTCGGCGGAATGGGCTTGCGGTCGGCGTCGGCGCCTTCACCTTCCGGTGGCCAGAGGATGGTGTTCTGGTCCGCTTCGGTGGCATAGACCACGCGAGTCAGTTGACTTTCATAACGTCGGGTCTTGCCGAAGTAGGCGGCCATGTCGTAAAAGTCCCGCCGCTTCCAGACGTCAAAGGGATGGTCGTGGCACTGGGCACAGCCGATGCGGACACCCATGAATACCTGCGAGGTGATGCTCGCCATCGCCAGCGGATCGGCGTCATCCCCCAAAATAAAGCCGGCTTCCGGAACGCGGTTGGCTTTGCCGTTGGTGTAGATCAAACGGCGGCACATCTCGTCATACGGCATGCCCGTTTTTACGGCGTTATGGACGTAGGCGATGAGAGCCGGACCGCCCGTCGCGTTCGACCGCAAGCGGAGCATGTCCGCGTAGAAAATGGTCCAGCGATCAGCAAACCGCTCGTCGGCGATGAGCTTGTCAACGAGTTTCTCGCGGCGGCCTTGTGCGGGCCAACTGGCGAATTCCTGGACTTCGGCGGCGGTGGGGATGCGGCCGATGAGATCGACGTATATCCGCCGCAGGAAGACATGGTCCCCCACGACCGGAGCGGCAGCCAGTTTGATTCCCGCGGACTTGTTCTCGCGGTCCACGATTTGGTCGAGTTCGGTGGCCGAAAGAGGGACCGAGAAACCGACGCACAGAATTGCCAAACCCCAACGGGCGAAATGCCGCACGATACTAGCTCCTTGGCAGAGTTCTAGCCTTCACCCGCAGCACACCGCGGGTGCGACCCAAGTGGGAATTCTGTCTAACAAACGACTTGCCCGTCCCATCGTACTCATAAGCCGCGATTTATGTCAAACATTTTCCCACAACTGGGGCGGGCCCTGGCAAAGTCGTCTAAATATGGCGGGAAGGGGAGAAGTGTTACGGCCAAAGACCAGCGGGCTCAGGGAATCAGGGAATTCGGCGGCAGGCGGGTGCGAAGGGTCTCCCAAGACTCCTGCGACCGCGAGAAGTCTGCAAGGATCATGCCGCGCCGCGGAAATCTACGCCGACCGCTTTTTCTTCTTGGCGATACCGAGCGCATCTTCGATGTCCTTGCGCAAGGCCGAGGTTTCATACTTTTCTTCCACCTTCACGCGGAGCAGCGGCAGGCCGGCGGCGGTCAGCGCTGTGTTGACAAAGCGGTCACGCACGCGGCGATCGGCGCGGCGCTGCGTGAAGTCCTCCAGCTCGATCGCCAGCTTCACTTCCAGCGTTTCATAATCGCAAATCACGAAGTCGAGGTGCTTGCCATAGATGCGGCTTTGCCAGATCTGGTGCTGCCGAGTTTTCGGACGGACCTTGATGACGTCCGTCAAGCGGACCATCGAGAGGATAATCCAGTCCTCGCGTACAGCCGATTGCAGCGTGCGGAAGAAGCTGATTTCGGCGGGGCCGAGCATCACGCCGCGGCGCTCGTAGGGATAGGGGGCGGCGCGGAGCGAAATGAAGGCGATGAAGAGCACCACGGCCGCGACGAGCCCGCCGGCGATCACCTGCCAGTTTTGAAGCAAAAGCTCGCGCATGATGTCCGCCTGGTCCTGTCGCTCGGTGAACCGGGCTTCCCTGCCGCTTCCTTCTTCATCGTCCCCTGTCTGCAGGGGCTTGAACGCAGCCAACCCAGCCCGCGGACTCTCGGTTCCCGCGATCCGATCGTAGGGATGAAGCCAACATCGACGAATATGCAGCCACCTCGCAGAATCCGTATATTCGTTTCCCGCATCACCGGTTCTCGCGCCAAGGATTACTTCGCGAGATTCTCCTCGCCCGGTTCGGCTCTGGGCGTGGATTTGACCTACGGTTGCACATGAGGCCGTTTAACTGCGTGGGGCGCACCGATGTCCGCTGTGACTGAGTTTCCGTTCCAGACTGTTTTTCCGCTGACTGAAGCGGATGCGATCGGCGAGTTCGCGCCGCTGGCCGCCATTCTGCGGAGGACGTTTGGAACGCCGTTTTCGTTCTGGTCGCGCGGGAGCGGCGAACTCTCCCACGCCACCCTCCAGCCGGGCAGCAACGATCCGCTCCGCGGCGAGCTGGCTCGGGCCCTGGTGGGCGGCGAATCGCAGTTCATTCAAGACGAAGACAGCCTTTTGGTCTTGGCGATTCCGCTCGGCCTGTCCACGGGAGAAGGGGTCGTCGCCACCGCGGCATTTGTAACTCGCGCGCTAGCGGCGGATGAAAGCCTGTCCGGCCCGGCCCAATTGCTCGGCCTGAGCGAGGAAAAAGCCGCCCTCTGGATGAGTCGCCAGACCATTTGGTCGCCCGACGCGCTCCACCGGCTGGCGATGGCGGTGCAAGCGCAGATCGCTGCCGACGCCCGCAGCAAAAAGCTGGAGCGGGAAGTCGAAAAACTCTCCGACAACCTGGCGAGCACCTATGAGGAAATCTGCCTGCTCCACGGGGTGACGCAGAACCTCCGCATTTCCGCCGACGATGAGCAGCTCTGTCGCCTTGTCTTAGACTGGCTACTCGATTGTCTGCCCGCTCAATCCATTGCCATTCAACTGTTGCCGGTCGCGCGTGATGGCGAGAACACGTACAAAGCCCGGACCGAAAGCGTGCTCCTGAATTCCGGAGCGTGCCCGGTCAACAGTCAGCAGTTTACGGAATTGATCGAACAATTGCAGCTCAATGCCGGCTGCGGGCCGCGGGTCATGAACGACCGGGCAATCGCCGGCGACGGCTGGAGCTTCCCCGGAATTCAGCAGCTCATCGTGGTTTCCATCGCGGAAGGGGACCGCGTGTTCGGCTGGCTGGCGGCCTTCAATCATCGCGAGGGAGGGGAGTTCGGCACGGTGGAAGCCAGCCTGCTCAACTCCGTGGGGGCGATGGTCGGCATCCACGCCGGCAACCGCGACCTGTATCGCGAACAAAACGAATTCCTGGCCAGCGTGGTGCGGGCTCTGACCTCCGCCATCGACGCCAAGGATCCCTACACCTGCGGCCACAGCGACCGCGTGGCCCGCGTCTCCGTCCGACTCGCCAAGGAGCTCGGCTGCGATCCGGCCACCTTGCACACGCTGTACATGGCGGGCCTGCTGCACGACATCGGGAAAATCGGCATCGATGACGCCGTGCTCCGCAAACCAGGCAAGCTCACCGACGAAGAATTCGACCAGATCAAGCAACACCCTGAATTGGGCTACCGCATCCTGGCCGATATCCGCCAGTTCGCCAGCGTTTTGCCGGCCGTGCTGCATCATCACGAACAGTGGGACGGCCGCGGCTATCCGTTCAAGCTCACGGGGGATCAAACGCCCAGGATCGCCCGAATCGTGGCGGTGGCCGACGCCTACGATGCAATGTCCAGCGACCGCCCCTACCGCAAAGGCATGGATGCCGGCAAGGTGGACGAGATTCTGCGCCGCGGGGCGGGCCAGCAATGGGACCCCGAAGTCGTAGCCGCCTTCTTCGCCGTCCGCTCCGACATCACCGCCATGAGCGCCCAGGAACGGGCCAACCTGACGCTGGACGTGCAACAGTGGGTTTAATTCTCTCTCTCCCCGTCGAAGAGGGCCGGGTTCAGGGTCTTGGGACTGGCCGCTCTGGCCAACAAGTCTCTCGCGCCTCGACGGTTTACGCGCGTCTCACTAAAATGACGCTTCGTTAATGGAGCCATTGGGCTTGCTTGCGTTTCTCCTACTTTGATAGTTGCTTGCATGTCGCGCCGCGTTGTCGTAACCGGTCTGGGACTGGTCAGCCCTCTGGGAAACACACCCGAAAAACTCTGGCAAGCGCTTTCCGCCGGCCAGAGCGGCATCGGTCCGCTGCAATCCATCCCCGCCGACCGGCTGCCGACGAAGTTCGGCGGCGAGGCCCGCGAGTTCACCGGCGTCATTGAGGATTTCGGCCCGCTCGAAAAGATGATGGGGCGGAACATCAAGAAGAGCCTCAAGATGATGTGCCGCGAGATTCAGATGGGAGTGGCCGTCGCCCAACTCGCCCTCACGCACAGCCGCTTGCCGCTGGCGGATGTGGACCGGGATCGCGTCGGCGTGCTTTATGGCTCCGACTACATGATGACGCTGCCCCAGGACTTCGCGGACGGCATTCGCAACTGCCTGAATGAGCAGGGGGAATTCGATTTCAGGATGTGGGGGGAAAAGTTCAAGAGCGCCGTCGATCCTCTATGGCTGCTCAAGTATCTGCCCAACCTGCCCGCCGCCCACATCGCCATCTTCAACGACCTGCACGGCCCCAACAACTCGCTCACGATGAGGGAAGCATCCGCCAACATGGCGGTGAGCGAAGCCTACCAGACCATCTCTCGTGGCCACGCCGACGTGATGATTGCCGGCGCAACCGGCACCCGCATCCATCCCGCGCGAACGGTGCATATCGTCACGCAGGAAGAAATTGCCGAAGATGGCGACAACCCCGCCACCCTCAGCCGCCCCTTCGACCTGCATCGCACTGGCCAGGTGATCGGCGAGGGGGCCGGGGCGATCATGCTCGAAGAGCTGGAATACGCGAAGGCTCGCGGCGCCACAATCCTGGGCGAAGTCATCGGCTTTGGATCCACCTCCGTGACCGACAAGAATGGCGTCGGCCAACTGGATCAGGCAGTTCGCAACGTGCTGACACAATCACTGCGGACCAGCGGCCTGACCCCCGAGCAAGTCGGCCACATCAACGCCCACGGCCTGGGAACGCACAAGTCCGACGCCGCCGAAGCCCAGGGAATCCGCCGCATCTTCGCTTCTCGCCCCGATATCCCCGTCACCGCCGCCAAGAGTTACTTCGGCAACCTCGGCGCCGGCAGCGGCCTCGTCGAGCTGATCGCCAGCATTCTTTCCCTCCGGCACGGCCGTCTGTTCCGCACGCTGAACTACCAGACTGTTGATCCGCTGTGTCCGGTGGCCGTGGTGACTTCCGCGGATGCTTCACCCGGCGGCAACTTCATCAATTTGAACATGACACCCCAAGGGCAGGCGAGCGCGGTGGTGGTGAAGAAGTATTGAGAGGTGGCACACCCACGAGTTTGGGTGGGCGTGAATACAGTATCACCAACATGACACTTGCCGACCTTGACAAACGCCTGATATCTGTGCAGCGGAAGATTAATCCTCCAAAAGCGCAACATAAGTATTTTTGCGTCGGCCTGGTCTTGGCTCCGCCTGGGCAAAGTGTGCCGTCCTTGCGGGATGTCCGTTCCCATAACACCTACCGGGCAAGCCGTGCCGATTGGCTCTAGACGCATCAACTCCGCCGCGCCATCTGGACGAAGTTAGGCCAGAGGCACTTTTTTCGTCCGCAAAGGAATGCGACGTGAGCGTTGGCAGCTTGATCCAGGGCACCTGGCTTCTCTATTTCTCACACCCCGCACCCGACCGCTTTCTCTATAAAGCAG
Source organism: Pirellulaceae bacterium (assembly GCA_051004015.1). Classification (GTDB taxonomy): domain Bacteria; phylum Planctomycetota; class Planctomycetia; order Pirellulales; family Pirellulaceae; genus SXOA01. The sequence continues at coordinate 173,618 of JBPCKT010000157.1, read as the reverse complement.
TCAAGGGAAAATCCATCCGCAGCGTCGTGGAAATCGGCATTGGCAACGGCCTGCGGACGCAAAGAATGTTCGAAGTCCTATCCTGGCAAGCCGCGAAAGAGCCGCTCAAATACACCGGCATCGACCTGTTCGAGGCCCGCCCCCAACATCAGCCCGGCCTCTCGCTGAAGTCGGCCTTTCATGACCTCCGCCGGCCCGACGTGCAAATGAAGCTCGTCCCCGGCGACCCCTACGATGCTTTGGTCCGCGCCGCCAACGGCCTGGCCGGTACCGACCTGCTTATCATCTCCACGGATCAGGACCGCGCGTCGCTGGAACGAGCCTGGACCTACATGCCCCGTATGCTCCACACCGGCTCGCTCATTTATCAGGAAGACGCGGATACCAAAACCGGCAAAACCAGCTATCGCCGGCTGACGCTGCTGGATGTTCAGCGAAATGCGGCCGTTGCCAGACGAGCGATGCGACGGGCGGCCTAGCACCGGGACCCAAAACAGAAATCTCAAATCTCAAACAAATGTGAATTTCTATTTTCAAAATTGGAAATTGTTTGAGATTTGAGATTTCCTCTTTTTTTCTGGGGCTATTTCCCCGCATCCGCTTTCGCCTTCTTCTCCTGTTCCACCGATAGCTCCGGATTCGGCGTGGCATCACCCGATTCCAGGTTGAGGATCCACTTGATGCCGCCCAGCAGCGATTCCTGGTAGGTCTTGTTCTCCCAGACGCTCTCATTGTGTCCCAGGCTCATGTGCATGGCCTTGCCGTCGCCGTAGTTTTTCACCCACAGGATCGGCACGTGCCGCGGCTGCTTGAGCTTGGTCTTGGCCATGTTCAGGCTCATCAGCACCCGCACTTTCTCCGGCTGCCAATTCTTGAACTGGTAAATCTCGTCCTGGATTTCGAATTCTTCCCCCCACGGCTTGCTGGCGGGGTGTTTTCCGTCGTGGACGGTGATGGTCACGTTCTCATTGCTGTTCCAAGGGTGGCCGTCAAACGTGCCGCCGATCATGTCCCAGTACGGCTTGTAGTTGTGAAAGGTGTCCGCCGCCGAGTGGGCACCGATAAAGCCGTGCCCCTTCTTCTTCAGCCAGTCGTTGAAAAAGTACTCTAGGTTGTCCTTCTCAATGGGCAGGTCGCCCGTGGTGTAGAACCAGACGATGTCGTAGTTCTGCAGGTTCTCCTTGGTGAAGTCCTTCTTCGCATCCTGCGTGCAATCGACGCGAAACAGGTTGCTGCGGATTCCCATCTCCGTCACCACGCGCTCGGCCGGCGAAAGCTTGTCGTCCTTGCGGGTCACGCTGCCGTGCTTGAAGCCGGCGCTCTGCGTCACCATCAAAATGCGATATCCCCCCTCCCGCGGCTTGACCTTCTCCAACTCGGCCCCGTTCGTGGCCGACCACGAGACCGAAAATCCAAACGCCAGCGAAGCCAGGCGGAGCCACCAGCGACGATTCATGAGAGCACCTTCCGGAGATTGCAGATTGTGGATTGCAGATTTCAGATTACGGAACTCTTGGTTCCCTGCCCACCAGCATAGCATGATGGACCGCGAGCCGTTTCGCGTGTTCGACACGATGGCGGATTGTCGCAAATGGTGGGAGGAGAATTTGCCGTCGTGGCTGGGGTATGGGCGGGCAACGGAATAGACTTTGGCCGAGTTTGAATATCGCCAGGCGGAAGTAGTTCGATTCTCAACTCAGGAAACTCCCCGACCAAGAATCCGAACAACCAATATCCGTCGTAGTCGGAATACCCACTGACGTAAGTGCCGAGAAAGTTCCCCAACAAGCCCTTGATGATTCTTCGGGTGGCCATTGCCCTTGCCGCTGAACAGTAAGCCCAAGGAACTCTCGCCATGATATCCCAATCGATTAGCAAAATCGCCGCCTTGTCTCGCTGCATTATAACTGCAGAACTGCTGCTCAGTCGCACCTCAGCGGCTTCGGCCCGTTGGGCCTGATAGGCAATACGCCTGCGCTGGTAGCATCTCGCGCCAGTGCCCATTAGACTACTTGTCACCGCGGGTGAAATGTCCCGCTCCTTCCCTGCCATGTCCACGAGGTTCCCGCCATGACGTTCTCCCTCCCGCGTCTTGCCTTGCCGTTCTTGCTCATTTGCGGCGTGATCGGCTTCACGACAACTTCGCGCGCCGATGTTCCCCGCGCTCTGCCGGCCGGCAAGCTGCCCAACGATATCCGCCTCTCGCCGCCGAAGGATCTCGACGGCTATTTTCCCTTCACGCCCCCCAAGAGCCGCGAGGCTTGGGAGCAGCGGGCGGAGCGGGTGCGGCGGCAGATGCTGGTTTCGCAGGGGTTGTGGCCGCTGCCGGAGAAGACGCCTCTGAATCCTGTCGTGCATGGCAAGGTTGATCAGGGGGATTACACGGTGGAGAAGGTCTTTTTTGAGAGCTTTCCTGGCTTCTACGTCACCGGCAGCCTGTTCAAGCCGAAGGGGAAAGAGGGGAAACTCCCCGGCATTCTCTGCCCGCACGGCCACTGGGCCAACGGACGGTTCCACGACATGGGGGAAGCCGCGGTCAAAGCCGAGATTGCCAAGGGAGCGGAGAAGCATGAAGTTGGCGGTCGCAATCCGTTGCAGGCCCGCTGCGTCACGCTCGCCCGCATGGGATGCGTGGTTTTTCACTACGACATGATTGGCTATGCGGACAGCACGCAACTTTCGTTCGACCTGGTCCACCGCTTCGCCAAGCAGCGGCCGGAGATGAACACGCCGGAAAACTGGGGCTTCTACAGCCCGCAGGCGGAAGCGAACCTGCAAAGCGTGATGGGCTTGCAATCCTGGAATTCCATCCGCAGTGTCGACTTCCTTCTGACCATGCCGGAGGTTGATCCCGCCCGCATCGGCGTCACGGGGGCCAGCGGGGGCGGGACGCAGTCCTTCATGCTGGCGGCAATCGATCCCCGTATCGCCTTGTCCTTTCCGGCGGTCATGGTTTCCACCGCCATGCAGGGAGGCTGCACCTGCGAGAACGCCAGTTGCCTTCGCGTCGATACCGGCAACATTGAGTTCGCCGCCCTCTTCGCCCCTAAGCCGCAGGGACTCACCGCCGCCAACGACTGGACCAAGGAGATGGCGACCAAGGGTTTCCCGGAGCTCAAGGCCCACTACGCCTTTATGGGTGCGCCCGACAACGTCGCCCTGTTCCCCTACATCCACTTCGGCCACAACTACAACTACGTCAGTCGAGCCGCCCTGTACTCCTGGGTCAACAAGCATTTCAAACTCGGCCTGCCCGATCCCGTGCTTGAGCAGGACTACCCCCGGCTGGATGCCGCGCAGCTCACGGTTTGGGATGCCGCTCATCCCAAGCCGGAGGGGGGCGTGGACTTCGAGCGGAAGTTGGTGCGGCACTGGACCGACGACGCCAACAAGCAGGTCAAGAAGCTCACGCCGGTGAATGATGGCAGTGGTGAGAGCCTGGCGGCTTGGAAGAAAGTAGTGGGCGGCGGTATCGACGCCATCATCGGCCGCGGCGTGTCGGCGGCAGGCGATGTGGAATGGAATCAATCGGAAGAAGCCACTTTGGGTGATCCCATTCGCTTCGTCGGTCTGCTCCGCAACAAGGCCCACGCGGAAGAAATCCCCGCGCTCTTTTTCCAGCCAAAGAATTGGAACAAGAAGGTCGTCATCTGGGTGAGCGACAAGGGGAAAGCCGGCCTGCTCAACCCGGACGGTGCTCCCAATAGTGACGTCACCCAGCTTCTCAAATCCGGAACCGCGGTTTGCGGCATCGACCTCATCTATCAGGGTGAATTCCTGGCGGACGGCAAGCCGCTGGAAAAAACGCCCAAAGTCAAGAACCCCCGCGAATTCGCCGGCTTTACGCTGGGCTACAACCACTCCGTATTCGAACAGCGCGTGCATGACATCCTCACCGCCATCAGCTTCGTCCAGAACTACAAGGAGAAGCCGGAGAAAATCTCGCTCGTCGGCCTGGCAGGAGCGGGTCATTGGGTGGCTGCTGCGCGGGCTCAGGCGGGTGAAGAGACCATCGACAAGACGGTCGTCGATACCAGCGGCTTCCGCTTCGGCAAGCTCACCGACTACCAGCATCCCGATTTCATGCCCGGCGGCGCTAAGTACGGCGATCTACCCGGCATCGTCTCCCTCACCGCTCCAGGCAGGCTCATGGTCCTGGGCGAAACGCCGGATTCCGGCGAATCCATCGTCGCCGCCTATAAGGCAGCCGGGAAGCCGAAGAATCTCACCTTAAGCAGCGGCAAGCCGGACGCGAAGAATGCGGCTGTAGTGGCGTATCTGCTGGAGAAGTAGCAATGGCGATGAGTTTTATGATGCTCCTGATCTTAGGCGGAGTCGTGATTCTGGTCGCGGGCGTCGTGGCCGTGGTAGTCGCCCTGGCGTTTTCCGGAAGTGGCAAGGACCGGGAGCGGGATGACCGGCGGTAAAATCTCGCTCCTTGCGAATGGTGCATCTATGTTTCTGGCGTTCGGTGAGATCATGGCCCGCATCGCGCCGCCGGGGCATATGCGATGGGCCCAGGCGCTGCCGGGGAGCGTGCAAGTGACGTGGGGCGGGGGAGAGGCCAACGTCTGCGCATCGCTGGCACTCTTCGGGGCATCGGCCCGCTATCTTACTGCATTGCCGAAAACACCGGTTACTGAGGCAATGGTTGGCACGCTGCGCGGGTTGGGCGTCGACGTGAGTCAAATCCTGTGGCGGAAGGAAGGGCGACTGGGGTTGTATTTTGTGGAAGTGGGGGCCAATCAGCGGGGTTCAACGGTGCTCTACGACCGCTCGCATAGCGCCATCAGCCTGGCGGAGCCGCGGGAATATGACTTCGCGGCTGCGCTGTCCGGCATCAAGTGGGTGCATCTCTCGGGTATCACTCCCGCTATTTCGGAAGCTGCTTGCGAGGCGAACCTGGAACTGGCGAAGCAGGCAAAACAAGCGGGGGCGAGCGTTTCCTGCGATCTGAACTTCCGCAAAAAGTTGTGGAACTGGCGCTCGGGGACGAAGCCCCGCGAGTTGGCCCGGCAGTGCATGGCGGAGGTGCTGCCGTTTGTGGACCTGGTCATCGCCAACGAAGAGGACGCGGCCGACGTGCTCGACATTCACGCCACAGGGACCGACGTGACGCAAGGGCGGATTGATGCCGCCGCCTACGAGCAAGTCGCCCGCCAGATCATCAGCCGCTTTCCGAATATCAGCCGCGTTGCGATTACACTGCGGGAGAGCATTTCCGCTGACCACAATAACTGGGGGGCAATGCTGTTTGACGCGAAGCTGGGTAAGGCGTTCTTCGCCCCTTTGGATAATCGCGGCCAGTACGAGCCGTTTGAAATCCGAGACATTATTGACCGGGTCGGCGGCGGCGACTCCTTCGCGGCTGGGCTGCTGTTCGCTCTGAATAGTCCTGAATTCGCCGATCCGCAGTCGGTCATCTCCTTTGCCGTGGCAGCATCGTGCCTGAAGCACTCGGTGCAAGGAGACTTTAATTACGTCAGCAAGGAAGAAGTGGTGGCGCTGATGGGGGGGAATGCCAGCGGGCGAGTGCAACGATAAGGGTCAACCCCATGGCCGTCACCATCTCTTCCCGAACTCCCGAAGGCCGCGACAGCCGTTGTCCGCTGTGCGGAGCGGAGACGTCGATTGAATACTCGCTGGCGGGAGATGCCGTCTGTCCGAACTGCGGTTCATTGCTGTGGGGCGACGAGGCTGTGAATGCCCGCATGAAGAGGATTATCGCCGAACAACTCGGCATCGACCCCGACAAAATTACGGAGGAAACTTCTTTCGTGAACGATCTTGGCGCTGACTCGCTGGATACCGTCGAGCTTGTGATGGAACTCGAAGAAGAATTCGACATTGACATTCCCGATGATGCGGCGGAAAAGTTGCAGACAATTGGCGACGTGATCCGCTTCATTCTGCAGCACCGCAAGTGGAAGCCGGGGAGCGACAAGCAGCCATGAAAGGCGTTTTGAACAGAAGGAAACAAAGGTAACGAAGGAGAAACCAATGCGGTGGAAAATCATGGAGAGGATTTCCCACACTTACCTTCTGCCTTCCTTAGTTTCCTTAGTTTCCTTCTGTTCAATTCTCTTGCCGGCGCCCTTGGTGCTAGCGATAGCCCTCTCTTGATGGTAAAGTTTTCCGTCTTTGCCGAAAGTTCCGGCTTCCCGCAGTCCGATAATGAGCGTGACGATTCTAACGGTTGTAGCGCCCTAGGACCTTTTGAGCCCGGAATGCTGCGGAGACGCCAAACCATGAAGACTTCACGGATGAGCTGGCTAAAGACGGGTTTGTGCGGACTGACGCTGGCGACGCTCGCCATCGGATCGACCGGGTGCCAGATTACCGAAGGGGGCCAGACGCTTCCCAGCTCGTGGTATCTGACCGACGACGTGCAGTACTTCGCCCCCGGCCCTGAGTTCAAGCTCAGTCGCGAGGCGGCTGCCCAGAAGGCGTTCAAATCCGATTTGGAAGCCCAGCGGGCGGGACGCTAGACGCGATCTCCCAATCGCCGCTTCGTTTCATCCAGCATTTCTTTCGTTCTGCTAGCTCCGCAGCGGCTGACGCCGATTTCTCGCACGGCCAGCAGCGTATCCAAGTCGCGGATGCCGCCGGCTGCTTTCACCTGGACATGCGGCGGCGCGTGCTTTCGCATTAGCTTCAGGTCGTCCATCGTCGCGCCGCTTGGCGCATAGCCCGTGCTAGTTTTTACCCAATCTGCTTGGACGTCGCCGCAGATTTCGCAGAGGCGAACCTTGTGCTCGTCCTTCAGATAGGCGTTCTCGAAGATGACCTTCACCGTCTGGCCGGCGTGGTGAGCGAGGTCCACAACACCCTTAATTTCCTGCCGCACGTAGTCCCAGTTGCCCGACAACACTTGGCTGATGTTGACGACCATGTCCAGCTCATGGCAGCCTTCCGCCAGCGCCTGCCGGGCCTCCGCGAGCTTGACGTCCGTTGTATGGCCTCCATGTGGAAAGCCGATGGTCGTGCTGGCCTTCACACCGCTACCCAGGAGAATTTCCGCGCACCTCTGCTGGTAATAAGGCAGGATGCAGACGCTGGCCACGTCATACTCGATCGCCAGCTTGCATCCCGCTTCCAAATCCGCCGCGGTCAGCGTCGGATTGAGCAGCGAGTGATCAATCATCTTGCTGATGTCTTGGTAGGTATAGGTCATGTCTCGCTGCCTTCTTACGAGGTTTGTTGATCGGCTATGAACTGCCGCAGATACACGGCACTCTGCTTGAGGCTTGTCTTTCGAGCTTCTAGCGAATGCTCATACGCCCGGTCCTCTACCTCCACACAAATCGGCCCGCGGTAGCCGACATCGCTGAGGACCGAGAAGAACTGACCCCAGTTCACGTCGCCGAGTCCAGGGAGCTTCGGCGTGTGATAGAGATTGGGATGCGCCAAGACGCCGACTTCGTCGAGCTTGTGGCGGTCCATTCGCACGTCCTTCGCGTGGACGTGGTGCAAGCGAGCGGCAAACTCGCGGATCGGCTGCAAATAGTCCATCTGCTGCCAGATCATGTGGGACGGATCGTAGTTGAGGCCGAAATTCGGGCTGGGAATGTCCTGAAACATTCGCCGCCAGATCGCCGGCGACGTCGCCAGATTCTTTCCGCCGGGCCATTCGTCCTTGGTGAATAGCATGGGGCAATTTTCGATGCCGACCTTCACCTCGTGCTGATCCGCCAGCGCGATCAGCGGCTGCCAGACTTCCAGGAACCTTGGCCAATTGTCGTCAACCGATTTGGTCCAGTCGCGACCTATGAACGTGTTGACGCGGCCCACGCCGAGAAGCGCCGCGGCTTCAATGACTTTGGCAATGTGGTCGGTGTAGCGGCGACTTTCTTCCCTGTCAGGGCAAAGCGGGTTGGGATAATAGCCCAATCCGCTGATTTCCACGCCAGCCGCGGCCATGATTCCCTTTACCTCTGCCGCCTCGGTGGCACCGAACCTGGTGACATCCACGTGTGTCACTCCCGCATACCGCCGCTCCGCCTTGCTCGGCGGCCAGCACATCAGTTCCACGCACGAATAGCCGGCCGAGTGGGCGAACGTGGCCACTTCTTGCAGCGAAAGATCGGGGAGAATGGCGGAGACAAAACCGAGTTGCATGGCGAAATCTCAGCACGAGGATGCAGTTACTACTGCGAACGCCAATGAGTATAACGTCCCTCCGCCGTCAATTCGCCGGTTCTTGACGCTTCCCGCCCGCCTGTGTCATATTGCCCAGTGAAGTCGCCGTACACGTGCCCGTAGCTCAATTGGATAGAGCGTCGGCCTCCGAAGCCGAAGGTTACAGGTTCGAGTCCTGTCGGGCATACTGTGGATAATCTCACTGCCGCCCGCTTGCAGATGACGCTATCGCTGGCGTTTCACATGGTCTACGCGGCGATTGGCATTGGCTTGCCGCTCCTGATAGTTATCGTGGAGTGGCTGCATCTGCGGACGGGGAAGGCCCACTACAAAGCCCTGGCAAAAAAGTGGGCAAAGGTCACGGGCCTGCTGTTTGCGGTGGGTGCGGTTTCCGGGACCGCACTCTCTTTGGAACTCGGTTTACTCTGGCCGAAGTACATAGAAATCATGGGGGCGGTGGTCGGGCATATCTTCGCGCTCGAGGGGTACGCCTTTTTTCTGGAAGCGATTTTCATCGGTCTTTATCTCTATGGCTGGGAGCGACTCGGCCCGTGGGCCCACTGGTGGTGCGGCGTAGTGATTGCCGTCAGCGGAATGCTCTCCGGCGTGCTCGTGCTGGGCGTCAACGCCTGGATGCAGCAGCCGGTGGGATTTGAACTGCGGGATGGCGCGGTTTTGGTCAGCGACCCCATCGCCATCTTCAAGCAGCCACTTTGGTTTCACATGGCGACGCACTCTACGCTCGCCTGTTACATGTCCGTGGCCTTTGCCGTCGCCGGTTGGTATGCCTGGCGGGCACTCCACGGTCGGCAAGATGCCTACACGCGCTCGGCGCTCGTCATCGCCATGCTTGTTGGCGGAGTCTCCGCATTCTTGCAGCCGTTGAGCGGGGATTTCCTGGCCAAATTCGTCTTCCAGACCCAGCCGACGAAGTTCGCGGCCATGGAAGGGCAATTCAAAACGCAGACGTACGCGCCGCTCCGCATCGGCGGCTGGCCTGACGAAGACAAGCAAGAGACGAACTATGCCATCGAAGTGCCCGGTGGTCTCAGCTTCCTGGCGGCAGCGGATCCGTCTGCGGAAGTGAAAGGGCTCGACCAGGTACCGCGGAGCGACTGGCCGAATGTGGGACTGACACATATTGCTTTTCAAATCATGGTGGGCTCGGGGATAACGCTCCTACTCCTCTCCGCCTGGTTCTGGTGGAGCTACTTTCGCAAGCGAGAAGCCATTTTGCAAAGGCGACCTCTGCTCTGGGCCCTCGTCCTGGGAATGCCCCTCGGTTTTATTGGGCTCGAAGCCGGCTGGTTCGTGACGGAAGTTGGCCGCCAGCCGTGGGTGATCCAGGGGGTGATGAAGACGGCCGATTCGGTGACGCCCGCCGATGGTGTGTTCGGCTTGTTCGTTGGCTTCTCGATTCTCTACGCGCTGCTCACCATCACCGTCGTTGTGCTGCTCTTTCGCATCGCCGCAAGAAAATCAGTTGAAGCTACAGACTGAGAGACACACATGGCCGACTGGCCCAACCTCTGGATCGATCTGGCAGCGTTCTCCGCTCTGGTGGGAACGATTGCCTACGCGCTTTTCGGTGGCGCCGACTTCGGCGGCGGCGTGTGGGACCTGTTTGCTTTCGGTCCGCGAAAACGAGAGCAGCGGCTGGCGATTGTCCGGGCGATGGGTCCTGTCTGGGAAGCCAACCATGTTTGGCTGATCCTGGTCATCGTGGTGCTATTCACCTGCTTTCCCAAAGGCTACGCGGCTCTCGGCATCGCCCTCTTCCTGCCATTCCATCTGACGCTCGTGGGAATCATGCTCCGCGGCGCCGCCTTCATATTCCGCTCCTATCAAAGCCGGCATGAAGACTCAACGGCGCGTACTAGCGCCTGGGGAGTGGTATTTGGCATCGCGTCATTGATGAGCCCGGTGCTGCTGGGAATTGCGTTTGGAGTCGTGACGGAGGGGAGCATCCGCATCGCACCCAACGGCGAAGTTAGCCTGAGTTCCACCTATGCCTGGCTCTCCCCGTATTGCCTGGCGAACGGACTGCTCGCGCTTTGCACCTGCGCCTACCTTGCCGCAGTCTATCTCACCAACGAAACCACCGGCCCTTTGCAGGAGGACTTTCGCCAGCGGGCGATCTTCGCGGGGACGGCAACGGCAGGGATGGCCGTGATTGTGCTCGTGCTGTCATGGTTCGAGGCGAGCTGGTTTTTTCATAAGCTGCTCAGCGGTCGCTCGCTCGCCGTGGTCATCCTTGGCCTGTTCTGCTTCGCCGCCTCCGCCTGGGCCGTCTTCACCCGCCGCTATTTCGTCAGCCGCATGTTCGCTGCGGCGGAAATTGGCCTCGTGATTCTCGGGTGGGGCCTGGCGCAGCATCCGCTGCTCGCTTATCCCGACATCTCCCTATCCGCGGCAGCCGCCCCGGAAGCCACGCTCCGCTTTCTCGTCCTATCCCTTCCCTTCGGCGCGGCCCTCATCCTGCCATCCCTGTGGCTATTACTCCAGGTCTTCAAGCACAGCACTTCCCCGGAATAGCAGCCGGTTTCTAGCGAAAAGACGCGAATAATTGGCCGGGATCGTGCATCCTAATCGTAAGCCTGACTTTTCTGAATTTCCCGCGAACCAATTCCCTCGCTAAGCGTCTACTCAGGAACAGCCCTGGAGACAAGGACCTTCCCATGACCATCTTGAATTCGACTCATTGCACGCTGCGAGATCGCGAAGGCATCGCCGCCACCAATCCGGCGAGTTGCTCCGCGCATTCGCTGCGCTGGTGACCAGGCTGAAAACTGCCTGCGGGATTCAAAGCCCGGCGTCATCAGACGCCGGGCTTTTTTTTGTGGATATGACACGGCTCGTTCGTTTAGTGGCCTAGGATTCCGCCCTTTCAAGGCGGAGAGATGGGTTCGATTCCCATACGAGCTACTTGGGAAGGCGTCGGCATTGTCGGTAGTCGCGGGCTGGTTGCCCATCCTCGGCTGATAACCGGGGCTCGCTGAGTTCGATCCTCAGGGCTACCACTGCAGGAAAACGTAGGACGGCCCTTCCGGGCCGTCCAAGAAAGATAAATCGGGATCAAGGTGTTAGCGGCAGCATGCCCGGCTCTTAACCGGGAAGGTGAGGGTTCGAATCCCTCGGGTCCCACTCGCTGTTTGACAATCTGGTTGTGACGGAAAGCGCCCATGATGTAGCGGCAGCCTGCTGCCTTGCCATGGCGGAAGTGCGGGTTCGACTCCCGCTGGGCGCTCTGCATCGTAGCCCGCACACTCCGTGTGCGGGAATCTCGGCGTGTGGGAGATGCGGGAAGTCCACGTGCTTTGGGAGCACGAGAATGCTGGTTCGATCCCAGCCGCGCCGACTATTGTGGTGTCTCCGTGCTGGTACGGTGGTGTCCCGGCGCGCCGGGATTAACCGCTCCGTCGCAAGTTCGATTCCTGCCGCCACAGCTTGAAAGTGCGAGAGAGATTTCCAACGCAATCTCCGAACCTCGGCCGCAGGGCGTCGGTCCAAGAGTAAATAGCAAACGGAAGTCAACCGGCTGGATGAGGAGCCTGTCTCGAAAACAGGTGGCGGCACCTCGCCGCTTGCGAGTTCGAGTCTCGCGGCTTCCGCTCGGTCAAAAAAAACAAATGGTCCCGTGGCCAAGCGGCTAAGGCAGCACTCCTACAAAGTGACGAGCGGTGGTTCGACTCCATCCGGGACTACTCAAAATCAGCAGCAAAAAACTACTGTCCTCGTGGAGCAGCCAGGAGTGCTCGCCGCCCTGTCACGGCGGAGGTCGTCGGTTCAAATCCGATCGGGGACGCTGAAATTGAAAATGCGTCGGTTGGGCATTGGCAGGCCTCAGTGGCTGTAACCCACCCGCTCATCGCGAGCTTTGCAGGTTCAACTCCTGCCCGGCGCACTACGTAGGATGGCCAAGTGATGAAACGGGAGACATGCGACGCTCAGAACGTCGTGCCTTTTGGCGTGGGAGTTCGATTCTCCCCTTGGCTACTTCGGATTTTGATTTTCGGATTTCGAATTTGTTGCTGCGGGTGGGCCAGGGCCCAGTCGAGCCTCATAAGCTCAACCGGCCGGGTGCGACTTCCGGACCCGCTACTTTGGTCTGTAGGTGCTGCGGCCGCACGCTGCCTTGGTAAGGCAGGAGCCCGGGTTCGACTCCCGGACGGACCTCTGCAGTGAATTCAAGATGAGGGCGGCTGGTCCAACGGGAAGACGCCTGGCCTGCAACCAGGAGATCGGGGTTCAATTCCCCGGCGGTCCACTGAATATTGGGGGGTAGCCGGATACGCTTCGCCGGGCCGGTTTGCTAAACCGCGCGACTAACGTCATGTGGGTTGAAATCCCATGCCCTCGGCTTAGTTGTAATTTCCACACTTCAGCTCAATGGTGAAACGGAAATCATTCCTCGCTTCGAACGAGGAGGTCCGGGTTCGACTCCTGGTTGAGCTGCTGCAACTCACATGGTTTCCGTGGTGTAGCGGTCGCTGCACGCCTGGCTGTGAACCAGGAGGCATGGGTTCGACTCCCATCGGATACCCCTGTTGGAAACAACACACGAGTGTGCTCCTGGGAGAGCCGCCAGCCTCCAAAACTGGTTCACGGGGTCCGAATCCTCGCGCTCGTGCTCGTGTAGTCCGCTCACTCCGTGAGCGGACATGTTTTGCCGATGTGGCTCGACACAGAAAGGCGCCGGCTTCGTAAGCCGGTTCATGCTGGTGCGAATCCAGTCTTCGGCTCTGCTTGTCCTTGGAGTGTGCCGGATCCGCACGCGACCCTGCGATGGTCGTAGACCAGGTTCGATTCCTGGCGAGGACGCTGAAGAAAAATGACGCTGGAGCCAGACGGCACGGCGGCTGCCTGCAAAGCAGCCCGAAGTGGGTTCGACTCCCACCGGCGTCTTGTAAAAGCAAGCGATGTTTGTCACCAGGCCAGCGGCGCGCCGGGACTCGATTTTCGAGTCTCTCCCGGTGCGTTCCGGACATGGGTTCTAACGAAGGCGGCAAATTGCGCGGTTAGCTCAATGGCAGAGCACCAGGCTACTAACCTGGATGTTGCGGGTTCGACTCCCGTACCACCAACGCAGGCGTTGAAAACCTGCTCCCCGGGCGCGAAAGCGCCCACCAAGAGGCCCGAGGGAGGCGGGCGTTCGATGGATCGGCTGTCGTCGTTTGTGACTTGTTCACGATGGGCGGCAGCAGCACGAGAAACATGCCTTGAAAGGCGCACATCCCGCTTACAACCGCCGCCACCATTTGATGTGCCGGCGCTCGCGAGTAACGCGTTTGGTTTCGACCAGCCGCACGCTCGCCAGCCAGGCAAGTCAAAGTGTCGGCGAAGTCTGCTCAAAGCGCACTTCCGCATTTTTCCGTGTGATCCGCGAACGTTCCGCCTTCCAACGGCGTCTCCTGCAATTACCGCGAGCCAACCGCATCCCAGTTGGCAAGAGTGAGGCGATTGTCATGTTCCTGTTCCAGCGAATCAAGATCCGCACCCACGAGATGGGCCTGTACTTCCGCGACGGCGAGTTCAAGGGCCTGCTCCGCTCCGGCGCGCACTGGCTCTTCGACCCGTTCGGTAAGGTCCGGGTGGAAGTTGTGTCGCAGCGCGCGCCGTGGCTCGTTCACGAGCAGCTCGATGAAATCGTGAAGTCCGGCGCTCTGACGGGCCGCGCTATCGTCCTGGACCTCAAGGACTACGAGCGCGGACTGGTCTGGGTGGACGGCCGCTTCAGCCACATTCTGCCGAAGGGCCTGTTCGCCTACTGGACCGGCCGGCGCGACGTTCAGATCGAGATTGTCGACGCGCGGCGCGTGCGGTTCGAGCACAAGGACGCTAAGGTGATCATGCGGTCGGCGCAGGCGAGCCTCGCGCTCGACATCTGCAATGTCGCCCGCCACTGCGTCGGCGCGCTTTTCGTCGATGGCGATTTTGTCGACGTCCTGCCGCCGAGCCAGTACGCGTTCTGGAAGGGTCTCGTTGACGCACGGGTCGTCGAGCTCGACCTGCGGGAAACGACTGCGGACGTGAGCGGCCAGGAATTGATGACTGCCGACAAGGTGACGCTGCGGATGAACGCGCTGGCGACGTACCGCATCGTGGACGCCAAGAAGGCGGTCTGTGCGACCGACGACGTTCGCCAGGCGCTCTACCGTGAAACGCAGATGGCCCTGCGGGCCGTAATCGGCGTCCGCGAGCTCGATGCCTTCCTGGCCGACAAGGACGCGGTGGCCCAGGAGATCGAGCAGGCGGTCCGCCGCCGGGCTGGCGAGCTGGGTCTTGAGATCGTTTCGGTCGGAATCCGCGACGTGATTCTGCCGGGCGAAATGAAGGACCTGATGAACAAGGTCACCGAGGCCAAGAAGGCGGCCGAGGCGAACCTGATTGTCCGCCGCGAGGAAACGGCCGCCATGCGCAGCCAGGCCAACACCGCCAAGCTGCTGGCCGACAACCCGACCCTCATGCGCCTCCGGGAGCTGGAGGTCCTGGAAAAGGTCGTCATCAGCGGCAAGCTGAGCGTGGTGCTCGGCGAGAAGGGTCTGGCCGACCGCGTCGTCAACCTGCTGTGAAAGTAGCCCGTACACTCCGTGTGCGGGAAGCAACTGAGCCCCTGGTTCGAGCAATCGGATCAGGGGCTGTGGTCGAAGAGCTTCATCCAGCAAAGTCAAATGCAGTTGAGCACCAACGATCCTCCGCATCCGTGTATTTCCCAAAAACCCATTCCGCTCCAATTGTCGTGAGATCCAAATCGTGTACGACACACTTGTAGCCGGATTGAATTGCTTCACTGTATGCCGAAGGCGGCAACCGAAGGCAATAGACCGTGCCAATCCCGAATGCGAACACGATACCGGTGTCCCATCGAACCAAGATCGGAGTTCCCAGAAACACCCAGCGGCAATTCTCTGCAAGCTTGGAGCCAAGCTCATTCCAAAGACGCACGACGATATCGGGGTGAACTCCATCTACGTCGCCAGGCGCCGGTGACTGAAGACTTGGTTTCGTGAGGAGAAGGTCTGTTCGCGCTTGCAGATATCGAACCAACCCTGCATTTTGGGGAGTATTTAAGATTATGGACATCGGCAAACAATCGTTAACTCACCTCACACTCTGAGTGCCGGCATGTCCGCTCACGGAGTCAGCGGACTACATTACCACCGCAATTTTCCCGGCAGGTACTTCTCAATCAGCGCCATATAGTACGGCTCAAGCTGGGGCCAGTTGGGGCGGGTGGGACTTTTGGAGTAGAGGTCGTAGGGGTTGAATTTGCGGACCCAGGGGAGCATCTGGCGGTCATGGTCGTCGAGGAGGTAGCTGTATTCCTCCTCGCGGTGCCAGGGATAGCAGGAGTGGTAGCGGATCATGGCGAGGGCCGGCTCGGGGAGGGAGCAGCCGGCCTGGGTGACAACGTGGTAGAGGTATTCGTCGTGCCCCCAGGAAAGATGCACATTCCGTAGACCGCAGCCTTGTTCATAAACTCCAAGCTGTGTGCTGAGGCGCGGATCCTGCCGATCGGGATTCTCGTCCAGAAACTCGGGATAGACGATGCGGCTGCTGAAGGCACAGCCGACGGGGAAGGTGTCGCCGACGACGGCCCATTGCAGCTCGCCAAAGAGGCAGAGGATTTTTCCCAGGTCGTGGATCAGGCCGGTGAGGACGAACCAATCGTTGTGGCCGTCCGCCCGGATGGCCTCCGCCGTTTGCAGCAGGTGTTCTTTCTGCGACAGATCGGTGTCCGGGTCGGAGTCATCGACGAGCGTGTTCAGAAAGTCCATTGCCTCCCGGACCGTCATTTCCCGCTGCTCGAGCGCGAGGTACTTCCGCTTTTTCTCCAGCACGAAGTCGTAGGTCTGGTGGAGATGGTTCAGGCGATAGAATTCGCAGACGCTGTCGCGGCCGGGACGGTCGTAGTTGCGATAGTCGTCTTTGCCTTTCGTCCCCGGCTGCGCGTAGCGCTCGGCGACGAAGTCCTCCGACTGGTCGAGGCTTTGCAGCGGGTTGTTAGAGTTTCTCGCAGACATCGAGGTATTCCGTAGGATGGGACTCCAGTCCCGTCCGGCCTTTCTCGGGACGGGACTGGAGTCCCATGCTACTTAGCTTCAGCTCAGAATCTCCAAAATCGGACGCCCGCCGTGAGCGATCGGCACTGGCCGCTTGGCTCGATCCAGCACCGCCATTTCTGGGTCGATGCCCAAAATGTGATAGATCGTGGCGACGACATCCTTAATATGCACCGGCTTGTCCTTGATGAACGCGGCCTGGTCGTCGGAAGCGCCGTAGACCGCTCCCTGTTTGATCCCCGCACCGGCCAGCAGCACGCCGTAGCAATAGGTCCTGTGGTCGCGTCCGCCGTTGGCGTTGATTTTGGGGGTCCGCCCCATTTCGCCCATCGTCACGACGAGCGTCTGGTCGAGCAGGCCGCGGGCGTCGAGGTCGGCGATGAAGGCGGAATAGGTCTGGTCGAAATTGGGAAGCAGCGTCTCCTTGAGCATCGGGAAGTTCCGCTCGTGCGTGTCCCAGCCGGCTTTGCTCACTTCGAACCGCTTGGAGTAATTGTCCCAGCTCACGTTGACGAACTTCACCCCCCGCTCCACCAGCCGGCGGGCCAGCAGCGTGGCCGAGCCGAACAGCGTGCGGCCATACCGCTCGCGGGTCTTGTCCTCTTCGCGGCTGATGTCGAAAGCCTCGCGAACTTGCGGCGACGTGAGGATGTCATACGCCAACCGTCGTTGGGCCGGGAGGTTACCGAGCCCCCCGCGCCGCTCTACGTCGCGGAGTTGCTCATCGAACTGATCCACCAGCTTGCGGCGGGTATCGAGCCGGTCCAGCGTGATGCCTTCCCGCAGCTTCGTGTCTGTCAGATGGGGCTCGCCACGAACGACCTGCGGCTTCCAAATGTCGTCCGGCGGATGATCGACGAAAGCGGTGCATTCAGTGCTGAAAGCGTCGTACTGCCGCCCCAGAAAGCCGCCGTGCGGGCCGGCCTTCTTGCGGTTCTCCCCCCAGCCGAGCGAACAAGGAAGATAGGCATACGTCGGCAGTTCCTTTTGCCGCTCGCGGTCGAGGTACGCACAGACCGCGCCCATGCTCGGCGGATCGCTATCGCGGAACTCCTCATCGGGAAGGTTTACGTCATAGCCCGTGTACATCGGCAGATTCTTGTGGCAGCCGCCGTTGTGATACACGCTCCGGACAATGGCCGACTTGTGCATCCAGTTCGCGGTGAGGGGCAGATGCTCGCAAACCTGCGTTCCTGGCACGCTCGAGACAATCGGCCTGAACTCGCCCCCCACGCCGCCCGGCGCATGCGGCTTGAGGTCCAACATGTCCTGCGTCGGCGGCCCTCCTTGCAAATAAATCAGCACGACGCTCTTGGCCCGCGCAGGAGGATGGCTGCGGAGAGGGGCATCATCTTTCGCAAAAAGCGATTGACCTGCCGTGACGCCGCCAAGTAATGAAAGCCCGCCCGCCTGGAGCAGGGTCCGCCGTGCGAACCCTCGGCTTGTGCGCTGTTTGCTGCCTAAGACCGTGATGGCGGGGGAAGTTTGCATGGTTCACTTCTGCTGAGTTTACTGCGATAGTCCTGAAGTTGCTACGCGCGCTGGCACAATTGCAATGGCTGTTTGCAATAAGATGGATGGCGGAAGCATCTAAAGACGTGGGAGGGAAGGATATCATGAGTTCGCATCGCGCCATCGCTGTAATCAGCATTCTTGGAGTCGCATGGCTATTGAGGGCAGCGTGCGTTGATTCACCATTGCCGGCGCAGGATGGCCCGGAGGCAAAAGTAGGCCGCGAAGGAGGTTATCCATTCGTCTTTTCGGACGTTGGCGATGCAGCCGGGCTCTTTCCGAGCATTGCCGGCATTCAAGGACATGCCGCCGGCTGGGGGGATGTTGATGGAGACGGCCTGATCGACCTCTATGTGGGAACGTTCCACAAGGAGGGGGGCAAGGCGAACATGTTCTTTCGCAACGACGGCAAAGGAAAGTTCCGTCTCGACGATCAGCCGCAGCTCCGCCTCTCGTGTCGCGCCAGCGGAGCGCTCTTCGCCGATCTCGACAACGACGGCGACCTCGATCTGTACGTCTCCAGCATGCCACAGCCGCAGAAGGGGCTGGCCGGCTGCACGCTCTTTCGTAACGACGGCCAGGGGAAGTTTGCCGATGTCTCGAAGGACAACGGTGCTTGTCCGTCCGCCTTCGGCGGCCGCAGCGCCACGGTCCTGGACTATGACGGGGACGGCCTGCTCGACCTGCTCGTCGGAGAAGATCCCTTACCCCGATACAATGGTTCTCCAACCAAAAGCTCACGGCTGTTTCACAATCGCGGCAAGCTGCAATTTGAGGATTCGTCCGAGGCCGCCGGGCTGACCCCGGGAACTCCCGGCCTGGGCGTGGCGGCCGGCGATCTCAACAACGACGGCTGGCCTGACTTCTTTCTCGCGTCCAGCGGAGGGGGCAATGTCCTGTTCTTGAATGATGGCAGCGGCAAGTTTCGCGAAGCTCCCGGTTCACGCGAATTCTTTGCCTGGAAGGATTCCGGCGGAGACAATATGATCTGCGGCGTCTCCCTGGCGGACCTCAATCGGGACGGACTGCTCGATATCGTGATCGGCCAGCATTTCCAGGCTCCGTGGAAGGAGCCGGTCCCTACACGGCTCTACCTTCACCGCGGAATCAAGGACGGAAAGCCGACTTTTGAAGATGTCACCGCCGCCGCCGGCATGACTCCGCTGCCGCTCAAGGGCCCGCACGTCGAGATCCAGGATTTTGACAATGACGGCTGGCCCGATATCTATGTGAGCCTGGTCAAATTCACAGCAGGCAAACCGTGTCCGCTGATTTTTAAGCACCTGGGGATTCGTGACGGAATTCCGCGGTTCCGCGAAGACGTGCTGGCCCTGAATGACTTTCCCACAGCCGAGGACCTGGCGATCAAGCGAACCGGGGCCTTCTTCGACAAGGTCGTGCGGGACAAGAAGATCATCTACATGGCTCCCGGACCCTCGGGAGACTTTGACAACGACGGACGGCTCGACCTTTTTCTGGCGAATTGGTGGCCCGAGTCTCGCTCGCTGCTCTTGCATAACGAGACGCCAGGCGGCAACTGGCTGCAAGTGCAGTTGCAATGCGAGCGTGGCAATCGCATGGGCATTGGGGCGAAGCTCAAAATTTATCCCGCGGGAAAACTCAGCGACGCCTCCGCGCTCCTCGGCTGCCGCGACATGGCTGCCGGTTATGGCTATGCATCCGCCCAGCCGGCGATTGCTCATTTTGGGCTGGGCGGATTGGAAAGCGTGGACTTGGAAGTCATCCTTCCGCACGGCAAAGGGACGTTCACTCAGAAGAGTGTCAAAGCCAATCAGAAGATTACGCTTCAGCCGTGACGCGCGGGACGCCTGTCACGACATCGTCGTCCCGATCCCAATGAAGGGCTTGGGCTGCCCAAAGGACGGCATCAGGTGCTCGCGAAACTTGCGCCAGTTTTCACGGATGTCATGCTCCCGATGGCGCATCAGCGTCTCGGCAATCCACTCGTCGGTGTGGTGGAGCCGGGCGGCGAGGATCTCGGCTGCGTTCGTCGTGACGCGAAGGGCCAGATGAGGATTCTCCGCGGCCAATGCATCAAACTGGGCACGCGGCAGGCGCATGATCCGCGCGGCGGTGAGACACCTCGCGGTCGCGGCATGCGGGGCCGGGTGAAAGAAGCTCATCTCGCCGAACACGCTGCCGGATTCGAGCTGGGCTAACACTCGTTCGCCGAGCTTCGGCACGTCGAGATCAATCTCCACATTTCCCTCCAGGAGAAGGTACAAGGCACGGCCCTCATCGCCGGCTTGAAAAACAGCGTCGCCCGGGTTGAAAGCCAAGTCCTCCGATGCGGACAGAAGCTCCAGAATCTCTTAGCCGGAAAGGCCGTCGAAGAGCTCGACGGAATGTAAGCGGGCGGCGGACACGTCGACGGTGGTCATGGAAAACGTAGGGGTAGCCATGCGATCCTCCTGGAAGTTAGGAAACGGCCTTTGGAAGATGCAAATGGTATGCCCGAGAAGACGTCGTTCGTTACTTACGCTGGCGCCTTAACAACTTCGGGCGCAAGTGTCGCCGTCTCCAATCCTTGTAGCGCCGGCGTGCTCCGCCGCAATTGGCCGCAGGCGGCTTCGATCTCGCTTCCTTTCCTCTGGCGAAACTTCACGTTGATGCCGCCGGCGATGAGGATGTCGCGAAAGCGGTTGACGGCATTGCCGGAAGGAGTTTTGTAGGGCAAGCCGGCAACTGGATTGTACGGAATCACATTGAGCAGCATCGTGCGCCCTTGCAATAGGTGGGCGAGCTGCTGGGCATGCTCGGGACGGTCGTTGATTTCGGCAAGCAGCACATACTCAAAGGTGAGCCGGCGCCCCGAGGCCGCGCAGTAGCGGTCGGCGGCGGCGAGAATGTCGGCGAGGCCGGTGCTCTTGTTGGTGGGGACAATTTGCGTCCGGAGCTCGTCGTTGGGTGCGTGGAGCGAGACGGCCAGTTGGTACTTCGTCTCCAGTGCCGTCAGCCGATCGAGCGGCTTGGGAAGGCCGACGGTGGAGATGGTGATGCGACGATGGCTGATGCCAAGTCCTTTGTCGCTGCAAGCCACTTCGAGCGCCGGAAGGAGGCTGTCGAGATTGGCCAGCGGCTCCCCCATGCCCATGACAACGATGTGACTCAGCCGCTCCTCGGTCGGGAGCAGCCGCTGGAGCAGGAGCATCTGCTCGATGATTTCACCACTGGTCAGGTTGCGGTCCACGCCATCCAGGCCGCTGGCGCAGAAGACGCACCCCATTGCGCAGCCGACCTGCGTGCTGATGCAGATGCTCCGGCGGTCCCCGTCCCGCAGCAGCACACATTCAATCCGCCCGCCGTCGCTGAGCTGCAAAAGGAGCTTCTCGGTGCCGTCCGGCGCAGTCTGATGCCGCACAATCTTGCTTGTCCAGAGCGTCCACTCCGCTGCCAGTTCTTGGCGAAGCTTGTTGGGAAGGTCGGTCATATCCGCAAAGTCACCTGCTCGGTTCTCGAACAGCCACTTGCGGATTTGCCCCGCGCGAAACGACGGATAGCCGCGCTCCTTGAGCCAGGCGGTGAGCGGTTCGAAAGAAGGGTCGAGAAGGTGCATCCTGCTATTGTACCCGACGCTCCGCCGCACGAATTTCCGCCAGCCGCGACCGCAGCGCCCCGGAACAGACCTCGGCTTCGAACGAGGCAATGTCAGGAAACACGACATGGCTGCAAAAGCGGATGGTCCAGTTGTGGCTGAGCGGGCTGATGGTGAACACAATCCTGCCGTTCCGCCGGGCTTCCCACATTTCGATGGCGGTCCCCATGGAAGCCTCCGGGACAAAGGCGATGACCAGATCCACCTCGCCGCACATCTGGTTGTGATGCAGGAAGACGCTCTTCCCTTGATCTTCGTCGTAGTCCAGCGACTGCTGATGGTCGGCCAGCGGATCATAGACCTGGGCCTCCGGCAGATGGGCCGCGAGCAGTTCCCGCAGCCGCCCACGATAATCCTGCGAGTGTAGTTCGGGCTCAACGTGGGAGCCTTGCATGATGCCGGCGAGGAAGACACGCATGAGAGCGGGGGCTGGGGACTAGGAGTTGGGGAAGAGAGGCTTCGCCTCTGCCAGACAGTCGCTATCATACACTGCCACATGCACTTTCCTGTCCCTATCCTCACTCCAGATTGACGATGCCCAAGTCCTCCCCCCGCCCCGACCTTACCCGCGCTCAGCAACTCGTGCTGGAGCTAATGGCCATTCCCGGCAAGAGCGGAGAGGAAGAAC
The DNA here is from genome assembly GCA_051004015.1 of Pirellulaceae bacterium. Lineage (GTDB taxonomy): Bacteria > Planctomycetota > Planctomycetia > Pirellulales > Pirellulaceae > SXOA01. The sequence continues at coordinate 151,660 of JBPCKT010000157.1, read as the reverse complement.
AGGTGGCGCAGTTCATCCGCCAGAAGCTTTTGGCCGCTGGGGCGCGAGCGGAGGACATCAAGACAGACAACTCCCACAAGCTCGCGCTCCTCAAAGGGACCACCGGCAATCTTATCGTCAAGCTGCCAGGGACGATGAAAAAAGCCCCGCGGCGGATGCTCTCGGCCCACATGGACACCGTCCCCATCTGTGTCGGTTGCGAGCCGGTGGTGCAGGGAGAGTTCGTCCGCTCGGCCAATTCCGCGACGGGCCTCGGCGGAGACGATCGCGCGGGGGCGGCGACAATCTTGACCGCCGCTTTGGAGATTCTGGAGCGCGGGCTGCCGCATCCGCCGCTCACGTTCTGTTGGTTCATCCAGGAGGAGATTGGCCTGCAAGGCGCTCGGCACCTGCAACTCTCGCTCCTCGGCAAGCCGGCGATGGCCTTCAACTGGGACGGCGGCTCGCCAGACAAAATGACGATCGGTGCGACCGGCGGTTACCGGATGAACGTGGAGGTGGAAGGAGTCGCCAGCCACGCCGGCGTCGCGCCGGAGCGGGGCGTCAGCGCCATCGCCATCGCCTCCATCGCTATCGCGGAGCTGCACCGGGGCGGCTGGCATGGCCTGGTGCAGAAGGGAAAGAGCAGCGGCACCAGCAACGTCGGCTTCATCCACGCCGGCGAAGCGACCAACGTGGTGACCGACCGGGCCACGCTCAAAGTGGAAGCCCGCAGCCACGACCCCAAGTTTCGCCGAAAGCTCGTCGGCGAAATCGAGAAGGCCTTCAAGAACGCCGCGAAGGAAGTCAAAAGCGTGGAAGGAAAGTGCGGCTCGGTCCGCTTCGACGGGCGGCTCGACTACGAGTCTTTTCGCATCGACCCCAACCACGACTGTGTACAATTGGCGGAGAGAGCAGTGCTCGCCGCCGGACGCAAGCCGTTGTGGGCCATCAGCAACGGCGGGTTGGATGCCAACTGGCTCAACGCCCACGGCATCCCCACGGTTACGCTCGGCTGCGGGCAGATGAACGTCCACATGACCAGCGAGATGCTCGACCTGGCCGGCTTCCGCGATGCTTGCAAGATTGCCTTGCAACTGGCGACGGGCTCGTAGGTCACGAGAAACACCATGTCCCCCGACGACGAACTCTGCCTCTGCTTCCATGTGACGCAGCGAAAGGTTCTCAATTACATCCGCATCGAAAAGCCTCAGCGGCCGGCGCAGCTCGCGGATTGTTACGGCGCGGGGACCGGCTGCGGCTGGTGCCGGCCCTACCTGGAGCGGCTCTTCGAGCAGGCGGTATTGCGGGGCGAAACGACCGTCAACTTTCCCACGCCCGATGAGTATGCCAAGATGCGGAGCAAGTACGTCCACGAAACCGGCGCTGTCCCGCCTCCGGGTGCAACACCGGTGGACGATGAACCCAGTGCTTAAGCCAACTCCGAAATTCGTCATTCGCCATTCGAATTTCGTCATTTCTTCTCCTTCTTCCTCGGCTCTTCAAACGGCAACTGCCCCCCGCGCCACTTCCCCTTCGCTTCGTGCTTGAGCTCGGCGTACTTCTTCGCCAGCTCAACCACCGCATCGTCGCTTTCATCGACATAGACCTCCAGCCAGTATTTCTCCACGTCCTTCTTCGCCACGCGAATCCCCGCCGCCAGCCGCCCGCGATGGTCGCCGCCGGCACAATCGCCAGCGATGAGGGCGGCCATCAGCTTGTCGGCCAGGCTCCCTTCGGTGGCTTCAAACGCCATGGCCATATCGATGATGACTTCGCGGCCCGTCAGCGTGTTTCCCTGGCAGGAATAGAACTTGCCGGTCATCGCTCCCCAGTACTCGCTCTCCGTGGGCGCAGTGGACGGATTGTGAACCGCAATCCGCCCTTGCATGTCGGCAATCGCCAACTGCCGCATCTCAGCCTGCGGGTCGTCCTTGAGAAAATGCAGCAGCACCTCTTCCGGCCGCTTCCCTTCCGCCAGCAGGTCCAGCGCTGGCTCCGCCCATTTGGGATTGTGCCAATGCTGCGTGCAGAGTACCCCAACTCCTGGCCGGCAGTACGGCACGACCTTCCCCACCGCCGGATACTTGCTCGCCACAGCCGCGCCGCAAATGCCCGTCTCGGGGTCAACGGCGAGGATGGAGAAAGTGGCGGTGACGTCGGGCTCGGCAGGAAATATCGCTGCGGGAGCTGCCGATAATATGCACGCAGCCGCAAGGGCAAAAAATGGATGACGCATGGCAGAAAGTTGGTTAGAATTCAATTGGCCGATCTCACTTGATTGGAGAAATGACATGAATGGAGCTACGTTCGCCTTTTCCGAACCAGTTCAAGCTTTCATCGACGAGCAGGTTGCCTCCGGGAGATTTGCCTCCGCCAATGCGTTTGTCGAGAACCTCGTAGAGCAGGCACGAAAGCACGCCGCGCGCGAGCGAGTGGATCAACTCCTCCTGCAAGGATTGGACTCCGGTCCCGGTATCGAAGTAACGCCGGAGTGGTGGCGCCAAAAAGCGGACGAATGGGCAAAGGAACTGGGTGAAGGACAGGAACGCGTGGCGTGAATCGCCGCATCATCGTCCAACCCGAAGCCACCGAGGATGCCAAGGGCATCTTTACGTATTTGGCGAAGAACAGCTTTGCCGTTGCTCGTCGCTTCAATGAAGCGGCCGCCGACACGCTACTCCAAATCCAAACCGACCCCAGTAACAGCATTCGCTGGATGTCGCCCAAGACTCGGCTGCAAGATCTTCGCTGGAAAAAGATCCGCGGCTTTAAGCGATACCTGATTTTCTTTCGTGCGACGGATGATTGTGTCGAGGTTGTGCGCATTTTGGATGGCTCACGGGATGTCGAAACCCTGCTTGCCAGTTGAAATTGTTGCTGTTAGTGATCCGTCTTCCCCACATTCAACCTCCACCATTCTCCCACCTGCTGGCGCGTTTGCTCGGCCAGGCCGCTGTTGTCGATGACGAAGCCGCTGCGGGAGCGCTTTTCGTCGAGGGGGAGTTGAGCGGATTCGCGGGCCAGGAAGTCTCGTTCGCTCCAGCCGCGGGCGAGCGCGCGGGCCAGGCGAACTTCGCGGGGAGCGGAGACAAAGATGATCAGGTCGCACTTCTTGTCCCAGCCGGCTTCGAAGAGGAGGGCGGCATCGAGAATCAAGACCCTTGAGCCGGCGGCGTGATGGCGGGCAATCTGCTCCTGGATGCGGGCGGCGATCCGTGGATGGGTGACCGATTCCAGATATCGCTTTTGTTCCTGGTTGCCGGCCGAGAAGACGATCTTGGCGATAACCGAGCGGCTTAAGGAGCCATCCAGAGCAATAATCCCGTCTCCCCATCGTTTGTGGAGGGCATTGATGACTTCCTGGTCACGAAGCACATCGTGGCCGGCAAGGTCTGCGTCGAGCACAGCGCCGCCGAGCGCGCACATTTGTTGCGCGACGAGGCTCTTGCCGCTGGCAATGCCGCCGACCAGGCCGATGAGGAGTTGGGGCTGGGGGCTGGGGGGCGGGGGAGGTTGGTTCATGAGATCGGCTCGCATTCTGCCCAGTTGAGGCCGGTTTTTACGTCGATTTTCAGAGGAACAGCGAGCTTCGCCGCGCCGGACATTTCTTCCACGACCATCTTGGTCAGTTGGTCCTGTTCTTCGGCCGGGAATTCGAAGACGAGCTCGTCGTGGATTTGCAGCAGCATCTTGGACTGCAATTTCTCCTGCCGCAGGCGGCGGTGCAAGTTGATCATGGCCCGCTTGATGATGTCGGCGGCGGAGCCCTGGATGACCGTGTTGATGGCAATCCGCTCGGGCAGGTTCCGCTGCCGCTTGTCGCTCAGCGAGTCAGGATCTCGCACACCGCTGACCGGGCGGCGGCGGCCGGAGATGGTGCTGACGTAGCCATGCTGGCGGCACTGGATCAGCGTCTGCCGCATGAACTCGTCGACTCCTGGATAGCCGGCGAAATAGGCGTCGATGAACTTAGCCGCGTCGCTTTTGCTGATGTCGATGGTCTTGGCGAGACCAAAGGGGCTCTGGCCATAGATGACGCCGAAGTTGATCGCCTTCGCGCTCCGCCGCATCGCCTTGGTCACTTCCGCCAGCGGCACGCCGTAGACTTCGCTGGCGACCTGCGTGTGGATGTCCCGGTCGTCCTCAAAGGCTTTCTTCAGCGTCGCATCGCCGGAAAAGTGGGCCAGCACGCGCAGCTCAATCTGCGAATAGTCCGCCGTCATCAGCCGCCAGCCAGGTGGGCCGGGAAGGAACGCACTGCGGATGGCCCGCCCTTGCTCGGTCCGGATCGGGATGTTCTGCAGGTTGGGATCCTGCGAGCTAAGCCGCCCGGTGGCCGCCACGTCCTGCTTGAAGGAAGTATGCACTCGGCCGGTCTGTGGGTGAATCAGCTCTTGCAGCGAGTCGATGTAGGTGCTCTTGAGCTTGGTGTTCTGGCGATATTCCAGAATCTTAGCCGGCAGCGGGTGCAACTTGGCCATGTCCTCGAGCACTTCGGCATCCATGGCTGGGCCGGTCTTCGTCCGTTTGGTGATCGGCAGCTTGAGCGTGTCGAACAGGAGCTTGGCAAGCTGGATGCGGGAATCGATGTTGAACTCGCCGCCGGCAATGGCGTAGATGTCCTTCTCCAGATCGGCGATGCGAGCAACGAATTCCTTATCCAATTCTCGAAGCCGAGCGCCATCCACGCGGATGCCGTTGAACTCCAAGTCCGCGAGCACTTCAATCAGCGGGATTTCCAGCGTGGTGAACAAATCCGCCAGCCCTTGTTCCGCCAGCCGCGGCTCAAGGATTTCCAGCAGCCGCAGCGGCACGTCGGCGTCTTCGGCGGCATAGGCGGTAATGAGAGGGACCGGCACGTCCTCCATCTTCTTTTGGTTCTTCCCGCTGCCGATGAGGGACTTAATGCTGATGTTGGTGTGCCGCAAGTAGCGGCGGGCCAGATCGTCCAGGCCATGCGTGCGCTCGCCGGGGTCGAGCAGGTAATCGGCCACCATCGTGTCGAATGATGACCCTCGCAGCTCCACGCCCGCCGTGCGGAGGACGATCATGTCATACTTGATGTTCTGTCCGATTTTCTCGATGGCCGGATTTTCCAGCACTGGTCGGAGAATCGAGAGTGCGAGCGCCGGGTCAAGCTGCGGGTCCCCAGCCGGTGCGCGGACGGGAATGTAGTAGGCCTCTCCCGGCTGAAAGCAGAACGAATAGCCGACGATCTCCGCCCAGCGGGGGAGAATCGACGTTGTTTCCGTATCGAGCACCAGCCGCTTCTGCTGGGACATTTTGGCGACCAGGTCGCGCAGCTCCGCTTCGGTAGCGACGGTCTTGTAACTCGCTTCCCAAGGTGCTTCTTCGAAACGCGACGATTCCGCAATCGCAGTCTGTTCCCCCTCTTCGTTTTCCACGGTCACGTCCGCCTCGGAAACAATATCGTCCTGGCTGATGCGGACGGAGGTGACCTTGGCGCCTTGGGCTATTCGCTTTCCAAGCGACGCCAGCCGCGTGGCAATTTGCCGGAACCCGCACTCGCGGCAGAGGGCCTCGACATCGTCAATCTTGAAGCGGCCGACGCGGGCTACTTCCCAGTCCATCTCCAGCGGCACGTTCGGGTCCAGCCGCACCAGTTGACGGCTGATGATGGCCTGGTCCTTGCCTGCGATAATGTTCTCCCGCCGCTTGGTGCCGCTGATTTCCTGGGCGTGTTCGTAGATGCCTTCCAGCGTCTCCCACTTCGAAAGCAGCTCCTGGGCGGTCTTCGGCCCAATCTGCGGCACGCCGGGAATGCCGTCCACGCTGTCGCCGACGAGCGTTTGAAAGTCGATTACCTGATCGGGGCGGATTCCCCACGTCGCTTTCAGGGCGACTTCGTCAAAGACCTCGTTTTTGCGAATGTTGTAGACCTTCACTCGCTCGGAGATGAGCTGCCGGGCATCCTTGTCGCCGGTGACGAGATACGCCGTCCCGCCCGCCTCCTCCACCAACCGCCCCATCGTGGCGAGCACGTCATCCGCCTCAAATCCGGGGATGGAGAGGAGCGGGATATTGAGGGCCTCCAGAAACCGGTGAATCACGGGAATCTGCAACTGCAAATCGGCCGGCATCTCTTCCCGATGCTGCTTGTACTCGGGAAAAATCTCGTGGCGGAAATTCTCGCCGGGGTGGTCGAACGCGCAAATCAAGAAATCCGCCTTGCGGTTTTCAATCAAATCGACCAAATCCCGCATGAACCCCTGCACCGCTCCCACCGGCTGCCCGCTGGGCCCCGTCATCTCCGGCATCGCGTGAAAGACCTGGTAAATGAGCGAGTGCGAATCGACAATGTAGACCGACTTGCCCGCCAGGTCGCCAGCGAGAACTGGAGCGTTGGCCGCCTCACTAGCCCGACGCGCAAGCGAGGGTTCCTCGGCCGGCGTCACGACCGACGCCGGCGACGGCAGGGCCGGCGGCGGAAACTGGACACTTGGGATTTTGGCTCTCACGGGTTCATCGAACCCAGCCAACGTTTGTTGCCTAGATGTCTTGGCCATTGGTTTTGCTTTGTTCGGGGAGGCCCGAATCACGAATTGCACTCATCGACGTCGACCCACCCAGCAGAGTGGATTTTATTCAGTTTTTTTGATCATTTCTTCAGTCACTTACGACTATTCACTTCGCTGCAACTTGTTGCCTGGAAGGCCGTTGCGCCAATTCACATCGACGTAACTCTATTCCATTGCCAAAAATCGCTATTCACAGCTAGTTTTCCTACGCTTGTGTCCGTGGGGTTTGTTGTTTACTGGCCATCGAGGACTCGAGTTCCTTTGAAACCGAGGGCGTGCCCCTGCAACAGCAAACCGCGGTCGGCGCCAACTGGCATTATACACAATTGACCAGTAGTCGGCGAGGAGTGGCAAAGCGAGCATAAAAACTCGGTTGTCATTTGAGTGCCAAGTACTGAGTACTGCGTACTAAGTACTGAGTATCCAGCCAGCTCACTTCATCGCCCCACTCTCCATCTCCCTCCTCACTCCTTCCCCAAATGGGCAAAATGCCGCACGCCATTCGCCGTCAAATGCCGGTACAGCTCCTCGATGTGGGCCTGGTCGCGGGTTTCGACGGTGCAGAGGACGTTGACGGCGGCGACGTTGGGGCCGCTGAAGAGCCGGTCGTGGGTGATTTCTTTCACGCTGCCACCGGCTGCGGCGATGAGGGAGGTGAGCCGGGCCAGGCCGCCGGGGCGGTCGCTGATGACGGCGGTGAAGCGGACCAGCCGGCCGTCCACGACCAGGGCGCTTTCAATCAGGCGGCTGAGGATGGTGAGGTCGATGTTGCCGCCGGTGAGGACGAGGGCGACTTTTTTGCCCGCGAGGTCGGCGAGCTGGCCGCTCGTGATGGCGGCGAGCGAGGCGGCCCCGGCTCCTTCGACGACACTTTTTTCCAACTCCATCAGGCGGACGATGGCCAGGGCGATGTCCCCTTCGCTGACCTTGATGACCCGGTCCACCTGGCCGCGGGCGATGGAGAAGGCATTTTCGCCGACGATGCCGACCGCCAGGCCGTCCGCCAGCGTCGGCTGGGAGGGGACGCGGACGCAGCGGCCTTCCGCGAGGGCGGAAGTGAAGCAGGTAGAATTGGCCGACTCGACGCCGATGACCTGAATGGCCGGTTTGAGATGCCTGAGGGCCGTGGCGACGCCGGCAATCAGCCCGCCGCCGCCGATGGGGACGATGATGGCGTCGAGTTGCGGTACTTGCTCGGCCACTTCCAAACCGAGCGTCCCCTGGCCGGCGATAATGGCCAGGTTGTCGTAACCGTGGATGTAAGTGAGGGACTGCTCCTGGGCGATTTCGTCCGCCTTCGCCTTTGCTTCTTGAAAGCTGGCACCATGCATGACGATTTTCGCGCCTGCCCGGCGGCAGTTGACCTGTTTGACAAGTGGAGCATACGTCGGCATCACCACCGTCACGGGCACCCCAAGCTGCCCGCCGTGGTAGGCCAGGGCCAGGGCATGATTACCGGCGCTGGCCGCAATGACGCCTTTTTTCTTTTGTGCGGAATCGAGCAGCAGCAGTGCGTTCCTGGCCCCTCGCTCCTTAAAGCTCCCCGTCCGCTGCAAAAACTCCAGCTTGCAATACACCTCGCAGCCGCAGATTTCCGAGAGAGGGGCGGAATAGGGGCACGGAGTGAGAGCGACGCCACCGGCGATTCGGTCGCGGGCGGCGGTGATGTCGCTGAAGGAGAGGGAGGGCATAGGGGCAGTTTAGCAGCTAGGAGGGTAGGGGTCGGGAGGGGTTTTCGCGGAGGCGAGTAGGAAATGCCGAAACTCCACGCTGCGAAAACTTCTCCCGACCCCGTTCGCCCCGGCGGCGGGCGGCGGCGAGCTAACCTGGAATCAGGGCGAACCAGTTCGCGGTGCCAACGGGGTCAGGAGGGGTTTTCCCGGCGATGCTTTTTGGCAGGGCAAACTCCAAGCTCGGGAAAACCCCTCCCGACCCCTCTCGCGTTTCTGTAGCCTATTACCGCAGGCACCGTTACAATGAAAATGTCGCGTGTCCCCACTGCCAGTATTGAGGAGTCCAAGCCATGAGGCATCTGTTCGCAGCCCTGTCCCTGTTTGCCGTCGTTCTCGCCCCGTCCCTGGTTGCCGCCGAGGAAATCAGCGGCTCCTATATGGAGGCTCGCACCTGCCAGGTTTATACCGGCCCGTGCTTCGCCAATGCCGAGGTGAACCTGACGGGCAAAGACGCCCTGATGGCCTGGAACATCGAGGAAGGGAAGAAGGGGGGCGTGGACCTCGCCGGCCTGTCGGTCGTCATGGTCGTCGCCGCCTCGGACACGTTCGGCTTTGAAGGGGTGAACGACCCCAAGAGCATGAAGTCGGCCATTCTGGTGGATGATAAGGCCAGCGAAGAGCAGCGGGAGGCCTTGGTCGCCTTCGCCAAGGAACACGCGGGCCGGGCGGGAAAGAACGTGGTCCGCGTCGATGCCGCCCCCATCACCATGTCCCTCAATACCGGCACCCTGAGCGGCAACCTGCAAGCCGGCAAGGCGGTGAAGCTGGTCACCCGCAAGGCCAAAAAGGGAGACTGCATCTGCATGAATGAAATCGAATACTACCCGCCGCTGACGCACGTGACGAACTTCGCCGCCGGCGTGGCCACCGAAGGTGAATTCTCGGGCAAGGGCCTGGGCACTAGTTGGTCCGTGCCGCAGTCCCGCAGCGCGTATATGGGGACGTTTACGTTCGAGTAGGCTTGTTCCTGCGAAATCAACGTCGGAGTAAGACAAGCTCTTGCGCCCACGCTTCGTCCTCTTTGCGCAGCGGCGGCGACAGTTCCCGCTCGTAGGTGCGAGGATGGTTATAGCCGGCGACGTCGAACAAGTTGGTGAAGAGCTTTTGCAGCTCGACGGCAACATCGGCGTCACCTTCCGCCAGCGGCAGGCGAATTGGTCGCATGGCCTCTCGCAAGGGCCACTGATAAACCTCAATTTTGGGACGCATCCCCAGCCGATGGACGAGCACGTAATAATCGGTCGTCTCCTTGAGCGGCGGTGACGTGGCAAGCCGGACGCCGCCTCGGAGCAAATCGATTTCCACCAGGTTGACCCGCTGAGATAGAATTTCCTGTCGCTTTTCGTGATACTCCCGGTGGCCGTCAGCTCCTTTGCGTTTGTTGCTCGGCGACAGCACCTCAATCACCGTTACGACTTCATCATTTTCCAGGTCGCGAATGATGAGATACGGCTCCCGATGTTCTTCGGCCTGGGGCGACTCGTAAAGTTCGGGTTCAATCTGGGCGACCGCTGCCGCTGCCGAGCGGACGGGAATCTGCTCGTAAACTTGCCGGATCGTCACGTCGGGACGGTAGCGGGGCAACTCTTCGCCGGTTGTTTCCAGATAGACGCGCCGTTCCGCCCGCACCATGTACTTGGGCTGCAATTGCGGAACCAAATCGTGCTTCAGGGCGAGGATGAATTCGTTGTGAAAATCCCCCCAGTCGTCCATTTCGATATAAGGGTCCATACCTGGAAACGGCGATGGCATGGCTCGATCCTCTCGACAGATATTCGGCACGTCTCTATGGGAGCTAGCGTTTCTCCATTATACACGACCCCTCATGGTAGAATCTCGGAATGGCTTCACAATCCGATTCCCTTGCTTCTCACGCTCGCACCGGCGTGCTGCTGGTCGGACATGGAACGCGGAGCGAGTTGGGGCGAAGGCAATGCCGCGCTCTGGGGGATGAGATAGCTGCGGGGCTGGACCCGCGGCTGTTTGCGACGGAGTTGGCGTATCTGGAGATGGCAGCACCGACGATTGACGATGGTGTCGCTCGGCTTGTGAAGCAGGAAGTTCAGCGCCTCGTGGTGGTGCCGCTACTGCTCTTCGCGGCGGGACATGCCAAGGACGACATTCCGGCGGCGGTGCGAAACGCCTTGGCCGCGGCAGGCAGGCCGGATTTGCCGATGGTGCAAACGGAACCGCTCGGCCTGCAAGAGCCCGTAATTGAACTGGCTGCACATCGCTTTCGCGACGCTGCCAATCCGCAAATCGATCCGCAAGACACCTGCCTCCTCCTCATTGGCCGCGGCAGTCGCGATGCATCGGCGACGGCCGACATGCGGCAGCTTGGCGAGCTGCTTCACCAGCGGCTCGGCAATGGCCAGACGCAGGTCGGCTTTCTGGCCATGGCCAAGCCATCAGCGCAAGACATCATCCGCGCCGCGGCCGCGAGTCCCTTCCGGCAGATCGTCGTCCAGCCGCATCTGCTGTTCCACGGCGAGTTGCTGGACCGGCTAGAGCAGGATTTTTCCGCCGCCGCCACGGTGGCTCCTGAGAAAACGTGGCGTATGAGCGGCGTGCTGGGCCAAGAAGGCGGTCCATTGGCCCAAATTCTGCGGCAAGCAATTCTCCTCGCCGGTAACAAACTTTAGGCAGAGGCCATTGCGCTAGGATTACGTACCGGCTAAGGCGTGGTAAGCGGTAACGGCTGGGTAAAATTCATGTTGTCCCGTCGGAGCCAGCCGACTAGAATTCCACGCACTGAAACCCTGGCCGGCGAAAGACTTGCCTCCAGCCTCCAATGGCCTTAGGATTTCGGTAAGTAATGAGGCGTGAACACTTTACGCCAAAGGTCCAACCTCCGTCACGCGAAGGGACTGTAATGCGCGGCAAATCTTCCATCGTCCATCGTTCCATTTTGCTGGGTAGCTCCGTGGCCTGGGGCACTGTCGCCCTGTTTCTGGCTCTGGGCTCGGCCCCGCCGCCTCATTCCTTGGTTGCCGCCGACGCCAAGCTGGCCGGTCCGCGGGTGAGTGACCGGCAGGTGACCCGGGCGGTGAATAAGCTCATCAAGGACGCCCACCTCTCCAAACACGCCCTGGATGACGAAATCTCGCAGCGGGGCCTGCACCTGTTCATCAAAACCCTCGACAACCGCAAGCTGTACTTCACGCAGGCCGACATCGCCGAATTCGAGAAGTCCAAGGACGTCCTGGACGACCAGGTGAGCAACGGCGACGTTTCCTTCGCATACACCGTCTTCCAAAAGCTCATCGTGCGAATCGATGAGCGAGTGGCTCAGATTGACGATCTGCTGAAGGAGGACTTTGACTTTACGAAGGATGAAGTCCTGACCACCAATTGGGACAAGCAGGAGTTTCCCAAGGATGCCGCCGAGGCCAAGGACCGTTGGCGCAAGCTGCTGAAGTACGATTTGCTGGTGCTCAAGACCGACAAGGACGAAAAGGCCAAGAAGGACGAACCCAAAGCCCGTCTCAGCCGCCGCTATCACAGCTTTGCCAAGCGGATGCACCAGACCGATGAGGACGAATTGCTGGAGATGTATCTCACCTCCATGACCTCCAGCTTCGACCCGCATACCACGTACATGTCTCCCAGCTCCCTGGAGAATTTTCGCATCATGATGAGCTTGAACCTCGACGGCATCGGGGCCCAGCTCAAGGTCGAGGACGGCTACACCGTGATTGACAAAATTGTCGCTGGCGGAGCCGCCGACAAGAACGGCCAGCTCAAGGTGCAAGACCGCGTCATTCAGGTCGGTCAGGGTGAGGAAGGGGAATTGGTGGACGTGGTGGACATGAAGCTGAACGACGTGGTGAAGCAGATCCGCGGCCGGGCCGGCTCGATCGTCCGCCTGGGCGTCATCCCCGCCGCCGGAGGCGAGATGCAGACCATTAAGATCACGCGGGCCCGGATTGAGCTCAAGGACAGCGAAGCCCGCGGCAAGATTGTCGAAGAAGGGAAGAAGGCCGACGGCAGTCCGTACAAGGTGGGCTACATCGACTTGCCGAGCTTCTACATGGATATGGAAGCGGCCCGCGCGGGCGGGGCGTTCAAGAGCACCACGGTGGACGTGAAGAAGATTCTGGAAGACTTCAACGCCAAGGGGGTGGACGCCCTGATTCTTGACCTCCGCAAGAATGGCGGCGGCAGCCTGACCGAGGCTATCAGCTTGACCGGCCTCTTTATCGAGGACGGCCCCGTGGTCCAGGTGAAGGATCCCGATGGCCGGGTGCAGCATTATGACGACCTGGACCGGGACGTGACCTGGAAGGGCCCGATGGTCGTACTTACCAGCAAGTTTAGCGCGAGCGCCAGCGAGATTCTCGCCGGAGCGATTCAGGATTACGGCCGCGGGCTGATTGTCGGCGATACCTCCACGCACGGCAAAGGGACGGTGCAGAGCCTGCTGGACGTGGGGCCGCAACTCTACCGCGTCAAGGATCCGCCGAACCTCGGTGCTCTCAAACTGACGATGCAGCAATTCTATCGCCCCAACGGCGACAGCACGCAGAAACGAGGCGTCCTCGCCGACGTCGTCCTGCCCGCCATCACGGACCACATGGACGTGAGCGAAGGGGACCTGGATTATGCCATGAATTTTGACAAGGTGCCGGCCGCCCAGTTCACCCGGCTGGACAAGGTCCCCCCGACTCTAATTGCCGAGCTCAAGAACCTCACGCAGTCGCGGCAAGTGAAGTCCGAGGATTTCATCAAGCAGGCCAAGAGTATCGAACGCTATGAGGATTTCAAGAAGAAGAAGGAATACCCGCTGAGCGAAGAAAAGTTCCTGGCTCGCCGGAACGAGCTCGACTCCGAGAAGGAAGAAGAGAAGGCCACCGCCGAAGAAAAGGACGACAAGTTAGTCTTCCCGCGGGATTTTTACGATAAGGAAACCGTCAACCTCACGCTGGACTATACGCGGCTGCTGAACAAGGAAAAGGTGGCGGGGGTGAAGTAGCTCGCTGCTGATGAACCGAAGATCGGGCGGCACGCCCACGGCGTTGCGTGGGCGTGCTTTTTTATGCGCGGCGTCGGGATTCTCCAGGCGGCCCGCACGTGGTCCCGAGCCGATTAGCCGCCGAAATCGAAGATCATCTGCCCGTCGTTCTTCTTGAACACCATCGGGAACTTGGCGCGGAAGTCGTCGATGTCCTCGCACCCCTTCATCACGGTCACGACTTTGGTGATTTGGTCGTGAACCTGTTCCCGCCCTAACCATTTCGACCCTGGCTGGTGGTTTTTAGGAAATTGGGTTCCCCTTTCCCAGCCACTGCCCCGCGGTTGCTCTGGTCATCCGCCAGTGGGGTGCGTTTCTCCGAAACAGCCCCTTCCGCACTCTGCGGAAAGCAGAATTGGCCGGCCACCTATGGGTGAGTTGGTGAATGTTTGCTTTGCACGGTCAGGCTCACCGCGATACACTGAAGGGCACGGGAAAACTGAGGTGAGTGACCGCGGGTGACGAGGGCTGGGCGAGACTACGCAACAAGGAACGGATGGAGCATGTCACTACCTACGGCCAATTTCTGGCGTCTGCTTGAGGAGAGCCGATTGCAGACGGCGGAGCAGTGCAAGCAGCTGCGGGAGGATTTTGCCCATGTGAAGGGGGCGGGGGACCAGGGGAATTCCAAGACCCTGGTGGAGTGGCTCGTCTCCCGCAACATCCTCAGCCGCTATCAGACCACGATTCTGCTGGGGGGCCGGAGCGGGCCGTTCATGTACGGCGATTACAGCGTTTACGACCGCATTGAAAAGGGCCGGCTGGCGGGGTCGTTTCGGGCGATTCACCGGCCGACTGGCCACCCGGTGCTGCTCACGTTTCTGACGGGTCCAGTCATTCAAGACGCCCGTCTGTGGGCAGCGGCGGCAAATGACGCATTGGCAGCCTCGCAAATTGCTTCGCCCCACTTGCAGCGGTTCTTCGAGCCGGTGGACTTGGTCTCCTTCAAGTTCCTGGTTGGCGAAGACCTCCGAGGCAGCGCGGCGGATGAGCGGCTGGCCAGCGGGCGGTTTTCCGTTCCGGAAGCGTGCCGTTTGGTGCGGATGGCGGCGGTAGGTCTGGCTCAGATGCATCAGGCAGGGCGCGTGCATGGCGATTTGCGGCCGGCGAACCTGTGGGTGGAAAACGCCACGCCGCAGAACCCAGGCAATCTCAAGCTCCTCTTCGAACCGCATCTACCTCCGCAGCCGGTCAACTTCGCCGCGGCGGAGAATGCCGCGAAGCTTGGCCAGCAAGCCGATTACCTTGCACCCGAATTGATGCAGCCGGGCAAAGTGCCGGACCCGCTTTCGGATGTCTATTCGCTCGGCTGCACGCTCTATTGCCTGCTCTCCGGCACTCCGCCGTTCGCCGGCGGCAACGTGCAGCAGAAGATGGTCCGCCATGCCAGCGAAGCCATTCGTCCGCTGGAACAATTCGGCGTGCCGCCGCAGCTCGCCCAGCTCGTCGCGTTCATGATGGCTAAGAACCCAGCTGTCCGCTTTCAGTCGGCGAGCCTCGTGGCCGAGCAGTTGACGCCGTTCGTGGACCCGCAAGTTATGTATCTCGCGCCGCCCGCTCCCCCAGCCACGCAGGGTGCTTACGAAAACTGGATTTCGCAGAAGCAGGGCCAACTCGCCGCGCAAGCCGCGGCTCAGGCGGCGGCTCCCCGGCCCGTGGCTCCCGCGATACCGGGGTTGAATCTCAAGCTCGATGGGGCCAAGAGCGTCAAAAGTTCTGCTGCTCCCTCAGGTCCTGTCATTAGGACCGGCAATGGCAGCGGCGGAACCAAGGACCCCCTCAATGCCATGGCCTACGAGGAGGCCAAGCAGAAGCGGCGGATGCAGTACCTCATCGTCGGCCTGGCCGTGGCGGGCGTCCTTGCTATCAGCACGGTCATCGGCATCAACATGCTTGGAAAGAGCGAGAAGCCGGTGGCCGAGAAACCGAAAGAAGGGACCAGCGAGGAGACAACGAATCCTGGCGAAGAGGGCGCGACGGAAACCGGCTCGACGAAAGTGACGAACACCAGCTCCGGCGCGGGAACGGAGTCGCTTCTCCCGACGACGGAAAAGGTATCACCGGAGAAGATACCAAAGGATAAGACTACTTCCAGCGAAGGCGTCGTCGCCCATGAGGTGATTCCCGACGACGGCAACACGCTCTGGGCCGGCCCCACTTCCGGCAAGCCGGTCAGCTTCCGTTGCGTTCCGCCGGAGGGGCAGGTTTTCCTTATCGCCCGGCCGTCGGACATGCTGGCCAGCCCTGAGGGGGCGAAAGTCCTCGATGCCCTTGGTCCCAGTTTTCCGGCGGCTCGCGATGCCCTGGAAGCTGCTGCCGGAGTGAAGCTGGCGGAGATGGAGCAGCTCATCGTCGGCTTTCATAACAACGACGGAAAATTCCCCCGCACCAGCTTCATCATCCGGACGAAAGAGCCGCTGACCAAGGACGACCTGCTTTCCAAATGGGGAAACCCGGCGGAGCAGAAGGAGGGAGACGCCTCGTTCTTTGCTGGTAATGGCCGGGCATATTTCATCGATCCCCTCGCCGAGGAGAAGCGGTTCGTCATCGGCGACCCGATCGACATCAAGGACGTGGCCAAATCCGCCGGCGGCGCACCGGCCCTCTTCCGAGACATCGAGCGCCTCCGCCGCTCCACGGATGAAGACCGGCACTTCACCGTCCTCTTCAGCCCGGCCTTTTTCTTTAACGACGACGGTGCTCCCCTTTTTGCCGCCGAGCGGGCTAAAGTGAAGGAGCCGCTCGGCTGGTTGCTGGGAGATGGGTTGCAGGGGGGCCTCGCCAGCATGCAATTTGGCGACAGCTTCTACCTGGAGATGCGGCTGCTGGGCTCGCTCGACAAGCCCAAGTACGAGCTGGCCAAGGAGGTCCGGGAGCGGCTGAAGCAAATCCCCTCCAAGTTGGAAGATTACTTTGTGGCCCTCACGCCTCCCCCTTATTGGAAAAAGCTATCCTTCCGATATCCCCGGATGATTTCGACCCTGCACGAAAACATGCGGGTCGGCGTGGAGAACGACCAGGCGGTGATGAACAGTTACGTGGAAGGGCCGGCGGCCCACAACCTGGTGCTCGGCGGCGAATTGCTGCTCGTCACCGCGCCGGGAACGGCGGTGGCAGTGGTCGAAAAGCCCAAGGAGACGATTCCCGAGGTCAAGACCATTGAACAAGCTCTTACCCTGAAGACCTCCTATAGTTTCGATTCGCAGTCCTTGGAGTTCGCGATGCGGGATCTGGCGGAGGACGTGAGGACGAACCTGCTCAAGGGTGCGCCTGTGGATTTTCAGATCAAGATCATCGGCGACGACTTGAAGCTCGACGGCATTACTCGCAACCAGTCCATCCGCGACTTTAAGCAAGAAGGTAAAACCGTGGCCGAGGTGCTGACGGCTCTCGTCCGCAAAGCCAACCCGGTGACAACGGTGAAGGACCCTTCCGAAGTGGACCAGAAGCTGCTGTGGGTAGTGGGGCCGGACCCGGACGACGCCAAGAAGAGCATTATCCTGATTACGACCCGGCAGATGGCCGAAAAGAAGAAGTACACACTGCCCGACGTCTTCAAAGTGAAACTGAATTAGAGCCATCACGTGGAACCATTTTCCATTTCCTGCACGACCTGCAAATCGCGCCTGAAGGTGAAGAGCCAGGCCGCCATCGGGCATTTGCTCAAGTGCCCCAAGTGCGGCGGAATGGTGATGGTCAAGCTCCCCGAGGAGCCCAAGCCAGGAGACTCCGCCGCCCTGCGGGCCGAAACCGCGCCCGCCATTCAAAAGCCGATCCGCCCCGCCGACGCCCAGGACACGCTGGGAGAGAACCAGGATTTTGACGAAGTCGAAGCCCTGCTGGCGACGGGTGCGCCGAAAACGCCGCCACCCGCTGCCAAGAGCGTTGGCCCAGCCAAGACGGCCGCGCCGGCGAAGTCCGTCGGCCCGACAAAGACCGCGGTGAAGGACAAGCCATCCCGCTTTGCCGAAGGTGACCCGGCTCCGGCCGCGAATGGCGCGGCCAATGGCAAGTCGGCAACTCACGCAGCGCCGAACTCCAAAGAAGCGGTTGCAAAAGCGCCCGCGCCGCCTGTCCCCGGTTCCGAGGTCCTGCCGCTGCCGAGCGGCGACTGGTCCAGCCAGCGGCCTTGGAAATCCTGGCTGTTCCTGGCCGTTTCCATTCTGCTGGGAATGGGGCTCGCCTTCGGGGTCGTCGCACTTTCGCTGTCGTTCTTCCGGGACGACACGGCTGTCGCGGGGAGTCCCGATCAGAACACTGGCGAAATCAAGCCGGCGGAGACGGTTCCGGATGCGGGCAATCCCACGGGAAACCCGGACGCGACGAAAGTCACCGAGCCCAAGAAGAGCCCCGATTCCACATCAGCGAATTCCTCCGCGGAAAAATCACCGGTAAAGCCCCCCCTGCCCGGCGAAAAAAGCAAAACGGAGGTGACGAAGGTCTCGCCGGCTCCCTCCACGGAAGAAGACCCACTGGGCATTGGCAAAAAGCCGGCGGTGACAACGAAACCCGCGCCGCCGACCAAGACGAATCCTTTCGCCAAGTTCGACCGCCTGTTCGGCAATTCCAGCGATCCCACATCGCCGGCTCCCGAGCCCGCGACGACCGTGCCTGCCGTTCCCCGGCCGGCGGAGTCTCCCGCCGAAGCGCCCGCCAAACCGAGTTTGCCTCGCCCGCCCGCCCGCACCGTCAACATCGCGGCGCGGATGAATGACGCGCTTCCCGGACTGACGATCACGTCCGGCGAGGTCACACTCGCCGACTTCCTGCAGTCCATGCAGGACTTTTCCACAATTCCAATCACGCTGGAGCCGGATAACCTGGCGGTTTTCAAGCAGTCGGCCAGTTCCACGCTGCCTGCTTACGACGGTGAGAACCTTAAGTTCGGCGAGCTTCTCACCGCGGTTCTGACGCCGCCTCCGCTCGGTCTGGAAGTGATCGTCGAGGACGAGCAAATCATTGTCCGCAAGCCGGAGCTCATTCGTAACAAGATGACCCGCGAGCTCCAGCTGATGGAGGTCACCTACCCCATGGGTGATTTGACAAACGACGATGAGAAGCAGGCTACCGAATTGGCTGAACGGATCATGGCCGTGATTGACCCCAAGGGCTGGGGAGAAGATGACGACGAGAACGCCTGCTCGCTGATACCGGGAAAGGACGAGTTTTCGGTGCGACAACGGCTGTCGGCACATGTTCAATTTCTGACACTGGCTGAGAAGCTTCGCGTCGCCCGAGGCTTGCCCTTGGCGGGGAAGGGTTCTGATCCGGAAACTTTCCGCCTCGTCACACGCACTGAAAAGGCCGCTGCCCGGCTGGCCGCGCCAATCTCTCTGACGTTCAATCGTCCTACGCCGCTGGTCAAAATCTGCCAGAAGCTCTCCGCGGCGGGAAAGATGCGGATCCTCATCGATTGGCGGAGCATCGCTGCCTCCGGCTGGAATCCCGATGCCGAGTTGACGTTGGTTGTCGACAAGAAGCCCCTCTCGGAGGCGCTGACCGCTCTCGTGGAGCCGATGGACCTGGCTTACCGCGTGGTCGATGGCCGCACCATTCAGATTGTTGCCCCGCAGTATCTCGCCGAGCATCTGGAGCTGGAGCTGCATCCCGCCAAGGAGCTCGTCGTCGGCCAGGAGCAGATCGAGCCCCAGCTGGCCCGCGTCCGCGATTCCCTCACCGAAGGCGCAGCCGAGCCTCTCGGCCAGTTCTGGCTCGACCCCGAGAGCAAATGCCTCGTCGCCATGCTCCCGCAGCCCAAGCAGCAGTTGCTCACAAAGCTGCTGGCGGAGTGGCGGACGAAAGAGACGAACTGACCCGCACTTCTCACCGGCGAGCGGCCAGCGTAAGCTGGCCGGTGAGTCCGCACGCCGGGGCGGTCCTTTCGCCGGTTCCGCGTGACCGGCCAGCTTACGCAGGCCGCTCGCCGATCACCAGCAGTCTGATTGCGATTCTGCAAGGACCTTACGATGCGATTGATTCTCTTAAGTGCGCTCGCTGCCCTACTTTCTCTAGCTGCCCCGATCGCCCCCGCTGCCGACGGCTGGAAAGCCGGCGTCGCCAAAGCCAACATCACCCCCGAGCAGCCGATGTGGCTGGCCGGCTATGGCGGGCGGGATCACCCGGCGGAAGGGAAGCTGCATGACGTCTGGATCAAAGCCCTCGCCCTAGAGGACGCCGGCGGCAAGCGGGTCGTGCTGCTCACCAGCGACTTGTGCGGCATTCCGCGATGGATGTACGACAGCGTCAGCGAGGCGGTCAAGAAGCGGCACGGGCTCGACCGCTCGCAGGTCCGCCTGACGTATTCACACAATCACTGTGCCCCGGTGGTGCGGGGAGACCTGGAAGACTATTACCCGCTCGACGAAACCCAGCAGAAGCGGGTCAACGAATACTCGCAGCGGCTGGAGAAACAGATGATCGCGGTCATCGGCCAGGCGATTGCGGCCCTCCAGCCGGCGAGCGTCACGGCCGGCGTCGGCCAGTGTACCTTCGCCGTCAATCGCCGCAACAACAAGGAGGCGGAAGTGCCGGCCATCCTGGCCCGCGGCGAGCAGCTAAAAGGGCCGGTCGATCACCGCGTCCCCGTGCTGGCCGTCAAGGACGAGGGCGGCAAGCTGGTGGCCGTGGTCTTCGGCTACGCCTGCCACAATACCACGCTTAGCTTCTACCAGTGGTGCGGAGACTACGCGGGCTTCGCCCAGATTGCGATCGAGAAGCAGCACCCCGGTGCGACCGCCCTGTTCGTCACCGGCTGCGGCGGCGATCAGAACCCGCTGCCGCGGCGGACCGTGGAGCTGTGCGAGAAATACGGCAACCAGTTGGCGGCGGGGGTGGAGGAGGTGCTCCGCTCGGACTCTCGAAAGTCGCTTGCTCCGAGGCTCCGGACTGCCTTCGAGTCGATCGACCTCGACTTCGATAAAGTCGCCACCCGCGAGGAGCTGGAAGAATACGCCAAGGGAACCAACCCCATTCGGGTCCGCTGGGCCAAACGCTTTTTGAAACAGCTCGGCGCCGGCCAGCCGTTGGAGAAGTCCGCCCCTTACGCGATCCAGGTCTGGCGGCTGGGGGACCAGGACTGGATTTCGCTCGGCGGCGAAACGCTGGTCGACTACGCCGACCGTTTTCGCTCGGAGTACGGCGAAGGGACCTGGGTCACATCCTACTCGGCCGACCTCATCGCCTACATCCCCTCCCGGCGAAACATCATCGAGGGGCTCTACGAAGGAACCAACCTCTACGAATACATGCACCCCGCCGACCGCTGGGCTCTCGACACCGAAGACCGAATCGCGGTTGCCGTTGGAAGATTGATGAAGAAGGTGCGGAAGGAGCCGTAACGGAGTGCTGAGTACGATCCCGCAGCGGGAGCGAACGACGCCTGGAATCTGAAGTGGTTCGCTCTCCCGCTACAATGCACCCATGAAGTACAGCCTGCGGAGCCTGACACCATGAGCGACAAGCCGAAACGACGGTGGTATATCTTCTCAATCCGGGACTTGTTCTGGGTGACAGTTGTCGTCGCCTTGGCCGTCGCGTGGTTCGTGGAGCAGCGGCGGTCAGCCGACCTTTCCGTAGAGCAACGGCGATTGACTGCCGAGCTTTCCAAGGAACGCGAGTTTCGGTCAAGCCTTCGGGAGATTCGCGGGAGCATGGAAAGTCATTGGTACAAACGGGTCTGGGGAGAATCGCCCAACTCTTCACTCCCCCAGCCCATGACTGGGGTGGGACATCGCGCTGGAGCAGGCATGATTCTCGCACCTGACCCGAATCCGCCCATGCCCTAGACCGCCTGCCTAATTTCAGTGCAGCCGGCCATCACTCTTTTTGAGTTGCGGAAGTTTTTTCTAGCAGCGATTCAAACTGTACCACTACAGCAGGCACGCATAACTTGACTCGGGACCGCTCTTTGTGTCACACTAGATGCAGTTCTTTCTCAGGGGCAAATCTGAGAAGAGGTGCGCTGTGAAGAAGTTTTCGTGGAATGGCCCTCGCCAATTAGCGCGCGGAGTCATGTGTTTGCTCATTGTCGGCCTGGCCTTTTACCCGGCATCCATCCTGCTGCGCTCCGCGGCAGCGCAGGGGAGAACCCCCTCGTCGATTGCCGCACACGTGGAAGCCGGCGAGTTCGGCCCGGCGCGGGCGGCGGCCGATGGTCTTTCGGCGGAGGGTCGAGACCAGGCGCTTGCGGTCATCGCGGCGGCCCAGGCCAGATCCGGCGCGCGGGATGCGTCTTTCGCCACGGCTTATGACATCCGCAGCGACCAGGCTCGCAGCGGCACGTACCGTCAACTCGGCTCGTCAGGCTCCAGCGGCGGTTACGGCGGCGGAGCGGGCGGTTTTTCCGGCGGCGATGGACCGGGCGGCACTCGCGGCGGCGGCGTGATGGCGGACTTTGATTCGCTCATTGACCTGATCGTCACGACCATCGATCCGGACACTTGGGAAGACGTCGGCGGCCCCGGCTCGATCGCGGAATTCGCCACCGGCGTCTATGTCGACGCAGGTGGCGTGCTGAAGAAATACAACGGAGATATCGACCGCTCGCTTTCGGACGTTCGCAAGTCCGCCGCCGTTGTCGGCAGCTCGGCTAGTCCCCGGCGGACTTCCATCCTGCGGAAGATCAGTCTCACGCGCCTGGAGCGCGAGGTGCAGCTCCTGCACGCTCAGGGAAAAAGTCCCGATGCCGTGATGCGGAACCTGGCGGGCCTGCAAAGGATTCAGTTCGTCCTCGTCTATCCGGAAACGGGAGACATTGTGCTGGCCGGCCCAGCCGGCGACTGGCGGCCCGATGACGACGGCCGCATGGTCGATGAAAAAGGCCGCCCGGTCGTGCAGCTCGACGACCTGGTCGTCACGCTCCGCAACGCCTACAGCGAAACTGGCCGATTCGGCTGCGCGATTGTGCCGACGAAAGCAGGGCTGGCCGCCATTCAGGCCAAGCAAGCCGAGTGGAGCAAGAAATCGCTCACGTCCACCAACCGGGGCGAGTTCCTGGAAGACCTCCGCTCCGCCCTCGGCCAACAGGACATTACCACGCACGGCATCGACCCGCGGACCCACGCCGCCCGCGTCATCGTGGAAGCGGATTACCGCATGAAGCTGGTCGGCATGGGGCTCGAGAAGGGAACCGGTGGCGTCACCAGCTACCTCGACTCGATCGAGCTGGCCAAGGGAGAAGCCCCGCCGCCGATGAACGTCCTTCGCTGGTGGTTCACGCTGAACTACGACGCCCTCCGCAGCGCCCCGCAAAACGACGCCTTTGAGCTGCACGGCCCCGGCGTCAAGGTGCTCAGCGAAAACGAAATGCTGACCGAGCGGGGGGAGCGCGTGCATACCGGCAAGTCCAGCGATCTCAACAGCAAGTTCGCCCGCAGCTTCACGAAGAATTTTGAATCGTTGGCGGCGAAGTATCCGATCTATGCCGACATGCGGAATGTCTTTGACTTGGCCCTCGTCACCGCGCTGATCAAGAGCGAAGACCTCCCCGGCCAGGTCAGTTGGCACATGACCCACTTCGGCCCCGAAGGGCAGTATGAGCCGGCCTTGGGGATCGCTCCCACGAAGGTCGATTCAGTCGTCAACTACCGGCTCATCAACGGGAGTGTCGTCACCGCGGGAGTCAGCGGCGGCGTGGTCGTCGAGGCCCGTGGCCTGGCCAAGAAAGAAGCCGTCAAGCCGGACGAATACGGCGCACTCAAGGGCCAGAGGAAGGACGCCGCCCCCAAGGAACTGCCCCGCGGCGCGTGGTGGTGGGACTGATGAGCGATCGCCAGCTTAGCCCCCGCCTCCAGGCGGGGCCCGCCGCGTGGACGCGGCGGCTAAGCTTCGCATTCGCTATACTGCGAGCATGAAGGAGCTTCCTCAAACAGCCGGACTTGCTTCCAAGCTCTGTGCGGAGCGGCTGAAAGCGCTGGGGGACGAAGACCGGCTGCGGATTGTGCAAGCCCTGCGGAACGGCCGGAAGAGCGTCAGCCAGCTCGCCGAAGACCTCCAGGAAGACATCGCCAACGTTTCCCACCATCTGCAGATCCTGCGGCGGTGCGGCATCCTGCAAACCGAGCGGCAAGGGCGGTTCAGCCTCTACTCCATCCATCCGGACGTCTTTCCCGTCGACCAGGCTCAGAGCGAGCACCTCGACCTCGGCTGCTGCCGGCTGGAGCTGCCGAAGTCGAGCTAGCCCGCACTGCTCTTCGGCGAGCGGCCTGCGTAAGCTGGCCGGTCACGTGGAACCGCCAAAAGCCACCTCCCTGGCGTGCAGACTCACCGGCCAGCTTACGCAGGCCGCTCGCCGGGCACAAACGCCTGTCAACACTATGTCATAAAAAATTACTGCGCACCTATTGACTGTGCCAACAGGACATGTATACAATTACTCAATCCCTGTGCGCGGCACCGTCCGCGGTGGGCACTCTGATGCCGCAGTGCCCGCCAAAAAGGATTTTGCCGTCAGCCTGCTGGCAAGGGGCGCTGCATTCGGCGATGCTTTCGTGGATCAGTTTGGGTGAATAAGAATGAGGCTGAGTCAGCGGCGTTATGAATAAGAACTTGCAAGAATAAATTGTTGTAAAGTGTTGTATATCAATACTTTGTGAATTCACCAATCGCAGCTTGGGACTGTGCAAGGAAGGTTCAAAAACATGAATAAAACGACGCTCATCCGGGGGAGGCTCGCGGGGGCGGTCCTGGCGGCATTGCTGCTCCAGGGAGCACCGGCAAACGCCCAACTCCCCGAGGCCGACCTCAACGACTACAACCAGTGGAAGCTGGCCCTGGAGAGCGGCGGCGTGGCCAGTCCCGTGTCCATCTCGGCCCTGCCGGGGTATGCCGTGGAGATGGTCCGGACGTCAGCACCAGGGGAAGGCTCCTGGATCAGCCTGGCCTTTGACCCACAGGGGCGGATCGTGGTCGCCCGGGAGGACAAAGGGCTCCTCCGAATGACGCTCGATGCCCAGCAAAAGTCCGTCGCCAAGGTGGAGACGATCAACAGCGACCTGCTGGAATGCCGCAGCCTGCTCTTCGCCCACGGTGCGCTGTACGTGAGCGCGAACAACTCGCTCGGCATCTACCGGCTCAAGGATAATGATGGCGATGATACCTACGATGAGGTCAAGCTGCTCAAGAAACTCGAAGGAGGGACGGGGCATGGACGGAACGGTCTGGCCCTGGGAAAGGACGGCAAAATCTATCTCGCCTGTGGCAACAACGTGCGGGTTTCGCCCGATATCTCGCCGCTCTCGCCGTATCGCAATCCTCAGCAAGACCGCCTGCTGCCCTGCGTCTGGAATGAGTTCCTGTTCGATTCCGACGCCCGACCGCCCTGCGGGCACGTGTTGCGGTTCGATGCCGAGGGGAAGACCTGGGAGTTGGTCGCCGGCGGCTTTCGCAATCCGTACGACCTGGCGGTAAACCCGGAGGGGGATCTGTTCACCTATGATGCCGACATGGAGTGGGATGCGGGGGCCACCTGGTATCGCCCCACCTGCGTGATGCACGTTGTCCCCGGGGGCGAGTACGGCTGGCGGCAGGAGACGAACCTGTGGCCCGATTTCTTCGCCGACGCTCTGCCGCGAGTGGTCGATATCGGCCTCGGCTCGCCGACGGGCGTGGAATTTGGCACACAAAGCAAGTTCCCGGCGCACTATCAACGGGCCCTCTACATCCTGGACTGGGCCTATGGCCGCATCATCGCCGTGCATCTGACACACAAGGGAAGCAGCTACACCGGCCGGGCCGAAGTTTTCGTGAAGGGCAAGCCGCTGAACCTGACCGACCTGGCGTTTGGACCCGACGGTGCGATGTACTTCACCGTGGGAGGGCGCGGGACGCAGTCCGCCATCTATCGCGTGCGATGGACAGGGGAGAAGCCTGCTGGTGCGAACGAGAACGCGGCGTCCGGCGCCAAAGCCCAGGAGGTTCTCCGCCAGAAAAGGCGCACGCTGGAGAATCTCGCCACCGCGGAGGCGGCGGCAGCTCCTCTGGAAAGTGCCTGGCGTGAGCTCGACAGCATCGATCCGTTTCTCCGCAGCGCGGCCCGCGTGGCGATCGAGAATCATCCGCCGCATCACGTCGGGCAATTCGGCGATTCCCGCAACTCGGGCCTCCGCCGCGCGATGGAGCTGCTCACCTTGGTCCGTGTCGCCGCTCCCGCGGACCGCGACCAGTTGCATGCCGGGCGCCTGGAGCTGCTCAGCAGCCGGGCTTTGAACGACAAAGAGCGGTTGATCGCTTTGCGAGCGATGGAGCTTGGTTTCATCCGCCTCGGCCCGCCGGGTCAGGGCAAGTCCCGCTACCTGGCCAGGCTGGAAGCGCTCTATCCCGCCGAGTCTTTCGCGGAAAACTACTTGCTGTGCGAGCTGCTGGTCTTCCTAGATTCGCCGCGGGTCATCGCCCCGACCTTGAAGCTGCTGGCCGCTGCCAGGAAGCAAGAGGAGCAAATGTTCTTCATCTATGCGCTGCGCAATCTAGCCCACGGCTGGTCGCTCGACCAGCGGCGGCAGTATCTGTCCGAGGTGAAGAAAATGGATCGCTACGAGGGCTCGAGCTACATGCAGCGGTTCGTCGGCTTCATCCGGTCCGACGTGCTGGCAAGCCTGTGCGAAGAAGAACAGCGCGAGCTCGCGCCGCTCATCGCCACGCTCGGCAAAAGTGACGAGCCGGCGCTTCCCGCCGTGACGAATCGCCCGCACGTCCGTGAATGGAAGTTGGAAGAAGTGCTGGCCGCGCTCGACAAGACCAAGGAGCAGCCCCGAAACCTGGACCACGGCCGCCAGATTTTTGGCGCGGCCCTTTGCAGCCGTTGTCATCGGCTGGGGGGCGAAGGAGGAACCATCGGCCCGGACCTGGCCGGCGCGGCAGCCCGCTATAGCCGGCGGGATCTGGTGGACGCGATGATTCATCCCTCCCGCGTGATTGACGAAAAATACCGCGATACCCGCATCCTGACCACGGACGGCGAAGTCGTCGTCGGCCAGCTTGCGGGCGGCGACAAGGAGCAGCTCTACTTCTCCATCAACCCGCTCGAGCCGGCTCAAATCACCCGCATCCGCCGCGACTCCATCGAAACCCGTCAGGCGTCGATTGTCTCTTCCATGCCGACGGGTCTGTTGAATACTCTGACGGAGATAGAGATCCTGGATCTGATGGCGTGGGTGGAGAGTGGAGGGAAGAAGTAGCGTCAATACGTGTCCCTTACCAGAACAATTTCACTCATGCCTCACCTCCCTCTCGCCAAACCTGAAGAAATCGGCCTCGATCCGCAGCGCCTGCAGCGGGCGTACGAGCTGCTGGAAAAGTGGACTGCGGATGGCACCATTCCCGGCGGAGCGATTGCCGTGGGGCGGCGGGGGAAGCTCGTTGAGCCCCGGTATTTCGGGCGGCAGGGACCGGAAGCGGATGCGCCGCCCATCCGCCGAGACGGGATGTTCCTCTTGGCGTCCATCACCAAGCCGATTGTGTACTTGGGAGCGATGATGCTGGTGGAGCGCGGGCTGCTGAGCCTGTCGCGGCGCGTCACGGATTACCTGCCGGACTTCGCCGCGCATCACAAGGAAGCGACGCTGGTGCAGCAGCTCTTCACGCATACGTCGGGGCTGCCTGACATGCTGAAGAACAATAACGAGCTGCGCCGCGATCACGCCCCGCTGGAGAAGTTCATCTCAGCGGCCATCCGCGAAACCGTGCCGCTTTTCCCCCCCGGCACGGGTTACAGCTATCAGAGCATGGGGACGCTCGTCGTCGCCGAGCTGGTGCAGAGGCTCAGCGGCATGACCATTCACGAGTTTCTCCGCCAAGAGATTTTCGAGCCGCTGGGCCTCCATTCCACGTCGCTCGGCTCGCGCGGCTTGCCCGCCAAGACGCAGGAGCGGCTGGTTCGAGTGCAGACGCAGGCGTATCAGGAGCCGAGTTTTGATTGGAACAGCAAGTATTGGCGGGAACTCGGTTCGCCGTGGGGAGGCATGTTCAGCACCCCCGAGGATTTCGCGGTCCTCTGCCAACTCATGCTGGGTGGCGGCAAATATGGGGATGTTCGATTGCTTACGCAAAAGACCGTGGAGCTGATGACGACCAATCGGCTGGATGACCATCCCGACCTGCCGGAGCCGATCCGCCGCTCTCGTCCCTGGGGTCTGGGCTGGAGCCTGAACCATCGGCAGCACGACGACGCGCTATGCGATGTGCTGGGGCCGCACATCTTCGGCCATCTCGGCTCGACGGGAACGCTGTTCTGGGTCGATCCCCGGACTGAAGGCTTCTGCATCATCTTCACCAGCGGCGAACGCGCCCGCGGACCCTGGCGGCTGGTCGCCCTATCCAATGCCGTCGCTGCCGCCTTTGTGTAAACGAGACAAGAGAGTCACCATGGCCAAAAAAGCAACCAAGAAACCCGTCAAGAAATCCAAAGCCGCTGCGAAGAAGTCTGCCGCGAAAAAGCCAAAGTCCAAAACCAAGGAACCTTCGCTCGGCCGGCCGCTGGTGACGAATGAAGAGAAGCTCTACATGCTCTTCAAGGAGGATTACCACGCCCGGCAGATCTTCGAGTTCCTGCGAGTCGAAACGGTGAAGGACCTGGAGCAATTCAGCGCCGAGCAAATCGTCCGGCTGTTATCCAAACCGATTCGCACCACCGTCGACCGGATCCGCCAGAAGCTCGCGGAGAAGAACCGGCACTTGCTGGAAGATGGGGAGTATGCGGCGGATTGGAAGCGGCAACACCCAGAACCCAAATGATTACCTCAGCGAATCCTTCACATCCAGCAACTGCGAGTTCGACACCGAGTTTCCAAACGTCCCGTATTGGTCGAGCGTCCAAACGACCTTTTTGCTCTTCGGTTCCAATTCAATCAATAGCGGCTGGCCCTCGCCGGCGTGGCAGTTGCCGATGACGTAGTTGCCGCTCGGCAGCACCTCGAGCGTGGTCACCCAGGCGAGCGTGATGCCGGGCAGGTCCTTCTGATGGATCTCCCACGCGATTTTTTTCTCCGGTGTCACCTCCAGCACGCTATGCCCATTGCCCGTGGAGACAAGCGTGTTGCCGCTCTTCAGGCGAACGGCGGCAAAGCATTTGTTGCCGAAGGCTTCCGGGCCATGCCCTCCTTTGGCTTCCTTGCCAAACATCGGGACTTGGTATTCCCAAATGACCTTGCCGGACTTGCCGTCATACTCGCGCACAAAGCCATCCCCTTCGTGGCAGACCAGGTAGTTGCCGCTCGCCAGTTTGCGGGCGAGGCGGGTGTCGGTATGCGGGTGCGGGTGACTGACCGTGAGCTTGATTTCCTTCAGGAGCTTACCGTCACGATTGATTTCGATGATCCGGGCGGGCCCGCTCTCGGCAATCATCACGCTGCCATCCGCCAGCGGCTGGAAAGCGTGGACCTCCACCGGCTGTTTCGCGTTGCCATTGCTGGTGGCGGAATCGTAGGACCAGACGACCGTCTTCGTCTTGGGGTCAATCTCGACAACCTTGCTCGCTCCTTGCTGGACCATGACGTTCCCGCCTGGCAGCACATGGATATCGTGAATGCCTCCCCACTTCATCTCCCGCTCGATCTCGCCCCCCTTGCCGACGATGGCGAGTTTATCGTTCCCTTGCGTGATCAGCCGGTGCTGGGCGGAGGCGGGCGAAGCGGCCGAAAGCAAAATCGCCGCGGCGCAAAGGGAAGTCAGTCTCATGGTCGGGGTGCCCTTAAGGATGTCGAAGTGACGAAGGCCCCATGTTACCACTTGTGAGTGCGACTTTCAGGCGACGTGCGCTGCTCGAAAGGAGTCCATCGTGCCCCAGGAACCGCCACAGCATACCGCTCATAGCCTCGCGTGACGCGATTGCGGAGCCGGGCGACGAATGGTGCGACGGCACGAGACGTGCATCCACTGCGGCATCCCAGGGCGCAGTGTCATGGGAAGAAGTGCATTGTTTTCTCGAGGAGTCAGTCATGAGCGGAAAGAGCGATGAGATCAAGGGGCGTGTCAAGAAGGCCGTTGGCGAGCTGACGGGAAACAACAAGCTCAAGCGGGAAGGCCAGATCGACAAGGTCGCCGGAAAAATGAAGCAGGGTGTCGACCAAGTGAAGCGTACTCTCCAAGGCAAGAAGTCCTAGCCCGAGAAGTTTCTGCTTCGGCCGCAAACAATAGCGCGACGGGGGCGAAAGCTATGCCGCCGTCGCTTCGACGGTGATCGTCCGCGCCGGTACCGGAATGGCTGGCGGCAGAGTGAGGATGGGCCCGCCGTTCTCCCAGCGAGCGCCGCGGTTCTGGCCCGCCTTCGTCGCAGCTGCTCGGACTGCTTCCAAGCGGTCCAGAATGTCGGTCAGGCCGGCATTCGCGGCAACCGTCGCCACGCTGATGGTCAGAGTCAAAGAGAAATTTGTCCCCTGGAAGCAAAAGTCCGCGGCTTCAAAGGACTGGCGGATGTGTTCACCAACGGCGGCCAATTCTTCCATCGTCGAATCATGCGCCAGAATCAGAAAATCGCCACCGGCCAACCTGGCAATCGCGCTTTCGTCGCACTTTCCCGCCGAGAGTTCCGCCAGGAATTGTGCGGCGACACGGAGCGTTTGATCTCCCGCGCGACCACCTAGGCGTTGGTTGACCTTGCCGAAGCGATCGAGCGAGATGCGCATCGCCACGGTGGGGCGCGTCCCCTCCTGGAATTCCGCGGCGAACATAGCTTCCAGACCCAACCGGCAGCGCATGCCGGTGGCTGCATCCAAGTGAAACCTGCTGTCCAGTTGGCTAAGAATGCCCTCGGCGCGGTAGATGGCCGCCAACAGCACCTGGATCTCATCCCGCAGCAAATGCGCCAGGCGGATGAGTTGCTGCAATTTCCCCACCACCCGCCGGCAGCCGACGGTTCCGTCGGCGCGGACGGTAGGCGCATGGGCCTCGCGGCCGATCTCCGCGATTTGCCCCCCTTGGTCCTGCAGCAGCCGCGCCAGTCGCAGCGCCGGTACTTCGCCCGGCCCCAACCTTCCCAAACGCTCCTCAATGAATTCGGCCGCCTCCCGCAGCTTGCGTGACCAATCCAAATTGATAAACCGCAAGTCCGCGGACAATCGCTCCAAAGTCAGCGGATCCTGCATGCCTACCGCCTGACGCGAATGGACTTCCGCCGTCAGGAGTTGTTCCAGGTAGACGGCCCCTTCCAGTCGCAAAAAATGGGCAACGCCCGAGACGAGTGTGTTCAATTGCAGTCCATTATCGCCCAGGACATGTTGCCACAGTTCCGGCAACTCGCTGATGGTGGCGACAGCGGGCAAAGCCGGCGTGTCTTCTTGCTGGTCTGGCGGCGTGTCAGCCTCGTATCCGGCTTCCACTTCGGTGACGCGCTGGCGCTTCAAGACCACCAGCATCCCTCGCCAGGCATTCCGCCAAAGCTCGCCGGCCAGCAGCCCCAGGAATGGAGGATCAGCCAGAGCTAATGCCAGGAGATACCCCAGCACGAAATTGAGCACACCAATGACGAGAATGAAGGCTGCCAAAGTGATAGCACCTGCGGCTGAACGGCCATAAGCTCCTGCGGTGCCAAAACCTACGTCAAACTTTCCAGCCGCAATACCGCTGCCGACAGCCGCTTTATCCAGATTACCCAGTTGCCACAGGTGGAACCCGGCCGCCCACGCTAATTCGCTACAACCGGTACTGCCGACAAATCCGAAGGAAGCAGCATTCCAGCTACTCCTTGCCCTTTCGATTCGTCGCGAACAACCGGCTCCGACGGTACTCCTTGGCCTTTTCTCGCAGGTGCCTTCATGCAGAAATCTCTCTCCGCCTGGCTCAAGAATTTGCTTACTGCCATCTCGGCGTGCTTCTTGCTGGGGGCCATCGCCTCTGCCCAGGAAACATCGCTGGATTACCTGAATTCCTACGTTGCCGCGCCAAACGTGCAAACTTCCGAGGCCGCTCAGCAAGGCTGCCAGGGAAACTGCGGCTGGATCAGCGACGGCTGCTGCGCGGAGGACTGCTGTTTTCCGCGGACGACAGCCCGCCTGGAATATCTGCTGTGGTTCGGCCGCGGGCAGAACATTCCGGCTCTGGTGACCACCAGTCCAGCCGGCACTCCGCGGGCCGAAGCGGGCGTGCTGGGATTCGCCAACACCACCACTCTCTTCGGGGATGAAGCCATCCAGCAGAACCTCCGCAGCGGCTTCCGCATCACGATCAATCACCTGCTCGATAGCGGCGACACAGTCGGCGGCCGCTTTTGGGCACTGGAAAACGCTCGCAAGAACTTCTATGCCGAAAGCACGGGCGACCCCATTCTGGCCCGCCCCTTCTTCAATACTCAGCTTCCGGGTGAGGACTCGCTCCTTGTCGCGTTCCCCGGCGTAACGACGGACGGCAGCGTCAGCGTCCGCACCGGCAACGAGATCCTGGGGGCCGACGCCTGGTTCCGCCGCACCATCAGCCGCGATGCCTGCTTCCAGATGGACTGGCTGGTCGGCTACCAGTTCGTGCGGATGAACGACTCCATGTTCATTCGCAACCCGCAGACGGACATCGTCGGCGGCGCCTTTCCCATCGGCACCATCATTGATGTGGAAGACAACTTCCGCACCAGCAACGAATTCCACGGCGGCACTCTCGGTGTCGTGATCGAGAACAGATACGACGCCTGGCAGCTGGACCTGCTGGCCAAGGTCGCCATCGGCGGCATGCACCAGACCGTCAACGTCAGTGGCAGCACGACCGTCACCGAGCCCGGCCTCGGTCCGTTCACCGCCAGCGGCGGATTGCTGGCCCAGGGAACCAACAGCGGCACCCGCACTCGTGACCGCCTGGCCTTCATTCCCGAAGTCAACCTCAACCTTGGCTACCGAGTGAACGACCAGTTGTCGCTGACGATGGGCTATTCCTTCCTGTACCTCAGCGACGTCGTCGTGGCCGGCGGCCAGATTGACAGCACCGTCAATCTCTCACAGAATCCCGGTCCCCTGGTCGGTCCCGCCCGCCCAGCCCCGCTGTTCAATACCACCGACTACTGGGTCCAGGGCCTGAGCCTGGGCGCGGACTACCGGTTCTAAGTCGAATGGGTAGCACGCCCACGGCTTGGCGTGGGCGTGCTCCTGCTGGCCGCCATCGTGCTCGGCGTACTGGATGGCGCGTATTAGGGCCGGCGGATGTGGCTGGCCTCGGGCGGACCGACGGCTGCTTTGGAGAAGCTCGCCGAAATCCATAAGCAAAAAGAGGTTCGACTCGAGGATGCGAAGCAGGCTGGCAAGACGGCTGAGGCCGAGCAACTGCAAGGACAATTGACGAAGATAGACGCCGAGATAGCGCGGATTCAGGTGCTGGCGAAGGAAGTGGATCGGCTGGAAGCGGACGGCGTGAATGCGTTCCCCCGCGCTGCCTTCAAGCTGATTGCTTTTGCCGGGGATTTGTTTCTTCGCTCACTCAAGCTGCTCGTCATTCCGCTGGTGGTTACCAGCATGATCTGCGGCGTGACCTCGCTGGGGGACATCCGCAAAGCGGGACGACTGGGCACTTGGACGATGATCTACTTCCTGGCGACGACGCTCCTGGCGGTAGCGATCGGACTGATTCTCTGCGTGACCATCCGCCCGGGCAAACATGCCGACGACACCTTCGCCCACGTCACCAAGACGACCGCGGCCAAGGCGGACAACTCCATCCTGGAAACAATGCTGGAAGTGGTCCGCGGCCCCGAGAAGCCGAACAATCCCGCCGAAGGGATGATTCCCGAGAACATCTTCCGGGCCGCCGCGGAGATGAACGTGATGGGGCTCATAATCTTCTCGCTGGTCTTCGGCGCGGCGCTAACCACGCTGGGAGAGAAAGGAAAGCCGGCCATCATGTTCTTCGTGGCGGCAAATGAAGCCATCATGAAGATGGTGCATCTGGTAATGCTCGTCGCGCCGGTTGGCATTTTTGGTCTGCTGGCGGCGAACATTGCCAAGCGGGGGGGCGGCAGTGAGTTTCAGGTGGAGTTGGCCCGACTGGCATGGTATGCGGCGACAGTGCTGGCGGGGCTCGTCATTCAGACGGTCCTGCTGATGCTCATCTACTGGCTGTTCACGCGCAAGGATCCGTTCACCTTCACCGCCAACATGCTGAAGGCCCTCGTCACGGCCGCCAGCTCCAGCAGCTCGTCCGCCACGCTGCCGGTGACAATGGAATGCGTGGAGGTGAACAATAAGATTTCCAACCGAGTGGCCGGATTTGTCGTGCCCCTGGGGGCGACGGTCAACATGAACGGCACCGCCCTGTACGAAGCCGTCGCCGCCGTCTTCATCGCCCAAACCCTCGGCATCGAGCTCTCCTTTCCTCAGCTTTTGGTGGTGATGCTCACGGCTACTCTGGCCGCGATTGGCGCGGCGGGCATTCCGGAAGCGGGCCTCGTCACCATGACGATTGTGCTGACCGCCGTCGGCCTGCCGGTGGAAGGGATCGGCACAATCCTGGCCATCGACTGGTTCTTGGACCGGGCGAGAACCACCGTCAATATCTATGGGGACGCCATCGGGGCAGGAATTCTGGACCTCCATCTACGGGACGACGAGCAAGCGGCCAAAACGGCCAATACCAGCGCGTAAACAGCGAACTGGTGCTATAACTGCCCTTATCGAGGGTACGTCCCATCGGATAGCCAGCCGTCACTCAATCACTTCAGGAAAAACATTATGGCTCAGGGAAACTACGGTGGCGGATATACTCCGCCGAATCCTTCCAACCCGTACGCCAACGTGGGACAATTCGGCCAATCGCCGCCCCCCAAGAAATCGAAGGCCTGGATTTGGATTCTCGGCATCATCGGCGGCGGTGCGATTTTAGTCTGTGGCGGCTGCTGTGGCATGTCCTATTGGGCATACAGCTTTGGGATGTCCACGATCGCCAATCAGACCAAGGATGAGATCCAAGGGCGCCCCGAGATTCAGGAGCACATCGGCACGATCGAGACCGCGACGCCGGATCTGATGGCGGGAGTTCAAGAGACGCAAAAGAAGGGTGCCAAGCCGGGAGAAAGCCATCTGGTCGTTCATCTTAAGGGGAGCAAAGGATCCGGAGACGTCATTGGCAAGATGCCCCAACAAGGAGGCCAGCGGTTGACGGAGAAGGTCCTGCGGTTACCAGATGGGAAGGAATTTCCGCTGGAGTAGCCGAGCGTCCCATGAAGCAGATCCTGGCATTTGTCCTCTTACCGCTTGTTTGGTCTGGCTCCTTGTCAGCGGCAGAGCCGGTCTACGACGTCGTCATCTATGGCGGCACCAGCGGCGGCGTGGCGGCAGCCGTGCAGACCAGCCGGATGGGTAAGACGGCGATTCTGATTGAGCCCGGCCAGCACCTGGGAGGTCTGACTTCCGGCGGCCTGGGGGCGACGGACATCGGCAACAAAGCGGCCATCGGCGGAATCGCCCGCGAGTTCTATCGCCGCATCAAAAAGCACTACGATGACCGGGCGAACTGGCGACAGGAAAAGCGGGAAGCCTATCGCAGCGGCCGGGCCACCGAAGCTGCTGCCGAAGACGCTATGTGGACCTTTGAGCCGCACGTCGCCGAGCAACTGATGAACGAGCTGGTGAGGGAGGCCAAGGTTTCGCTCGTGCTGGGAGAACGGCTGGATTTGAAGCGCGGGGTGGAGAAGCAAGGCGGCGAGATACTCTCCATCCGCATGGAAAGCGGCAAGGTCTATCGTGGGCGGCGGTTCATCGACGCGACTTACGAAGGCGATCTGCTGGCGCTGGCCGGTGTGAGCTTCCACGTCGGCCGCGAGGCCGACAGCGTCTATGACGAAACGCTCAATGGGGTTCAGGTCGCCCATGCGGTCAAGCATCAACTGATGGCGGGCATCGATCCTTACGTGAAGCGCGGGGACAAGAGCAGCGGCCTCTTGCCGGGTGTTCTGGCGGGACCGCCGGGCACGGACGGCAGCGGCGACAAACGGGTGCAGGCCTACAACTTCCGGCTCTGCCTCACCGACGTGAAGGAGAACCAAATTCCCTACACGAAGCCGGCCGGCTATGATCCGCTCCGCTACGAGCTGCTGCTGCGGAACTTCGAGGCGGGTGAAACCCGCACGCCGTGGAACCCCATTTTCATGCCCAACCGTAAGACCGACGTCAACAACAACTACGGCTTCTCGACCGACAACATCGGGATGAATTACGACTGGGCCGAGGCAGACTATTCCACGCGGGATAGGATCTTCGAAGAACATTTGCGCTACACGCAAGGTCTGCTGTGGACGCTTGCCACGAATGACCGCGTGCCGACAAAAGTTCGCGAGGAGGTCAATCGCTTTGGCCTGTGCAAGGACGAATTCCAGAAAACCGGCGGCTGGAATCATCAGCTCTATATCCGCGAGGCCCGGCGGATGATCGGGGCCTACGTGATGACCCAAAGCGATTGCCAGCGGAAGCGGACCGCGGACGACCCGGTGGGCCTCGGGGCTTACAACATGGACTCCCACAATGTCCAGCGGTATGTGGATGAGCACGGCCACGCCCGCAACGAAGGAGACGTGCAAGTCGGCGTCTCGCCCTACCCAATTTCCTATCGGGCGATCATCCCCAAAGAGAGCGAATGCACCAATCTGTTCGCCCCCGTCTGCCTTTCCGCCAGCCACATCGCCTACGGCAGCATCCGGATGGAGCCGGTGTTCATGGTGCTGGGGCAATCGGCAGCGACTGCGGCCGTGCAATCGATCGACCGCGGCGTGAATGTGCAAAAGGTGGACTTTGCCAGGCTCCGCGAACGGTTGCTCGCCGACGGCCAGGTGCTGGAGTGGAAAGGCCCGATTGCGAAATCCACCCTCGGCATCGATCCCAAGAAGCTGCCGGGCATTGTGCTGGATGACACCGCCGGGGAGAAATCCGGCGATTGGCAAACGAGCAGCTCCATCGGCGGCTTCGTGGGGAGTAGCTACCTGCATGACGGCAACGCTAACAAGGGAAAGCTGGCCATCAACTTTGGGCTGAAAGTGGCCCAGCCCGGCGAATACGAAGTCCGCCTCTGGTACACTGCCAATCCCAACCGTGCGACCAACGTGCCGGTCTTTGTGCAGCATGCCGGGGGCGAAACGAAGCTCACCATTAACCAAAAGCAACAGCCGAAGCTTGATGGGCAATCCATTACTCTCGGCAGATTCAAGTTCGACAAAGTGGCCGGCGTTGTCATTTCCAATGCCGGCACCGACGGCTACGTCATCGCCGATGCCGTACAGTTCATCTCCGTAAAACCCAAGTGACCTATGCGCCAGAAAATCCCTCTCTTCAAAAAACAGGCCGCACTCAAGAAGCAGGCCGGCCTGAGCAAGATCATTGACGAATACGTGAACAGCCTCACCGGCTGGAAGAAAGTTGTATCCGAGAAGCTCCGGCAACTCATCCGCGGCACCAGCCGCGATCTGACCGAGGACGTGAAGTGGGGCTGGCCCTGTTATACCGCCCGCGGCAAGTGCATCTGCGGCTTCATGGCCATGAACGAAACCGTGAACTTCGTCCTTTACTTGGGAGCCGATCTCGACGATCCCGATGACCTGATCGAAGGGAGCGGCAAATCGATGCGGCACGTCAAGCTTCGCGGCCCCAAGGACATCCGCAAGGCCGCCTTCACGAAGTTCATCAAGCAGAGCATCTCTCTGGTGAAGAAGTAGACGTCGCTCCCTCGGACCTTGTCCGGGCCTACACCGCGGCCTTCTTCAGCATCTGGTCGAACAGCTTCTTCTGGGCGGCCAGGGCGGCGACTCGGTCTTCCGGCTTGCTGCTGGCTTCGAGCAGGACCCAGCCTTCGTACTTGCTTTTGACGAGCAAATTCATCAACTCCTGGAAAGGATAGTCCGGCGTGTCGAACTCCCGGACGTGGACCGTTTGGCCAAACCGTTTGCGGACCAGGGCAAAATTCTTCTCCAGCCCGTCCCCCTTCAGGTCGGTGGGGTTGGAGTTCCAACAGACGAAGACGTTCTCGTCTTTGGCCACGTCCATGATCGCCTTGATCGTCGGCAGTTCGGCACACTGGCCATGCACTTCCAGCCGGATTTGCTGGCCGAAACCGGCGGCATATTCGCCTAGCTCATTCAGCGATTTGCCGATTTGCTCGATGGTCTTCTCGTGGGGGACGCCGTCATAAAACTTGTCCGGCTTGACCTTCACCCCCGAGCCGCCAATGTCGTGGCTGAGGCGGATGAACTGCTTGGTCTTCTCGATGGCCGCTTTCACCTTGGCCGGATCGGGGTTGTCGAACCGCTCGTCGCTGCCGATGCCGACGAAGGTCACGCCGCTGTCGGCGAACTGAATGCGGACCGCTTCCCGCCCCTTTTCGTCCAGGTCCGGCTCCACCTTGTGGGCGTGCGTGGTCCGAAGCTCCACGCCGAGGGCTCCCGTCTTCTTGCAGTTCTTGAGCAGCGTCGGCAAGTCCCAGTCCGCCCCCCACATATACGTCACCAGGCCAAACGAGATCGCCGGCGGCTCCTCCGCGGCCAAGGCGGCTCGGGACAACAGCGACGCGGTGGCCACCCCGGCGGCCAGCGTCACGGAAGAGGAAAGGAATTCTCGGCGAGAGGAGGCAGGCATGGTGAGGCTCCGGGAGATGGGCTTCGTCAGTGGCAAGCAGACATCATACCATGAGAATCTGGCAATCTGGGACTGGATTGCCTACATTGGCGTGGAGCTACTTTTCTGTTTCGTTGACTTCAATTCCAGAGGCCCATCATGCAGAGGACGCTCTCGTTCGCCGCCATCTTACTCGCCAGTCTTTCGTTGCTGCCATCTTCTCATGCTGCCGAGGACGAGAGCGAAAGTGACCTCAAGAAAATGGCCGGCGACTGGGTTCCGGTCCTGATGCAGCTCAACGGGAAAAAGCAGCCGGACGAGGTGACGAAGGCCATCAATCTCACCATCCGCGGCAACAAGTACAACACCGTCGTCGGCAAGGAAAAGGACGAAGGGACACTCAAGCTGGACGCCACCAAGGAGCCGCGGGAGATGGACATCAGCAGCAACGTCGGCGAGAACAAGGGAAAGGCGATCCCCTGCATTTACGAGATCAAAACGAACGAGCTCCGCGTCTGCTACGGGCTGAATGGCACCGCCCGTCCCGCCGACTTTAACGGCGAGGATGAGAAGGGGGTCGTCATGCTGATCACCTACAAGCGGGCGCCTAAGAGCAAGCGGTAATTATGCTCCAGGCGATTGAAATTGCCGGCCAGCGTTCAGGTCCGCACCTCCTCATCACTGGCGGCGTTCACGGCGACGAGTTTGAGCCGATGGCCGCGGTGAGGCAACTTGCTCAGGAGTTGCGGCCGGAGGAGTTGCAAGGAAAGGTGACATTGGTTCCCGTCGTCAATGAACCGGCCTTTCGGCTGGGCCAAAGATGTGCGGAAGATGGCCTGGACCTGGCCCGGACCTGTCCGGGGCGAGCCGACGGCAGCGTGACGGAACGGATTGCGTTTGCCCTCTCAGTGCTCATCCGCTCGGCAGACCTCTATATCGACTTGCACACCGGCGGCACGCGGCTGATGGTGTTGCCGCTGACGGGTTACGTGCTGCATCCGAATCTCGCCGTATTGGAAAAGCAGCGGCGGATGGGGAAGGCCTTTGGCCTGCCGCTGATTTGGGGAACCGAACCGAACCTGCCCGGCCGCTCCCTGTCGGTCGCCCGAGACGCAAACATCCCCGCCATCTATGCCGAATACCTCGGCGGCGGACGGCTCGATCCGGTCGGCGTCGCGGCGTATGTGATTGGTTGCAGGGGTGTCATGGCGGAGTTTGGAATGCTTGCCGCTCAGCCGGTGTCTCCAACTCAGACTCCGGTGGTTGTGGAAGACTCGCGCCCCGGCTCCGGCCACATGCAGGTCAATCATCCCGCTCCCTGCGGCGGTTTTTTCGAGCCCACGGTTCAACTTGGCCAGCGGGTTCATGCGGGGGACGTGCTCGGCACAATTTGCGAGCCTCTCGGCGAACTCATCGAAGTCATTCGCTCACGCTACACCGGCATCGTCATCGTCCTCCACACCTTTCCGCGGGTAGAAGCCGGCGTGAGCGTGGCGGTGGTGCTGGAAATGCTGAGTACTTAGTACTGGGTACTAAGTACTGTCCGCTCCGCACTCTGCACTTTACACTCTACACTTTGCACTCCTGTTCCCCTCCGAAAGCCTCCCATGCGCAAGAGCCGCGTCAAAGCCAAACTCCGCCAGAAGCAGCCGGTGCTGCTGACCACGCTGCATATTCCCGACCCGCAGCTCTTTGAGCTAACGAGCCTGCTCGGCTTCGACGGCATTTGGCTGGACCTGGAGCATCACGGGTTCACGGAGGAGACCGCGGCGAACCTGACGCGGGCCACGCGCGTCGGCTCGTCGGACATCATGATCCGCCCCGCCAAGGGGGAGTTTATGCGGATGTGCCGGCTGTTCGAAATTGGGGCCACGGGGATCATGTATCCCCGCTGCGACAACGCGGCGGAGGCCCGCGAGGTGGTGAAGTGGGCCAAGTTCGCGCCCCAGGGGCAACGGGGCATTGATAGCGCGGGGGCGGACAACCCGTACTGCCTGATGCCGCTTACGGAATACCTGCCGGCCGCCAATGCCGAGACGTTCGTCGTCATCCAGATTGAAGACCCCGCAGCCATCGGCCATGCCGACGAAATGGCCGCGGTCCCCGGCGTAGACGTGCTGTTCCTCGGTCCGGGTGACTACAGCATCCTGGCCGGCATCCCGGGACAAATGGACCACTCGATCATCAAGGAGGCCATGCAAAAGGTTGCCTCTGCCGCGAAACAGGCAGGCAAGGATTGGGGGATGCCCATCTTCTCCACCGAGCACGCGAAAGAAGTCATGGAGCTCGGCGGTCGCTTCCTTTGCCACGGCTGCGACCTGCTCATGGTGAAGAATGGCCTGGAGGAAATGCAAAAGAAGTTTGGGCCACTGGGAGTGACGTTTGAAAAGCGGGCGTGAGGCATGGCCGGGACCAATCCACAACATCGCGTGCTCGTCATCGGCGCAGGCTCAATTGGGGAACGGCATATTCGTTGTTTTTTGGCAACGGACCGATGCAAGGTTTCGTTCGTAGAGATCAATGAGACGTTGCGCCAGGCGGTTGAAACTCGCTATTCCGCTTGCGGTTTCGCGACTCTTGAAGAAGGAGCTAGCGAGAGTCCAGAAATCGCCGTCGTCGCCACGCCGGCGCACTTGCACGTCGAAATGGCGACAAGGCTTGCCGAGGCCGGAATTCACCTCCTCATCGAGAAGCCGCTATCGACCGGCGAGGCAGGGATTGAACGATTACTGGCACTAGTGCGTGCGCAAGACCTCGTAGCTGGAGTGGCGTACGTTTATCGTAGCCACCCGGCACTGGCGGATATGCGGCGGATGATTTTGAAGGGATCGTTCGGCCCTCCGGTGCAGATTGTCGTTGTCGCCGGTCAACACTTCCCTACCTACCGGCCCGCCTATCAGCAGATTTACTACCGGGATCGGGCCACGGGCGGCGGAGCCATTCAGGACGCGCTCACGCACCTCATCAATGCCGGCGAGTGGCTCGTCGGACCGGTGACTCGCCTCGTGGCCGATGCGGCACATCAGGTGTTGTCGGGCGTGGAAGTGGAAGACACTGTGCATATTCTCACTCGCCACGGCACCGTTCTCGGCAGCTACAGCCTGAACCAGCATCAAGCGCCGAATGAAACGACCATCACGGTCATTTGCGAGCGAGGGACGCTCCGGTTCGACGCCCAAAAGCACCAGTGGTGCTGGATGCTGAGGCCAGGCGACTCATGGGAAGAGGGAAGTTCATGGCACATGGAGCGGGATGAGTTGTTTACACGGCAGGCAACTGACTGCTTGTTGGCAGTTCTCCGACTAAAGCCGCCGACTTGCTCCTTGGCGGACGGCTTACAGACGCTCCGCGTGAATCTGGCCGCGCTCCGAAGCGTGGAAACCGGCACATGGCAAACTATCTCGGCGGAGGAGAGCCAACAATGAGTTCCGCAAACGAGCCGGCGATCTCGCAACTCTTCTCCCTCCGCGGCAAGGTCGCTCTCATCACCGGCGGCTGCGGACATTTGGGTTCCGCGATGGCGCGGGGGCTGGCGGAGGCGGGTGCATCGCTCATTCTGACGAGTCGGGATGAAAGCAAAGCAAGAGAGGCTTCCGCGCTCCTGCCGCGGCAAGAAGGAGCCACTCACCACGGCCTCGCGCTCGACCATATGCAGCCGGAGACGCTGCCGGCAAACTTTGCCAAGGCCGTGGCGCTGGCCGGCCGAATTGACGTGCTGGTGAACAACGGCCACGAGGCACTCGGCAAGGACTGGACCGACGTCACCGCGGAGGAATTCGCCCGGCACCTCGCCAATGCCGCCGGCTATTTTGAACTAGCCCGGCTGGTTCGCAATCACGCGGTGGAACGAAAGGCCGGCGCGAGCATCGTCAACATCGGCTCGATGTACGGCGTTGTCGGCTCCTATCCGGATGCCTACGCAGGAGTCGTCGCCGCGAGCCCCGTCGCTTACCACGCGCTCAAAGGGGGAATCGTCCACATGACCCGGCATCTGGCGGTCTACTGGGCCAAAG
Source organism: Pirellulaceae bacterium (assembly GCA_051004015.1). Taxonomy (GTDB): domain Bacteria; phylum Planctomycetota; class Planctomycetia; order Pirellulales; family Pirellulaceae; genus SXOA01. The sequence goes on along the minus strand of JBPCKT010000157.1, from coordinate 109,882 downwards.
ATCGTGTACGCGTCAACTGTCTCAGCCCCGGTCCATTCCCCAAGGAATCGGCTAACCAGGAGATGGTCGCCCGACTTCGCACCAAAAACCCAATGGGACGGATGGGAGAGCCGTGGGAACTCAAGGGCGCCATCGTGTTCCTCGCCAGCGACGCCAGCAGCTATGTGACCGGGCAAAACCTGCTTGTCGACGGCGGCTGGACGGCGTGGTAATTACCACACGAATTCTGTCTCGGCAGCTCCAGGTGTGTGCGCGAAGTACTGACGGCTGGCGCGGGGGAAGATGTGGCGGCTGATGGGGGCGAAGCCGCCGGCGTCGTCGAAATACATATAGTGGGTGATGCGGATGGAATCGTCGGTGACGCGAATCCAGTTAAACGAGTTCTTCTCCCGCTCGCGGGCCCGGCCGCGGCGGGAGGTGCTGGTGCCGCTTTGCACAATCACGATGCCGTGCTTGCGGTCCTTGCCGGGATAGACATCCAGCGAGTTGCCGATGTAGGCCCGGTGCAGGTGGCCCCCCAGGATCAGCTCCACTCCCATCTGCTCAAAGGCGTCGAGCGCCCGCTTGGCCTTGGGCATCACCGAGCCCCGCTCGTAATCGGGCGCCGGAGCAAAGTGGTGATGGGCCACGACGATCTTGAGCGCCCCTTCCGGCGCAGCGCGAAACTCGTCGCGACAAAAGCGGAGCTGCTCGCCCCGGATGCGGCCATTCACAATGGCCCGCAGGGGAGCGGTGGAGTCGAGCGAGGCGATGACGACCCCTTCCTGCTGCGTCATATAGTTGAGCTGCGGGTGAATATGCTGCTGATAAAGCGCGTGCGGCGTGAAGATCCGCTCCGATACGCGGTACAACGGTACGTCGTGATTGCCCGGGCAGACCACCAGCGGCACCTTCGGCAGCTTGTCGAGATACTCGCGGGCGGCAGCGAATTCCTCCGCCGTCGCCCGCTGCGAAAAATCTCCGCTCGCCACGATGATTTGCGGCTGAAGCTCCGTCGCGGCCGCGAGGAGCGACTCGGCGACTGCCGGCATGAAGAACTGGCCGAAGTGGAGGTCGGAGATGTGGAGGATGGTTAACATGCTGTGAATTGCCCGATGATGTCCAATCCCACATCCTGGCTCCACGTCTCCATCAGCCGCCGAAAGACCGGCCCCGGTTTACCATCCGCGATGGGGGAGCCGTTGATTTTCGTCACCGGCATGACGCAAAACGGCGTGCTGGTGAGCAAGCCTTCGTCCGCATTCATGACATCATGAACCTGCAGATCCCGCTCGGCATAGGGGATGTGCAGTTTTTGGGCCAGCTCGATGACGGTCTGCCGGCTGATTCCGGGGAGGATGTTGCGGGGGCCAGGGGAGACGATGACGCCCCGCTCCACCAGCAGGAAGTTTGCGCCGCTGGTTTCCGTCACATTGCCGTCGAGGTCCAGCAGCAGCGCCACGGCATCGGGGGCGACGAGTCGGGCTTCCTGGTCCGCCAGGTAATAGTGCATGCGGCTGCGGTACTTCATCTTGGGATCAAAGCACTGCGGCGGAACGTGCCGGATGGAGGGAGTGACGACGTGCGCCCCTGCCTTCATCCGCTGCGACCAGAGATTGAACGGCAGCGGGAACGTGTGGATGCAGACCGTCGGCGTCATCGGCCCGCCGCTCGCCGCTGAGCCGGCGTAGACGGGGTATTCACCGGCGGTGACGAAGTGAATCAGCCCGAGTTCTTCGCCGGGTTTGATCAGGCTGGTGTTATGGGCCAGTAGTTCGCGACTGATGCTCGTCACTTCCGCCTGCGACAGGCCCGTTTCCATCCGCGTGTACTTGAGCGACCGGAACAGCCGGGCGACGTGGTCTTCCAGGCGGAAGGGCTGGTGACGGAAGGTGCGGGTCATCTCGGTGACGGTCGCCCCCATCACGATTCCCGAGTCATAGATCTTCAGGCTGGCCTGGGAAGCGAGAACAAATTGGCCGCGGAGGTAGACAAGAGGTTCAGAGGGGGAGGACTCGGTCAAGGCGATAGTCGTTTGGAGACCGAACTCCGCTTCGACGCGAGGGGGTCGGGAGTCTTTGGCGTCGATGTTCATTCAGTATGGGTAGTTGACTGACGCCAAAGACTCCCGACCCCGGTTATTCCGCATCGAGCTTTTCCAGTTCTTTCTGCAAGGCCTTGTAGCCGAACTCGTTACAGACGACGATCATGCCCCGGTCGCTCTGGTCCCGGGCGACGGCAGCCAGGGCGGAGCAGGCGGCGTTCATGGATTCGATGGCCTTTTCGAGCTGCATCCGCTGCTCGGCGGTGTCTTTTTTGCTCTTGGCGATTCCCGCCTTCCGCGTCGCGTCCACGCAGTTCATGTACTCGTAGCCGAACTCGCAGCGGCGGGCGAGATAGAGCGTATACGACCGCCCCCCTTCGCGAGCCCGCGAATTGGCCCGGTACATGTCGTTCATGGCGCCGAGATAGTTAGCACGGACTTGGGACCACCCGTCAGGAGGCGGGGCAATGGTCGCATAGTGTTTCATCACCATGTCTGGTCCGAGGACGAAAAAGGTCCGGTCGAGCTGCTCTGTGATCAAGCCTGACCGCTGAATCTGCTCAAGAGCCTTAAGAACACTGGCGTCCACTCCTTCGCCGCATATCGGCGTTACCAGGTCGCGGCAGACTGTCTCCCGCGTCACTGACATATTAAAACCCCGACGACTCGTGGTATATGCGGTGTAATTCCAGTCTCTGATGAGGTCGCTTGCCCAGTTTTGTGTCCCGCTCTCGGCGTAAGAATCGTCGATGCCGGGATAGGCAGCTTTATAAGCATTCATTTGAAGCTTTTCATGGCTCGTCAAGCCGTCCATTGCATCTCTCTTTTCGAGTGATTTAACGGCCAAGTTCCCCGGCTCGGTGACCGGTATCGAGCCAGGCAGGATAGGCGCAAATTCTCTGGGAAATTCCATGGGACTCGTTGCCAAGTCAACGGAAATGCCCAGCGCATGCGATTCCTCGATCAGTCCGCGAAGCAGTTTTTGTCCGACGTCCAATCGTTGTTCGTAAGTAGTCTTTCCCGCGAAATCAGGGTTCTCGAAAAACTTCGCCCCCTTGAACGCTGCTCGTCCGGCTGTATCTCCATCCACCGGGAATTGCCAGCCATGCCACAGCACGCCGGTGTTCTTCTTCACGCCATCAATTTCAAAGTGGACGAACGGCTGCCAAGGGTGGACACCGATTCGCATCCGGTTGTATTTCAGCCGTGAAAGTTGGCGGAGCAGGCGCTTCTGGTCGGCAAGCCCCCATGATGTATAGCCCGTGGGATCGGAATTCATTGCCGACCAAACACGATCGCTCCGCGAATCCAACATGATGTCAAACCCTTCCAAGGTGAAGGGTTTTGCAAAGACCGGGGAGAGGTCGCCGTAAAGCATTGCCCGAATCCCCAGATGATGAGCGTATTCCGCAGCTCCCCAGTAAGCGGCCACCGGGCTGCCGCCGCCGATAAAGAGAGCAGGCTTGCCTTGGTACTTGATGGTGCGGAGGACGTGCCCTTGGTTGCTTAACTTGGGCCAGCTTTCCGCGATTTGCTTCTTCGTCTGTTCATTCGTCTCCAAGCTGCCAATGAAAATCACATTCTCCGCATCCTCCGGTGCAGCCGTCGCAATCTTCACCTCGGCGTCGTAGACTTTTTTCAAATCGGCGGCGATGTCTTCAGCCGCTCGTTTTTCCAGCGGGGGGGCTGTTTCGCCAATGACGATGTCCACGCGAGGGCCGGCAGCAGATGCGAGCGCGGCGAACATGAAAGACAGCGACGCAAACAGAAGAATTCGCCTCATCACTTCCCCTCCTCCCCAAAGCAAAACAGCGTCTCCCGCCCCCGAATGAAGATCCGGCCGTCGGCGATGGCGGGGGTGGCGAGGCAGGGTTCGCCGATGTCGTTTTTCGCCAGGAACTTCATCTTGGAGCCTTGCTCCAGCACGACGATGAAGCCGTTTTCGCCGGGGACGTAGATTTTGCCGTGCCCGGCGACGGGGGAGCCGTAGTAGTCGCCGATGTTCTTGATGCGGGCCAGCTCCCAGTGGGTTTGGCCCGTGGCGGCGTCGAACGAGCTGGAGAGGCCCCCTTTTTTCACCACGAAGAGCTGATTGCCGACGACCAGCGGCGAGGTGAGGTTGGACGGCGATTTGTTGTGCAGGTTGAAGACGACGTGCGTGTCGGTCACATCGCCGCTGCCGCCGCCGCGGACCGCCTGGATGGTGGTGCCACCGCCGATCATGTTCTCCGCCGACTGGAAGGCGGAATCGAGCTCGCTGCCGGAGAGGAATTTGCTTTTGTCCTTGTCGGACTGGTCGAACCGCTCCCAGAATTCCTTGGGAACTTCGTCGCGGGCCAGCGAGCCGTCCTGGTTGGTGTCCAGCCACTCCAACAGGGCGTATTTGAGCGTGCGGCTTTCGTCGCCGTAGCTTTGCACAGCGGTGTAGATGAGGTCCCCTTTGACCACCGGCGAGGTCATGGTGGTGCGGAGCAGCGTGTTGGCGTGCCACAGCTCCTTGCCGCTGGCCGGGTCGTACCCCTTCAGCTTGCCGCTGCCGGCGACGACGAGGTCGGTGCGGCCGCCGGCTTCGCAGAGGACGGGGATGGCGTAGCCGGCGAGCATCTCCTTGCGGTCGGTCTTCCAGCGGATTTCGCCGCTGGCGGCATCGACCGCGAACAGGGCGGAAGCCAGGTCGTCATCCTGGTTGAAGATGACCAGGTCCTTGTAAACGATGGGGGACGAGCCGGAGCCCCAGTCCATCAGGTAGGCCGGCACCGGCAGCGGGCGTTTCCAGGCGATTTCGCCGGTTTCGCAGTCCAGCGCGATGAGGCCGAGGGTGCTGAAATGGACGTAGACCCGCTTACCGTCGCTGGCCGGCGTGGCGGAGGCGTGGCTGTTGGGGGGCGTGATGCGGGGGAGCCTGCCCGTGGCAATGTCGTTGCTCCAAATCGGCCGGCCAGAAGCCGCGTCGAAAGCGTAGACCGTGAATCCCTCAGCCTGGGTGAGCGCTGTGCAGAAAACCTTGCCACCAGCGACAATCGGCGAGCCGATGCCGTCGCCAACCAGGCGGGACCAGCGAAGATTCTCCGTCAGCGAGAACTTCGTCGGCAGCGGCTTATCGGATTTGGAAACGCCGCTGGAGTTTTCGCCGCGGAACTGGGGCCAGTCTTCGGCGGGGGAGGTAATTGCAAGTCCGATAACGCCGAGCGTGGCGAGAACTAGCGACTTATTGAGCTTCATAAAACCACCTCACCGGCAGCGAGCGGAAGCGGCTGGAAATCCGACCGCTCTTGTTGTCAGAAACGTAGTAGCTGAGCAGCACGCGGTCCTTGTGGAACAGCACGCTGGTGTAAGCATAGGCGTGGTCGCGGCTGGTTTCCAGATTGCGGACGTGCCTCCAAATTCTGCCGCCGTCGGGGGAGACCGCGACTGTGAGGGGTGTTCGCTCCCCGCCGTGCGATTGGTCGATGACAAAAGTCTTGTTCCAGACGAGCAGCAAATCCCCCGTGGCGGGGATGGTGCGGATGGTGGCGGGCGATTCGGGCGCATCCAGGGGCATCCTGCCGGGAGCCGACCAGTGATCGCCGCCATCGTCCGAAACGCTGAGGGCAGGGTAACCGAGCTGCGTGCGGATGGTCATCAGCAGCTTGCCGTTTGTCAGCTCCACCACCTCCGGCTCCATCGCGCCGCGGCGGGGCTGATCGACCTGGTCCGCGCTTCGCTTCCAGGTCTGTCCGTCGTCGTCGGAGAGATAGCAGAAGCAGACGAGGTGGCTCCCCTTCTTGAAAATATCATCCGTCCAGGAAATCGGGCAGACCAGCCGGCCGCTGGAAAGAAGCGTCACCCGGTCGTTGTTCATGATGTGATAGCCGGGGCCGGGTGTGACGACTATCGGTTCGCCAAAGGTCTGGCCTTCGTCCTGGGAAATCCGCAGCAGCACCTTGAGGTCCGTCTGGCTGTTCTTTTGTAGGAAGAACATGCCCAGCGGCGCAGTTGCTTCATCGCCTGACAAGCGACGGAGCGTGACGGACATCACGTTCTGCTTGCCGATGTTTTCTTGCAGCGTCCGCTGCTCGCTCCAGGTGCGCCCGCCGTCGGTCGAGGTTTTGGCGACAATCGTTGCCGTCGCATGATCAGCGCCGCCACCGACAAACTCGGTGGTGGCATAAAGCAGCGAGCCATCTCGGAGCGTGATGATGGAGCCTTCGCTGTAGCGAGGGTGCTTCTCATCGGCACGGAACACATCCACTTGAATGTCATCCCCGGCTGCGGAGAGAGGGAGGCCGAGGATGTGTCGCGGCAGGGAGAAAACCAGGAGGGCCTGGGCAGTGCGGACACGTACATCCACGTTGGGATCGCTGAGCCGTTCTGCCTTCACGGCGTCCATGCTGCGAGACCAGGCGGCAAAGTCGGCGGCGTAGGCGCGAATCACCTGGTCGGAGGAGTCGATATTCTTGCCGAGGGTTTCGCGTGCCTTGGGTTCTCCCAGGCACGCCAGGGCGTTCACGAAGAACGATTGCGTCACCGGGTCGGTTTCGCTGTCGCGCAGTTTCTGAATGAGTGGAATATCCTCTTTGGAATTACCGATCAGCCCCAGCACCCAAGCGGCTAGTTTTCGCAGCTCGGGATCGTCGGACTTCAGATGTTCGCGAACCAGCTTCAGCGCCTGCCGATTTCCCGCTCGTCCCAAAGCCGCCGCGGCCATGATTTGCAGCTTGGGGTTTTCCTTCTCCTGCATAGCGGACCGCAGGAGTTTGCCATCGCCGACTTCGCCGATCTTGTAGAGACTTTCGGCGGCGTGGACGCGGCCGTTTGACTTCGTATCGGCCAGCGTCTGCCAAAGAATGGCCAACGGCTCGCGCTGGCCGGTGCGAACAATCTCCCGGGCCAAGCCACAACGATGCTGAGGGTCTTGATCTAGTTTCAGTCGCGCTTCGAGCAGCGGGACAACCGACTTCCCTTCCCCCGCCAGCGTGAGTGCCTCCGCCGCGTGCATGGCGGGCCAGAACTCATCCCCTTCCAGGGCCGAGCGAAGCACGGTCAAGCATCTTTCCCGGAGCTCAGGCGAAAGTGGCCGAATATCCGCATCATCCGCAGCGCAAGCCATCATGCCAGCGGAGACTCCAAGGATATATGCCAAAGTAGAAGCAACTCCTCTCATGCGTCCCCCACTGCCAGCAGCGTGTTTTTGGCCTTCAGGCTGATCGGCCCGGAGTAATGGTGAATCTGACATTTCTCCTGCTCCTCTTCAATCACCTTCGTCGGCTGCTCGATGACGAAGTCGGCGAAGTGCGGGGCGTTGAAGGCCACGAAGGCCAGCCGCAAGCAGTCGATGCGGGGTTCGTAGCGTTTGCTCAAATCGGGGAGAACGACGGGGCCCGTATCCACCTGGTACAGCATGTTGTCGAGGCTGACGTTCATCGTCTTCACCGGGCACTCGATGATGGCTTTGAGTCCGGTCGTTTCGTCTTGGATTTCCGTGCGGCTGACAATCGGCATGGCGGCGGCGGTGGCGTCGCGAATCTGCTCCCAGGTTTCCAGCACGGTCAACTTGCGGGCTTCCCGAAGCTTGAGGTTCGCAGGACCCCAAAATCCGTCCAGCGTCTTGATCTGGCGATAATTCGGATTGAGCTTCGCCGTGCGGCGGAAGACCAGCCAATGCCCGTCCCCCAAAATCGGCATGAAGTCATAATTCTCCTTGGCGAACAAATCCTCCTTGGCAAACGTGTTCTCGCTCTTGCACGACCCGCACTGATAGAACTCCAACCGCTGTTCGCCGTCCACCAGCACGGTGCGACTTTCCACCCAAAAGCGGACGGCATTGAACGAGGCCGTGTTGCAGATGAACGAGCGGCCGTAATCCAGACAGCTCAGGCCGTCCACCTTCGCCGGCTCCCCCTGTTTCTCATCTCCCCGGACCGCGGCAACCGGCGCGAAGGCGAGCGCCGCAGCTCCGGCAGCCATAAAAGTACGACGGGCGGTGTTCATCGGTGATACTCCTAGATTTCTGATCATTCCGTCGGTCGCCAGTATAACGCGGCGGGAAGGCTGCTTGTGCGGAGCGCCGGTCAGCCGAAGGACTGGGCGAGGTCCCGGATGTAATCGAGGGCATCGTCCAATTCGGGCGATTCGACGCCTTGCGCTCGGCCGGCGCGGTCGCAGCGGCAGAGGAGCAGGAGCTCGTCGTAGCTCTCGGATTCCTTGAGCCGGCGATGAGCCCGCTGGCCGATGGTGCCGTCGAGCACCTGGTGGGCCAGCATGTGGTGCTCGATGAACCAGGCGGTCCGCTCGGTGATGAAGCCCTCCAGGGCTTCCAGGCCGGCGGCGACGTGGTCGTGCGGGTCGATGGCCTTGCCAATGTCGTGCAGCAGGGCGGCAAGGAGGAATTCCTCGTCATAGGCGAGTGCATCGCGGGCGTGGTCGAAGACCTGCAGCGAGTGATACAGGGCTTCCCCCTCCGGATGATACTTGGGGTTCTGCTTCACGTTTTCCATCGGCAGCAGGAGGCTTTGATAGACCTGGAAGCGGTCCACTTTGCTGGCGACTTCGTCCAGGGCGGCATTCAGGTCGAGAGCGGGATATTCGGCGGCCAGGAACTGCTCGAGCTGGGCGATGCTGGCCCGCTCAATCGCTTTGCCGGTGATGGAGCTTTTGAAGACGTACGAAACCAGGTTCGACGCATAGACGGTGAGCTCGAACGGGAAGCGGTCCTTGACATGGACGTGCGTGAAGATTCGCTCCTCGCCATCTTTGCGGACCCGTTTGTGCTCCACGTCGTAGACCATGCCGTGCTCATCGAGAATCGACGTGACGGCGTCGATGCTGTCGGAGAAGACATGCAGGTCGATATCGCTCCCCGCCCGGATATGCCCCGTCATCACGCTGCCGATCAGCCGCGGCCGATGGCGGGCGAGGAGGCGCATCAAGCGGAGAGCTTCGAGGCGCATCTCGCGGAGATTGTCCTTGCGGGCATCCCCTTCGTGCAGGCGGGCGAAGGTCAGAATTTCGTCCCTGATCTCCGCATTGCTTGGCAGATCGGCAGGTTTGACCCAGCCCTGGCAGATGCGATGGGAGGCTTTTTGCTTGGCCCGAAAGTATTCCGACTCCTCGCGGGAGTACATCAACCTGGCGGCTTCGAAGGCAATTTGCCGCCGCAACTTCGGATTGGACATCGAGTGCGCCGTAAGCCCAGGAAAGTGGCGCGCGTGGGCATGGGGAAAGGGGGAAATTCGAATGACGAATTGCGAATGACGAATGGAAAGACGGTATTTACCTGCTCAATTCGTCATTCGCCATTCGAATTTCGACATTAGAAAGGCGGGTTTCCGCGTCGCACAGACGGGAAACCCGTGGGTTTGATGTGTGCCTAAAAGGCAAATGCCTAAATCATCGCCTTGAGCGCCTTGAGCGGGCGAACGACGACCTTCTTGGAAGCCGGCTTGGCCGGCAGGTCGCGGAGCTGACCCAGGACCATCACGCCCTTTTTGGCGGGACGGGCCGGGACTTCGCGGCGAATGACTTTGCACAGGCCGGGAATCTGGAAGACCCCCGCGCCCTTCTTGCCGATGGCTTTGCCAATTTCGGCGGACAGGGCATCCAACACCGCGCCGACATCCTTTTTGGAGACGCCCGTCGTCTCCGAGATGCTGGCATACACTTCCGACTTGCTCGGAGCCTTCGCACTCGATTTCTTTGCCATGGTGGCCACCCTCCTAGTGAGGTTCCTTGGTGAGAATGAAACGTGAAAATACGCTGTTTTCCGCGCTGCGGATGGTGGGTGATTAGATACTCTTCGCGGTAAAATGCAACGGCCCGGAGCGAAAAATGGCGGTAAAATCGACAAAAAGTCGAATATTTGGGCGAATTCTTGGCGGTTTCCACAGAAAACAGGGCGAATTACGCCTTCGGCGACTCGCCGGAGGTGGCCGCGGAAAGTCCTGAAACACACCTGGGTATAATGGAGTGGTTGTAACCAGTGGGTCACGGCGATATCCGCGGTGAGGATTTGATTGTTCGCCGACGGCACGTTTTGGTAAGATATTTTTTGATAACAAGTCAGGATGATGCTCAACCCTCACCCCGGCCCTCTCCCATACGGAGAGGGGGAGGTTGCCATGAAAGCGCTGCATGCCCCTCGGGCCGTCTGGTCCACCCTCCTCGTTTTCGGGGTTGTGGCGGCAGGGGCGATTCCCGCGGCTGCTCAGGTACTTGCGCCCAAAATCGGTGGGGCAAATCCCGACAACGTTATCACCATCTTCATGCCCGCTCCGCGAGCGCTCCGGCAGCAGTTGAGTCGAGCCCAAACGGCGATCACGGAAGAGCGATACGCGGACGCTGTGGAGGCGCTAGGCGGGATCCTCAATGGCGAAACAGCAGGCCCCGAGCTGAAATCCAATCAGGCAGAGCTCGCGGACGACTTTTTTTTGCCGAGCCTGAATCCTGGGGAAACGCAAACCAGCCTGAAGACCCAGGCCCTGCAAATGCTCGGCGCAATGCCGGAAAAAGGGCGGCGACTGTACGAGCTCAATTACGGCGCGGATGCCCGGGTCATGCTCGATGCGGCCCTCGCGGAAGGCAATATTGCCCAGCTCACGGAAGTGGCCCGCCGCTACTTTCACACCAAGGCTGGTTACGAGGCGGCGATCCTGCTGGGGCGGCTGAATCTCGACCAAGGGCGGCCGCTGGCGGCGGCGCTGGCGTTCAAGCGCGTGGCGGAAGCCCCCACCGCGGCGGCCCAGTATGATCCGGAGCTTTCCATCCTGCTCGCCACCAGTTGGCAATTCGCCGGCCAGTCCGACAAGGCAAAGGAGACTCTGGTTTCGCTGCGGCAGCGGAATCCCGGGGCCAAGATTGCTGTCGGAAACAAGCCTGTCGTGCTTTTCGACCGGGACGTTGACGCCTTGGACTGGTTGACCAGGCTGGTGGGAAACGGCGGGAAGGCCCGCAATGCCGATGCCTTGCAGTGGGTGATGTTCCGCGGAAATGAGACTCGCACCGCCTCCACGAGCGCCAGCCTGCCCCTTCTTTCGCCGCGGTGGACCGTTCCCGCCGTCGACGATCCGCAGGATGCCATCAAACTGCGGCAACTGGCCAAGAATCCCGCCGACAAAGTCATCATCCCCGCGCTGCAGCCGCTGGTGGTGAAGGACTATGTGATTTATCGCACGGCGGACCGGGTGATGGGGGCTTCGCTGCAAGACCAGGGAAAGCGGATTTGGTACTTCCCCTGGGATGAAAGCGCCTATGACAAGGCCACCCGGACTAACACGACGCAATCCCGCAACCCGCTGAATTCCACCCGCGATCAACAGCTCGACGTTCGCATCTGGAAAGACCATCCCTACGGCGAAATGAGCAGCGACGGCAACCAGGTGTTCTTGATCGACGAGATTGGCTTTCCGGCTGTATCTAATAACACCCAGATGCAGCGGATGATTCTTGGGGGACGCGGCGGGATGTTCAACAACCCGTTCACGCAGCAATCCTTCAACAAGCTGGCGGCGATTGACCTCCATCGCCAGGGTTCCCTCAATTGGAAGGTCGGTGGCGAAAGCGGCGAGGACGACCCGAATTTGTCCGGTGCGTTTTTCCTCGGCCCGCCGCTCCCCATGGCCGGGCAGTTGTTCGTGCTGGCGGAATTCAATGGCGAGATTCGCCTGCTCTGCCTGAGTGCCAAGACCGGCATGGTGGAATGGAAGCAGTCGCTGGCCATGATGCCCGAAGGGCGGACCATCATGTTTGATAGCGTACGACGGCTGGCGGGCGCCACCCCGTCGTTCGCGGAAGGGGTGCTGGTCTGCCCGACTTCCGGCGAAGGCGTGGCCGCGGTCGATCTCGCCACCCGCACCCTTCGCTGGGGTTATCAATACCCGCGCTTGGATGCTGGAAATTTCCAACGGTTCAATCGCGGATTCCAAATGCCGGTCACCACGGACCCCGAGAAGACTTCTCATTGGATTGACGGCTCCGTGACAATCGCCGGCGGCATCGTTCTCCTGACGCCGATTGAATCGATGGACTTGCACTGCCTCGACCTGCTCACAGGCAAGGCCAAATGGACGCCGCTGCCGTGCGAGGAGATGCTGTTCATCGGCTGCGTGCATGATGGCAAGGCGATCCTCGTGGGGAAGAAGCAGGTGAAGGCCATCAACCTGGCGGATGGCAAAGAAGCTTGGGCCGTACCGGTGGACCTCAATGGCGATGCCCCGTCCGGACGCGGCTACTACAGCGAGCACTTTTACTACCTGCCAACCAGCTCGTCTCACCTATTCAAGATTGATTTGGACAAAGGGGCGCTTGCGGCGCAGGTGAAAACGGTCAGCCCGCTGGGCAACCTGGTTTGTTACAAAGACGAGCTGGTTTCGCAGACCCCGGAGGGCATCTCGTCGTACTACCTGACCGAGCCGCTCCGCAAACGGACGGAAGCCCTGCTGGCGAAGAACGCGAATGACCCTTGGGCGCTGGCCCGCAAGGGGGAAATCCTGCTGCAAGACGGCAAGCAGGAAGAGGCCTTGCGGACGCTGCGGAGGGCCCTGATTCTCGCTCCCGATGACGCCGAAACAAAAGCCCTGCTCGCCCGGACCATGCTCTCGCTCCTCCGCGCCGACTTTGCCGCGCATCAGGCTTTGGCGCTGGAAGCTGAGCCGCTGCTGGCGGACCAGCCCGTGCTGCGGCGGGAGTTTTACCGTCTGCGGGCCCAGGCCATGGAAAAAGCCGGCAGCCCGCTGGAGGCTTTTGCCGCTTACATCGCCCTCCGCGACCAGCCGGGCGAAGCGGGAGCAGAAATGGAGGAGCTATCGCGGGAACATTCCGCTCGCCGCGAGCGGTGGATTAGCGCCCGCCTGGCAGCGCTGTTCGCGAAGGCCAATCCAGAAGTAAAGCAGCAATTGGAAGTGCAGGTGCATTCTCGCCTGGTTAAGGCGAAGGCCGCCGCCGGCTCCGCGGCGCTTGCCGATTTCGTGGACTTCTTTCGCTTCCATCCGCTGGCAGTGGAAGGGCAATTGGAGCTGGCCCAGCGCTATGTGGAAGGGGGCAAATTCCTGGAAGCCGAGCTGGCTCTGGGCGAATTGGCGACGCATAGCGAGCCCACCATTGCGGCCCGCGCCCAGGCCGTTCTGGCTACCGCTTACGAGGCAGCGGGGCGATTTGAGCTCGCTCGCGAGCGTTTGGAGACCCTGGCGGAAATGTACTCTGCCGTGGTCTGTCTGCCCGGCAAGACAGGCAAAGACCTGGCCGAGGAAGCGGCCCAACGACCGAACATGCAGCGGCAAATCGCGTCCCGCATCTGGCCTGGCGGCAATGTGGAAACCAAAGTGATGGACATGACAGGGGCCAGCGTGGGCTTCGGGGGCAATTCTCGATTCCTGGTGCCGATCAGCGAATTTCGGGGTGCTGCTTCCCGCGGACTACGCGGACAGATTCTCAACGAGACGACATTCCGAGCCTTCGACAGCTCCAACAAGCTGATATCCACCACGTCACTGGCTCGCGGCGCTTCGCAGGTATTCCCGACGATTCCATCGTCCGGGAAAGTGGTGGGGCACCTGATGCTCGTTTGCAGTGGCGGAGAGATTCTGGCTATTGACGCCTTGCGCACGCGACCCGGAATCACCACCGAGAGCCTCTTATGGCGAGTGGACAGCGCCGACGGCGCCCCAAATTCGCGGGGAGGACGGTATGGCTTCCCGACTCGCACCACCACGACGACCACCAACCCGCTGCTGCCGAGCAACGTCCGTAATAACCTGGTTTTCGACCGCGGCCAGGGAACCATCGGCGCAGTCAACGGGCTGGAAGTTACTTACCTGCGCGGCCGGCAACTGGTCTGTGTGGAGGCGTTGACCGGGAAAGTGCTGTGGGAGAGATCGGGAATCGAAGCTGAATCGGACGTGTTTGGCGACGAGCAGAAAATCGTTGTTATCGCGCCGGGTGAGAAATCGGATCAGGCCCTGGTCTACAGCGCGATTGATGGCACGCTGCTCGACCGGCGTATGGTGGATCGGCAAGATCACCGCTGGGCCACTTGCGGCCGCAACGTGCTGGCCTGGGAAACGGGCGACGGAAAGGCCGTGCATCTCCGCCTGTATGACGCGACCAATCAGGGTACCGGGCTGTGGTCCAAAAACTTGGATCAGCCGGCCAAAGGCTTCCTCATCGACGGCGAAGAGTTGGCCCTGCTGGAGCCGAGCGGCAGGTTTACCGTCGTCTCCATGAGAACCGGCAAGGAGTTGATTCTGGCGCAGATAGACGCGGAACCTTTACTGCAGTCGATTGCCGTCGTAGCCTCCCGGGGGCAGTACCTGCTGACCACCAGCCAGCCCCCATCCGGCGAGACAAACGGCGTCACCGCGTCTCCGCTGCAAAACGGCTGGCCGGCGGGGTTATCGGTACACGGCAAGGTCTATGCATTTGACCGTGCCACAGGCGCTACTCAGTGGCAGACGCCGGCGTTTGTCTCGCAGCACGCATTGCCGCCCGATCAGCCGACGGAATCCCCGGTGCTGGTATTCGCGCGCTTGAAGAGAGTTTTCCGTAGCGGTAGCGCGACCAGCAGCGTTGGGTCCGTGCTCTGCCTCGACCGGCGGGACGGCAGCGTCGTTTTTGAGGAGGATGGGTTTTCCGGACAGGCTACGCTTTGCGACACGGTCTGCGACCGCGAAGCGAAGACAGTCATGATCCAAGTTTCGGGCAACGACGGCAGCCGTTCGCTGACTCTGAAATTCACGGACAATCCCGCCCCCCCTCGCCCACCCGCGCAGACGGGAATGATGTCCAGCCGCACGTTGGGTGAGCAGCGCGGGACCGTGGTGGATGTAGCCGCGGACGTATTCCGGGCCCTCAACCAGATGCCGCCAGGAAACCGGAACGGCGCGCCGCCGGGCATTCCGATTCCGCTCCGCGGGCTGCGTCTCCCCGGAGGATTGCCGGTTCCGGTCCAGCCGCCGAGATAGCACGTGCTCCTTGCGCTCCACGGCCTTGCGGCAAGTGACCGGAGAGTTCGGAGACTTTCCTCCCCTTGTGCCCTCCGGCAGAGAGCACAATATTGAGACTTGATTATCCGCTGCACGCCCAAAACCTAAGGAGCTTCTCATGCCCCGCGCAAATGCTGTCACGTTCAAAGGCACCCCGATGACTCTGGCCGGCGAGGAGGTGAAAGTCGGCCAGGCCGCGCCGGATTTCAAGATTCATTACTTTGAAGGGGGGCTCAAGACCATTTCCCCCGCAGACCTCAAGGGAAAGCCGACGATCTTGAGCGTGGTCCCGTCGCTCGATACGGGCGTCTGCGCCACCCAGACCAAGAAGTTCAACGACCAGCTTGCGGCCCTGGGGGACAAGGTCAATGCCGTCACTATCAGCCTGGACCTGCCGTTCGCCATGAACCGTTTCTGCGGGGCGGAATCGATCAAGAACATGAAGGTCGGCAGCGACTACATGGACCGCAATTTCGGCAAAAACTGGGGGATGCTGATTGAAGAGCTCAAGCTGCTGGCCCGCGGCGTTTTCATCCTCGACAAAAACGGCAAAGTCGTGCATGCGGAAACGGTGAAGGAAGTCACCACCGAGCCGAACTACGAAACGGCGATGGGGGCGCTCAAAGGATTGGTTTAGGCAAGATGTAGGGGAAATGGCGAAATTCGAATGGCGAATGGCGAATGAATGTCGGGAATCTCTAATTCGCCATTCGGAATTCGAGTTTCGTCATTCCGCCCGACCGTTCCGTCTCGCGCTGTCAAAGTGCAGCCGGGCGGCCCGCTTTGCCGAACCTTGGGGAAGGAACCTCTGCCCGCCAGCCGCGGCTACCATGCCCGCGGCTCCTCTCACCTGCCTACGCGAAAATGGATTTTCGACGCGGCCAGCTCGACGACCGCCGCCGGCGCGTCCTCCGGGACGAGTTGTCGTCCGAGCCCGAAATCGATTCGGAGGGCGCGACGAGCGTCAAAAAAACGCTCCGCGCCTACAGCGAAGCCGTGCTCGAGGACCGTCAGCCCCGCATCACCGAGTTGATCCCGGTCCGCCCGTTCCTGGTGACCATGATTGTCCTGGTCGCCTTGACCGGCGTTGCGGCCCTGGAAACCCTGTACATCCAGCTCGAAACAAGTAGGTGGGGGGATGCAGCCCAACCGATTGCCAAAAGCTTCGCTGCCCTGGACCTTGCCAGCCGCGGGAACGTGGGGGCGTGGTACGGAGCCTGCTTGCTGGCGCTGGGGAGCGCGGCGGCGCTCGTCATTTTGAGCGTCCGCTGCCACCGGGTGGACGACTACAGCGGCCGCTATCGGGTCTGGATGTGGACCGCCGCGGCGCTGCTCTGGGGAAGCCTGGACTGTGCCAGCGGCATCCATCACGCCATCGGGGCGGGAATGGCGGTGCTTGCGGGCCAGCCGCAGCTTGCGGACCTTTGCTGGCTGGGAGTTTATCTGCTGGTGTTTGGCGCGCTCGCGGTACGGCTGGGGATTGAGACGTGGCATTCGCTGTCGGCTTTTAGCTCCCTGGCGATTGCCGCGGTGCTGTACCTTGTGGCCGGAATGGCGGCTCTCGGTCTGTGGACCATCACCAGCCAGCTAGTCTCCACGGTCTTTGTCAGCTCGATCACGCTCGTCGCCCACGTGGCGGTGATTGCCACGCTCGCCCTCTATGCCCGCCACGTCTGCCTCGACGCCGCCGGCAAACTGCCGCTGCGGCTGCGGGCCAAGGACGGGAAGAAGAAAAAGAAGAGCAAGGCGAAGCTGTCCGTGGTACGAACGGATGATGCCGAGGATGAGTCGGCCGATAAGCAAGAGTCCGCCAAACCGGCTGCCGCTCCCGCCGCGGCAAACTCATTCAAGGACGGCAAGGCCGGCATTTCCAAAGCGACGCTCAATTCTCCCAAGCCGACCATGCAGTCGAACGGCGCCAAGCCTGGTCCGCTGGCGAGCAAGCTGGCTGTTTCGTCCGCGGCGAAGGATGACGAAGAGGACGACGACGAGGAATCCGAAGATTACGACTCGGACGAGCAGATGTCCAAGTCAGAACGCCGCCGGCTGAAGAAACTGGCCCGGCGAGAACAGATGCGGCGAGCAGCATAGTTACCGACGCGATTACTTCTTCGTCCGCCCGATTCGCCCCAGCACCGTCTCCAGCGTCTGCCGCAGGACGAGGCCGCTCTTCCGAAGGCCCTGTACTTCCTTCGGCCAGAGGTCGATTTGATGCCGGGCCACGCAGCCGGCGCGGCCGATGACGGTGGGGACGCTGAGGGCCACGTCCCGGATGTCGTAGCAACCGTTCTGCACAGTGGAAACAGGGAGGATGCGGCGCTGGTCGAGGGCGATGGAGTGAATCACGTCTCGGATGGCGATGCCAACCGCGAAACCGGCCCCGGTCTTTTTCTTGATGACTTCGGCTCCGCTCCCCTTGGTGCGGGTGAAGAGCTCATCGGCAACGCGGACGTTCCAGCCGGGGAATTTGTCGAGCGGCAGGCCGGCGACGGCGACGCTGGACCAGATGGGAACCATGCTGTCGCCGTGTTCGCCGAGAATCAGGGCGTTGATCTGGGTAGGCGGGGCCTTCAGGTGCTGGGCGATGAGGCTGCGGAAGCGGATGGTGTCGAGTTGCGTCCCCAGGCCAATGACCTGCGACTCCGGCAGGTTCAGCCGGTCGGCGGCGACGTAGGTGAGAATATCCACCGGGTTGCTGACGACGAAGACAATGGCGTCCTTCTTCATCCCCGCCTTCGCCACGTCCGCCAGAATTCCCAAAAACAGGTCCGTGTTCCGGTTGATCAAATCCAGCCGGCTTTCATCCGGCTTACGGCGCAGGCCGGCCGTGATGCAGATCACGTCCGACGACGGCACATGCTCGTACCCGCCGGCGACGATCACCTGATCAGCCACGCTCGGGGTGCCGTGGAGCAAATCCAAAGCGTGACCGCCGGCCAAATCCAGGTTCAGGTCAAGCAGGGCGATTTCGCTGACGATGCCGCCGCACTGCAGCGCGAACGCCGCGGAGGAACCGACCAGGCCAGCACCGCCGATGATGGAGACTTTCATGGAGAAGAGGGCGGAGGTTAGAGGTCAGAGGTCAGGAGATGGTATGCAGTAGGCGGTAGGCAGGAAGAGGCAGTCTTAGTACTGAGTACTCAGTACTCAGTACATCACTTTGATTTTGCCAGCTCTTCCATCACCCGCTGGGTAATCATCTGCACGAGTGCCTCTTGATCGACGGAGCCACCCGAGCCGTTCGTGGAAATCACACGCCTGGCATTCGGCCCCATCGGCGGCGGGGCCTCAAAGGCCTTTCGCTCGATGCCGGCCGCTTTCCAACTGTCGCGGAAGATGTCGTTGGCGCAGACGTCGCAGTTTTTGTATTCGTCGGTATTTCGCGGGTCGGACCAGCCCCACTTCTGTTTGAGATCGAGCAGCTCCCGCTCTTTCCCCTCGTCAAAATAGTTCACCCGGCCCAGACCTTTGGCCAGCATCAACATGCGGCAGTAGGCGTCCAGGATTTCGGTCCACCAGTAGGCCCGCTCCACGTTCTCGCCGTAGCTGACGGTGCCGTGGTTGGCGAGGATGATGACGTTCGTCTTCTGCACGAAGGGGAGCACGGTGTCGGCGAAGGCCTGTCCCCCTGGCGTTTCGTACTTCGTAATCGGCACGTCGCCGAGGAACACTTCAACCTCGGGGAGCACGCACTGCGGGATTGGCTCGCGGGCAATCGCGAAGGCACAGGCGTGCGGCGGATGGCAATGGACCACGCTCTTCACATCCGCCCGCTGCTTGTAGATTTCCAGGTGCAGCAGGGCCTCGCTGGATCGTTTTTTCGCGCCGGCGATTTGCTTGCCGGTCATGTCGACCGTGGAGATGTCCTCCGGCTTGAGGAAGCCTTTGCACTGCATCGTCGGCGTGCAGAGGACTTCGTTCTCACCGATGCGGACGGTGATATTCCCGTCATTTGCAGCCGCGAAGCCCTTGGCGTAGATCCGCCGGCCGATTTCGCACATGTCCTGCTTGATTTTGTGGGTATTGAGCATGATTCGCTACTTGAGATTGATTTCATCCAAAATGGCCGACGCATAGGCATCGACCGGCTTTTCCGCGGGGCGGAACGGCTGGGAGGCTTCGCCTCCCTCGCTCATGGCGACGAGGCTGCCGACCCCGGCACCGTTGTCATCCCAGACCACCATTTCGTCCGCCTGCGGCTCATCGCCTTGTAGCTCCGCCAGTGACAACGGCACCACCAGCCGCAGGCTCGCGCCCTGGAAGGACTCGAGACAGCGGTTGAGGGTGACGTTGCCGATGACTTTGGCGATACGCATGGTTTCAAATCGTTCTACTAATCCGCATATTCCAGGGTTATCTTGCGACTCCTTAGCTCATCCTTGACCAGCGGCGTGACCAGGGACTTCTTCCCCACAATCAGCCGCTTGACGTTTGCCAGCCGGCCTTCGAGCGTCGCCATCGTCACCAGTCGCTCCGTGAGTTTCACCGTACTGCCATCATTCTGCGAAGGTTCATTCCCCATCGCGGTGAGGCGGCGGATGACTTCGCGGATGATGTATTCGACGTCGATGTCACTCATCACAAATCCCAATCACGCTCCACCGCACGGGTGTCGCGTCGGTTTTCAAAATCTCTCGCATGTACTTGCCGTCGCTGCTGATCATCACGCGTTCGCCGATTCCGGCCCCGACCGCGTCCACCGCAATCTGCGGGTCGGCGTCGGGCGTTTTGCCGTCGGCCATCAGCGGCTGCACAATGAGCAGCTTTTGGCCGTTCATCGTGGCGTGCTTCACGGTCGAGGTTGCGGTTCCCACCACCAGGCCAACTTGCATTGTTTTGTCCTAGACCGACGATTTCCCCAAAACCCACAAATCATCGATCAGCGAGCAGCGTCGTTCACGCGTAAACGTCAGCGGCGTCGTCACTCCTTCGCCCGTCGGTCCCGCGATGGAGAACGACAGATATCCTTCGCCGCCCAGGCCCAGCGACGCCATACAGGGGCCGTTTTTCACGAACAAGGTCGTGTCCATGATCCGGCCCATCTTGGTCATGTTGTGGACGTTCTGGCTGTGAATCATGCTCGTGTGCCGGAAGCCGTGCTCGGACTCTTTGGCCTTGGCAATCGCTTCGTCCACGTCGCGGACGCGAACGAAGGGAATGAACGGCATCATCTGCTCGACCGGGACGAACGGGTTCTGGTAGTCGGTCTCGCCGAACAGCAGCTCGGTTTTGTCGGGGACGCTCTTGCCCGCTCCGCGAGCCAGCACCGCGGCGTTCTGGCCAAGGAATTCTTTGCTCGGAGCGTCGTGCTTGTGGTCCCCTTCGCCGACCTTGATGATGGCCACCTTGGTCAGGTCATCCACTTCACGGGCATTCAATCGCACAGCGCCGGCCCGCTCCATGGCTGCGAGCATCTTGTCGAAGACGGAGTCGACGACGAAGACTTGTTTCTCCGCGATGCAAAGTAAGTTGTTGTCGTAGGCTCCCCCCTGGATGATACAGCGGGCGGCACGGTCGAGATCGGCCGTCTCATCGACGACGACCGGCGGATTGCCGGGACCAGCGACGACCGCCCGTTTGCCGCTGTTGAGAGCCGCCCGGGCGACCGCGGGACCGCCAGTGACGCAGATCAGGTTGACGCCGCGGTGAGCGAACAGGGCATTGGCCGATTCGAGCGTCGGTTCGGCGATCAGGCAGATCAGGTTGTCGATGCCGACATCGTTGAAAATGGCCTGGTTGAAGCGGCGGACCCCTTCAGCCGCCACCTTCTTGCCGCTGGGATGCGGGTTGACCACTAACGTATTACCGCTGGCGATCATGCTGACGGCGTTGCCGGTGATGGTGGGAAGCGAGTGGGTGACGGGGGTGATGACGCCAATCACGCCGAAAGGGGCGTGCTCAATGACCGCCAGGCCGTGGTCGCCGCTGAAAACCTCGCTCCGCATGAACTCCACGCCGGGAGTCTTTTCGCCGAGCGTCTTGAGCTTCTCAATCTTGTGCTCCAGCCGGCCGATTTTCGTCTCGTTCATCTCCATCGTGCCGAGCTCGACGCAGTTGTCGATGGAAATGCGGCGAATATGGCCGATGATTTTCTTGCGCTGCTCCAGCCCCTGCTCGCTGAGCTGCTCGAAGGCATGCCGGGCCGCAGTGACCGCTTCGTTCACGTCATGGAAGATGCCGTGGCGGCCGGCGGACGATTTCGGTGCAACATTCGCCCCGCGGCCGACTTCGGCCAGGACTTGGGCAACCACGCTGCGGATGAGGGATTCGTTGATTTGCATATCGGACTCTTGGTTCTTATTTTTCGTTCCGACTGTAAACTTCGGCCTGGTCCACGTGGACAGAATCGACAATGCCGACAACGACGGCGTCGATGGGCATGTTCTTGGTTTCGGGAGTCAGGCGGGCGCTGGAGCCTTGCGTCAGCAGGACGTAGTCCCCGATGCCGGCACCCAGCGTGTCGACCGCAACAAAGGTCCGGCCGGTGGTGACCAGGCTTTCGCGCTTATTCGGCTCCACGCGGTAGGGCTCGACGACAAGCAGCTTGAAGCCCTTCATGGTGGCGACCTTCTGCGTCGAAATCAGCGAGCCGGTGACTTTGGCGACGAACATCTATTTCCCCTCCAGGAGAGCTTTGCTTTGGCGGGCGACGATCAATTCTTCGTTCGTCGGGATAATCCAAATCTGCGTGCGGCTGTCCTTGGCGGAGATTTTGCCTTCGCCTTTGGCGGAAGCGTTCGCCTTGTCGTCCAGGACAATGCCCAGTTCCTGCAAGTTGGCGCAGACCGCGGAACGGATTTGCGTGCCGTTCTCGCCAATGCCGCCGGTGAAGACGATCACATCGGCTCCGCCGAGCTCCACTAACATTCCGCCGAGATGTCGGCGAATTTCACTGGTGAACACGTCCAGGGCCAGCCTGGCCCGCGTGCTTCCCTTCGCAGCCGCTTCTTCCAGGTCGCGGATGTCGCCACTGACGCCGGAGAGGCCGAGGAGGCCGCTCTTTTCCGCCAGGGTGTGCAGCACTTCGTCCAGCGTTTTCCCTTCCGCCTTCATAATCAGCGGCAAGGCGAACGGATCGAAGTCACCGACGCGGTTGTTGTGCGGCAGACCCGATTGCGGGCTCATCCCCATCGAAGTCGCCACGCTTTTCCCGCCGCGAATTGCACAGAGGCTGTTGCTGCCACCAAGGTGACAGGAAATGATCCGCAGGTCGTTCCTGCCGAGCAGTTCCGCCGTCCGCGTGGCGATGAAGCGATGGCTGGCTCCGTGGAATCCCCACCGCTTGATGTGGAGCTTTTCGCCCCAGTCATACGGCGCGGGGTAAAACCTCAGCCGGTCTTCGACGGTGGAGTGAAATCCGGTCTCGAACGCCGCCACCAGCGGAATCTCAGGAAGCTTCTCCGCCAGGAGCCGCATGGCCTTGATATAGGGCGGATTGTGAGCGGGAGCGACCTGGTTCATGGCTTCCATCGCGGTGAGCACTTCCGGTGTCACCCGCTGCACGCCACTGATGCTGCCGCCATGCACTGCCTTGAAGCCGATGGCCGAGACCTCCGCCGCATCCTTCAAGCAGCCGGTCTTGGGGTCGGTCAATTGCTCCAGGCATTTGCGAACCGCTGCCGCGTGGTCGGGCACAGGCGTCTTCAGCTCTTGCCGCTGGCCGCCGATTTCGACGAAGCAGGGGCTTTCCGGCGAGCCAATCCGTTCCACCCCTCCGCGCGCAAGCTGCCGCTCGCCGTTCATATCGAACAGGCGATACTTGAAGCTGGTCGAGCCGAGGTTGGCAACGAGGATTTTCATGGGAGTGCTGGTGTAGGATGACTCTCCAGAGTCGTCCGCGGACGGCTCTGGAGAGCCATCCTACGAGTGGCTTACGCCATGAAGGCTTCCATCAGCCCTTCCGCCGGACGCGGAATGACGTGGCTGCCGACGAGCTCGCCGGATTGCTGGGCGGCCTGGGCCCCCGCTTCGACGGCTGCGCGGACGGAGCCGACGTCGCCGCTGACGATGGTGGTGACGAGCGCCCCGCCGATGCCGATCCGCTTGATGATTTGCACGTTGGCGGCTTTGGCCATGGCGTCGGTCGCCGAGACGAGGCCGACCAGACCTTTAGTTTCGAGAAGTCCGATTGCTGTGTTCATGGTGAGAAAGTTGCTAAGTGAATTGGAATTACATTCAGAAGCCAGCACGCGGGCCGCGTGCGGCTACGCTATGCCTTGGCCCGTTTGAGGCCCGGCGGAAGGACGACGCCGAGGTCTTCATGCGGGCGAGGAATGACCTGCACGCTGACGACTTCGCCAATCCGCCCGGCGGCGGCGGCTCCGGCGTCGGTCGCGGATTTCACCGCGGCGACGTCGCCGGTTACAAACGCGGACACCAGCCCGCTGCCGACTTTGTCCCAGCCGACGAACTGCACGTTGGCAGCTTTCAGCATGGCATCGGTAGCTTCGACCAGGGCGATGAAGCCCTTGGTCTCAATCATGCCGAGTGCTTCGATGGTCTTTGCCATGAGTTACTCCGAGGAAAAAAGGGGTGAGTTTTCAGTTTTCAGTTTTCAGTGTCCAGTTCCCCAACGGAAAACTGAACACTGAACACTTCTCCGGTTAATGTTTGCATCCACATCCGCCGTCTTGCTTCAGCAGCTCGACTTTCGTTGCTGCATCCAAGTAGCACGCGTTTCCTTCATCCGTATCGATGTGGACTTCCAGCTTGCTCGTGGCGTCGGCCCGGACCAGTAGGTCTTCGTAGACCGTGGTGCTCATCGGGCTTTCGATTCGCAGCTTCATCAAGTCGCCGTTTTTGACGCCGTAGTATTCGCAGTCTCGCAAGTTCATGTGGACGTGTCGGGCCGCACGGATGACCCCTTCCTGCAGCTCGACGACGCCTTTGGGTCCGACCAGCACGCAGCCGGGGGTTCCCTTGATGTTGCCGCTGTGGCGGACGGGGGCGTCGATACCGAGCGAAATGCTGTCGGTAAATGCCAGCTCTACCTGGCTGAACTTGCGGGTGGGGCCAAGGACCCGCACGGTCGGCAGCATCCGCCGCCGGGGGCCGACCACCATCACCTGCTCCGCGGCCGCATAAAAGCCGTCTTGATAGAGGGGCTTATCGATATTGAGCTTCGCGCCGGGGCCGAAGAGGATTTCGACGTGCTCGTTGGTCAAATGGCAGTGCCGAGCCGAGATGCTAACCATCAAATTCGGTTTGTATGCTTCACCGCCTCGTGCCGACGACACACCGTTTGCTGAAATCCCGCTCTGGGCCAGCACGATTTGCCGCACGATTTGTTCGACGACGGTCCGGTCGAGAGTTGCCGTGCTCATGACGCCTTTTCCAACTGTTTGCTGTCGCCCGGCTCCGCCGTCACCACTTTCACGCCTGCGTCCGTCAGTCGCGCTTGCCATTCGCTGCCAATCTCGCTGTCCGTCACCAGCACGTCGATTTCATCGAGCGGACAGAGGTGAGCCAGGCTGGTGTGCCCGAACTTCGTGCTGTCCGCTACGACGATGATTTCCTCCGCGCTCGCCATCATTGCCCGCTCGGTTTCCACCAGGAGCAAGTTGCTGTTGAAAAATCCCCGCTCGTTCGCCCCCGCCACGCTTAGGACCGCCCGCCGCACGTTCAGCCCGGCCAGCATCTGGTTCGCGTACGGTCCCAGCGACACCCCCGTGCGGCTGTGGACGTAACCGCCGAGAAGCACCAGGTCCGCGTCGCTGGACGTGAACAGGTTGGCCACCGGCAGCGAGTTCGTCACCACTTGCAGCGGCCGCCCCACCAGGAGCTGTGCCAGCTCATAAGTGGTGCTGCCGCCGTCGAGCAGGATCGTGTCGTTGTCGTCGATGAGCCGAGCCGCCGCGGCGGCGAGCCGCCGCTTTTTGTCCCAGTTCATCGACTGCCGCTGGTCGAAATGGGCCAGCTTGGGGGACGGCCCGGTGTAGAAAACACCCCCGTGCGTCCGCTGAGCCACGCCAATTTCTTCCAAATAGTCTAGGTCACGCCGGACCGTGGACTCCGATACCGCCAATTCTTCCGCCAAATCCGGCAGCGAAGCGAACCCCCGCACCCGCACTAGTTCCGTCAGCCGGCTCCGCCTGTCTTCAGTCAGCGATTGTTTTAGCACGCTAGCATCCTTCCGCAAACTCCCCGCAAGTTGCCTAATTATGCGCGGCGGATGGAAGGAATGCAAGGAGGTAGTGGAAGAAATCTATCACATTATGACGGATTTCATTGTTTCATCGTAAGTACAAACCATGAAACCACTTGCGGACATATAGAAGTCCTGAATCGCCGGCGCTGACAAGGACTATGCCCGAATTACCGAGCCATTCTGCACGGAAACTCTCCCTGCCGCTATCAGATTAAGTGCTTCGGGAAGCGCTTCGCACTCGGCATCAAAGACCCGAGCTGCCAGTGTGTCCGTCGTATCCCTCGGCATTACCGGCACGCTCCGCTGCAAGATGACCGGCCCATGGTCATAGACATTGTCCACGAAGTGCACCGTGCAGCCGCTGGTTTTGGTAGCGGAGGCCAGCACGGCTTCGTGAACATGGTGTCCATACATCCCCTGACCGCAGAACGCCGGAATCAGTGCTGGGTGAATATTGACCACACGGTTTTCAAAGTCCGGCGGAATGAGCACATGCTTCAGAAAGCCTCCCATCACTACGATCTCTGCCCCAGCCGACCGGCACGGCCCGAATGTCGCTTCGCTAAACGCTTCCGGCGAAAGCTCCTTCTTCTTTTCCACCACCAGCGTCTTGATTCCTGCCTCCTTTGCGAACTCCAGCCCCTTCGCAGATGGATTGCTGGAAACCACCAGGCGAATCTCCGCGTTCAGATTCCCGTCGCGAATCTTGGCAATCAGATTGCGCAGCGTCGTCCCGCCGCCGGAGATGAGGACGGCGATGGGAAGCGGCTTGGTGCCTGAAATCGTCATGCCAGAATCAGGTCACCGCACGTTGAGTATTTGCTGATCTGGATGAACCGGATTGGGAATCACTTTCTGATTTCGACAGTCGGCAAGCAGATCCAGGCGTTCCAGCAATGTTTGGCCAATGAGTATTTCGTCGCCGAGAACCAAAGCATCCTCCGCCGAATTCCGGCCCAGGATTTCGAACAAGACCGGGCCGGTAACTCCCACCGTTTCGCTGCGTCCATCCGCATACTTCGCCACTCGCTGTATTGTAACTCCAAGTTGATCCACGACTCGCTGTGGAAGCACGCACGTTACAGCCCCGGTATCGACGATCCCTTCCGCCTCGACACGTCGCACCTGATCAGGCGTAATCTTCCCAAGGGACAACAGCGCGTCGTCGAAGGAGTTGATCAAAATGACCTTGACTCGGATTTCTCCCATAGAAATGTCCTTTCCTCTAATTCTATCTTACACCTTGCAGACATCGAGAGTGATCTGTTCGTCTCCGATTTCGAGCTGAATTCCTGCTCTTCCTGGCAAGGCTTCAAACACAACCTTCACCGCCAGCGTTTCGCCGCTGATGTACTCCAGGTTGTCGGTAATCGCCTTTTGCAACGCCGGCGATGCGCCGACAATGCCGACTTCAATACGGTCGGTGAAGTCGAGATTCAGGTCCTTGCGGCGGTCTTGAATGATGCGGACGAAGTCGCGGGCGAGCCCTTCGGCGAGGAGCTCCGGCGTCAATTCCGTGGCGAGAACCACCACGCACCCGCTTCCTTGCGCTGCCGCCCAGCCGGGTTTGGCCTGCAAGCGAACCTGGATGTCTTCGTTGTCGAGATCCACTTTCTCGCCGCCGATATCGAGCGTCACTTTGCCCGTCGCCGTGAGTTGAGCCAGCAGCGCTGCGCCGTCCGCTTTGCCCAGAGCCGCCTTCACGCCGGGAAGGAGTTTGCCGATTTTTGGGCCCAGCTGCTTGAAGTTCGGCTGGACGAGGTAGGTGATGTATTGGTCGGCGCTGGTGGCGTAGTCGATCTGCTTGACGTTGAGCTCGTCGCGAAGCAGCTCGTCGTGGTGCTGTAGCCATTTTTGATGCGTGGCGTCCGACAAAATCACTTCCACTTTGGCCAGCGGCTGGCGGACCTTGAGCTTGTTGGCCATGCGGGCGGAGAGGCCGAGGGCAGCGATTTCGCGCAGCGCGCTCATCTGCTTAAGCAGTTCGTGATCTTCAAAGCTTACGTCCCACAATGGATAATCGCTCAGATGCACGCTTTCAACCGTGCGTTCTCCAAATACGCCTGCGAGGTTCCTCCACAACGTTTCTGCAAGGAACGGCGTAAAGGGAGCGATCATCTTCGCGGTTGTTAATAGGCACTCATAGAGTGTCCAGTAAGCATCGAGCTTTTCCTGCGACTCTCGGTCAGCCGCCCAGAATCTGTCTCGACTTCGACGCACGTACCAGTTGGAGAGCCCCTCAACAAACTTATTTATCCATTTGCAAGCATCGAAGTTGTCGTAGTCATCCATTCGACCCACGACCTTCTTTAGAGTGTCATTCAGTTGGCTTAGAACCCAGCGGTCGAGCTCGCTTCGCTCCGAATAGGGACGATAGCCTTTGGCTCCCTTGAAATCCGAGGCGTTCAGTTGACCTCCGCTCGACAAGCTGGCAGCTTGTCCCACGGCCGGATCGAAGCCGTCGATGTTGGCGTAGATGACAAAGAAGCTGTAGCAGTTCCAGAGGCGGAGGAGGAACTCGGGGATGCTGTCTTTGATCGCCCGCTCGGCGTACAGAATGGAACTCCACGGCGGCTGATTGGCAAACAAATACCAGCGAAGAGCATCTGCGCCGAATTTGTCAAAGATCTCTCCTGGTTCGCGGTAATTCCGCTTGCTCTTGGACATCTTGCCCACGCGCTTGACGAGCTTGTCGCCGAGCTTTTCCTTCCCTTCGGCTTCCGTCAAAAAGATTTGCTTGCCGTCGGGACTCTCCCACCACTCACCCAGCATCAGTCCCCACACGATGCAGTTGCGGAAGGGGTGGGGATAGGCGGCGTTCAAGGTTTCAGGTTCCAGGTTCAAAGTTGACGAACCTTGAACTTTGAACTTTGAACTTTGAACTCCTTCCCCGAAGAGCATCGTCGAAATCGCCAGTTGGCTATAGAACCAGCCGCGTGTCTGGTCGAGGCCTTCGGCGATGAAGTCCGCCGGAAACTGCTCATGGAATTTCTCGCGCGACGGCTGCGGACCGTCTTCGCCTCGGTAGCCCCATTGCGCGAACGGCATCGCACCACTGTCGTACCAGCAGTCAATGACGTCAGGGACGCGTTTCATTTTTGCGCCGGCAGCGAAGGGGGAGTCGTAGGTGACCGCGTCGATGTACGGCTTATGAACCTTCAAGTCGTCGGAGAGGCTTGGCTTGGCCTTCTTGGCGGCGTCCCAGACTTCGGTGCCGCTGACGCCAGGCTTGGCGAGCAGTTCTTCATAGCTGCCGATGGCTTCCATCTTGCCGGTCTGCTGGCAGACCCAGATGGGAAGGGGCGTCCCCCAGTAGCGTTCGCGGGAGAGGGCCCAATCGACGTTCGATTCCAGGAAGTTCCCGAACCGCCCGTGCTTGATGTGCTGCGGCAGCCAGTTGATCTGCTCATTATTGGCGAGCATCGCCTCCTTGAACTGCGTCGTTTTGATGAACCAACTCTTGCGGGGATACTGGATCAGCGGGTCCTCTTCCGCTCGCCAGCAGAAGGGATAGTCGTGGAGATATTGCTCCTGGTGATAGAGTTTTCCTTCGTCCCGCAGCCGGCGAGTGAGGTCCTTGTCGCAGTCCTTGACCCAGCGGCCTTGATAGTCGTCTACTGGACTACGAAAGTCTCCGTTCGGCGCGACAGGACAAATCAATGTCGGGCCAAGAAAGGGCGCGCTTGTTTTTGATAGTTCAACAGAAATCTCATTTAACAGCGCAAAATCGACTTCACCAAACGCCGGCGCAATGTGAACGATGCCGGAGCCAGACTCAGTCGTCACAAAGTTTGCGCTCTGAATCCGCCACCACTTCAGCCACTCGCATTCTCCACCTTCGCGCAGTTCCTTT
Source organism: Pirellulaceae bacterium (assembly GCA_051004015.1). Lineage (GTDB taxonomy): Bacteria > Planctomycetota > Planctomycetia > Pirellulales > Pirellulaceae > SXOA01. The sequence goes on along the minus strand of JBPCKT010000157.1, from coordinate 80,906 downwards.
TCCCACGACTCCCTTACCTGTCGAAATGCAGCAGTCTCAGCTTCTTCGTCTGAAGCTAATTCTTCATCAACGTAATTGAGATAGACTCCATATTCGAGTACGTCTTTGAAGTAGTAATCAAACGGCGGCACGTACCTTCGTCCGACAAGGTCCGTCCCCTTGCAAGTCGAAACAACCTTCAATTCTCGCTTCACCTTTCCCGCAATCGTCTCCACAAGTGCCGCTGCAATGATGATCTTCTGGCCGGTTTCGGAATCTTCGACCGTCGCGTAGTCGAGATCGGGATGGACAGCCGCGAATTGATTGCTCGGCAGAGTCCAGGGAGTAGTCGTCCACACGAGAAGCGACGTACCGCCCTCGCTTGCGCTTCGGGTTAGTGTCTCCTGTCCCCTGTCCCCTGTCCCCTCTTCGATCAGCGGAAACAGCACATACACACTCGGGTCCGCCACCTCCCGGTATCCCTGTCCCACTTCGCCTGCGGAAAGTGCAGTTCCCCCTTGTGCCCACCACCAGACGATTTTGTGCCCCTGATAGAGCAAGCCGCGATCGAATAAGTTCTTCAGCGACCACCAGACGCTCTCCACATAGCTTTGGTGGTAGGTAACGTAGGCTTCGTCGAGCCGAATCCAGAAGCCGATGCGTTCGGTGAGGCGCTCCCATTCCTTCATGTACCGCCAGACCGATTCCTGGCACTTGTGGATGAATTCTTCGACGCCGTACTGCTCGATTTCCTCCTTGGTGTGAATCTTCAGCTCTTTGCAGACCTCCACCTCCACCGGCAGGCCGTGGGTGTCCCAGCCCGCCTTCCGCTCGCAGTGGTAGCCGCGCATCGTCTTGTAGCGGGGGAAAAGGTCCTTGATCGCCCGCAGTGTGTGCCCTGGGTGGGGCATGCCGTTGGCGGTGGGGGGGCCTTCGTAGAAGACGAATCGCGGGGCTCCCGCCCGCCGGGCCAACGACTGCTCGTAGATCTTCCGCTCGCTCCAGAATTTCAGGACTTCTTCTTCCAGTTTGGGGAACGAGGCGTTGGCGGGGACCGGTTTGAACATGGGAGAGGGCAGAGGACAGAGTGCAGAAAGGGAGATTGAGGGGAACAGCCAGTAAACCGCGCGGCGGGAGATTACGCAATTCGGGTAGGACGGGGGCAAATTGCCTTCGGTTCATCAAACCAAAGCTGGAGATGGCAAAATGATGGACGGCAAAATCATAAGTGGGAGGAAAGAGGATGCACGGGACGAGTCCCTACGCCTCTCTTCTGCACTTATCATTTTGCCGTCCATGATTTTGCCATCCGTCTTCCCGGCTCGTCGAGTTGTGGTCGTGCTAGCCCCGCACAAACTCTCTAGCCGTTAAACCTTTACGCCCAGTGGCTCAATCGGTGCGTTCGGTCCAATCCCTTCCATCCAAAGCCCTGGCAAAATCGAAAAAATCCTACCATTCCGAGCGGCCGGATTCCGACAACTATTATCGGGCAAGCCTATCCGACCCGGTTCGCGCCCCTGGTGTACCCACGGCCGCGACTGAAAAAGCCGCCGCCGCCACTCAGGCGAGCCGGTTCGGAAATGCCGCCCAGTAGTGCAGCCCGCTGGCAAAAGCGCATAGGCGCATCCCGCTGGCAAAAACACTGCGCTCGTGCTTCGAAAGATTCGCGCCCGCTTCCATCCGGACGATCCAGACCCGGCTGGGAAAAATCGCGGGTATGCACCAGGACACGCATTTTCATCCTCAGGAGGGGGGACCCATGCGACGTTACGTATTCCGATTGACATTCCTTGCGCTGGCCGCGCTGGGAACGTCGGTTGTGCTGGGGAATGACCAGCAAATTGCCAAGACCATCGTGGAGAAGCTGAGCGCCGAAAAGAAGTCCGGCAACCTCAAAGGCTTCAACATCGAGCTCAACGTCGAAGAAGGAACGGTGTGGCTTTCGGGCCGCGTCTCCTCGGACGACCAGCGGACCGCGGCGCTTGAAATCGCCCGCCGCGTGAAAGGGGTGAAGCAAGTCGTGAATGACCTCAGCGTCGAATCGGCGCCGGTCAGACAGGCCTTCACTCCAGTGGCGCACGAAGTGGGCACGGGAGTGAATGGCTACGACGCGCCCGCTCCCATGCCGCTCCCCGCCCCCGCCCAGTTGCAGCCCCTTCCGGCCCAGCCGCAACCCCTCGCCCCGCAGCAGATGCAACTGGTTCCGCAGCAGCTGCAATATGCTCCCCAGCAGATGCAGCAGATGCAGCCGGTTCCGTATGTCTACGCCCGGTCGAACACGCAGGTTCCCCTGGCGTACGGCCCGGCCCGCACCATCGCCTATAACGGCGGACCTGGCGGCGGATCTGGCGGCGGACCCATTGGCGTGGAAGGCGCTGGGGGAGGCCCCATGCCGATTTCCGGCGGCGGAGCGGTCGGCATGGCTGCCGCTCGCTATGACCATCCCAACATGCCCGGCTACGCCTGGCCGAGCTATGCCTCGCACCCGAACTACGCGGCCGTGACGTACCCCAAGCAGTACTCTCCCACCGCGTGGCCCTATATCGGCCCGTTTTATCCCTATCCCCAGGTTCCCCTCGGCTGGCGCCGGGTCTGCCTGGAATGGGATGACGGTTGGTGGTTCCTGGATTTCAATGCCCGCCGCCACTAAGCGATCGGCCAATACGTAACGCCCAAGCCTTCGCGGAGCACCTGCTTCGCGAAGGCTTTTTTCGTTGAATTGACTCTGCCGAGGAGCCGCGGGACGAGTAGAATAAGGGGCGATGAGCACGCTGCAAAGAATCACCTGTCCACATTGCCAGGTCAGCATCAAGGCTCCGCCGCTGGCCCCCGGCTCGATTTGCAATTGTCCCAAGTGCGGCAAGGGGTTTCCGCTACCGGGAGGAACGCAAGTCAGCGCTCCGGCGAGTCCCACGGTGCCCGATTCTGCTCTGAAGCCGATCGCCTCTGCACCAGCGCCCGCCCGACCAGCAACAGGGCCCAAGCCTCCTCCGCCCCCTCCCGGCCAATCGGCCACCCACGCCGCCAATTCCGCCACGCAGCCCGCGCATCAACAAGCGCCACCGCCGCCCAAGCCTGTCGCGCCCCCTCCCAAACCGGTGGAGGTCGCCGTGGTCTGCCATGTTTGCGGCACGCGGATGTATGCCAAGGAAAGTCAGATTGGCCAGACGCTGCGCTGCCCCGACTGCTTCACCGACGTGGAGGTGAAGGCCCCCAAGGTCGGTCCACCGCAGCCCAAGAAAAAGACTCTTGCCGAGATGGAGGAATTTCAGCTCAGCGACCCTGGTGAGCGGCCTAGTTACAAACCGATGGTGGAGGCTCGCGGCGAGTATGCCGAGTTGCAACTGCTCGATCCCAAAGCGCCACCCCGGAAGGAACAATCGGCGCAAGGGGCGAGCGCATCAACCGCCTCTTCGCCCACTGTTGACCCGATGATGCAGGAGGCTCACTTCCCCGCGCCACTTGCGGCCCCACTCCCCGCACATGCCACCACTGCCGTGGCGCATGTCGAGGATGACTTGGATGACCAGGAAGTGGTCCTGAGTGCCCCGGTCGAACGGATCGAGGTCAAAACGGAAATCAAGGTTCCCAACATTCCCCCGCCGCCGAAGGAAGAGCGGAAGGAGCCTGGCTGGAACGATGACGATTGGGGCTTTATTTCGGATGCGCGGGTCAAAGGTGCTTGGAAAAAGAGCCCCTTTTACATTGGCATCTTCGGCATTTTCACCGACCCGCACTTGCTGGTGCGCGTGGCCGCCTATAGCGTCGGGCTGACGGTGGTGCTTTCGCTGCTGGCGAACGCGATGGTGCTGGCGGATCCCCTGAGAAACCAAAGGATGTCGGCCGTCATTGCCTTTTTGTTCTTTGCCATCTCCGCCTCACTGGTGCTCATCAGCTTTTCCCCCGTTCTGCTGGCGATTACCGCGGACACCGCGAACGGCGAAGACAAGGTCCAATCGTGGCCCGACTGGAGCGTGACGGATTGGATTCTGCCAGCTCTGTACATCCCGGTGGCCGGGGGCCTTGCCGCCCTGCCGGGCATCATCATGGCCAGCATGTTTCTCGCCGTGGGTGAAGGGGCCCAGTGGTTCGCCCCCTTTCCGCCGCTGGTATCGTTTCTGACGATCTTTCCCATCCTGCTCGGCTCCATGCTCAGCGAAAACTCGCTCATCTACCTCCTCTCCGGCACCGTGCTCAAATCGCTCCGTTCTCATGGCGACGGCTGGATTACGTTTTACATTTTGTCCTTCTTCTTTTTCCTGTTGGCTTCGCTGGGGGCCGTCCTGGTGGAGGTCGGCATTCAGATGGAAGGGACCGGGCTGGTTTTCATGTCGGCAATCGCCGCGGTCCTGTTCGTGTTCCTGCTCCTCCTCTACTTCCGCTTACTGGGCCGTTTGATGTGGTTTACGCAGACCGCGCGGAAGAAGGTGGAAGAGAACTCGGCTGGTTGAGGTCCGAAGGGGAGGATGGGGACACGGCAAACACGGAAGACACGGAATTGAAAGCTTTCTGAACCGTGTCTTCCGTGTTTGCCGTGTCCCTTCACCTTCTTCCCTCCTGCCGGACATTTCCGGTACAAAGACGTTGGCCGTAAGACCGCGATTCCCGGAGCGTTCACAATGCGCGTCATCATCGAGCCCGATTCCGTAGCAGCCTCCCGCCGCGCGGCCCGTTTTGTGGCGGAGCTCGTCCGCAAGAAGCCGGATTGCGTCCTGGGAATGGCAACCGGCAGCACGCCGCTGTTGCTCTATCAAGAGCTGATCCGCCTGCATGGGGAAGAGGAGCTGGATTTCTCGCAGGTGACGACATTCAACCTGGACGAATACGTGGGACTGGGGCCGGCGCACCCGCAAAGCTACCGGTTCTTCATGAACCAGAACCTGTTTTCACGCATCAATATCGACCCCAGCCGCACGCACGTCCCCGACGGCCGAGCCCTCGATTTCGAGGCCCACTGCCGACTCTACGAGCAGAAGATCAAGGATGCCGGCGGGATCGATTTGCAGATCCTCGGCGTCGGCAGCGACGGGCACATCGCCTTCAACGAGCCCGGCTCGTCCCTCGGCAGCAGAACGAGATTGAAGACGCTGGCCAGCGAAACCATCCGCGACAACGCCCGCTACTTCGGCGGCGAGGACAAAGTGCCGCGGCTGGCGATCACGATGGGAATCGGCACGATTCTGGAATCCCGCCACTGCCTGTTCCTGGCCTTCGGACCACACAAAGCCACCGCCGTCCGCGACACCGTGGAAGGCCCCATCACGGCCCAGGTCACCGCCTCCGCCCTGCAGCTCCACCGCGAGGTCATCGGCCTCTTCGACGAGGCCGCCGCCCGCCTCCTCGTCCGCCGCGACTACTACGCGGAAGTCGAAATATCCCAGTCGCTGCTGGAGCAAGGCCGGCTGCGGGAACTGGGAATCGGGGGAGTGTAAAGTGCAGAGTGCAAAGTGCAAAGTGTAGAGTGCCAAGTGAAGACGAAGAAATATTTTCTCGGCACTCTACACTTTACACTCTACACTCTACACTTTCCCCATGCGTCAACTCGCCGTCCTCGAATCCGAAACCGCGGCCCGCAAGCTGGCTGCCTATCTGGTCACGGAGCGAATTGCCGCGCACGCGGAGTCCGATGCGGCGGGGCACATCATTTGGGTGCGGGACGAGGACCAACTGCAAAAGGCGAAGGAGATCCTGGCCCATTTTCAGCAATCGCCGGCTGATCCGCGATATCAGGGGGCGGAAAAGACGGCGGAAACAGTTCGCCGCGAAGAGGACCGCCGCCGCCGCGAGAAGGCTTCGAATGTCGTGGAAATGCGGGGACGATGGGGCGCCGGAGCCGGGATCAGAAAGCGCTGTCCGGTAGTACTGGCCATGATTGCGGCTTCGGTTTTGGTGGCCATCCTCACGAATGGCGGAAGTCACGCCGGAGGGAACGCGATTCTGCAGAATCTGCTGTTCGTTGATCCCATCTTATTTACCCCGGAGCACATCGCCGAACAGCCGCACTTCTGGTCGAGTATTCTCGCGGGTCAGGTCTGGCGTCTCATCACGCCGATTTTTATCCATTACGGCTGGATGCACCTTGTCTTCAACATGTGGGCGCTGTTTGTCCTGGGTGGGCAGATTGAGGATCGCCGGGGTTCGCCGCGATTTCTGCTGCTGGCTCTGGTTCTGGCCATCGCCTCCAATTTGGGCGAATCCCTGTTCGCTCAGCTTCAACTGCCGGAAACCCTGGCGATGTTCGGCGGCATGTCCGGGGTCGTTTATGGTGCCTTCGGCTATGTCTGGATGAAGGCGAAGTTTGACAATTCCGCGGGATTCACCATTTCCAGGGAGACGGTGTTCATCATGATGGTCTGGTTTGCCCTCTGCATTCTCCGCGACTTTCCCCCCTTCGACTCGTTCCTCGGCGGAATCATGAGGGATCGCGTTGCGAACACGGCCCACGCCGTGGGGCTGATGATGGGTGTCGCGCTCGGCTATGCGCCCGTTCTAATTCGGAAACGATGACCAGGGGGCGGGCCTGGTGGGGTAGGCTTCCAGCTTGCCCGAAACTTGTTTCTGGGCAGGCTGGAAGCCTACCCCACTTTGGAAACTTGCGAGCCAGATCGCCGCGGAATTCTCCGCCTGCCGCAGTTCCAAGATTCCCCTCAGGTTCTTTCCGGCCAGGTGAATTCGCAACCAGTCGCCGGCCTCCTCAATCACGTCATACTCTCCCTCCTCAACGCGGCTGACGCTGCCCCGATTGCCGGAAACCGGACCTTCGTAATCCAGATACGCCAGCCGGTGGTCGGGAAGCGCTTCGGCCTGGATGACCTTGCCAATGGCCGGCAGCTCAGCCAGCGACCAGGTCCGCAGCGCGCCGCCAACTTCGAGCATTAGGTCGAAGTGCGAACCGCGGTCGTGTCCGGGGGGCAATTCGTGGTGAAGGATGACGAACCGGGGCATTGGGGAATTGTACTTACCGCCGTGGCATCGGCGACCAGCGCCAAGTAAAATATATTCTTTTGTTCACGTGAACAAACCAGTCGTCCCGCGCATCTAGTCTCTGGGGACTCCCGCGTGCAGAGAGGGGCTCCCGTGGAGTTTCCGACTGAGAAAAGGCTTCGTCCAGGACGACTTATCACCTTTGGCCGCGTCGCGGCGGAGGCCGGCTCGCAAGATATGAACTAGCAAAGACTTATGCTGCGTCGCCTAGCGTGGCGTGAATGAAAAAGGAGCTTATAAGGTGGGGCCGAGCCAGCATTATTCACGGTCGGTCGTCGACAGAAACCGCATGGAGTCAACGACTTACGCACATACACATACGTTTTTATGAATAAACACAGTCGCTATTTTTGCCAAAGTGAATAAGGCTTGCGGTCGTATCACACACCCTAAACGCCCTCTCGGAATGGACTTACGGCAAACCACTTATTCACAGTCGGCTGAAAACACGAGCTCAAAAACCTGAATAATGGCCGTCCTAACAGGAGGGTGGAGGACAAGATGCTTGGCGCAAATGACACCCAGCTAATTCACCCGCGTCGTCGCTTCCGCGACGATCGCCTTGGGGTTCCGCTTGCTGCGGACCTCGACTTGGACCTTGTACACGCCGACTTTTTCACCGGTCGCCTTCAGGTCCAGGGGGGTGAGCTTTTCGGACGCGCGGATGGTCCGAATGGGGCTGATTTCGTATTTCCCCAGCGACGAAGAAACCACCGGGTATTTGTCACCGGGCGACAGGCTCTTGAATTTCAGACCCTCCGGCAGAATGAGCGTGATGGAGACATCGTCGTCTGCTTGCTTGCTTCGGTTTTCCAGGTCGATGCGGTAAGTCACTTGCATGCCGACGCCGATGGGTTCGTTGAGGGCGGCAATGTTTACTTTCAGGTTCTCCGCATTAGCCGGCGGCTCAATCGCCGCCCCTGGAATTCCCGAACCGGGAGCCCGCGGCGGCGTGATGGCGGGGGCGGCGACGTTGATGGTTGCTTCACTGGATTGAACCGCCGCCTGGTCCGAAGTCAGGCGGGCTCTCACCACGGCTCTGGCGTCCACGGCAGCTCCCTCGAATTCAATTTCCTTGACGACGGCTTCCCCGGGGATCAGCCGCGGAATCAGCCAGCTCAAGCCCTCGTCGTCCAGCGGAGCGCCGCCGGAAGCTTGAATGGCAGCCAGGCTCTGGGAAAAACTGGCCGCGAGACGGAGATTGGTGAGCGGGACCGTCGAGCCGTTCTTGATTTCGATCCGCACCAGGCCCTTCTTGCCCACTTCCAGTCTCCGCGGCCCACTGACCACAACGGAGACCTTGGGCATCGCCACGGCAGCGGCGGCCACAGCCTCCACGCAGCCGGTGGTGGCAGCCGAGTGCCCGCCGTCCGCCCGCACGTCGAGGCGATGGCAGAGCTTGCCGGGCTGGTCGACGCGGAAGGTGACGGCAAAGCGTTTGGTTTCATTGGGCGCGAGAGTGTCGAGCGATTTGACGATCGGGCTCACCTCGCCGGCCGTGTGCGTCAGACCGGGATCGAAGGTGTCCGTGATGGTGACGTTCGCCAGCGGCGTGCGGCCGGTGTTGGTCACCTCCACCTTGAATTGCACTTCCTGGCCGACGTTCACGCGAGTGGGCGAGGTCGATTTGACCGACAGAGCGGAGGCGAAAACCTTGGTGTTGACGTTGGATTCGGCGGTCAGTTTCTCGGCGCTCTCGGCGCGGAACTTCGCTCGAATATCCGCGGCCATCGACGCCCGGCAGTTGATATCGACCACCGTGGCCGTTCCCGGCTGCAAATCCCCCAGCCGCCATTGCAGCATCTGGCCGAATGCGCCGGGAGAAGGAGTCGCATTCAGGAAGGTCACGCCGCTGGGGGGCGTGAAGCTGAGCTTTACATCGCGGGCCGCCACGTCGCCGGAGTTATGGACTTTGACCTGGTAATTGACCGTGCCGTTGAGAGGAACGACCTCCGGGCCAACCGCCTGGACGTGCAGGCCCGGCGAGCTCCAGGTGACCGAGGTGAGCCCCTGGCCGACGAGCATTTCCGGGAAGCTTCCCTTGGCCGGGCGAAAGATCCGGACCGCAACGGTCGTCACGCCGGACTGGCCGGATTTGGAAAGCAGTTCCGCGGAATAGTTACCGCCGCCGGTGTGAGGAGCGTTGAATGCCTTTTGGCCAGCCGCTCCGAAGCCGGCGTCCGGGCCCTCCAGGACCTCGTACTGCACGGTGAAGTCACTGATGGGAGCGCCGTTGCCGCGCATTACCTTGGTCGTCAGGATATGCCTGCCACCGGCGCCGGAGCGAACGATAGCCGGCGCGGGATATTTCCACTTGGCATCGACCCACAGAATGGTTGCCGTCTGCCGCCGCTTCTCCCAGTTCCCTTCGGCCGGAGCCCAGACGGTGATGCTGGTGGTCCCTTCGGTCGGCGAGGTGACGCTGATCCAGCTTTGGCCTTTCTCCAGGACCACGTCGTCCATTCTCGAAGGTGTGCCGCGCGTGATGAGCTGCGAAGTAGTGGAAGTGTGCGCCCGCACGTAGTTCGGGGCAACCTTGTGCGGCGTGCCGCGGAAGTAGCTGGCGAAGCTGTTGTTTGTTTCCTTGCCGACCTGCACAATCTGCCCCACGCCGTCCGGCGCGAGCATCCATTCCAGCGGCTGCCGGGTGACGAAATATCCGCTGGGACCGCAGAGACCGGCAGTGACAATGACTTCGCTGCCGACCGGAGCGACGAGTTGGGCCGGACAGACTTTGAGTTGCGGACCCGTGGGACAGCCCTGCGGGCCGCAAGGGGGCTGTTGGATGGGAGCGACTGGAACCGCCACGACGGGCACGGCCACAACAGGGACAGCCACAATCGGCTGGACGGCAACCATGGGCGGATTGCACGGCGGCTTCACGGCTGGCCCGAGCACTACGGGGGGCGCCATCGTGGCCGCGGCGGGGCGAGTGAAAAGCGGGCAGTCGGGCCCGGCGAGCGCGGTGCTCCCCCCACTGAATATCCGCTGCCCCGACGGATCAATGGCCGGCAGGCGCACCTGAGCGCAGCCCGCCGGCAAAAACACTGCGCAGCCGACTGCCGCAACCAGCAGCAGGAGAGTCAGGCGGTAGTACGAGGAGGAGGACATGGTGGACCCGAATTGCGCAGCGCGCAGCCCGCTGGCAAAAACACAGCGCAGGGGGAATCCGCGCTCTTAAGCCTACCATGCGAAATGGCATCATGGTGCCATTTGGCGACAGACGCCGTGGCGATCGGGCATCACCGCGACACAGCGTACCGGATATGCCGAAGATTCCGCCGCGGACGTTCCTTCACGTGCTCCGTCCTATTGGGACATGGCCAGCGCTTCGGCATTGTCGAGTTTCGCTTCCAACTCCGAATCGATGATTTGGAGCGAAATGGGATCCAGCCCCAGCCGGCTGTAGACTTCCTCCGGCGGGGGGGCGACGTTATGAACTCCCAGCGAAGTCCGCCCGGCCTGGCTGCAGAGGAAGTTGGCGATGGCCACGAGATACACCATCTCCGGATGCGGCCCGTGGTAACTGAGCGGGTGGTGGTGGTAGGTGATGGCGTCCACAATCTGCTGCGGGAAGTTCCACCGCTGGGCGACAAAACCGCCGAGCGTGGCGTGGTCGAACGAGAACTCCTCAATTTCCGCGGCACAGGTGGAAACGGCAGGGCTGATTTTTTCCAGCACGCGGACAAAATGCGGCCGCAGGGTCTGATCCAGCAATATCAGGCCGAGGTCGTGCAGCAGGCCGCCGACGTAGGCCTCTCCGGGCATTCCCCGCCCGCAAACCCTCGCCACCAGCCGGGCGCACACGCCCACCGAGACGGAGTGTGCCCAGAGGCTTTCGCGGCAATAGGCGCCATGGCTGCCGTCCCCCTCAAACATCTTGGACATGCAGACCGTGATGGCCAGATTGCGGATTTCCCGCACGCCGAGCAGGTTCACCGCCGTGCGCACGTCGGCGATTTTGTGGCTCAGGCCAAAGTAAGACGAATTGAGTCGCCGCAGCATGCGAGCCACCAGCACGGGGTCGCTCTGGATGGCATCGCGGAGCTCGTCGAACGATGTGGACTCATCTTCGGTCAGTACCAACACGCGCTGCCCCACCGCCGGCAGCGAAGTCACGGTTCCGATTTGCTTGAACAATCGCTCCAATGCTTTTCGCCGCTCCGGCGCCATGTCCTGAGCAAAGACGGGGGTTTCGAGTGTGGATTCGCTCATCCCACGCGCCTCTCCCAAGAATTACGGACCGCAATGGATATATAGGTCATTTTCCTTGCCGCGGCCTCCGGAAAAAATCCACCAGGACGGCTTGTGACGGAGGGAAGGACTGTGACGGCGGTTTGACCCCCGTCACGGGCAACGTAGATTTGCCGTGGCGACCGGAACAACACTCCGGAAATGCATCCACTTATCGCACCTTTTTCACCAGGTCCGCTATGGCCTCCTCCTCCGACAATTCCAGCGCGATCTTGGGTCTGCTCAGCGGCAAACGGAGCTCGTCCGTCGAACCAGACCCTTGGAGCTCAGGCACGGGGCTGCCTCCGGCGCACGATGGCGCCATGCCGCTCGGCAACGCGCAAGACGCCAAATTGGCGGAGATGCTCTCCCGCATCCAGCAGATGACCACGCCCGACTCGCGCAAGGCGGCGCCCCCTTCTTCCCAGCCAGCAGAGGCAGCCGGACAGCCGGGGGTGATCGAAAAGGGGGCCGGCCCCAATGCTCCACTGGATGCCTTCATCCCGCAGGAGCCCAAATCGATCCGCGAAGCGGGCCTGACGGACACCGAGATCGAGTCGCTGGTCCTCAAGTACCTGTTGGCCCGCGGCGACATGACCGGACGGGACATCGCCGAGCAGATCCGCATGCCCTTCATCCTGCTCGACGAGCTCATGCGGCAGCTGAAACTGGATCAGTTGCTGGGCTACCGCGGCTCCGCCCCGATGAACGACTATGTCTACCAGCTCACCGACCTGGGGAGGGAACGCGCCCGGCGGTTTCTCGACCACTGCACCTATTACGGAGCTGCTCCCGTCTCGTTGTCAGATTACATTGCCGGGGTCAAGGCCCAGTCGCTGACCGGGCAGCATCCCACCGAAGCAGACTTGAACCACGCCTTCAGCGACATCCTTGTCAGCCAGAAAATGCTCACCCGGCTCGGTCCGGCCATCAACTCCGGCCTCGGAATGTTCCTGTTCGGCTCCGCGGGCAACGGCAAGACAACCATTGCCGAGCGCGTGACCAAGGCCTTTGGACAATTCATCTGGATTCCGCGGGCCATCGGCATCGATGGCGAAATCATCCGCCTGTTCGACCCGGTCAATCACGAGGAATGTCCCCCGCCGGCCAACTCCGCCCTCTTGAACGCATCCAAGATTGATCAGCGGTGGGTCCGCGTTCGCCGGCCCACCATCGTCGTCGGCGGCGAGCTCACGATGGACAGCCTGGAAGTCTGCCTCAACCGCTCCACCGGCATCAGCGAGGCCCCGCTGCAGCTCAAGAGCAATTGCGGCACGCTGGTCATCGACGACTTCGGCCGCCAAAAGATGAGCATCGATTCGCTTCTCAATCGCTGGATCGTGCCGCTGGAAAAACGGTACGACTACCTCAACCTCCCCAACGGTAAAAAGATCCAGGTCCCCTTTGACCAGCTCATCATCTTCTCGACCAACCTGGAGCCGCGGGATCTGGTGGATGAAGCGTTCCTCCGCCGAATTCCTTACAAGATCGAGGTCGTCAATCCGAGCGAAGACGAATTCCGCAGCCTCTTCAAATTGATGTGCCCCAGGCTGGGATTCGAGTATGATGACGTGTCGATTAACTATCTCATCGAGACCCACTACAAAGCCAAGAACCGTCCCTTCCGCGCTTGCCAGCCCCGCGACCTGCTGACCCAGGTGAAGAACCATTGCTTCTATAAAAAGCTGCCTCCGCGGATGAGCTGTGAGTATTTCGACTTGGCGGTGGAGAACTATTTCGCGGTGATGTAGGTTGCAGCGCTTCAGGCTTGTGTTGCCAACAAACGGCTCAGCATCTCTGCCGTGAACACAAACGGCTGTCGCCGGAGTTTGTCGAGCGTGAAGTCGCCAATTAGCTCCCGTGGCAGCAACGGCTCTGTCGTCTGCCGCAAGCCGGCAGACCACGCCAACAAGCCGACGAGCTTTGTTGCGGGCACACTCCTTTCTCGCAGCAGGGAAAGCCGCGTGTCGCCATGCCGCTTGGCCAGACGGCGGCCGTCCTCGCCAATTACCAGAGGCACATGCGCGAATGTTGGAGGCTGCCAGTGGAAGAAATGGTACAGCTCCAGTTGCCGGAATGCGCTCGGCAGCAGGTCGTCACCGCGAAGGACTTCGGTGACTCCCATGGCCCGGTCGTCCACCACCACCGCCAACTGGTACGCCGGCGAGCCGTCGCTCTTTGCGACCACGAAGTCACCGAGCTCCTCGCTGACGTTGCAGCTTCGCGCCCCGGCAACAAGGTCGTGCAGTTCATGCCTGGTTGATGAGGTACGAAACCGCCAGGCAAACGGCTGACCTTGCCTGGCGAGTTCCTCGGCATCGGCAACACGGCGGCCCGAGCACGTGCCCGGGTATCGCGGCCCTTCTTGACCCAAGTGCGGCGCACTGGCGGCGGCCGCTACGTCGCTGCGTGTGCAGGTGCAAGGGTAGACCTGCCCGGCTGCCTGAAGTTGTTCCAGGGCTGTGCGATAGGTCTCCATCCTTTGTGTTTGAACGTACGGCGTCTGCGGTCCGCCGATGTCTGGTCCTTCATCCCAGTCCAGCCCAAGCCATCGCAGATCGTCCATCGCTTGCTGCGCCGCGCGTGGCTTGATGCGGGGGGAATCGATATCCTCCATTCGCAGGATCAGCCTGCCGCCGCGGGATCGAATGGAAAGCCAGGCGAGCAAGTAAGTGCGCGCATTGCCGATATGCTGTGCCCCCGTGGGTGAAGGCGCCAGCCGGCCTACGAGCGGTCGCTTGATGGAATCCTCGTGCATGGAGGACGCATTCTATCACCGACTTCAGCGCAGCTTCTGCAAGACCTCGGGATCCTGGCTGGTCCGCAGAATGCTCCGTGCGGCGGAGCGGACGGCTTCATCAGAATCCTCGCTCAGTCGCACCAGCCAAGGGCGAGGGTCGATGCCGCGAGCGCGGGGGAGGGACTGCGCCAGTTGCAGGCGAACGGCCGGATCAGGGTCGGTGAGTTGCCGGGCGAGTGACAGGTGCGATGCTTTGTAGCCGCGGCGAGTCAGCTCCCTTTCAGCAGCGGTTGCCGTGGCCGGATCTTCGGAATGCAGATCGGTCATGACCTCGATTTCCGGTAATGACGATAGCTCCACCGCGGCAACTGCCGAGGCCTTAACCGGCGGCACGAGCATCGGCTCTCCTTGGGGCAAGACCATGGGTTCGCTGGGCTGCGCCGCGTCTTCAATCGGCCGAGCTCGGGGGACGTAGATGCCTCGCGGCTCGCGCGGATGGGGCGGAAGCTCAGTGGGTTCGGCAGAATCTGTATCCCCTACTGATCCCGATATCGTGGCCGGCGAGCGAACATCCTCCGGCGAAACGATGGGGGGCAAATTGGCGGTGTCATCGGGCGGAACTGCTTCCGCCGGAGGTTGAGCCTCGAGTGGGCTCTCTGAGCCAGGGTCTTCCGTGGGCTGCTGCAATCGCGCCAGCCGCTCGGCGGTAAGTTCCTCGTCGGGCTGCGGCAGTTCCAGGATTGCCTCGCAGTCCGCCAGGACCGTAGCAGCATCGGCGCGGCTTCCTTTTAGCGGCCAGAGAAGTATCGCCTCCGCCCACCGCCTGGCCGACCTCTGCTGCTCAGGCGGAATCGACTCGCGCTCTTGGGCCAGTTCTTTCACCAGCGCCGCCACCTTCACGCCCGATGTCTTCCTTGGAAGCTGCCGCCAGGCCGCCAGCCTGCGAGAAATCTCTTCTCCAGCGGCAGCGCTGATGAACGGTTCTTCGCTCACGAGCGCTCGCACCAGCATCGGAGCTGCCGCATCCTCCAGCGCGCCGAGTTCACGCGAAATGGCCTGTGCCTGTTCCGGTGTTGACGCGTCCAGCAGTTCTGTCCCAAGTTGCTTCGCTCGGGACCGGGCGGTCCAGCCCTGGGATCGCTCCACGAGCTGAAACACCAGCACGCCTGCCGCCAGCGCCAGTAGAATCAACCAGGCTCGAGCTCGCGAAGTGCCGTTCATGGCGTGGGATTGTGGCAAGGGGCGGTACGAATGCAAAGGTCAGTTTGGTTCAAAACTTGCCCCTCGCTAGCTACGTAGCTACACTCAAGCGCGGGGGAGGAGCGATGCATGGGGGATTTCTGGTCCCAACTGTTAGAAACCGAAGGATTTGACCGGCGGTGGCATGAAGGCTCGCCGTGGTCGCCGACGATGGGGCTCGCCTACATCGCCGCAGATCTGGCGACCTGGATAGCGCTCGCGCTGATCCCCGCACTCATCATTCTCAACGTGCTGCGGCGCAAGAAGATGAGCTTTCCTCCGTGGTTGTGGTGGTTTCTGGCTTTCCTGGTAGTCGGCGGTGTGGTGCATTTGCTTGACGCGCTTTCCTTCTGGTGGCCGGCCTATCGTTTGGCCTTGGTCGTAAAGATCGGCATGGCCATCCTCAGTTGGGGAACGGTCATGGCCCTCTTCCCGCTGTTGCCCCAGTGGATGGCTCGCAAGAGCGATGAGGAATTTCAGGCTCAGGTGGTGGAAAATCAGCAGACCCAGGCCGCACTGCGGGAACAGGAGGCGGCTTACAAGTCGCTTGTGGAGGGCCTGCCGCTCAACGTCTTCCGCAAGGATTTGCGGGGCCGTTTCATCGACGCCAACAAGCTCTTTTGCGAGACCCTTGGCAAGCCTCTGGAGGCAATCATCGGCAAGACCGATTTCGACTTCTTCCCAGCCCCGCAGGCGAGCAAGTACCGCCGTGATGACGAGCATGTGCTGAGCACCGGCGAATCGCTGGAAGATGTGGAAGAGTACATCCATCCCGACGACGGTCGACTGCTCTATGTTCAGGTTCTCAAGGCGCCGGTGCGGGATGCCAGCGGAAAAACCGTGGGTGTGCAAGGAATGTTCTGGGACGTGACGGCCAGGAAGGAAGCGGAGAATGCCGCCCGCCTGAGCGACTCTCGGTTCCGCAAGCTTGTGCAGTCGCCGCTGTTTGGAGTGTTGGTGGCCGACCTCGACGGCCGCATCCTGGAAGCGAACGACGCCCTGCTGGAAATGATCGGTTACTCGCGCAAAGAGCTCGAATCCGGCCAGCTCCGCTGGGATGCCATTACTCCCCCCGATCAGAAAGCGGGCGACGAGCGTGCGCTGGCGCAACTCCGCGAAACCGGCATGTGCCTGCCATTCGAGAAGGAGTACATCCACAAGAACGGGCACCGAGTCCCCATTCTCGTAGGCGTGACGATGCTCGACGGATCGAAAACGGAATGCATCTGCTTTGTGGTTGACATCACGCGGCAAAAGCAGACCGAGCACGAGCTGAAGGTCGCCAAGGACGCCGCCGATGCCGCCAACCTGGCCAAGAGCCAATTCCTGGCGAATATGAGTCACGAAGTCCGCACACCGATGAACGCCATCATCGGCATGACTGAGCTGGTCCTCAATTCGCCGCTCAATCCCAAGCAGACTGAGTACCTGAAGATGGTGCTCCTCTCCGGCGAATCGCTGCTGGGGATCATCAACGACATCCTCGATTTTTCCAAGGTGGAATCGGGGAAAATCGAGCTGGAAAACATGCCGCTGCGGATCCGGGAATGCATCGGCGATGCGGTCAAGTCGTTGGCCCTGCGGGCCCACGCCAAGGGACTGGAATTGGCCTTGGACATTCACTCCGACGTGCCGGAATGGGTGCTAGGCGATGCCGGCCGCCTGAGGCAAATCGTCATCAACCTGGTGAACAACGCCATTAAGTTCACCCCCCTGGGCGAAGTTGTAGTGTTACTCAATATGCAAGCGAACCGAGACGGCAGGTGGGAGCTGCTGTTTTGCGTCCGCGACACCGGCATTGGCATTCCGCCGGACAAGGTTGACCGGGTCTTCGAAGCCTTCGAGCAGGCCGATACCTCCACCACGCGGCAATTCGGCGGCACTGGCCTGGGACTGACCATCGTCCGCCGGCTGGTCGAAATTATGGGGGGGCGAGTCTGGGTGGAAAGCGATTTGGGAAAGGGGAGCAAGTTCTTCTTCAACATTTTCCTGGAGGAATGCCCCGACCCGCCGGACGACGACGCGGCCCCACACCGTACCGCCGTCCGCGGCACCCGCGTCTTGATCATCGACGACAATGCCACCAACCGTCGCATTTTAGAGGAGGTCGTTACGTCATGGGATATGATTCCCACCGCGGGAAGTTCCGTGGAAGAAGCATTGACACTGCTCCGCGAAGCGGTCAACGCCGGGCGGCGTTTCGAGCTGCTGCTGACCGACATCAATATGCCGGGCAGGGACGGCTTTGATCTCATTGAGCAGGTGCGCAAGGATCCGCAACTGGCGGAGACGGCGATCATTGTGCTGACTTCCGGCGAACGCTCCGATGATTCCCGCAAGTGCGACAAGTACGACGTGGCTCAGCGGCTGCTCAAGCCGGTCAAGCAATCAGAGCTGTTTGACGCGATTGTGGCGGCGCTCGGCGGCGAGGAAACAGAGGATGCCGGCAGCGTACACGACGAAGAGGCGCCCGCCAGCCGCCCCTTGCGCATCCTGCTGGCCGAGGACAGCCTGGTGAACCAGAAGTTAGCGGTCGGGCTCTTGGAACGACATGGACACGAGCTCACCGTGGCCAACAACGGCCGGGAGGCGATCAACGCTCTAGGTCGCGGCAAATTTGACATCATCTTGATGGATGTGCAGATGCCAGAGCTGGATGGCCTGGCGGCGACGAGGCAAATCCGGGAGCGCGAGCAGTCCACCGGGCGGCACATCCCGATTATCGCCATGACTGCTCACGCCCTGAAAGGAGACCGCGAACGCTGCCTGGCGTCCGGCATGGATGAATACGTTTCCAAGCCGATCCGGGAGCGGCAACTCCTGGCGGCGATGCGCCTGGTGGTGGGGGACGAGCTCAGCGAGTCGGTCAGTCGCATCATTTCCTTCGATGCGGCGGAGCAATCGACCGACGGTGTGATGGACTGGGATGAAGCGCTGAAGACCTGCGCCGGCGACCACGCGCTCCTGCGGGATATTGTCGAAGCCTTCCTGGAAGAAGAGCCGCGGCGTCTATCGGAAATCCGCCAGGCCATCGACAGCTCCGACTTTGAGCTGTTGGGGCGAGCGGCCCACACCATCAAGGGTTCCATGCGATATTTCAAGGCCGATTCGGTGTTTGACCGGGCGTTTGGACTGGAGCAGCTTGGTCAAGAGCAAACTCTGGACGGTGCCGAGGAGATTTTCCTTTTGCTGCGGCAGGAGTTGGCAAAGCTGCACCCAATTCTGCTAGACTACGTCCAAGGCCGCGGTGGACCGCGGTAGCCGGGGAGAGCCACGGACGGACCCGAGCAAACTGGCACGGGAGTATTCGTCATGGCCAAAGTACTTGTTGTCGATGATTCCGCCGTGGACCGCCGCTTCGTCGGCGGCCTGCTGCAGCGGGAGTCCAACTATCTGGTGGAGTTTGCCGAAGACGGGGCCGACGCTCTGACCAAAATCCGCCAGGCCGCCCCCGACATCATCGTCACCGACCTGCAGATGCCCAATCGCAACGGGCTGGAGCTGGTGTCCGCGGTGCGTTTGCATCATGCCGGCATTCCCATCATCCTGATGACCGGCCACGGCAGCGAAGGCCTGGCCGTGGAAGCACTGCAGCGCGGAGCCGCGGGTTATGTCCCCAAGCCGCAATTGGGGGAATGCCTCCTGGACGCCGTGAGCCAGGCACTGTCGCTCGCGCAAGCAGACCATACGTATGAGCGACTGATTGGCTGTCTGCATGAATGCGAGTTCGACTTTGAGCTGGACAACGATCCCGAGCTGGTCGACGCGCTAGTGGACCTGATTCAGCAGATGGCCGCGGGCATGGGATTGACCGACGCGACCGGCCGCTTCCGCCTGGGAGCCGCCGTCAAGGAAGCGGTGCAAAACGCCCTGTACCGCGGAAATCTGGAATTGACCTACGAGCAGGCCATGGATGTGCGCGGCGACCTGAGCGACGAGCTGATGCAACTCGTGCTCGAACGGCGAATGCAGTCCCCCTACTGTGACCGCCGTGTCCTTGTGCAAGTCCACATGAATTTACAAGAGGCCAGATTCGTCGTTCGCGACGGCGGCAATGGCTTTAAGAATGCTAATCATGTTCCCCCGGCAGTACCAGGCGCACTGGAGACCAAAGGTGGCCGCGGGCTGGTGCTGATGCGGGCCTTCATGGATCAGGTGACGTTCAACGATCAAGGCAACGAAGTGACGCTCGTCTTGCGGCGCGAAACCGCAGCAATCTAAACCTCCCTCTCCTTCCCTTCGGACTGGAACCGAGGAACCTAGTTATGCCAACAGTTTTGGTGGTCGATGACTCGGCAGTGGATCGCCGTCTCGTCGGCGGCATGCTGGCCAAGTCTCCTGGCATCGATGTGGATTTTGCCGCCGATGGCAAGGAGGCCCTGCGGAAGGTGCAAACCAACCCGCCGGCAATCGTCATCACAGACCTGGTAATGCCGGAAATGAACGGCCTGGAATTGGTGTCCGCCATCGTCGACCAATATCCTCAGGTCCCTGTCATCCTGATGACCGGCAAGGGAAGCGAAGACATCGCCGTGAAAGCCCTGCAGGCCGGGGCGGCGAGCTACGTTCCCAAGACGGCCCTGCATCACTTACTGGTCGATACGGTCATGGACGTTCTGGCCATGACCCGGGACCTATTCTCTCGGCAGCGGCTGATGGAGTGCCTGAAGACGGGACGGTTTACGTTCCTACTCTCGAACGACGCCGACATGATCCCCACGCTAATCAGCTATGTGCAAAGCATCGTCATCAGCATCGGGTTGTGCGACGAAGCGGACGTCATCCGCGTTTGCATCGCGCTGGAAGAGGCCCTCCGCAACGCCATGTTCCACGGCAACCTGGAAATCACTTCCGAGCAGCGGGAGGGGGATTCGGAAGCCTACGCCGCTCTCCTGGCCCACCGCACTACCAGCGCCCCCTGGCAAAACCGCCGGCTGCACGTGCAACTGACCATCTCGCGAGCATCTGGGACATTCATCGTGCGGGATGAAGGGCCGGGCTTTGATCCCTCCAAGCTCCCCGACCCGACCGATCCGGCCAATCTGGAAAAGGTCAGCGGCCGCGGCCTGCTCTTAATGCGCACTTTCATGGATGAGGTCCGGTTTAATGCCACGGGCAACGAGGTCACGATGGTGAAAACCAATCCCTCGCCGGAAGGAGCGACGGCATGAGCGAGGGGAAGCACGTTCGACTGGAACAGGAAGGGAAGACGCTGATTGTCTCGCCGCTGTTCACGTTCAGCCGCTTCACCGAAGGTGACCTGGTAGGCGAATGGAATCGCATTCTGCAGACGATTGATGGCCAGGAGGTGAAGGACGTCGTGGTGGACCTGGGGTTCATCCCTTACTTCGGCTCCACGCTGCTGGACTGGATGGTGCAAATGTGGAAGCGGGCCCAGCAGAAAGGGGGCACACTCGCGGTCTGCAGTCCTTCTCAGGTCGGCCGCGAAGTTCTTGGCATTGCTCGTTTCGACAAGCTGTGGGGCATCTTCGGCTCCCGGCAGGAGGCGCTGGAGTCGTTTGGGAGAGCCTGAGTTCAAGGTTCAATGTTCAAAGTTGGCTAACCCAGGCGGACCTTGGACGATAAACCCGCAAACCTTAGACTCTAACTTTGAACCTTAAACATTGAGCCTTGAACTTTCATCCCCATGCCCAGCCGCATCTTAATTGCCGATGACAACCCACCGAACCGGGAGCTGCTGGAAGCGTACCTGGCGGAAATCGATTGCGTCGTCGCTGCCGCGGTAGACGGGCAGGATACGCTCGCCAAGGTGAAGTCCTTCAAGCCGGATCTGGTGCTGCTGGACGTGATGATGCCGAAACTTTCTGGTTTTGAGGTCTGCCAGAAGTTGAAGGCCGATCCGGCGACACGAAAGATCATGGTCCTGATGGTGACCGCGCTCAACGAGTCCGGCGACATCGAGCGGGCCGTCAAAGCCGGCACGGACGACTTCCTCTCCAAGCCGGTCAATAAGATTGAGCTCGTCAAGCGCGTGCAGAACATGCTCCGGCTGAAGGACGTGACCGACGAAAACGAGCGACTGCGGCGGTATATCGAGGGGATCGAAGACGGCGACAGCCCGCCGAAGAATTAGCGCGAGTCCGGTTTCTCCTCGGTCTCATTTTTCCGCCATTTTTCCGGCCAAGAATCGACCTTGACCCGTTTTTCGTGATGGCCTATTCTCCCCCCATCACTGACGCGGGGAACGAGACCGCGAGTGAGAACAATTCACGCTACAGCCGGCACGCAGCCGAGTCCGCATCTGGAGCAAGCTTCCCTGGGAGCTTGTCTCTGCGGACCACGCGAGGCTTCCAACGCATGGATGCGAAGGGACCTGGCGGAAACTGTTTGTCGGCCCGCGGCCACGGCGCGCAAGGATGCGCTGCCGCTGACCGTCCAATCGCTCCCGGATAACAACGAAGTCCTAAGCCCCCCTGGGACCCGTTGCTTCCGGGGGCCTTTTTTTTGCGCGGCGTAGCAACACGCGGCTCGCGTGTCTGCTTTTGGAATTGGACCAAGAACGGCCGAAGCCTACAGGCGGGCCGCCTGTGTCTACGTGCACGCCGCGGCGGCTTTCTGCTCCGCCAGCACGCTGGCAATGGTGCGCGTCAGAATGTTGAGGTCTTGTCCCGTGACGGACGATATCAAGAGCACTTCTTTGCCCGTTGTCTCCGCAAGCAGCGCTTGCAACTCAGCCGACCCCGGCAGTTCCGCCTTCGTGACGGCAATGATCTCCGGCCGCTCGCCGAGTTTCTCGTCGTACTGGGTCAGCTCGTCGCGGATGGTGCGGTAGTTCGTCAGAGGGTCGCTGCCATCCATGGGCAGCGGCTCGACGAGGTGGACGAGGATTCCGGCCCGCTCGATATGCCGCAGGAATTCGTGCCCCAGTCCCGCGCCGGCGTGGGCCCCTTCAATCAATCCGGGGATGTCGGCCATGACGAAGGAGCGGTCCTGATCGATCGTGACGATCCCCAGATTGGGATGCTTGGTGGTGAACGGATAGTCGGCAATCTCAGGCCTGGCCCGCGTGAGACGGGACAGGAGCGTGCTTTTGCCGGCGTTCGGTTTGCCGATCAGACCGACGTCCGCAATGACCTTGAGTTCCAGAATGACTTTGCGGCGTTCCCCCTCGCCGCCGGGCTGGGCTTCGCGCGGGGCTCGGTTCACCGAGGTCTTGAAGGACAGGTTCCCTCTGCCGCCGGCTCCGCCGCGAGCGGCGACGACGCTTTCGCCGTCTTGCGTCAGGTCCTTGAGGACGAAGCCGTCCTTGGCGTCGTAGAGGATCGTCCCGGGAGGCACCAGGATTGTCATGTCCTTGGCCCCTTTGCCGTACCGCCCATTGCCACTGCCGTGGTTGCCGCTCTCAGCTTTCCAGTGCTTGTGGTGAGCAAGGGCCGAGAGGTTATTGACGCCATTTTTGGCAAGGATGATCACGCTGCCGCCGTCACCGCCATCACCGCCGTCCGGCCCGCCGTGCGGAACGTACTTCTCGCGCCGGAAGCTGACGCAGCCATTGCCGCCGCGGCCTCCCTGAATTTCGATTTGTACGCGATCAACGAACATAAGTAGTGGACAAGAATAGTACTCATCTCGCTCCGCGAGATGAACTCCTCACGCGGAGCGTGAGGAGTACTTTCAAGAACAAAAAAAGGACGCTCCCACAGTCGGAGAGCGTCCGTGCAAGTTGTGCTGCAATCAGCCGGCTAGTTCGCTTCCGCGGCCTGCACGTTGACGCGGCGGCCTTCCTGGTCGAACTTGACCGTGCCGTCAATTAAGGCAAACAGCGTGTAGTCCTTTCCGCAGCCGACGTTCCGGCCGGGGTGGAACACTGTTCCAACCTGGCGCACAATGATTGTGCCGGCCGTCACCGCCTCGCCGCCGAACCGCTTGACCCCGCGGCGCTGACCTTGGGAGTCGCGTCCGTTGCGGGTGGAACCTTGACCTTTCTTATGCGCCATCTCGGAAGCTCCGCTCTCGTAGCCACGGGCGGGTTCGCCAGTGACCTATCTTAAGTGCTTGTTACCAGCGGAGATGCGAATTTTCGCACAGCCCGCAGGGAAACCATCAAAGCTACCGATAGATCCACAGGGAGTCAAGAGGCTTGTCGATCCCGTGCTCGGCGAAGATCCGCTTTTGCAGTTCCGAATAGATGCCTTCCTTCAGGTTCGAATCCGCGTCCAGCCGCACGCCATAGTGAATTTCTTCCTCGTGCTCCTCAACAGTGTCACCGGGCCTCCAGAAGTTCATTTGCAGAGTCTTAGCCGTGAACTTGCGGCCGGTGCCGGGAGGTGAGCCCTTCTTAAAGGCCCCGGCCGGGTCCTCAAACCTGAAGGCGTTGGTCAGGCCCTGAATGTATACTGTGAAGTAATCGATGCGGGGGTCCACCTCTTCCCAGGTCACCACGCCCCATACGCTCTTATCGACTCGCTCGTCCGACAGTGGGATATCCACCGAGCTGATCGAAATCGAATCGTGCAGTTTGAGGTCTTTCTCGCCGGGGAATTCGCGGGCCTTGATCGGGGCCATGGCAGCCGGAATGATCCGGTCCAGATACTCCTTGTTGTATTCCTTGGATTGCAGCACAAAGTGCGGCAGAAAGCGGATTTTGACCGGCTGAAGGACCGGGTTGCCCATGTCGTCCTTCACAATCGCGCCGTCGGGGCCGAGCTTTCCTTCGGTCAATTCGATGACCGGTGTCATTTTGAACGTGGAGTGCGGGATGGCATCGGCGACGAGGGTTTTTTCCTCAGTCACCTGGAAATGGCCCCCCTTGTTCTTCACGCGATAGACCATGTACCAGATCAGCTTCCGCTGCATCTTGCCGGTGGGTTGCGGCACGTCCACGTGGATCATCCGCATCGGCTTGAAGGCGAATTCCAGGTTCCAGATGCCTCGGCGGAGGGTCACTCCCTTGGACCGCTCGAAGACGGTAGCCGACTTTTGCTCGAAGTTGGGGGCATAGTCGAGGTCCGAGATATTGATCGGCACTTCGACTAGCGGCAGCGGACCATGCCAGGTTTCACTCTCCTCGGGATCGGGGGGAATGACCGTCAGAATCCCCGGCGCCAGCGGCCGCTTGGGCTGGGCGTCCTGAGCAGTTGCCGCGAGGGACCATAGGCCAAGCAGCCCCAGGACGGCGAAGGTCGGGAGAGCAAACGACAAGCGTGTTTCAAAATGGGTCATAAAAGTAAATCGGGATTTGCGCGCGAAATTCTTCCCGTGTTCAGCCGATTGGCCGTGCCGTTAGCCCTTCATTGTACTTGCCCAACTTGCCCAGGGTCAACAAATTCTACTTCGCTCCGCCGAATTCCCTAGCCGCCGGTTGGGGCGGTTATGAGGGCATTCAGGCCGAGAATATTCAGATTTTATTCATGATTCACAACTCGTTTTTCAACCTGTTTCGGGATGGATAAATCGCCGCAAATCCTTGCAGACTCAACCTTTGCATTATTCACGTGCTTCGAGAGGGCCTGAATATCGTCAATTTCTAATTCACGCCCTGCTGGTTTCCTCTCCCCCGCGAACCCGAAGCACCAGCCAGGGAGTCCTGCCCTCTGGAGCCCGGCCATTTCCGGCGGTCCCGCGTGGAACACCCTCGCTCGCGCGTCGGGCTGGTGTCGGACTCTGAGCGAGTGACCATTCCCAGCGTCCGCCGGTTCGGTTTCTTCGTTCTACGGCCATAAGGGTTTTTGAATCGCTGGCCTCCCCCCGATAGTATTGTTTGATTCATGATTCACAACGCATTTTTTCAGCGACTTACGACGAGGTGAATCATAGTAAGTTGTTATTTGTACACATGTTTCGGTGATTCACGTCGCCGTAAGTCTGATTCACACCGTCATTTTTGATTCACTTCCATCCTCGCGAAATCCATAAGGGTTTTTCAGGTTTCAGCGACTGACGCCGAGGTTAACCCGAGCCCCCAAATCTGGAAACTGAAAACTGAAAACTGAAATCCGCCCCCGCCCCCAGCCGGGCTCGTCCCGGCGGAGCGCGGTTTGGCAACCAGACACCGTCCCCCTTCCATTCCGCCTGCCACCGGCGGGCTCGCCCCGCCGGAGCAATGTCTCTGGCAAATATCGCTCCACCCGGTCAAACCGGGCGGTGGCTAAGGCGGGAAGGCCGGTTAACTGGTTCCCAAACAACGCTCCGACGGGACAAGCCCGCCGGTGGCGTCTGGCCCACCCCTCACCCCTCACCATCCACTCCCCGCATTATATACTACTGTCCAGTTATCCGAGGCACTCTGCGGAAACTTTTTTCGGAATTCTGGAAAGTAGGCCGCCAGTCCTCTGGCGAGCCCCGAGAGTGCACGTCTTGACCCCAGCGAGGCGGAGCGGCGTAAGCGGGTCGCTGCGGTAGCTATACTCGTGCGATGTCCATTCACGTCGAATATGTTTCGCCCCGCCATCCGCACTCTGCTGGCTCGCGAGAGGACTCGCGGCCTACTTTTCTTGGCGGTCGTAGGCTTCGAGAATCCGTTCGCCAGGGCTGCCGGGGGACCAGAGGAGTTGCTGGGTGGGGCGCTCGTCCGCGGGGACCAAGCCAGTGTTGGTGAAGGTGGAGAGGATGTACTCGGCGTCCTCGCGGCTGATGCCGTAGAGGTGGAAATAGGCGGCGTCGAGTTCGGCCCGGAGCTGAGCCCGCTCTTCTTCTTTCCAGAGATGGACGCCGTCGCCGCGCGAACCCTTAAAGTCGCAAGCCTGGGCGAGCGGGATCATATCTTCCGCCGTGCAGGAGAGTTTCAGCACCCGCTCGCTGATCCAGTGCTCCAAGGTCTCTCTCTTGGCCCAGGGGCACTTTTCGGAGTAAGTGGTTGGGGGAAGTGTTGGAATCTGTTCGACAATGAAGAAGGTAAGGTGCGTCCCCCCAACCTTTTGGCGAGAGACAAAGTCATAGATTATGGAATTGAAATTCGCCAATAAGCACATTTCTAGACGCAGGCTTTGGCTAGTAAGAACTAGCGGTAAAGGATGGGGAACGGCTGACCACGGAATTGCCGCAGCGATCATAGTGCGCGTGTTAGTAGCGCTGGTAATATCCTTGAACACAACGAAGCCCCATCGCCGGTTACCTTCTGCCGCCTGAAGAACTTCACTCTCTAAGACCCAATAGCGAGGTTGTACTTCAAATTCCGGGTTTTGGTGGTAAACCAATGTCGTTTCTTCGGTTTGCCCCTGACGCACCCAGTTACTCCGGTCGATAACAACGCTGGCGGCTCGGTGATCATATGCCTGAACCATTTTCGCTTCGTAAAGCGCCAGAAAAGAGTCGTCATGTTTTGTCCAGCGGTTTCCAGAAAGTGAGAATCCCTCAGCGTTCAGTGCTTCTCGTGACTTAAATAGCCCTGAGTCGCTGCTTTGATTGAATAGACCTTGCCTAAAGCGGAGGCCCCAAGGGTTACCGCCCTTTCGGCGCGATTTGTCAATGAGAATTGGAACTCTTCGGTAAATCGACTTGGTGAGAGCCGCGTCGCGCTGCGAGCGAAAAATAGGACAAGTCTTCGAGTTGGGATTGAAGAGCGACAACTCTTTCCAAGACAGATCAATATGGCGGTAGTTTTCTTGTAGATCCTCCATTCGATGCGCAAAAAACACAAAATCCGCGATTGTGCTTTTTACTTCCGAGCCTCCAAATAGAAGAACGCAAAACTTAAAGCGTGGGTCTACGTCCGGGAAAATGTGTCGGCGGTTTTCGAAATCGTACAGACCAACAAGCCGGTTATTCTCCATGAGCCCAGCGAAGAATTCTTTAGTCGAAGTGTCGGTCGCAATTCCCGAAGGCACGAGAAGCCCGACACGACCGTGCGGATTCACAATCCCGCAAGCCAATTCTGCGAAAAGAGCGAAGGTGTTCGCTCGGCCCTTGGCAGTTAGAGGAAAATGGCCGCAGGATTGCACATAATCCTGCATACGTTCGGCGTCTTGCTTTGCAGTTTCATATAGTTTGAAAAGTTCCGGATTGTCTCGCTCCAGTTTCGCAATTAAGCGACCTCGGTCAGCGGTGTTTAGGGCGCTTGCAATATTTGGTGCCGTAAGGCCAAAGAATTCTCTTTCATAAAGCATCAATTGTTCCCACGGCGGATTGCCGATTACGCAATCAAAGCCTGTCCGTGGCGAAGCAAAAATAGATGGGAAAACAGTCTCCCAACCCATGGCTTTGGGCTGTTTTTTAGAATCAGGTCGCCCGTAATTCAGACGCACGGTTTCCTCGTCAGCCACCAAACTATTGCCCCAAATAATGTTTTGCGACAGATCGGTGAGCGTCTTTCCTTTCCGTGCCGAGCGTATCCAAAGGGCAAGCTGCGTGATCTCAACCGCTTCTTGCGACAGGTCCACGCCGAATAGGTTTCGGCTCAGGATTTCGTCCGGGATGGAGTCTTCGAGTTCAGTCACCTTGTCAGGAGCCATTCCCGCCCCGGCCAGGCCGTGAATGACCGTTTTGTAGTGGGCGTCAAGCGATTCATAGGCTCGAATCAGAAACGCGCCTGACCCGCAGGCGGGGTCGCAGACGGTGATGGACTTGAGCGCTTCGAGACATGCAGTCCAGTAGGCCAACAGCCTCTTTTTGTCTGCGTCGCGACGGGCTTCTGGGTCCACCTTGTGCGCCCGGGCAAGGGCGGCGAAGCGATCTTTCGCTAGTGCATCGACCGTCCGCTCGACAATCAGTCCAGTAAAGGGCGGCGGCGTGTAATAGATGCCAAACCGCTTCCGCTCGGCGCTTTTGGTCATCTTTGAAGACGTCAATTCGTCCTCGGAAGTCTTGCGAGGCAACTTTCCCTTCTTTCCCTTCCCTTTGCCGGTTTTCGCGGGAGAATCAGGCACCCCTTCGATATTGGCCTCCAGGGCAATGAGGCCGCCCACGCGGAGCTTTTCGAGCTCCGTGATCGACCGCTCGAACAGGTGCCCCAGGACTTCGACGCTCACTTCCTCGGAGAAGTCGTATTTGCCAAAGCCGACAAAACCGTTGGTCCATTTGTCAGCGACGAGCTCCAACGAGTTGATCTCCGGGTCGTCGGCAAAAAGGCCGCCGTTGAAGGCGGAAATCTCCCGCTTTCCCTTGGCTCCTTTGTCGATGGCGGTGAACAGGTCCAGAAAACTTTCCCACTGCGGGTTCCTGGCCCGGCTGTACATGCGAACGTCCTGCTCGGTGTCTCGCAGCAGATTTTCGGGGAGCAGTTCCCGGTCCTCGCAGAAGGCAATGAAGATGATCCGGTCGAGAAGTTTTTGGGCAATCCGGATGGCCGCATCGAGGGATTTTCCCTCCTTGCGATAGAGGTGCTGGATCAGCTCCCACCGCTGCCACTGGTACATCTGGTAGAGCTCGTCCCCGACTTCCTTCTGCCGCTCGGTGGTTCGCTGCAAAAGCTCCAGCGCCCGCGGCTGCTGGGCGGCGCGGGAATGGAGCAGGCCGCCGCGCTCGAAGAGGCAATAGAACTCGTTGAAGGTCTGCGGGTCGCGCAGCTCTTGCAGCGAGAATTCCTCGTAGGCGAGCGTACCTTTCTCGCGGTGGTAGAGGCGGATGGTCTTGAAGTTGGAAACGATTCCCCAGGGGCAACTGGGGACGGCGTTGAGGTAGTCCCAGCATTGCTGGACGGCGGTGCGGCCGTTGGACCGGTCGCGGTCGAGGTCGGTCATGGCCCCTTTGAGTTCGACCATGACCGAGGGGAGGAGCGTTTTGGGGAATTCGCCGAGGGCGGCGTCGGCGGTCCCCACGTCCTTCACAAAATACTTGTGTTCCAGCTCCCACGCTTCGGGGCTGGTGGTTTTGACCCGGTAGCCGAGCCCCTCGCCGAAAATCTGATCGAGAAACTGCGTGTCGATAGACGTTTCCTTGTAGGCGGGAAGATGCCCTGCGGCTTCCAAATCCGCCCAGCGAAGAATGATTTGGTAGGCCCGGTCCCGCGCCTCCCCTTCCAGCAGATTGCTCGCAGCCGCTTCGCGGAGGAATTTGGGGATGAAAAGAGCCCGCTGACGGCGGACTTTCCGCTCGTGCTGCTGAAGCTGCTCGTCAAAGAGCCCGCGACCGTTGTAGACGACCTGCTTCCGTTTCGCCATGCTGTCTTCCATGCTGCTGGAATGAAAGCGTGATGATAGCAGGTGCTGGACAGGTTGCCAGCGGAGCGGACTGGTAACAGCAATCGCCTAAGACTCCCGACCCAGATTGCGAGGCGGGCTCCGCGGCGGCGGTGTCCTGCGGACACCCTTTGGCTCGCGAGCGGACTCGCGGCCTACTTTTCTTGCCGCTACTTCCGTTCCAAATCTTTGCCCGGCAGCTGGAACGTGGCGTCGATGAAGGTGTCGCGGTCGCGGATGACGGCTTGGGGGATGAGCTGATCGGCCTGGGTGCGGACGGCGGGGTTCTTTTTGATGGCTGCTGGAAATGCCGCCGAAAAAGCCCAGCGACTGCACGCTGTTTCCCACGACGATATTGCCGGGGACGAGCCCTTTTTGGGCAAGGCAGTAGATTTCGTTGCCGGAGAGGCCGGAGATGATCATGAGAGGTGATTCGCTGCTGGCGGGGGATTCTTGCCGCATAGTAGCCTGCACACTCCGTGTGCAGGCATGTCCGCTCACGGAGTGAGCGGACTACTTTGCCACTTCGTGGCGTCGATCCGTTTGAGCTCGGCGGCTAAGTCCTTCCCTTCATAGAAAGACAGCCAGCCGCGGAGACGGACGGTTTGGCCGGGATCGCAGTCGGGGAACTGCGGATCGCTGTGGAGGCAAGGGCAAGGCGGATTTCCCCAGGGGCGAACGCACGTTTCCCAAGCGGAGATGATCCACTTGTCCCCTGCCGGATTGCGGCAGGCGACATAGGGCTTCTGAATCACTTTGTTGTCGGCCGTTTGTTGCTCGAAGCCGCGGAGGGACTTGAGCATGACGCAGTTTTGCACCAAGAGACCTTTGAGCGGCTCGCGGGTGCCGTTGGTGAGCCACATTTCCAGGCGGACCTCGGTGGGGGTTGGCGTGACCAATGTCCCGAAGGTGACGCCATTGGGGAGTTTGCGTTCCATGCGAAACGTGCCGTCCTTCTCCCGGCTCCATTCGAGCGGCTCAAGCGTGACACTTTGCTTGTCCCACATCGTGGGCACATGCGTGTGCGCGAGATACAGAAGCTCGCGCGGCTTGTCTCCGGTTTGGACCCAAATCGCTTCCGGTACATCAGCGACCGCGTAGCCGCCGTCTTTCCAGGGGGCGAAGACGCTGATTTTGGTTTCTCGCTGGGGACGAATGGCTCCTTCGAGAAAGCCGATTCGCGGATGACGGCCGCCGGGATAGGGGAGGACGAGCAGCGAGTTCTTCTCGCGCGGGGCGAGTTTAGGAACGTCCGCCCTTCGTAGTCCCTCCGCATCATAGGTCCTTCCCGTGGCAGCAGACATCTCAGCAGTTGTAAACTCGTGCGTGACCATATTAGCAAGCCAGTAGTCAACGTCTTCACGATTCTTCGACTGGCGGAAGTTCTCCAAATCCTTGCCAGCTGCAATACGAGCCTGCCGATCCTTGATGGCCCCCTGCGGATCGCCCGGCAGGATGTTCGGATCGACGTACTTCGCCAGCTCCCGCATGGCGATCACCGTATAGCCCTGCGTGGCGAGGTACTTCATGTAAGCTTCGAAATTCTCCTGCGACGAGTTGACCCAGGCGTGGGCCGTGTCGGGGACCCCGTGAAACTGGATCACGGCAATTCGGCCGAAGCGCGCCTTTTCCGCCGCTGCAATGAAATTGTCGAGCGTCCAGTCCGGGCGGGCATCGCCGGCGCTAGGGATCAGCAGCGGGTGATCGAGGCCGGGCTCATAGCCGACGCCGCGGCCTTCCTTGTATTCAAACTCCGGCGCTCCACCGCGGCGGGCGAAGAGAATGCCTTCCTTGCGGAGCGGCACGAGAGCTTCCATCGAGAGTGCATTCCCCGGCCAGGCAAAGCTGGTGGTCGTGGGAATGCCGTGCTCTTTGCAACGAGCGTTGATCGCCTGCAATTGCTCGGCAATCTTCGGTACGTTTTCCTTCGTCAGACCCAGATGGTCTCGTGTATGGTTGCCGACTTCGAAGCCGTCCTTGTGAAGCTGGGCGATTTCCTCCCAGGTCATGTAGTCCATCTTGTTGTCCTTGAAATCGAAGCCCTCCGTGACAAAGAATGTCGCCCCGAACTTGTACTTCAGCAGCACCGGCCGGGCGACCGTGAAATGAGATTTCGAGGCGTCGTCGAACGTCAGGACAACGAGCTTATCCGGCAGCGGCTCCAGGGCGAGCGCGGTGAGAGAGCTGGCGAGTATGACCACGGCTGATACGAGAGATTGTCGGTTCATAACGAAGAATGTAGCCCCTCCGCGGAGCGGTGGCGACGAGCTACTGGAAATGCGGTGTGCCGGTCCCACGTGTCCAGCAGGAGTTGCGGATTGGCACGAGATTTGGACTCAGAAACAGCCGGCATTTTCCTCCCAATAGAAAATGTGCGTAAATATTTGCTGCCAAATGAGTTACGGCGGACGTCGCGAAGCGACTTTCCCACCGAGGTGGTTCCCTGCGCACGTTTTCCGCGATGGCAGCGCCGGAAAAACACTTCTAACTTCGTAGAATCCCTCAACATCTCGGGAGGAGACATTTCTTAGAAAGCGGTGTGGGCATGCTTGTTCTGTCACGAAAGAGGGATGAGTCCATTATCATTGGGGAGAATATCGTCCTCACAATTGTCGACATTCGCGGCGACAAAGTGCGGCTTGGAATTGTAGCTCCCTCGACCGTCCCCGTTCATCGCAAAGAGGTGCATGACGCTCTCCAGCGCGAGAGCGAGCGACCCGCGGGCGAGGCGAGTCCGACGGTGAATGCCGATGCTCCCAAGGTGAGCACGAACACTCACTAATCTTGCACGGGGCCGGCATATCGGGTTACTCTGAATAGATGCTTCTACCCGGCTGCCAAAACTACCATCGCTCTCGCGGCCCCACGCGGCGAGAGATTCTTCGCGCCGGCACCGCTGGGCTTTTGGGACTCACGCTGCCGCAACTCTTGGCGGGAAAAACACCAGCGGCGGTGGACGATAAGACGTTCGGCAAGGCCAAGGCGTGCATTCTGCTCTTTATGTGGGGCGGGCCGGCCCACCAAGACACCTGGGACATGAAGCCCGACCAGCCGGAGCAGATTCGGGGGGAGTTCAAGCCGATTGCCACCAAGGTGCCGGGCATTCAGATTTGCGAGCACATGCCGCAGCTCGCCCAGCGGGTGGATAAGCTTTGCATCGTTCGCTCGATGACGCACAACAACGCCGACCACACCACCGGCACCAGCTTTATGCTCACCGGCCAGCCGCCGGTGCAAAGCGGCGAAATCCGCAGCCAATGGCCGCAGATCGGGGCGGTCCTCTCTAAGCTTGGCCGCGGCCGCGGAGTGTTGCCGCCGTTTGTTTCCCTCCGTCCCAAGCCGGAGCCGGAAAACGACGTCCCCCGGTTCCTCGAATCGAGCCAGGGACAGTTCGGCGGCTGGTTGGGGCCGGTCTTCGACCCGCTGATCATTGACAATGACCCCATTGGCAAGAACTATCGCATCGCGGAGATGACGCTCCGGCCGGAACTTTCGGTCACGCGGTTAGAAGACCGACGCGGATTGCTGAAGCAAATCGACGAGCAGCTTCGGCAGGGGCAATCGCCCAACCTCGCTGCCCGCGAAAGGAACAATGAGCGAGCGTTCCAACTGCTCACGAGCGCGGCCACGGAAAAGGGGGCCTTCAACCTGGGCGAAGAGCCGCAGAAGGTCCGGGAGCGGTACGGGATGAATTGCCACGGCCAATCGGTGCTACAAGCCCGGCGGCTCATCGAGCGCGGAGTGCCCCTGGTGACGGTGTATTGGCCCAGCGAAGGCATCAAAAATGTCAGCATCCTGTGGGACACTCACAGCCGCAATTTCATTGATTTGAAATCACGGCTCATGCCTCCTGCTGACCAGGCGTTCTCGGCACTGCTCGACGATTTGACCGAACGGAACATGCTCGACGAGACGCTGGTAATCTGGACGGGCGAATTCGGCCGCACCCCCAAGGTCGGCCAGCGGAACAGCGACGCCGGGGCGGGTGCCGACGGCCGGGACCACTGGCCCGGCTGCTTCACCACGGTGCTGGCAGGCGGCGGCGTCCGCGGCGGCATGGTCTACGGCAAGAGCGACAAGCAGGCGGCGTTTCCAGCCTCGGACCCCGTCGCGCCGCTCGACCTAGTTTCCACCGTCTACCACCTGCTCGGCGTGCCTGAGCATCAAACGCTGCCGGACATGGGCGGGCGGCCGACGTTTGTGCGGCCGGGGAAAGCGATTGCGGAGCTAATGGCCTGACGTGGCCACACGCGGCCCGCGTGTTGGCCTCTTCAATTCCCAGGGAAAAACATCAGAAGTCCGCACGCGAGCCGTGCGCGGCTACGCAAACGGCCAGGCCTTTCCGAGGGCCTTCTTCTGAATCGCCGTCAACTCGCGGATGCCTTGCTTGGCCAGCTTGAGCAGTGCTGCCAAATCATCGTCTCCAAACGTGGCCTCTTCGCCGGTCCCTTGAATCTCGATGAACCGCCCGCTGCCGGTCATGACGATGTTCATATCCACGTCGGCATCGACGTCCTGCTTGTAATCCAGGTCGAGCGCCGGCTTGCCCTCGACGATGCCGACGCTGATGGCCGCGACGCTGCCAGTAAGCGGGAATTTCTTGGGATCCGGCAAGTCTTTCTGAATGCTGCGGAGGCAATCGACGAGCGCAATGAACGCCCCGGTGATGCTGGCTGTCCGCGTCCCGCCATCGGCCTGAAGCACGTCGCAATCGACGTTGATCGCTCGCTCGCCCAGAGCCAGCAAATCAGCCACCGCTCGCAGGCTTCGTCCTATGAGCCGTTGGATTTCCGTCGTGCGGCCATCGATCTTTCCGCCCTTGTCGCGGGCCTTACGCGGCGAAGTGCTATGCGGCAGCATGTTGTACTCCGCCGTAATCCAGCCCTTCCCTTTTCCAGCTAGCCAGTCGGGGACTTTTCTTTCCACGCTGGCCGTGCAGAGGACGACGGTGTTTCCCGCTTCGAGCAGCACGCTCCCTGGCGACATGCGGGTGTAGCCGCGCTTGATTTTGACAGCGCGAAGTTCGTTGGCGGCACGCATTAGACTTTCACCCCCAGCAGCCACGCCAGCAGCCCCTTTTGCACGTGCATCCGGTTGCCAGCCTGGGGGATGACGGCGGACTGCGGGCCGTCGATAACTTCTTCGGTCACTTCCTCGCCGCGGCGGGCGGGAAGGCAGTGCAGGAAAATGGCGCTCGCGGGGGCCTGTTTCATCAGCGCGGCGTTGACCTGGAACGGCCCGAGCTCCTTTTTCCGCTCCACCTCTTCCGCTTCTTGCCCCATGCTGACCCAGACGTCGGTGTAGATGCCGATGGCCCCCTTCACCGCGTCCGCCGTGTGCGTGGTCTGAATGACTTTCGCTTGCGGCACTTCCTGTTTCAGTTGAACCAAAAAGGCATCGTCGAACTGATACTTGGCGGGGGCAGCGATGGCGAACTCGACCCCCAGCTTGCCGCAGCAGACCGCGAGGCTCTTGGCGACGTTGTTAGCGTCGCCAATGTACGCCAGCCGTTTGCCGGCGAGCTTGCCGTGGAATTCCTGGAGTGTGAACAGGTCGGTCAGGGCCTGGCACGGATGAGCGGAGTCGGTCAGGCCGTTAATCACGGGAACCGTTGCATATTTCGCCAGGTCTTCAATTTTTGCATGAGCATTCGTGCGGCAGACGATAACATCCACGTATTGGCTCAGGACCTGGGAAAAGTCGGCGGCGGATTCGCGTTTGCCAAAGCCGACATCCTGTCCGAGAAAGAAACTTGAGCCCCCCAGATGAGCCATCCCCGTCTCAAAGCTGACGCGCGTGCGGAGCGACTGCTTCTCGAAAATCATCGCCATCACGCGCCCAGGCAGCAGCGGATCACGAATTCCTTGGGCGAGCTTGGTTTTGAGGTCTTTCGAAATCGCGAAGATTCGCTCGATATCGGCGGTGGAGAGCTCGAAGAGGGTGAGGATGTGTTTCATTGAATGGTTCCAAATTCAAATTGGAAATCTCAAATCTCAAACAATGGTGAAATCTGAAAACGGAAATCTGAAACGCGACAGCTTTGAATTTGGCATTCCTTTCACCTTTGAATTTGTTTGAGATTTGAGATTTTTGATTTCCTACTGCCGCGGCAGATTCTTGATGACTTCCGCCAGGATGTCGCAGCCTTCTTCGGCCTGGTCTTCCGGCAGATTCATGGCGGGCAGCAGGCGGATGACGGTGCTGTGGGTGCAGTTCACAAGCAGCTTGCGTTCCAGGCAGCCTTTGACGACCGGCGCACCGTCGATGGCCAGCTCGATGCCGACCATCGTGCCGACGACGCGGACATCGGTGACCAGGTCGCATTCCTTTCGCAGCTTGCGGAAGCGGCGCTCGAAGAGTTGGCCGAGTTGCTTCGCGGAATCGAGCAGCCCTTCCTGCTCGATCATTTCAATCGCGGCGATGCCGGCTCGGGCGGCGATGGGATTGCCGCCGAAGGTGGCGGCGTGCGTGCCGGGACGGAGGCTGGGGGCAATTGCCCGCGTCGTCAGCAGGGCCCCGCCCGCGATGCCGCCGCAGAGCGCCTTGGCGAGCGTCATCACATCCGGCGTCACCCCGTAATGCTGGTATGCGAACCACTCGCCGGTCCGTCCGCAGCCGGTTTGCACTTCATCGAAGATGAGGAGCAGACCGTGATCGTCCGCCAACTTGCGGAGGCCGGGGAGGAAACCTTCCGGCGGCAGGCGGATGCCCCCCTCCCCCTGAATCGGTTCGACCATGATGGCGCAGGTATCGTCGTCAATGAGTTTAGACGCTGCAGCCAGATCTCCGTGGGGTGCGTAATTAAAGCCGGCGACCAACGGGCCGAGACCTTCGTGATACTTCGGCTGGGCGGTGGCGGTGAGAGCGCCGAGGGTCCGGCCGTGGAAGCCGCCGGTGAAGGTGATGATCTTGTACTTTCCCTTGCCATGCAGCCGGGCCAGCTTGATGGCCGCTTCGTTGGCCTCGGTGCCGCTGTTGCAAAAGAAGGCCTGACCGCCAAAACTCCGCTCGGAAAGCAGCCGGGCCCATTCCCCCTGCACGTCCATGTGCCAGGTATTGGGGACGTGAATCAGCGTGGCGACCTGCTCCTGCACCGCCCGCACGACATGCGGCGGGCAATGCCCCAGCAGGTTGCACCCCCAGCCGGGGAAGAGGTCGAGATAGCGGTTCCCCTCGCTGTCCCAAACCAGCGAGCCCTCGCCGCGGACCAGGTTAACCGGATAGCGGTTGTAATTGCCGATGACGTAGCGTTTGAAGAGCTCGACAGTTTCGGCGGAGCTCAGGCCGGCAATCTGGGGCATGGGGTTCTCCTTGGTGGGGTAGGCTTCCAGCCTGCCCAGAAACGAATTCTACCTGGCGACAAAAGCAGTAACGCCCCGCGGTGTGCGGGGCGAAGGGAAGTTGCAAGGACGTATCGTAACGGAAATTGGTTCGCAGGATTGTAAAGGTCAAATCCGGACGGGCTTGGAAGCCCATCCTACGTGGGTGCCTTCATAATCTCGGTGCCGACCCCCGTGGTGGTATAAATCTCCAGCAGCAGCGAGTGACGCACGCGGCCGTCGATGATGTGGACCTTGCGGACGCCCCGGTCGAGCGTTTCCAGGCAGGCTTCCACTTTGGGGATCATGCCGGCATCGACCACGCCGATCCGCATCAGCTCGCGGGCCTCGACGTCGGTGAGGGAATGGATGATGGAGGCGGGGTCGGTCTTGTCGCGGCGGACGCCGTTCACATCGCTCATGTAGATCAGCTTCTCCGCACCCAGCGACTGGGCCACTGCCGTTGCGGCCGTGTCGGCGTTCACGTTGAGCTTACCGCCGCCCGCGGAGATCGCCATCGAGGGAATGACGGGAACCTGGCCGGCATAACACAGCTTTTCAATCACTCCCCGGTCAACTCGCGTCACTTTGCCGACGTGCCCCAAATCAATCTGCTCGCCGTTGTCCCCCGGCAGCGTGATTCGTTCGCCAAAAAGGACGTTGGTCGTGCGGAAATTCAGGGGCATGGCTCGCCCGCCGAGTTCTTCAATCTGCTGGGCAAGCCGTTCATTCGTTTCGTACGCCAGCACTTGCTCGACAATTTCCAGCGTGGCATCGTCGGTGTAGCGGCGGCCCTTGATTTTTTTGGGAACGAGTCCTGCCGCGTCCATCGCTCGGTCAATCGCCGCCCCGCCGCCGTGGACGACCACCGGCCTCATGCCGACGGTTTCCATGAACACAATATCCACCAGCGTATGCCGAAGCGCGTTCTCGTCCTCCATCACGCTCCCGCCGAGCTTGATGACCGTAATCTTGTCGCGGAAGCGGCGAATCCAGCCCATCGCCTCGATCAGGACATCGGCCTTTTGAACGGGTTGCAGCAAAGCAGGAATCCCAAGTGAGGAAGTTTTGGAGAAATCAGTCTGAGAATTCAGCAGGTCCAAAAACACAATCGGACAAGCACCAAGGCTTGTCCTACCGGCCGGGCCGCCCCCCGCCAAGCTGTGCATTTTGAATTTATCCCCTGCCGGTGTCAACGCGGCTAGCGGGCTCATGTAGGCTGATAGTCTCAAGTTTGCTTGTCAATACGCGGAGTGCATGTGTCCCAGCCCAACCCGTATCAATCGCCGGCGATTCCGCCGGAGGTCAGCGACGTAAATCGCACGCAGTCGGCGGTACGGGCAACCTTCTGGTGCGGGATCACCCTGGTCATCATGGGAAGCCTGGGGATCTTCGGCGGGCTGTACGGCGCTGCTTATTGGGGGCTGGTGCTGTTCGACAAGAACCCCATCTATCCTTGGAGCCCGGACATTCATCGAACTGCGGTTCAGACAGTATTTGGTTCCGTTCTCATGTTGCTGCAAAGTCTGCTCATGGTAGCTGGCAGCGTCAGCCTGCTTCAATACAAAAGAAGGTGGCTCGCCCTTATCGGCGCGTGGGCTGGAATCCTGCCGATGTGCGGCTGCTATTTGATCAGCCTGATTGCGGGAATTTGGATTCTTGTTGTCTTGCGGCGGCCGGAGGTCAAGGCTTTGTTTGCCGCGAATCAGCCATCTGGCAGCAGTTCGTGAAATCTGTCGCCAGCGATGCTGCTGCCAGAATCGGCGCGCCAAATCCATCTGTAGTTGACACGCCCATTGGCAAAGCGACATAACTTGTTGGCCCACCCCCTACGCTGCCTCGTCGAAAACGCCCGCCTGGAGATTGCTGGATGACGCTCGCCAAGTTCCTTCCCGCACTCCTCGTCATTGTGATCGCCGGTATTCCAGGTCTAGCAACTCTGTGTGCTGCCGACGCTCATCCCCGCGTCATTGGATTCGAGCGGTTCCATGCGGGGGAAAAGGGCGATCTGGTAGTCGGCGGCCAACTCCTGCTCGGAGAGCTGAATTGCACGTCTTGCCATCAGGTGGACAAAGTCGTAGAGACGTACGTGCAGAAGAAGCAGGCTCCGGTGCTCGATACCGTCGGCAGCCGCGTGCGGCCGAACTATCTGCTCAAGTTTCTGGCCGATCCGCAGGCGACCAAGCCGGGGACGACGATGCCGAATGTCCTGGCCGGACTTTCGGAGGCGGAGCGGAAGGAGAAGGTGGAGGCGATTGTTCATTTCCTGGCAACGACCGGCACCATCGGCGAGGCGGCCGCTCTGCGGCAAAGCGTGAACCGCGGCGACAACCTCTATCACCACATCGGCTGCCTGGCCTGCCACGATCCGCGGAAGGAAGATTCGCCCAAGGACCCGCTGCCGACTTCGATTCCTCTTGGCACCCCCAGCCGCAAGTACACCGTGCCGGGGCTGACGCAATTTCTCGCCGACCCGCTGGCCGTCCGCCCCGGTGGCCGGATGCCGCATCTCAACCTGGAGCCGCAGGACGCGCGGGACATCGCCTCGTTCCTGCTCAAGGACCTCGACATCAGCTCGGGGCTGCAATTCGCCCTCTACGAAGGCTCGTGGGACCGCTTGCCGGACTTCAGTAAGCTGACGCCGAAAGAAGTCGGCGAAGCGGGGGGCTTTGACGTCGGCGTGACCAAGCTGAAAGACGGTTTCGCCCTGCGCTTCGACGGCCATATCAACATTCCCAAGGCCGGCAACTATTTGTTCCTCATCGGTTCCGACGACGGCTCGCGGCTCTTCATCGATGGCAAGCTGGTCATCGACAACGACGGCATCCACTCCTTTCAGCAAAAGCGGAAGCAGATGCAAATCACCGCGGGGCTGCACGCCGTGGCTGTGGAGTATTTCGAGCAAGGAGGAGGAGAGGTCTTGCAGGTGGAGTACCAGGCCGAAGGCCAGCCGCAGCAAAGGCTCGACACGCTGATTGCCGCGCCTCCCGCCAAAAAGTCCGATAAGCCCGAGGAGGGAGTCTTTGTCGTCAATAGCGACCTGGCTGCTAAGGGAAAGGAATACTTCACCACGCTCGGCTGTGCGTCGTGCCATAACCTCAAGAAGGACGGTCAGCAGATTGTCTCCAAGTTCACCGCGCCGTCACTGGCCCAATTAAAGGGCAACGGCGGCTGTTTGACTGATGCGCCAGCTAAGACTCCCTCCTACGCTCTTAACGAAAAGCAAAAGCAATCAATTATCGCGGCGATTGCCGGAATCAACGGTCCTCCCCGGAAACCCCTGGTGGGAAAACTGGCGAGCGCAGAGTTGATCTCGCAAAACCTCGTCCGCTTCAACTGCGTCGCCTGCCACACCCGCGGCCAGCTTGGCGGCGTGGAGGAAGCCCGCAACACGCACTTCAAGTCCGACATGCCAGAGATGGGGGACGAAGGCCGCCTTCCCCCGCCACTCGCGGGCGTCGGCGCCAAGTTGCGGCCGGAGTGGATGCAGACGGTCTTCAACGAAGGGGCTAAGGACCGCCCCTACATGTTCACCCGCATGCCGAAGTTCGGCATGGCCAATGTCGGCTCGCTAGTCACCGCACTGGACGAGGCGGACAAGAATGGACTCAAGCCTGTGCCCAAGCTCGATGTCGAGGACGGCGATAAGAAATTCAAAGCCGCCGGCCGCCGCCTGGTGGGGGGGCAAGCCTTTGGTTGCATCAAGTGCCACACCTTCGCGGACAAGAAATCGACAGGCATTCAGGCCCTCAGCCTCACCACCATGACGAAACGCCTGCGGCCGGAATGGTTCCATCATTATATGCAGGCCCCGCAGGCGTTTCGCCCAGGGACGCGCATGCCCAACGTCTTCCCCGACGGCCAAACCACTCTGCCGACGGTGCTGGATGGGAGCGTGGACAAGCAGGACCGGGCGATGTGGGCCTACCTCGCGGATGGCGACAAAGCCGTTTTGCCGGTCGGTCTCGTGACGGGGGCGATTGAGCTGATGGCCTATGACGAAGCGATTATGTATCGCAACTTCATTGAGGGGGCCGGGCCGCGGGCCATCGGCGTCGGCTATCCCGAGAAGCTCAACCTGGCCTTCGACGCCAACAACCTGCGGCTGGCGCTCATCTGGCAAGGAGCCTTCATGGATGCCGCCCGCCACTGGGAAGGGCGCGGCGTGGGCTTCCAGCCGCCGCTGGGGGACAACGTCATCAAACTGACGGACGGCGTTCCCTTTGCCCTGCTGGAGAACGACAAAGCTCCCTGGCCCGGCACGCCTGCCAAAGAGCAGGGCTATCGATTTGGCGGATATGTCCTGGGTCCGAAGCGGATGCCGACGTTTAAGTACAGCTTTGGGGAAATCAAAATTTCCGACGCTCCGGTTCCCTACGGCGCCGACGACGTTTACTCTTTCCGTCGCACACTCTCGCTGGTCTCGGAGAAACCGGTTGCCAACCTCTACTTCCGAGTTGCGGCAGCCGGGAAAATTGAGGAAACGGGAGGCGGCAGCTACAAAATCGACGGCCAATGGACCATGAAAATCGGCTCGAAGCAAAAGCCGCTGGTGCGGGAGAACAGCGGCAAGTGGGAGCTGCTGGTGCCGGTGACGTTTGCCGGCACAGCGGCGAGCATCACGCAGGAGTTTGAGTGGTGAAGCTTGCACGCACGCGAGACAGAAGATCAGGACTTTTGACAGAAAAATGGAAGACAGAAAAATGAATTCGAATCAATTCCAGAGTAGGGCGTTCTCGGTCCCCATCTTCATTTTTTTATCTCTCATTTTTTTGTCAACAAATGCCTCGCTCGCCCAACCAGCGCCGAAGGAAGAGGACTTCTACAAACTCATCGAGTTTCCCATTCCCGAGCATGTGAACCTGGAAGCCGGCGGGCTGGAGCTGCTGAAGAGCGGCAAGTTGGCGATATCCACGCGCCGCGGCGACATCTTTGTCGTCGATAAGCCGTTCGCCGACCCGCCGGCGGACGTGGAATTCACTAAGTTCGCGAGCGGGCTGCACGAAGTGCTGGGCCTCGCGGAAAAAGACGGCTGGCTGTACTGCACGCAGCGGTGCGAAGTGACGCGGATGAAGGACGTCGATAACGACGGCCGGGCGGACCTGTTTGAAAACGTCAGCGACGGCTGGGAGATTACCGGCGACTATCATGAATACGCCTTCGGTTCCAAGTTCGACAAGGAGCGCAATATCTGGGTCGTGCTCTGCCTTACCGGCTCGTTCACCAGCGAGCAGAAGTATCGCGGCTGGTGCCTGCGGATTTCGCCCGACGGCAAAGTCATCCCGACGTGCAGCGG
Organism: Pirellulaceae bacterium; assembly: GCA_051004015.1. Classification (GTDB taxonomy): domain Bacteria; phylum Planctomycetota; class Planctomycetia; order Pirellulales; family Pirellulaceae; genus SXOA01. The sequence continues at coordinate 39,041 of JBPCKT010000157.1, read as the reverse complement.
CATCCGCTCGCCTGGCGGCATCGGGGCCAACGCCGCGGGGGACATGTTCTATACCGATAACCAGGGCCCGTGGAACGGCGCGTGCAGCCTGAAGTGGCTACGGCCCGGGTCGTTCCAGGGGCATCCCGGCGGCAATCGCTGGTACGAATTGACCGGCGGCGTCATCGGTGAGCGTCCCAAGGACCCCGTCAGCAAGAGCCGCGCGATGGTGGAGGCGAAAAAGATTCCGGAGCTGGAGCCCCCCGCCTGTTACTTTCCGTATCCCAAGATGGGGCAATCCGCCGCGGGCATCGCCTGCGATACTACGGGCGGCAAGTTCGGCGTCTTCCAGAACCAGCTCTTCGTCGGCGACCAGGCTCACAGCACCGTGATGCGGGTCTATCTGGAAAAAGTGCAAGGGCATTATCAGGGAGCCTGTTTCCCATTTCGCCAGGGCTGTGGCTCCGGGGCGCTGTCGCTCCTGATGACGAAGGATGGCTCGATGTTCGTCGGCGGCACCAACCGCGGCTGGGGCTCACGCGGCAGCAAGCCTTACTCACTGGACCGCCTGGTCTGGACCGGCAAGACGCCGTTTGAAGTCCATGAAATGCACGCCAAGAAGGACGGCTTTGAGCTTACGTTCACCCAGAAGGTTGACCCCGCCACAGCCGGCGACCCCAAGTCCTATTCCCTCTCGACGTACACCTATATTTACCAGGCCGACTACGGTAGCCCCGAAGTGGACGGCACCAAGCCCACCATCACCAGAGCCGAAGTTGCCGCCGACGGCCTGAGCGTCCGGCTGACCATCGACAAGCTTCAGGAAGGACACGTCCACGAGCTGCATTTGGATGGCGTCCGCTCGGCGGAAAAGCAGCCGCTGCTGCATCCGGCGGCGTACTACACTTTGAATTATTTGCCGGAATAGACATTTTCCAGGGAGCGGTATTTCCCACCCTGTGGGGCTTTTGTATATTCCCACGGTGAACAGTTCCCGGCCTTGGTGGCCGAGGCTTCATCGCGCTGGAATTCATTTCAGGCGATGGTTAACAACTGGTTCGTTCTCTTTGTGGATTTGTTTAAGGACTGTTAGAATGGCGAAGCGGATTTATGTGGGCAACCTGCCCTGGTCGTATGGTTCGGCGGAGCTTGAGGACCTCTTCAAGCAGTATGGCGAAGTCGGCCAGGCCGAAGTGGTCATGGACCGCGAGACCGGCCGCAGCCGCGGCTTTGGATTTGTGCAGATGGCGAATGACGCGGACTGCGAGCCCGCCATCAACGCCCTCAACGGCTTTGATTGCGACGGGCGTCCTCTGGTGGTGAATGAAGCCCGCGAACGCGCGCCCAAGGCTGGCGGTGGGGGCGGATATGGAGGCGGGGGCGGCGGTGGTTATGGAGGCGGAGGAGGTGGTGGTGGCCGCGGCGGCAGGGGCGGCGGTGGATATGGAGGCGGTGGCGGTGGCGGTGGTGGATATGGAGGTGGAGGCGGGGGAGGAGGCTACGGCGGCGGTGGCCGTGGTGGAGATCGTGGCGGCCGGGGTGGAGACCGCGGCGGCGACCGGTATTAACGACGGCTCGACATAGCGAACCATCGAACAAAATGTTCCACGAGGCGGCGAGACGCTCACTAGCGTGCTCGCCGCTTTTGCTTTATCACCACGGACATGAGCCAGGTCACAGAAAGCGACGCCTCCGCGGCACCTGTCCCCGCGCCCTCCCCGCTCCTCTCCTGGCTCCGCCTCTTGCGAGCGCCGAATGTCTTCACGGCGCTGGCCGATGTTAGCATGGGCCTTTTCATCGCGAGGGGGGCGCTCGATGAAATCGGCGTCTTCGCCTGCTTGGCCGGAGCTTCCGCTTGTCTCTATACGGCGGGGATGGTGCTCAACGACGTGTTCGATGTGGAGATTGACCGCAAGGAGCGCCCCTTTCGCCCTTTGCCGTCCGGACAGATTGGGCTGAAGACCGCGCAAGTTGTCGGATTCGGATTGCTTGTCATCGGCTTCATACTCGGCGCTGCGGCCGGATACGTTGCGATGGGGAAGGACGCGGTCGCGCTTCCCTGGCGGAGCGGAGCAATCTCGCTGTTGCTTGCTGGCAGCGTTTTGTTTTACGACGGCTTTTTGAAGAAGACGCCGCTGGGTCCGCTGGGGATGGGGCTCTGCCGGTTCTTCAACGTGCTCCTGGGGCTGAGCGTGGCGCAAGTCGCCTCAGGCCCAATCTGGCTGCTTCACTATCAACCGCTGGAACTCCTGCCCGCTGCGGCAATCGGGCTGTACATCGTCGGCGTCACTTGGTTCGCTAAGGGGGAAGCGGGTCGGAGTCCCATTCTGAACTTGCTGGGGGGAATGGCGGTGATGGTCATGGGAATCGTTATGATCGGCTGGTGGGGGAGCCTGGTTCGCGCCCAACAGCTCAATGCCATCTACGCCTTCTGGCTGCTGCTGACCGTAATGTTCCTCGTGGGCCAAAGGCGTTGCCTAGAGGCCGTGCTCAACCCCGAGCCCCCCTTCGTCCAAGCAGCGGTCAAGCAATGCATCCTCTCGCTCATCCTCTTCGATGCCGCCATCACCGCTTTCGGCACCGGCCGGCCAGAGTTCGGACTCGGCATCGCCATGCTGATTGTCCCGACCTTGTTGCTCGGCCGCTGGGTCTATTCGACGTAAGTCTTTGCTAGCACGGCAGTACCAGCCCAGAAAACACCATCCCGCAGGCGGACGCCTTGCACCCCCAAAATCCCCGCAAAATTGTTTGGCGGGATGCCCCAATTTTCGCTAGAATGACGGCTTGAATTTCACCCTTCCGAATTTACGGAAATCTTTTGGTACCAGTGAGTACCTTCACGTCCGCCACCCGTTTTAGGGCTTACGGAAGTCGGTTTCAGGCAGGCCGGCGGCGGTAGGAGATTGAACCATGACACAACACAACTTTCGCACACTTGCCCTCTGGTCGTTGACCGCCTGTTTTACGCTGGGTGCTATCGTCCCGGCCAGTGCTCAATCGACGAAAGCCAAGGCAGAAAAGGCGGTTGCCACCAAGGCCGCCCCCGAAAAGCCAGCCAAAGCCTCGAAGTACGAAGCCGCCCCAGATTACAACATCCCCCAGGTCGCCTTCATCAATAAGGAAATCCGGCAGGTCTGGACGGACAATAACCTCACCCCCTCTCCCCCCGCGCTCGACCAGGAATGGTGCCGCCGGGTTTTTCTCGATGTCGTGGGCCGCATCCCGTCCGTCCAGGAACTCCGCGAGTTCGTCACCAGCAAGGAATCGGACAAGAAGGCCAAGCTCATTTCCAAGCTCCTCTACGACGACAAGTTTACCGAGGAATACGCCCGCACCTGGACCACCAAGTGGACCAACATCCTCATCGGCCGCAACGGCGGCACCGAGCAGAACACGCTCACCAGCCGTCCCGGCATGCAGAAGTACTTGCGCGATTGCTTCGCCCGCAACAAGCCGTACGACAAGATGGTGTACGAGCTGGTGACCGCCACTGGCCAGACCTCTCCGGGTGCCGAGGGCTACAACGGAGCCGCTAACTTCCTCGTCATGAAGCTGGACGAAGAAGGTGCCCAGGCCACCGCCCAGACCGCCAAGATCTTCCTGGGCCTGCAGGTCCAATGCACCCAGTGCCACAACCATCCGTTCAACGAATGGAAGCAGAAGAAGTTCTGGGAGTTCAACGCCTTCTTCCGCCAGACCAAGGCCCTCCGCAAGTTCGTCCCCGGCACCCGCGATGTGGCCTCCGGTGAGCTCGCCAACCAGGACTTCGGCGGAGAAGGTGCCGGCAGCGACGCCTCCGAAGCGATTCTGTTCTACGAGCTCCGCAACGGCCTGCTGGAAAGTGCCTTCCCCGTCTTCGTGGACGGCACCGCCATCAGCAAGAGCGGCTATCTGTCCGACTGCGACCGCCGCACCGAGCTAGGCAAGATGATTCTCAAGTCCGAATACATGGACAAGACCATCGCCAACCGCATGTGGGCCCACTTCCTCGGCTACGGCTTCACCAAGCCGATCGATGACATGGGACCGCACAACGCCGCCACCCATCCCGCCTTGCTCACCTACCTGGGCCAGGAAGTCCGCAAGAACAGCTTCGATCTGAAGGAGCTGGTCCGCTGGATCGTCCTCAGCGAACCCTACTCGCTCTCCAGCCGCGGCGTTCCCGGCAACAAGGCCGACGACCCGCTGCTCGGCGAGACCCCCAAGTTCACCCACTTCTATCTCCGCGGCATGGGGGCCGAAGAGCTGTATGAATCGCTCCTCGTCGCCACCCAGGCCCACAAGACCCGCGGCAGCTACGAAGAGCAGGAGAAGGCCAAAAGCGACTGGCTGCAGCAGTTCACCATCGCCTTCGGCACCGACGAAGGGGACGAAGCGACCACCTTCAACGGCACCATCCCGCAAGCCCTGATGATGTTCAACGGCGACCTCATCAAGAACGCCACGGACATCAAGCCCGGCAGCTTCCTTGGCCAGGTCGCCACCAGCAACATCAAGCCGGCCGCCAAGATTGAATACATCTTCGAGTCGGCCTTGTCACGCAGCCCGACGGGCAAGGAAATCGATGCCGCCAACATCATGCTCGGTTGGCGCAACGGGAATACTGCGGAAGCCTTGCAAGACCTGTTCTGGGTCGTCCTGAACACCAACGAATTCATTTTGCAACACTAAATAGTACGATGGCCTTCCCAGGCCGTCCCTTTCCAAACTTCACCAGCTCGCAACCAGACCGGCGGCCACCGCCAAGAAATCGGAGAAATCAGACCATGTTGACCACCCCCACAGGCATGAGCCGCCGCCACTTCATGAGCCACATGGCTGGTGCCGCGGCGATCAGCGTCCCCGCCCTTTCCCTCACGCACACGCTCCGGGCCAATGCCGCCGACCTCAAGAAGCGGCACAAGGCGGCCATTCTCCTGTGGATGAGCGGCGGCCCCTCCACCATGGATATCTGGGATCTCAAGCCCGGAGCTCCCACCGGCGGCACTTTCCGCCCCATCGCCACCAAGGGGGACATGCAGATCAGCGAGCACATGCCGCTCACTGCGAACGTCATGGACAAGCTCTCGATCGTCCGCTCCATGAGCACCCGCGAAGCCGACCACATGCGGGGCCGCTACTACATGCACACCGGCTACGTGCCGAATCCGAACATCGAATACCCCAGCTACGGGTCGGTCATCTCGCACGAGCTGGAAGACCAGACCAAGGCGATGGAGTTGGAAATCCCGCCGTTCGTCTCCGTCGGCGGCGGCAGCGAAGGCCCCGGCTTTCTGGGCATGGCCTACTCCCCCTTCGTCGTCAACTCCAATGGCCAGGTCCGCAACCTGGACATGGGCATGGACGAGAAGCGCCTGACGCAGCGGATGGCCGCCCTGGACCTCGTCGAGAAGGGCTTCATCAGCCAGAACCGCGGCTCGGCGGCTGACGACCATCAGAAGATCCTCAAGAAGACCCTGGCCCTGATGACCAGCCCGCAGATGGACGCCTTCAAGGTCAACAAGGAGCCCAAGGAAGTCCAGGACAAGTACGGCACCACCCCCTTCGCCCGCGGCTGCCTCATGGCCCGCCGCCTGGTCGAAGCCGGCGTGCCGTTCGTCGAAGTGGATCTGGGCGGCTGGGACAACCACAACGACATCTTCCGCACCCTCTCGGCCACCAAACTTCCCGAGCTCGACAAGGCGATGTCCGCCCTGACCAGCGACCTGGACGAGCGCGGCCTGCTGCAAGACACCGCCATCATCTGGATGGGTGAATTCAGCCGCACCCCGCGGATCAACGGCAACGGCGGTCGCGACCACTGGGCCCGCTCCTGGAGCGTGGTCCTCGGCGGCGCGGGCATGAAGGGTGGCCTCGCGGTCGGCAAAACCAACGAGGACGGCACCTCGGTCGAGACCGACCCCTACACCTCGCAAGACGTGATGGCCACCGTCTGCAAGTCCCTGGGCATCTCGCTGGAAACCACCTTCACCAGCAAGAACGGCCGCCCCATGAAGATCGCCAACGGCGGCAAGGTGATCAAGGAACTGTTCTCGTAGTTCCAGGTGGGGTAGGCTTCCAGCCTGCCCAGCAAATGAATCTTAACCAAGCCCCGCTCTCAGCAAGCGGGGCTTTTTCCTGTGAAGATGTTGACCTCCGGCGCGAGCCTGGGGATATCTGAGTACTGAGTACCCCCCCTTGCCTTTTGCTCCCGCCACGATGCTTGACATTGTCGGCAGTTGGGTCTATCCACTGCTCACCGTGCGCTTGCCGCATCACGAGTATGGCGACACGCCGCTCACGCAAACCGGCACGCTCCGCGGCCTCATCATTCCACGGTTGTTCCTGGAACTGCCGTACCAATTGGAACACCATCTCTATCCCACCGTTCCGAGCCATCACCTCGCGAAACACTCCGAGCGGTGGACGCCACGCTCTGGGCCAACGGCGTTATTCCCAAATGGGCACCGAAATGAAGCATGCTGAATGAAACGGCGGATAGGCGGAGACTTGTCCCCTCATGGTTCACTCCTCCTCAGCCAGATCCCCTTCCGTAAGCATTGTGAAGCCCTTGCTGTTGAGGGTCTCCATGGCCATCTCCAGGTTGTCCACCATCAGGGCCACGGCCGGGTTGCCGTGGGGGCGGATGATGAGCGGGATGGCCTGCACGATGTTCACTTCCGCTTGCAGGAGCGCGGTGCAAACCTGCACGAGCGGCTGCGTGACGGGGGGGAGCTCGACGCCGATCAGGTCGGTCTCGATGATGGCCAGGCCCGCACGCTCCAGAATCTCCCGCCCTTGCTCGGGATGCGAGAGCAGGAAGCGGACCACGGCACACTCGGTGGCGTCGTTGATGGAGAGCGCGACAATCCGCACGCGGCTCCCCTCGAATCGCCGCACCACCTCCAGAAGCTGGCCGACCCGATTTTCCAGGAGCACCGTGAACTGCCGGATGGTGGGGTAATCGCGGCCCCGCATCGTGGCATAGCCAACGCCGGCACCCTCTGCACCGCTACTCATGAAGTTGTCCCGTTCTGGGGATCCTCGAAGGATGAACTAGTCGCCTTGGTCGCAGGCACTACCGCCTAAAAGCAGCATTCGGCGGCATCGACTAACTATAAGGCTGGCAAAGCCTTCGGTCAATTGAATTCGGCGGCGCGGGCGTTTGCTACACTGCGGGCATGAAGCCCCGCCGCGAGGTTTTCCTGCTGTGCCTGCTATTTGCCGCGCTCTATTTCGTGCAAGGCTTCGCCGAGCCGACGGAGGGGCTCATCGCCCAGCCAGTGCGGGCGCAGTTGCGGCATCTGAAAATGCCGACCGGTGAAATTGCCTTCTATGCGATGCTCATCGGGCTGCCGTGGTCGTTCAAGTTGCTCTTCGGTCTGGCCAGCGATTTTGTGCCGCTGTTTGGGTCGCGGCGGAAGTCCTACCTGCTGCTGTCCACCCTGACGGCGGCGGTGAGCCTGCTGGTGCTGGCCGCAATTCCGCTGGAGCTCCAGCGACTGACGAGCATTTTTGGGTTGATCTTTGCCGCGTCCTTGGGAATCGCCTTTACCGACGTCGTCGTCGATGCTCTGGCCGTGACGGCTGGGCAGAAGCACGGACTGACCGGCCGCTTTCAGGCTATCCAGTGGGGCGCTATCTACACGGCCACCATCATGACCGGCAGCATCGGCGGCTGGCTGTCGCAACACCGGCTGCCGTGGCTGGGATTTTTGATTTGCGGCTGCCTGGCGGCGGTTTCCCTCCTGATGACTCTGTTGATCGTGAAAGAACCGGTGGATGAAAGAGTCGGCGACTTTAGCGCTCTGCGTTCCCTCTGGAGTACGCTCCAATCGCCGCTCGTCTGGACTGTGGGAGGCTTTCTTTTCCTCTGGAACTTCAACCCGTTTTCCAGCGTCGTGCAGGAGGCATACATGAAGGGCCAGCTTCAGCTCGACGAGCAGTTCATTGGGAATGCCCGGTCGATTTCCGCGGTCGGTTCCATCCTGGCCTGTGCCGCGTATGCCATCCTGGGACCGCGGATTCCCGTCCGCTGGCTCACTCACGGCTCCATCACCGCAGGCGTTCTCAGCTCGCTGGTCTATCTGGTGATGTGGAATGGTGCTTCCGCGCTGGGGGTGAGCCTGCTGTCCGGCCTGTTCTACATGTCCGGGACGCTGGTGCAGCTCGACCTGGCCGCGCGAGCCTGCAAGGCGGAGTCCGCGGGAACGACGTTCGCCGCACTAATGGCCCTCTCCAACACCGGCATGTCGCTGGGGATCTGGCTCGGCGGGAGCTGTTATGACTGGCTGGGCGTTCAACTCAGCAACGTGCCGGCCGCCTTTGCCCTCCTCGTCGTCCTGGGTAGTCTGTCCACCGCCGCTTGTTGGCTACTGGTGCCGCTGCTCCGCGTCGAGCGATTGGAGTAACGCAGGCCGCTCCCCGGTTCGCGGGCGATTTGAGGACTAATAACTCATTCCCGCCGCGAGTTTGAAGCCGAAGAAGCCAAGTGTGGCATTCTTGTCCGCCTGGTCGTCCGTGCTGTTGATCAGCAACTGGTTGTTGGCGGCGTTGCCGGCTCCGAAGAACGCCATGCCAACGACGCCGGCGTCCACGAACATACGCCCTCGGCTGGAGTCCTGCTGCCAGAGGATGCCAAGCTCGGTCTCGAGAGTGGGGACCACGTCCCAGTTCGCATAGGTGCCGAAGTTGGTAATTACGTTGTTGTTGATGTTGGTCGCTTGCTGGGAGCTCTTGCCAAACAGAATGGAACCGCGGCCGTTGGCGTAGAGCGAAACGCCGCTACCCATAAGCGATCGCCGCACCTCCGCGCCGATGCTCGGCCCAAAACCGTCAAATTCGTGGATGGAATCCACTAAGTCATTGAGCCCGCTCAGCGGTGCCTCCACGTGGAAGTAGGTCTGCTCGATCCGTGTGTACCGGGCCCCCGCGGAAAATTGTCCCGAAAACCCGCAGGTCTCAAACGTCTGCGTGACCTCGAAGTCAATGACATCGACGTCGAGCCCGCTGGTGAAGGTGAGCACGTCTCCTGCAGTGGACGAGCTGTTCAGATAGTTCAGCGGAGCGGCCGAAATGAACGTCGCGGTGCCGTCATTCGTGAACGTGGTGGTGGAAGACTGGTCGAACAGCCAGAAGCGAGTGCGGACGCCGAGGCCGTTCTCTCCCACGTAGCCCAGCCACACGAGCGGCGAGGCATAGTAGGAGTAGGCAAAGTCGGTCTGGCTGTCGATGGTTGCGCCGCCGGAGGTAAGCGAGGTGGCAAAGGCCGGGTCGGTGGTCCAATGAGGCTTGATGACGTAGGCGCCGACCCCTCCCACCCAGCCACCCCTTCGACAACACTCCTGGCACTCGCCGATAGCGCAGCCCATCATGGTCGGCGCTTGTTGGGGAGTCTGCCAAGGTGATTCCACCATCGCTTCCACCAGGCTATACCGATTGACGGTTTGCTGGGTGGGCACTTCGGCTGCGGACTGTTCATAACTAGCGGTGTAATCACCGAAGTCGTCATCCGTGATTCGCTCCCCGGCAGGGAGCGAGCAAGGAGTCAAGCAGAGCGCGAGCAAGAGGGGGATGGAAAAACGTTGGGCCGTCATGGCGTACTCTCCGAAAGCTCGTGGCCGGCCGTGGGAAAGTTCTTGGCGGCCCTCAGAGTCTTCTTCGGCAGTAGGACCGGAATAATCGCCAGTCTGCTGCTGAATCAGCAGGGTTTCCCCAGTTCTCCCAAATTACCTTCTCACAGGCTTGAAGCGCAAGCGAAGGAAAACGCGGTCGCCGGGATGATCATGCCGCTCGTTTCAGTCCCAACACGGGCAATAACGCCGGTGCCGGCCTGGCGAGCGGCAGCGTGGGGTCATTCCGCAAGACGGCAGCGACCTGATCGAGCTGCTCGACCACGTTCAGGGCCAGGTCCACAAAGATGTAGCGCCGCCCGCCGAACTGGCATTCGCCGCCGCCGCTACCTCCCAGCCATTCCTGGCGAATGACGTAGCCCATTTGGCTGGCCAGCGCCAGCAGCCGCTCAAGCATTTCGACGGTATGCATCCTAGCTTCTCCATGTCGCCTGTCCGTGGCGGATTGTCGGGCCGGATTATAACGCGGGGCGCTGATGGGGGCCAGTTCGTTTCGACGATACCGTGAAGGAGAGGTGGGGTTGGGTTCCAGGTTGGCCAGATTCAAGCTGCGCGATCTGCGTGGGCCAGGCAGTTGTTTGGTTCAAATAGCTCGGTACGAAGGGATTGCATGACCAGAACTTCACACGGCCAGCCGCCTTCCCCCGCCGACCAGATTGCCGCGCTCGAGCAGCAGTTGGCGGAAGCCCAGAAAATGACGGCGCTGGGGGAGCTCGTTAGCACGACGACCCACGAGTTCAATAACGTGCTGATGACGATCCTGAACTATGCCCGGCTTGGATTGCGGCACAAGGATGAGCCGACGCGGGACAAGGCCCTGCAAAAAATTCTGGATGCCAGCCAGCGCGCCGCCAAAATCACCGGCAGTGTCCTGGCCATGGCCCGCAACCGATCCGGCGACATGGAGCCGACCGATCTGCCGAAGATCATTGACGAGTGCCTGGTCCTGCTGGAGCGAGAGCTTTCGAAGTACCGAATTTCCGTGGAGCTGCAATTTGCCAAGGTGCCGGAAGTGATCGCCAGCGGCAACCAGATCCAGCAGGTGCTGCTGAACCTGCTCATCAACGCCCGCCAGGCCATGCCTAGCGGCGGCCGCGTGATCATCAAGCTCGACCATGACAAAACCAGCGGCATGGTGGATCTGACCGTGCGGGACACCGGCAGCGGCATCCCCGCGGACAAGCTGCCGCGAATCTTTGACCGGTTCTATACCACCAAGAAAGGACCGGACGAAAGCGGCAAGGGAGGAACGGGGCTGGGGCTATCCACTTGCAAGTCCATCATTGACGCTCACCGTGGCCGTATCCGTGTCGAATCCACCGTCGGCAAAGGAACCGCTTTCATCATCAAGCTGCCGGCGGCCAAGCCGACCGCGGAACCTCTCGTTCCACCACCCCTGCACGCGCCGGTGCCCGTTTTCGGCACGGCCTCTCCGGCGGCAAACACCTAGGCGCGCTTTCTGTTCTGCGGACTCTACACCTAGTTAGTGTCTTCGCCTTTACCGGGTTTCACTTCGTCACCAATCCCTATCAAAAACCAATCCACGCCCGCATCGCCATAGAGCTTGTCCACGGCGTAATCGTCAAGCACGGCTGAGCTATTCAGCAAACCGCCCCTTAAGGTGGCAGTCCGAGTGGAATAGGAGATGGGTGTGCGCCAAATCGCCAGAATGGCTTCCAGGGCCCCCCGGTCGATGGTTTTGACCTCGTCCGCATAAGCGAGCTTGCCACCGACAAGGATGTCGTCCATGTTGTTGCCGTGAAGGGTGTCTCCCCCCGACCCCCCCACGACCAGATCGCTGCCGGAGTTGCCGCTCAGCGTGTCGATGCCGCTCCAGCCCAGGATGATGTCCTCGCCGTTGCCACCGGAAATGTTATTGGCGGCCGCGCTCCCGACGAGGAAATCGTTTCCATTGCCACCGGTGGTGTTCTCAATCCCAATCACTCCGCTGACTCCCGTGGCGGTTCCCAGGTCGAGATTCACTTCGACCGCGGACGTATAGGCCGAATAATTGAGCTCGTCAGCACCGTCCGCGCCATCGAGCGAGCCAGCGAACGTCACTCCCTGGACGATGCGGAAGGTATCGGCACCGCTCCCGCCGCGCAGCGTCTCAAAGCCGCTGAAACTGGTGTTCTTGACAGTGCCCGCATTGGCTGAACCGATCACCCAGGTGTTGTCAGAATCAGCCGCGATGAGCACATCGCTGCCGCCGCCCCCCTTCAGGGAGCCGCTGACACGGGCGCTGCCCACAAGCTGGAAAGTGTCGGCATCGCTCCCTCCGACCAACTGCTCGACCTGTGTAAAAAAGATCTGGCCGTCCAGGCTCCCCGCGTTTTGAGCCGTAATCAGCCAGGCATGGCTGCCGGGGCCGGCGGCAACCAGGATGTCGCTCGCCGAGCCGCCATCAATCGTAACGCTGCCGTCGTAGGCCGCGATCGTATCGCCGCTGCCGAGCGCATTGATTTGGCGATTTTCAATGTCGTGGTCAAAGAACGGCAGCGAGTTGAGGACCAGCCAGCCGTCATGCACCTCGAAGGCGTTGACCGACGAGTTGCCGTTCAAAACAATCGAATCGCTGCCGCCGCCGCCATAAATCTGCACGCAACCCGTCGGCGCGTAAGGGCCCAGGATCAGGCCGTTCAGGTTCAGGCTATATTCGCCGGTAATGGCCGTGGGCGTAAGCGTGATCGTGTCGCTCACGGCGGTTCCGCCGATGACCAGCATCGTCATCCCTGGCCGGTCAGGATCCGGCAGCATCTGCACCGACGCTACGTTGACCGACTTGGAAACCGCCGTCGTCCCGCCGTCGTCGTCGGTGACGCTGAACTGGACAGTGTAGGTGTCTACCGCGAGTGGAGTGAAGCTGAAGCTCGTTCCCGACCCGGACGCGACGACCGCGCTTGACCCGTCGATAACTAGCCAGGAGGCAGTCTGAGTATCCGCGGTGCCGACATCCGAGTAGCTTCCTGTGAATGCGAGCGATTGACCTTGCACACCGAAGGATGGCCCGGTGATCGGATCGACCGCGGGTGCCACGTTATTCAACACCAGGCCAATCGTGACAACGGGGCTGACGGCTCCTTGGTTATCCTCGGCGCGGGCTTGAATCAAATAGTTGTCGCTTGGCGTGGAGGTCGGATTGTCGTCCAGATACGGATGAGCGGCATTGAATGCCCGTGTTGTCGGGTTCACCGGGATTACCTGCGGAGCGGAACCATCGCCCCAATCGATAGTCACCGTATGGGTATCCGCCGAGTCTGCATCGGTGACCAGGCCGCTGAGGACGACGCTGCCATTCTCGTCGATGCTCGCATCATCCAAAGCGAGCCCCGTTACCACCGGGGATTGATTCGATGGCGGTTCCGTGACAGTGATGGCTATGGTTTCGACATCGGGCGCGGAAGGAGTGCCGTCGCTGACCGTCACATCCACATTGAACGTCCCCGGCCCCTGCTCCGCGGTCGGGGTCCAAGTGAAGACGCCGGTTTGGGGATGGATAGCAGCTCCCGCCGGAGCGCCCTGCAGGCTGAAGGTCAGGGTATCTCCCATGTCCGCATCGGTGGCCGTTGCGGTGAAGGTCAGGAGCGAGCCTTCCACCACCGAGCGGTTGCCGATTGGGGCCAACACGGGAGCATCGGCGACAGGTATCACTGTGAGGTTGACTGTGGCGACATTGCTAAGTCGCACGCCGTCGCTGGCTTTGTATTGGAAAGAGTCTGCGCCGTTATAGTTGGCAACCGGTGTGTATGAGTACGAACCATCGGCATTCAGCGTCACGCTTCCGTGGCTGGGACCGGCGACCAGCACCGCAGTCATCGCAACTGCTTCCGGGTCAACGTCGTTCGCCAGCACTGGCACGCTTAGCACCTGATCCTCATTTACGGACCCAACATCATTGTTGGCGGTAGGTGCATTGTTCGTATGAAGTGACTGCACTTCTGGCAACGTAAAGGCACGGTTGTAGAATCCCACTTCATCGATTTTGCCTTCGTAATGGCGATTGGCAAGACTTGGACCGGCGCCAACGTGACCCCCGATTGTCCACGGCGTGGTTGGATCGTACGAAATGAGTCCTGGTCCAACTTCGCCTGCCCCTTGCGGCTGGCCATCGACATAGCCACGCAAAAACGTCCCGTCCCAGGTCATGGCGACATGGTGCCACACGTCCAGAGCAAATCCAATGGCGCTGCTGAAGAACGGCTGACTCCCGTTGCTCAGGCTGATGGCGAACGTGAACCTTCCGGTACTGCCCGGACCCAGGATGGACACGGAGGTAGCGGACGACACGCCCGGCAGGTTCTTGCCGACTATCTCAGCTCCAGTGGCATCGGCAACACTGCCGAAATAGTTTGGTTTCACCCAAGCGTCAATCGTAAATGTCTGTAATGCGAGCGACGGGCTGTTCGGAATCGCAACATGTGTGGGCGATTCGTTGAAGTAAAACGCTTGGCCGACCTTGCCTTGCAACACAGTCCAGTTCCCTGATGCAGTCCCACGCAGTGGATCTATATTTGTGGTAGTAGCACCTCCAACAAACGCTCCATTATTGCCGCCGGCCGAATCGTTCGGATTCCCCTCCGCCCGATACCAGCTCACCAGCCCATCGATGGCCAGCACAATCCGCGGCTCCAGAGGTTCCAGGAATAATCGCCGGTGTCTTTTCTTCGCGGCGCGGGAATGCGTCGCGTTCATTCGGGGGGAGATTTTCACAGGGATAACCGTAGTAGGGGGAGAGGAAAATAGATGTATGAGTCCGCATCTGCGCAGGTGCGAGGCGCAGCTTGCATCCGTTACTACTAAAATCGCAAAAGAACAGCAAAACCGGGCCGGAAATCCCAGAAGATTCCTGCTTTATCGAAAAAAGCATGTTAGCCCCACCCGGTCAGGTCATTGAAATCCCTCTGAAAAAATTGACCCGAGCACATTTTTTTGATAGCTCGCCAAAGAACCACCTAAGAGAGGTGACGGGCGGGCAGGGCGGCCTCTACGATTTTCCTTCCAGAATCGCCTTGGCATCAGGCGTCCCCTTGGCGTTCGGCTGGAGAGTGCCCTTTTTGGATTCCCCTTTCGTATCAGGCTTCGCCGCGGCTTCGCTCTTCTTCAGCTTGTCGAAGTCCTTCGCCAGGTCGTAAGAGTCCGTCAGGAATGGCAGCAGGTGACTGACGTCGGCTCCACCGAGAGTGGCCTCGTCCCACCAGGACTTGGCTTGCTGGAGTTGATCCGGGGTGGCGCTGCGGTGACAGGCGACGTATGCACCTTTGACGACCCGCGAAACCGGGTCGGATCCCTCCAGCTTCATGTCCGCGAGTGCCGCGGCCAGGCCGACCGGCAGGTCGCTGTACTGATACGTCCTGCTCTGGCCGGCAATCTTTAGGATGACCTGTTTCTGGTCGGCCTCTATCATGCCCACAAAAGTGCTGGAGCCGACCTTGAAGGACTCCGCGGGCTCCATCTCCGTGGCAGCTTGAACCAAACGGTCGCGGAACTGTTTGACATAACCCGCCACTTCTTTGAGGCGAGTCAGCTTACTCATGTGCTCTGGCAACTTGACCAGCTTATCGGCCTTGGCGAGCTCGGCGTCCGCTTCGGCAAAGTTGAATTCGCCCAAGGCGGCCTTCGCACTCTGCAGCGCCTTGCCAAGCTGAACCAATTCCTCCTTCGTCGGCATATCGGCCGCCGGCGGCTCGGGCTTCGGTTCAGGTTTCGGCTCCGGCTTCGCGGGTTCTGGTTTTGGTGGCTCTGGCTTGGCTGGTTCAGGCTTCGGTGCCGGCGGTTTCGTTACTGCCGGAATTTCGGGCATCGGTTTGGTTTCGGGGAGTTTTGTTTTTTCCGGCTTCGCGGGCTCGGGTTTAATCGGGGGATTTTCCGGGCGAAGGGGAGCAACCGGTGGCACCGTGACAGTCGGTGATTTCTCGGGCGTAACCCCGGGAGTATTCAGCCCTGACTTATCCGGCGGATTGTTAGCCACATCGCCGCTGCCGAAATTGCCATTTGCCGCGAAGAAGCCCAGCACTGCCACAACCACCAGGAGCAAGCCCCCCACGCCGACTAGCATCAGCGTCATCTGGGAGCTCTTCTCGCGCTTCGCCGCCAGCATGACCGAGGATGCTGAGCTGCGGCGAACTTCCTTGGTGGGTTCATCGACTTGAGTTGTCGAAACTTCATTTGGGGGCGAGCCAGGTGGTGACGCACCCGCTGTCACGACGGCAGTTCCCAAGGGAATCGCGGCCATTGGCGGCGACATCATCGCTGCCGAGGGCGCACCATAGGGCGTGGCCAGCGGTGCGGAACTCCCTATTCCGCCGGCCATTGCCGTTCCCGGAATGGCCACGGGCGCCATCGGGTCGAGCGCCGCGGGAGCCGGCGGCGGCATGTAGGCCTGCGACCCCATCGGCATCGCCATCGGGACTCCATACATCGGCCCGGCCATCGGCGACATGCCGGCATAAGGTCCTGGCATCCCCGGTGCTCCATAGCCCATCGGCTGCGGCAGGGGTTGTGCCATCGGTGCGCCGTAACCATATCCCGATTGCGGCATGGGATGCGCCTGCATCGGATGACCGGGCATCGGGTAAGCCGCCATCGGCGGTTGTCCGGCAGGAGGCGGATAGTAGTTTTGCGGGTAGCCCGCCGACTGCTGCGGATAGTAACCTGGCTGCTGTGGATATCCACCCGGCTGTTGATACGGATACGGAGCGGGCGCTTGGGGGTAGGCAGTGGGCTGAGGTTGTTGATAAGGAGCTGATTGGTGCCCTGTCGGACTTAGGGGAGCGGCCGGTAGAGGTGACGACGCAGCGCCAGGGGGAAGGACGTCATTCGTCGGCGCCGGCGTGTCTGCTAATGGAGTCGCAGGCGCAGCAGAAGTCGGCGTCGCTTCGGGCGCTGGGGGCTTCGCCTTATCGACTGCCGGACGCGACGGTGGATAAAACGGTGAATCTTTCCTGTCAATCGTTTTGGGACTTGGCCCGACTCGCAGTTCGATTTCCTCGGTAGTTGCTTTGGCCGGTGGCGGAGCCGAAATGCTCTTGGGAGCCATTCCCGGTGGATAACGTGGGTCGTGCTTGACCGGACGAGACTCCGTCTTCTTGGTGGTCGCCGCAGCAGCCACGACTACTGCCGCGGGATCGCGCTGGATGCCTCCTTCCAGTTCGCGGACAAATTCATCGGCGAACCGCAAGTCATCGTCGTAGGCGGCCTTCTTCTGGGCATCCAGCAGTTGCGCCTTCACGTCCTGCAGCTCATCCAGGATTTTGGACCA
Source organism: Pirellulaceae bacterium (assembly GCA_051004015.1). Taxonomy (GTDB): domain Bacteria; phylum Planctomycetota; class Planctomycetia; order Pirellulales; family Pirellulaceae; genus SXOA01. Next base: position 22,193 of record JBPCKT010000157.1, on the reverse strand, counting down.
CTCGGCCAGATGTTCCCCGGGCTTTTGCGAGCGGATCTTGCGAATCGCCTTGTCCGCAGCAGCCGTGATTCGGTCCTGGTTGGTTTCGAACTCCGGCAGCCCAAGTAGCTTGTAATAGGTGGTGCTGGCGGTCTTGTTCTCAATATCCAGCCACGCTTTGTACGGATCGAATTCTTCGGACATGATGTTCGTTTCCAGCCAGCCGCTAGTGCCTAACCCAAAGCATTTTCCTCACTTGCGAGGACTTGTTCATTCTAGGTAAAACCCCGTTTGAACGCCATGCTTTCACTGGAAAGACGTATGTCGGCGCGCACGAGTTCCCCAGTTCAAAGCGAGGAGCGACCAGCAATTGTACTCACTGGTACGTCAGCTTTTGCCGTCCGTCAGTTGCGGCAACATGCTCACCAGGAAACGTGCCAGGCGGTCGGAAGCCTTGAGGGCCTCTTCCTGCAGCTTCCACATATCGGCGGCGCTTTGCGGGCGGGAGTAGACGGCTTTGGCGGCCGAGGCCAGCTTGGCTCCCAACGTGGTCTGCTTCATCATTTGTTCCACCTCCTTGGGAAGCTGGTCGTCCACGCCGTCGCTGATGACACGAACCGATAGAAAACGGGTTTTGAGCCGGCGGCACGTGTCGGCAACGGCGAAGGACTCCATGTCGCAGGCCAGGGCCTGATGCTCCTCACCCAGCTTCTTTTTCTCGGCGGGCAAGCCAATCAATTTCTCCACCGAGAGCAGCCGGCCAACATGCAGCCTCTTCGTGGCGGCAATGGCTTCGGGCGAGAGCTTGAGGCCGACTTCCAGGCGCTCCCCTTGCAGGTTCACGACCTGATCAGCCATCAGGAAATCTCCCTTGCCTGGTCCCGCAGCCAAGCCCCCCGCAAATCCGGCGGAAATGACCCAGGCCGGCTCATGGAATTTGATGACCTCGGCTGTCGCTGCCGCAGCAGCTTCCAGGCCGGCCCCCGATTCTGCGATGACGACTTCCTGGCCGTTGACGCTGCCGGCATGTTCCATGAACGTCTTGCACTGCGTCGATGTTGCCCCGCTCATCTTGTCGACCATGCCGCCGGCTTCGATGCCGAGGGCGAAGATGATGGCCACATCGCAGGGGGGAGCCAGCTCCGGCGGACCAGGATCCTTGGCTGTCTGAGTTTCGGCACCGGCCGCCGCGCCAGGATTGGCGCCACGGAAGGTCTCCGCAAGGACCGATTGCAGCTTTCCTTGAGCCGCCTCACGTAGGTAATTGTTGACCAGCCAGCGAAGGAGCATGCAGGAATTTCCCGGCGGAGATGGTATTCTGAAGGACGCTTCCTGTATTGTAACCTCCTTCCCCGCATTCCATGCACGCCCTCGCCCTGGCCGCGATGCTGCTGGCCGCTGAACCCCCGCGGTTCGAGACCGAAGTGCTGCCGCTATTGACCAAGGCCGGTTGCAATGCCGGTGCTTGCCACGGAGCGGCGGCTGGACGCGGCGGGCTGAAGCTCTCGCTGTTTGCCGGCAATCCCGCGGCGGACTATGACTCGCTCGTGCGCGAGCTGGAAGGGCGGCGGATCAATCGGGCCAAACCTGCCGACAGCCTCTTCATCGCCAAGCCGGCGGGAATGATCGATCACGAAGGGGGCGTGCGTTTTGACTTTGACGGTGCCGAGGCCCAACTCCTGACAAGCTGGGTGGCTGCCGGTGCGCCGCGAGCGACCACGGGTCTGCTGCGAAGCATCTCGCTACAGCCTGCTGCCGTGGTGGGAACGGCGCTCCCCTTTCAGGCGAAAATTCTGGTGTTCGCGGAACTGGACGATGGGACAAAGCGGGATGTGACAGACATGTCCGTGTTCACGCCGGGGGATGACTCGGCTCTGGCGGGGAAAGGAGCCGGTTTGTTTACCGTCCTTCGCCCCGGACGACATACGGTCACGGTCCGCTACCTCTCGCAGGTGCGGTCGCTCTCGATCACCGCGCGCCGAGAAGGAAAACCACTCGATTTGAGTCAGGCCACTCGCCACAACTGGATTGATGATGAAGTCCTGACCGCGCTTGCCGACCTGGGATTGGAGCCCCGTACGCGGGCCAGCGAGGCCGCACTCCTCCGCCGCCTTTCCCTCAGCCTCACTGGCCGGCTGCCGAGCGCTGCCGACGTGGAGAGCTATTTGGCGGAAAACAAATCTGGAAAATACGAGCGCCTCGTGGAACGGCTGTTAGCGTCCGAGGCTTTTGTGGACTATTGGACCTGGCGTCTCGCGCGGCAATTTCGGGTGCGGACCGGGCCGAATGATGAGCGAGGAACACAGGCCTTTCATGCCTGGATTCGCGAGCAGGTGCAAGCCAAAACGCCCCTGGACCGGATGGCCAAGGAGATGCTCGTGGCCGGCGGAGACTCGTGGGAAAACGGCGCGGCCAATTTCCATCGCACCGCGCCGGATGCTCGCGCCCAGGCCGAGTACCTCAGCGAAGTGCTGCTCGGCATCCGCCTGCGGTGCGCTAATTGCCACAACCATCCGCTCGACCGCTGGACGCAGGATGATTACCACGGCCTGGCTGTCATCTTTGCCCGCGTCGACCGCGGCCGCACCGTTCGCTTGCTCGGCTCGGGGGAAATCACTCACCCGGCCACTGGCGAACCGGCCCAGCCGAGAATCCCTGGGGAGCGATTCCTGGCGGTTGATAAGGGCGCAGCCGGCGATTATCGCGGCGAGCTGGCGGACTGGCTTATTGAAAAAAAGTCCGGGCTGTTTTCCCGAGCACAGGTCAATCGACTTTGGAAAGCCATGTTCGGCCGCGGCCTTGTCGAGCCGGCCGATGATCTGCGGGAAACCAACCCCGCCACGCATCCGCGGCTGCTTGAGAGGTTGAGTGACGAGTTTGTGACCAGCGGCTACGACTTGCGGCACCTGCTGCGGCTGATTGCGCTGTCCGCGGCGTACCAGCGGAGCGGAGTTACTGAAGATGATCAGAGTGCCGTGGCCGAGCAGTTTTATGCCGGATTTCCGCGGCATTCGCTGGAGGCGGAGGTCTTGCTCGATGCGATTGGCGATGTGACGGGCGTTTCCGAGCGCTTCCCCAATCAGAAGGCGGAAACGCGGGCAGTCCAGCTCGTGGAATTCTCCAAGCCGGAACATGCTCTGAATGTCCTTGGCGTTTGCTCGCGGCAGGAGAGTTGCGATGCGGCCCCGGCCGGCGCGGACTCGCTCGGCCAGCTCACCACGCAGCTCCATTTTCTCAACGGCAAATTGCTGAACGAGCGATTGCAGAGCGATAGCGGCTTTCTCGCCGTTGCGTGGCAAGACGAACTTCCAGTCTCGAAAATCATCGAGCAACTCTACCTGCGCGCCTATAGCCGACGGCCCACACGGAGCGAATCCGAGTTCTGGTCGCTTGAGCTCAAGAATGAGCCGGCCGAATCCCGGCAGAAAAGGTTGCAAGATCTGCTGTGGGCCATCCTCTCCAGCCGCGAGTTCAGGATGAATCACTGAACATGATGCTGCCTGAATCTCTTTCTGGTCTTGGCCTGCATTTCGCCGATCGATTAGGCGAGCTGCTCAGAATCGCTGGCGCGGACTCAAAGCCAATTGCGCCGGCTTTAGTTCCCGGAGCGGGAGAGCGCAGCCAGCTAACCTGCGAGGGCTTCTCCGGCGGAAAGGACGTGGTGCTGGTACTTGTACGTGCCAGGCCCGATTCCCAAGGGAGACATCAAGCGGTTCGGGAGAAGTTAACGTTTCGCCAAGACGTGGCCGGCAGCAATCTGGTTTACGACTTGACCGGAGAATTCATGCAAGGGAAGGCTCGTCCTTTCGATTGCGACCTGCGTGAGCAGCCCGCCCGGCTGTACGCCGTGCTGCCGTTTCAGGTCGAAAGCCTGACCGTCATCGCAAAGCAGCAAGGTGGAATGGTAAATCTGGCCGTTGAATTCCTCACGGCACTCGGCAACCGAGTACAAGGGACTCTTCCCTGCCACGCTGTCTTGAAAACGCCGAATGGCAAGGTTGCTTGGGAACGCTGCCTGGCGACGTCCAAAGACGGCACTTTCACTGCCGCGGCTGAATTGCCGCCGGAAGCTCCGCGGGGCAAGTGGTTGCTCATCGTCCGCTCGCTGCTGGACGGGAAGGAAGTCCCTCTTCCCATGGAGGTCGCCTAAATGGCTGGGAAATAACCTTTGGCACCGCCCGCGAATCGCACTGGCGGGGAATTCGCGCCGCCCCCAATGGTTGCTAAAACAGGACGGCAATATTAGGCGAAAGCGTCACACATTCGGCAATTCTCACGTCTCCTGCACCTCTATGAACAGTCTCCTACGTGCTTTTTGCGGTTCGCTGTTTCTTCTGTTTCTGATGTCGCCCATGGGGATATGTGCTCAGGAGCATGCGGGCGAGAAGGAGAAAGCTACCGTCGCCGATGGCCAACATGACTCCAGCAACGGTGGACCCTCCGCCGCAGCCGCCCATCCCAGCCTCGGCAAAGAGCTGCCGGTCTTAACGGTCCTACCCTTCGTCGCGCTGCTGCTCTGCATCGCCATTTGTCCGCTGTTTTTCGCCCATTGGTGGGAGAAGAACCAGAATAAAGGAATCATCGTCGGCTTGCTGTCGATACCGCTCGCCTTGGTTCTCATCCTGGCAATCGATCCGAGTTGGTGGCACGACCTGATTGAGAAAGTCAAAGAATACATCTCGTTCATGATCTTGCTCGGAGCGCTCTACATCATCAGCGGCGGCATCTATGTCAAAGGCTCCCTCAACGGCACGCCGCTCGCCAATACTGGCATCCTCGCACTAGGGGCCGTGATTGCCAGCATCATCGGCACCACGGGAGCCAGCGTGCTCCTCATCCGGCCGCTCCTTAGGGCCAATAGAACACGGGTGAACAAGGCCCACATCGTAGTCTTGTTCATCTTCATCGTCTCCAACTGCGGCGGGCTGCTGACGCCGCTGGGGGATCCGCCGCTGTTCCTTGGATTCCTCAAGGGAGTGCCCTTTGAATGGACGTTGCAACTTTGGCCCCAATGGCTGCTTGTGAACCTGCTGCTGCTGGTCATTTTCAATGTTTGGGACCAACTCATGTTTGCCAAGGAAGAGAAGGAACGAGCCGGCTCGCAGCTTGAAGAGGTGATGAAACACGAGCCGATTGGCGTGCAGGGGATGCTTAACTTTGCCTTCCTGGCGGGGATTGTGGCGACGATCTACTTCACCGGACGATTGACTCAAGGAGATCCAAAATACTGGGGCATTTCCGAGGCAGTAATGGCTGTCATCGCCGTGGCGGCCTATTTCACAACGGCCAAGGAAAACCGTGAGAATAACAAGTTCACCTTCGCCCCCATCATCGAAGTCGCCGTGCTGTTTATCGGCATCTTCATCACCATGGCCCCCGCGCTGCAAATCCTGAATTCGTGGGGGCGGCAGGAGCGAGACGTGCTCGGCTTTGCGTTTGGCATGAGCGAGCCCTGGCAGTTCTTTTGGGCCAGCGGCTTACTTTCCAGCTTTCTCGACAACGCCCCGACCTATCTAACCTTTGCCGCCACGGCCAGCGGGATGCAAGGAATTCCCGTCGGCGAAGGGCCTTACCTGAAGGAATTAGTGGAGGGAGCGAAGGCGGCTCCGCAACTGCTCGTCGCAATTTCTTGCGGCAGTGTGTTCATGGGAGCCAACACCTACATCGGCAACGGCCCTAATTTCATGGTCAAAGCCATTGCCGAGGAAAACGGCGTGAAAATGCCCAGTTTCTTCGGCTATTTGGCCTATAGCGGCTTCATTCTGATTCCCATCTTTGTGGTGGTGACCCTGTTGTTCTTTCGAGCATAAACGCGCGAAAAACGAACGGGCACCGGATCCCAGGCCGGTGATGAACAACCAGCGGGGTGGAGGCCTAGAACGGCGCTGTTTCCGACGAAGGCGCTGCCGCCAGACCTTTCAATGCGTCGAGCGTCCGCAGAGCATCGCCTAGCGATATCTGTCGCCAGCCATCCGTCTTGTGGTGCAGCAGGGCCAACTTGAAAGACTCGAAGGCATCGGCCAGATCATCGGGAAGTTGCGGCAGGTTCTCAAACGGACGGACCAAGTCGACGGCTGGCGAGGCGGCGCTCTCTCGTTCGGCCCCTGTCGAACTTGCGCGCGAGCTGCCGCCGTCGTCTTCGTCGCCAAAATCAGGCCCTTCCAGGCTCGGCCCCTGAACCTCTCCATAGGTCCCCGTAATCGTCCCCGGAGCGTCCTTGCTGCGAGCCGTGTCGTTGCCGGCCACATAGTCTTCGTCTAAATCGCTGGCTTTGACGTCGCTCTCGCGGGGCCTGTCGGCTTCCACGCGGCCCAGAGTTTCCCACCGCTGCTGCCTCATGCGGGCCACCGACCAGCCGCTTTGGACGGCCCCTTCCAGCCACATCTCGGCGTCTTCCCAATCAAGCGCGGCCTGGAAATGGCTCCAGTAAAGCCCCTTGAACTGTTCCTGGGTTTGGCCGAACCTCTGATGCACCCGCCGCAAGCGGCCAACATGCTGGCCGCTCACGCCGCCGACAAGCTGGCTCCAAGCTTCGTCGGAGTATTCCGCGGAAAGCGACCCGCTCGCCAGTAAGTCGTCCCTCCACTGGCAGATAATCCGCCCCTTCTCCCAGTTCGAAGTGCTAATGAGCCGGTTCCAGCGTCCTACATAGGGCTGCGAGGCCGACAACACCCCCTCGGGCAGCGGCCGAGCGGCGAAGGCTTCGGCAGGATTCATTTCCACGGCAGCAGTGCTTCCAGTCACAACGACTTCCTTGAGGCGAGATTTCCTGGAGGACGGAGCAATTCTCCGTCCTACGAATGCGAGGCGAAGGAGCAAAGTAGCAGTCCCAGCGGCCAGCAACAGGGGGCACTTCTCGCCGCCGATAAAACCGCCTGTCAGGTGAAGAAATGGCGAGTCTCCGGCCCGGATCCATGCTGGGGAAAACATGTCAGTGGCCGGTTCTGCCCTATTGCTCCATCGCAGCTTAATTCCGGCCGTTTTTCCGTAACTATCTTGCCCCATCCCGGTTTAAGAAGAAAATCCGGTCGCTTTTAGGGGAGCTGCAGGAAGGTGGGCTCAGGCCGGAATTATTGGAACTTTATTCTCCTCGGCCACGTCTAACCGCGAACGTGGTGCTTTGCGAGCACACTTCGCGGCTAATTCCTTGCTCCCTGAGGAGCAAGCAATTACGATGTAAAGATAGTTTGACAGCCGCGATTCTCGGCAGGTAGGGATTGCCTTCCGATCGGGTCGCTCGAATGATAAGGGCTTATCGTGGACCGGAACCCGCGGTAATCCCACCTAAAAGGTTTTCGTCAGGCCCATGAAGCAGTTTTCCTTCGGCCAAAAAATTCCCGCGCGCAGCCGCCGGGAAGCCCGCTCTTTGCACCAGCAACGCCGCTCTCGGCGGAGTGTTTTGGAGCGCCTGGAAGACCGCAACCTGCTCACCGGAATGCCCTTCGGGGCGTTACCCGACGATACGGCCGAATACATGCTCGGCGACGTGTACGTCAACGTCGTGCTGATGGAATCCGACTCCAGCATGTCGCCGTTTGACGTGAGCACCGAAAACTGGACGGCGAGCGAAATCTCGGATGTCAAAGCTCGCATCACCGACGGCCTGAAATGGTGGGAGGAGACTTTGGACCGGATGCCGAGTGTTCGGGACGGCCTGCTGAAATTCACCATCGACTGGACCCACGCGGATACTCCGGTTCACACCGGGTATGAGCCCATCACGCGCTTGAGCCAGGAGTTCCCACTCTGGGTCTATGATTTTCTCGGCAATGTTGGCTTTGCCCAGTCGGGCAATTTTTTGACGGACCTGCGAGCATACAATGACGCCCAGCGTCTGGCGCACAACGCTAACTGGGCGTTCACGATCTTCGTCGCGGATGACTCGTATGACCTGCAATTTGATTTCAATGATAATCCCGACGACGACATCCCCGATTATGACGGCAGGGGCCGCTTCGCCACGGGGAGCAACCCTTCCCGCTCCTTCGCCTACGCAGGCGGCAACGCTTTTGTCATGCCCGCGGATCGGCCAGCTAGTATCGTGGCCCACGAGACGGGGCACATCTTCTGGGCCTTGGACGAATACAATACCAGCGACGCGCAGCTGAAACGCGGCTACTACAATACCCAGAATTCCAACAGCAATGGGAATCCCGCTATCAGCATCATGGCCAGCGGCACGAAAGTCGATGACGCCTACGCCGCTCACATCAGCTCGACTCCTTCCCTGGAAATGATCGGCTGGAAGGACAGCGACGGGGACGGCATCTTTGACGTGCTCGACGTTCCGTTCGCGCTCACCGGCACCGGTAAATACAACAGCGCGGCCTCCACGTTTAAGTTCGTGGGCAAATCGCAGGTCCGCACGCTGGCTAACCAGAACACCAGCGGCCTCAAGAGTGACATCACCATCAACCAAATCGATCGTGCGGAGTACTCCATCGATGGGGGCGCCTGGACGACGGCCGGAACCTACCACAAATATGTAACGGACCTGGACCTCACCATTCCTGTTTCCCCCGGCGCGAGCCAGCTCAAAATCCGCACGGTGGATGACCGCACCGGCGTGATGTCGGTGGAATACGTCGCCAACTTCGGCGACGGCAAGCCGCACACTTCCCCGCAGCCCGGCATCAGTGGCTACGTGTATAGCGACCGCGACGGCAGCGGTACCTGGGAAAGTGCTGAAAACGGCCTTACGGGCTGGCTGGTCCGTCTCGTGAACCAGTTCGGCCAGCCGGTCAATCTGCACAAGCAGGTCGAGCCGGACGATTACAGTCACGGGGCGCTACTGAACAATGTGGCGGCCCCCGCCGTCACGCTTAGCGCCGTGGGCGGGGACGTGGCCGATGGCAATGTCTATGCCCGCTACAGTGTTTCCTCTAACAACTCGAACAGAGTCTTCGCTAACAACAGCGTTACCGACGGACAGCCCATTGACACCTGGACCGGCGGGCGGCAGCTTCGGATTGCTTTCACTCCGCACGTGACCGAAGTCAACATCACGGCAATCAGTAGCGGCGGCCCCAGCGTCGGCCGCCTGGAGATTTACAATTCCTCGGGCGTGCTTCTGGCTCGCTATACCACCGCGGTCTTGGCCACGGGCAAGAGCGAGGTGATGAAGCTGGTCCGCCCCCAAGGAGATATCTCCTACGCCATCGCCAGCGGCCACGCGGGCACCAAGGTCGTGCTGGATACGTTGGAATGGGGCGCCACCTCCAGTGACATCACCGACCAGTTCGGCTACTACTCCCTGCCGGAGTTGGCTTCCGGTCTGTATCGCGTCGCTGTCGTCGCCATGCCGTTTTACTCCCAGTCGTTCCCGTTTGGCGGCATTCATCTGATTGATATGCCGGATGCGATGAGCGGGGCGCCTCAGTTGAACTTCGGCTTTATTCCGCAGTTCGGTCCTTGGCGGAATCCGGATAACGGCTTGGATGTGAATGACGACGGCTTCGTCTCGGCAATTGACGCTCTCGTCGGCATCAACTACATCAACACGCACGATGCCACGCTCCCCTTGCCGCCCGAGCGCCCGGATGGCGACAACTACTACGACGTGAACAACGACGGCTACGCGACCGCGGGTGACGTCCTGCTGGTCATCAATGAGCTCAACAAACCTCCGCCCTCCGGCGGCGAGGGTTTTTCCGGCGGCGGAAGCGGCGGCTTTGGCAGCGGGTCGGGCGGCGGCGCCAACGGAGAAGCCGATCCCCTGGCGCAACCCCTGGTGCCGGGAGACGACCTGGCTGCCCAATACTACAGCCGTAGTCCGCTGCAAGTCCTCGATATCCCTGGTGGATCGGATAGTTGTCATTGTGATCAATGCACCGCGATTACCGAGGTGGCCTCGGGCCGGGTGAACAACGCCGCTTCTACGGCCACGGCTCCGACGGCTGTCCTTCCGCTGGAAGCGCAGTCATTCGCCGCTGCGAAAAAGGACGCCGGTCGGCTGAATCGCCTCAGCGAGGCACCTCCGCACATTGACATCAGCCTGCTCAATACGTTGGCCACCGCGGTCACGGAAGGCGAAAACACCAAAGCCGGCCGTCGTGGCAGGCGATAGAAATCGCGGCGATGAAGGCAGTCTCTTACCGCGTTTGCTCCTCGACCCAGTAAAACGCCCCCTTCCGCACGGCGATGTAGCTGAACGAGCCGCTGGGGGTGAAGCCAATCCGCGTCCCTTCGGGTCCGATCTGGTCGAACGTCTTGGACTGTTTGCCGTCAAGCACCGCGGCCCAGAAGTCGCCGACCTTCGCCACATAGCCGATGCTCCGCCCATCCTGGCTGAAGCTGAGAATGGGACGCTTGTCGGCGGCAAACTGGAAGTCATCCCAAGCCGGCCCCTCGTGGCCGTTCACCACGACATAGGCCTTGCCATCCTCCTTGCGGGCGACGTACGCATAAGCATCGCTCTTTGGACTGAAAACGATGGAGCCCGACACGAACGTGTAGGGTTGCTGCTCATAGCCGTTGAAGACGGCAAACTGGCGGGTCACGCTTTCCTTGGTGTCGCCGGTCAATTTCTCGAACGTCGCCGAAGCAACATACGCCAGATTGCGTCCATCGGGAGTGAAGACCGGCTGCGAGCAACTGAGGTAACGCTTGAAATGCTGGTCGTCCAGAACCGCGCGTTTTTCGTTGTAGTCCAGGTTTTCCACACCGGCCCAGTGCGCGCTGTCGGGGCTGAAGACGAAGGACGTTGCGTAGTGCTCCATCTGTTCGTCGTCTACATACAGCTTGTTCGCAGCCGCCCTGCCCACGGCGGCGTCCGCGGATACCGTCGCCCAATAGGCGAACCGCTTCCCGTCCGGACTGAGCTGAAAGCTGCCCACGCCGTCATGCAGTTTCTTTTCCTGGCCGTTGTAGACCAGGAACTGCTTGTTGTCGCGGGAGGCGATATAAGCGGAGGTTGATCGTCCGGCCAGGGCCATCGCGGTGATCGACGAATAGATCGGTCCCTTCTTCCCATCGACAATCGCGTTCATTCCTCCTTCGACGGTGGCAATTTGATGCCAACGGATGATCGGTGCGGTGACTACGGAAAAAGGTGGATAGTTGTTATAACTCGTCACCGTCACCACAGAGCTCTTTCCGACGACTAGATGCCACTCGTACTGGGAGGCAGTGACGACTGCCGCGACCTGGGAAGCGTCGTCGGAAGCGACGAGCGAATGCACTTTCGGACTAAGTGATTGCCCGAGGACGTCATTTTCTTTGCCATCAATGAAGTATTTTCCTCCTTCGGTGGGCGCGAACAAGAAGTGCCTGCCATCCGTGGAAAAAAACATCGTCGCCAGATTAACCGCTGGCACCGTCACATGCGGCTTGCCGTCGAGCATCACTTTGTGCGAGCTGCCTGACTTGAGAACGTACGCGTAGCGGCTGCCGTCGGGACTGACGCGGAGTGAGCCTGGAAGCAGTTGGTCGGCGTCATCCGTCCCCAGGATGAGTGTTTCTTTCGTGGTGTAGCGATTGCCGGAGATCGCCCGTTTGAGCTGTTGGTTGGAAAGCGGCTTGCCGTGTTTGCTGGTCCCTCGCGGCGGAGTCTTCGGATCGTCCTTCAAAAGCTTAGCCGCGGACGACCCGCCGCCCCTACCGCCGCTGGAAGTGCGGCTAGACGGAAAAATCCAAGACGCGACGCCGCACGTGAGGCAACAGGTGAAGAGCATCAACCCCGCCAGGGCGGCTCCGCCGATCACCAATGTCTGCTTGTTCTTTTGAAGTTCCCTGAGGTCCATGCCCTAAAACAACTCCTTGATCGGCTCTCCCTCGGTCAGGATCGGCACCGGCCGCCCGGCAAAATCGTTGAATGCCAGCTCGGTGTTGATCCCCATCACGCGGTACACCGTCGCCAGCAAGTCGTGCGGCTTGAGCGGCCGTTCGACGGGAAATTCCGCCTTAGCATTGGTTTGGCCGATCACGGTTCCTCCCTTCAAGCCGCCGCCGGCCAGCATGACGGAAATTGCATCGCCCCAGTGATCGCGGCCGGGAATGGCAATGCCCGGCTGGCCATTGTTGATCCGCGGCGTGCGACCGAATTCGCCCATCACCATGACAAGCACTCGGTCCAGGATGCCGCGCTGCGACAAGTCCGAGATGAGAGCTGAGACTGCGATGTCCACCGCTTCAAGCTTGGTGCCGTGGCCGACGGCGATGTTGGAATGGTCGTCCCAGTGCGGCATGTCCACGGTGACGAAGGTTACGCCGGCCTCCACCAGGCGGCGGGCCATCAGCGTGTAACGGCCCCAGGGAGATTTGCCGTAGGTCTCGGCCAGCTTGGGATCTTCCTTGTCGATGTCAAAAGCCTCGCGGGCTTTCTCGCCCAGGATCATCGAGAGGGCATTCTGCTGATGGCGGTCGATGGAATCTATCTGTCCGCTCCGGTCAAGCTGCCGCTTCAGCCCGTCGATATTTGTCAGCAGGTTCTTCCGCCCTTCCAGCCGCGGCACCTCAATCCCAGCAGCTTCCAGGCACTTGGGCGTCTTCACCGTCACGTTGTAGCTGTAGCCGAGATACTTCTCTTCGCTGTTGACGTCGAACGGGTTATATTGCCCGCCCAGATAAGCCGCTCCTTGATACCCCGGAAACAGATACACGCTTTGTGCCGCCGGCAGTCCGACATAAGCCGGCATCCCCGCCTGGTTCGGCCCCCGCACCCGCGACACATACGAGCCGACCGACGGATACTTTTGCGGCAGGTTCACCGACGTGGAGCCGAAGCGGCCCGTGAGCATCCAATGCGCCCCGGCAAAGTGGTCCCCCGTGCCGTGATGCAGCGAACGGACGAAGGCCATCTTGTCCGCCAGCTTCGCGTGTCGGGGCAGCGTGTCGGAGAGGACGATCCCCGGCACATTCGTCTGCACCACGCCAAATGGCCCGCGATACTCGGACGGAGCATCCGGCTTGGGATCATACGATTCCAATTGGCTCGGGCCGCCATCGAGCCAGATCAGAATCACCGCCTTGTCGTTCTTCTTCGCCTGCCCCTCCGCCCGCAGCCGGTTCAAATCCCCGAGCGACAAACCCGCCAGGCCCAAAAACCCGGCCTTAATCGCCGTCCGCCGGGAAAGTCCCTGGCAATTGGGGAACGGAGTGCCACAGGAGATTCGAAGCATGGTCATGATCCTTTCGTTAATCGTAAGATGGCCTTCCAAGGCCGTCCGTTACTGCAAATCACTCGCCAGCTTATGCCGTGTAAACTCACAAATCAATATCGGCTGATGGTTTCAGGTTCCACAACGGAGTGCTCATCTGCTGTTGTATACTGATTCCATGAACCATCCACAAAACAAGGACAAAGAGGAAACCGTGGAACAGACAATGGCGCGCAGGGCCCAAATGCCTGTGCGGCTTATTCGACTTAGAGAGAAGGATGCTGCTGACGACAATGGTCCCGTCCTCAGCGCGGAAGAGGTTGGCAAGTTTGTCGGCAGAGTTCCGAGCGACAAAGAGTCCCCGAAACCAAGCTCCGATCAATAAAGCGAAACATCGCATGGAAATCTGGGACCTGCACTGTCACCTCTCCGGCGTAGACGGCAAAACGCCCGACGAGCGGATCTCGCAGATCATGGAAATCGCCGACCGCATGGGGGTGAAGCGGCTGGTGTTCTACATGGGGATGCCGTGGGCGAACGATCCGACTCCGGATGAATTCCGCCGCCAGAATGACCAGGTGATTCAGGCGCTGGCACACTGGCACCATCGGGCCTTCGGATTTGTGTATTTGAACCCAAAGCATGAGGACGAAAGCCTGAAGGAGCTCGACCGCTGCGTCAAAGATGGGCCGATGGTCGGGATCAAACTTTGGGTAGCGGTGCGGGCCAACGACAAGCGGCTCGACAGCATCATCCGCCGGGCCGCGGAACTCAAGGCGGTCATCTTTCAGCACACTTGGCTCAAGGTTGGCGGAAATCTCCCCGGCGAATCCACGCCGATGGACCTCGTCGAGCTTGCCGGCAGGCATCCCAACGTCCCCATGATTTGCGGTCATACAGGCGGAGATTGGGAGCGAGGACTACGCGTCGTCCGTGATGTGAAGAACCTCTCCAGCGACCTCGGCGGTTCCGACCCGACGGCCGGCTTTGTGGAAATGGCCGTTCGCGAGCTCGGGCACGAGCGGATCATCTACGGCAGCGATATCGGCGGCCGTAGTTTTGCCTCGCAGCTCGGCAAGGTCTATTCGGCCAACATCACGGCCGCGGCCAAGGTCGCCATTCTGGGAGAGAATCTGAAGCGGATGATGCTGCCGATTCTCGAGGCGAAGGGAGTGAAGCCATGATCGACGTCAACGTCTATCTCTCCCGCTGGCCTTTCCGTCGACTGCCGGGCGATGAAACGCCGGCCCTGGTGGAAAAGCTCCGCAAAGGCGGCGTCATGCAAGCCTGGTGCGGGAGTTTTGACGCGCTGCTCCACAAGGATATCGCGGCCGTCAATTCGCGGCTGGCGGAGGAATGCAAAACGCACGGCGGCGGCGAGAAGCCGCTGCTGGTTCCCTTGGGCGCAATCAATCCCAAGCTGCCCGACTGGAAAGAGGACCTCCGCCGCTGCGCAGTGATCCACAAGATGCCCGGCATCCGCCTCCATCCCAATTACCACGGTTACAAGCTCGACGACCCCGACTTCGCCGCTCTCATCGCCGCAGCCGCCGAGCAGAATCTCATCGTCCAACTAGCGATTCGGATGGAAGACCCCCGCACCCAACACCCGCTGTTGGAGGTTCCCGACGTCGATGCCGCTCCGCTGGCGGCCATAATGAAGCAGCATCCAGCGCTCCGCCTCGTCATCCTCAACGGCCTGATGCCTCTTCGCCCCGATCTGGTCGACAAGCTCTCCGCCGCGGGCGTTTCCTTCGACATCGCGACTCTCGAAGGGATCGCTGGCATTACACGCTTGCTCAAATCGGTGCCGCTGGAACGCATCCTCTTCGGCAGCTACTTCCCCTTCTTTGCCTGGGAAGCGGCCAAGCTCAAGCTGCAAGAGTCGGCTTTGGCACGATTCCAGGTGGAGGCGATTACGGAGAAGAACGCGGTGGCAATCTAACGAAAGGCCGCTATTTCTTCCCTCCCACAATCCGCAGATTCGTCGAGAAGAAGTACGGCATTTCCCCTTCTTCCTCAAATACCGCTTCGGCAAACATGGCGGCATAGCCCTGGCTGGGAACGGGCAGCGTGCAGACGTACTTATCGCCAGCGGCCTCCGATTCGGACGACTTCCATTCGCTCTTGCGAAAATCCCGGGTGCCGGCGGAAGTGCTCCAGGTGGAAACCTTGGCCGGCTTCATGTCGCTGCTGACTTGCAAGGTCAGTTTGCCGTCAGCCTCCGCGAAGTCCCACTTCAGCTTGGGGAGCCGCTTGTGGTCGGTGATCTTGTGATGCAGTGCATTCAGGCTGCCGAAGATCCGCGGATAGTCCTTGAGTCCGTGGACGTTGTTGGGGCAGTAGAGAATGTACTTCTCTCCTGGTAGGTCGTCGTAATAAAGATTGAGCGCGTCGAGCGGCCAATACGGATCGTTGGTTCCCAGGATGATTAGTTTGGGCTGTGTGAAGGCCGCACGGTAGCGGTAGGGGTCGACAATTTTCAGCAGGTTTTGTCCCTTCGGGGTGTTCACGACTTTGTCGAGGCCCTGCTCTTTGTAGTCGCCGATTTCCTCGCTCAGGTCGCCAAAGGACAGCTTCTGCAAATCAATCTGCTTATCCATCTGCAGCGTGTCGATGACCATCGGAGCCAGCGCGGTCGCCCGCTTGTCGGCGGCTCCGGTCAGCCAGGTCGTCCAGCCCCGTTTGCTGGCCCCGCTCACCGTGAAAGTATCGATGCCCAGGTTCCATTCGCTCTTCGCTACTGCCTGCGTCGCGTCCATCCCGCGGACGGTGCTCTTCACCATCGGCATCAGCAGCGGCCAGGTGGGATCCTCGGTCTTGAGATACTGCGAGAACGTGTAGGCGATGGCCTGGTCTTCTTTCTTTCCATCAAATATCGGCTGCTGGGGGACGTGCAACAGGATCGCGATGGGCGTTTGCAGCCTATTCGCCATCTCGGCGAAGAGTGGCGCTTCCCGCGGCAGCTTGCTTTCCCCAGGCAGGGCCAATTCGTCTTTCCACCCGCCTCCGGTAATAAACAGCAGCGCGTGCTTCGACGCCACGTTGCACTTCTCCGGCTTCAGAATAAAGAGCTGATGCTTCCAGACGATATCCTTCCACGTCTGCGATGTAAGGATGATTTCCACGTACTTGGTGGTGCCGAATTCCCCTTCGCTCCGCTTGAACCATTTGTAACTGTCGTCCTTCTTGCCAACGTAATCCGCCAGCGCGGTCGCCGGAGTCGCCACCACGGGCAAGGCTCCCTCCGCCAACAAAAGGCCGGGCAGAACCAAGACGAGAAGGAGCGCGGACAGGAGTTTTTTGGCCATGAGGGAACCGTGGAAAGGAGGGTCGAATCGGCCCTTCAATGTAATAGGGCGTCGCTTATGGGGATACAGGGATTTGCGACCGTTTTGCGGGCTGAAAACCGGCTGTCGGCATGGTAGAGTTGCCTAGTCAAAGTTCATCGCCCGCTCAGCGACGCTCCGAGGTACGCACCGTGAGATTCCATTTTCTCCTCATTCTTTCCTTCCTCTGTCTGGCCGCCTCGGCAGTCGATATCGCCGCGGAGCCGGCGTCCACTGCTCCGGTCGATGGCCTCCGCGAGCATACGCCGTCCGTCTATGCCCTGACGAATGTCCGCATCATTCCCGAGCCGGGAAAGTTGATTGAGAAGGGGACCATCGTCCTCAAGGATGGCGTCATCCTCGCCGCCGCGGAGGGTGCGGCCGTCCCAGCCGACGCCCGCGTCATCGACTTGCCGGGAAAGACCGTCTACGCCGGCTTCGTCGACCCGTTTACGGAAATGGAAATCCCACCCCAGGTACGCCGCTCGGGAGCCGCCCACTGGAGTGAGCAGGTAACGCCGGAATTTGACCTGGCTCGGCATTACACCATCGATGGCGACTTGAACGACAAATTTCGCGCTGCCGGCATCTGCGCCCGGCTCGTTGCGCCTGCCGGGGGAATCATCAAAGGAAGGAGTGCTCTCGTCAGCACGGGCCGGGTGGAAAGGGCGCAGGCCATTCTGCAAAGCGACGTTGCCCAGCATGTCCGCCTGACCGTCGCGCGCAGCCGAGAGCGGGACGACTATCCAAACTCGCCCATGGGTGCCGTCGCTCTCGCCCGACAGACGTTCTATGACGCCGATTGGTATGGCAAAGCCTGGTCGGCTTATAAAGCAGACAACAAGCTCTCGCGGCCCGAGCGGAATGACGCGCTCGCAGCTCTTGCACCGTATCTGAGGGGCGAGAAGCCGGTCATGATCGACGCCGCGAATGAGCAGTTCTTCGACCGGGCCGACCGCTTCGCCCGCGAGCTGGGCCTCTCCATCATCATCCGCGGCAGTGGGCGGGAGTATCGGCGGCTGGACCTCGTGAAAGCATCCGGGCGGACCATCATTCTGCCGGTCAACTTCCCTCGGCCGCCGAAAGTGGGGACGGTAGAAGAGTCGCTCGATGTCTCGCTGGAAGAATTGATGCACTGGGACCACGCTCCCGAGAATCCCGCTCGCCTGGAGAAAGCGGGCGTGAAGTTCGCCCTGACAACATACGGACTGAAAGACGCCGCCGCGTTCCTGCCGAATGTGCGGCGAGCCGTGGAGCGGGGATTGTCGGCAGACGGCGCTCTTAAAGCCATGACCGTCACTCCGGCCGTGCTCGTTGGCGCTGAAAGTCGACTCGGCTCGATTGCACCAGGCAAAGCGGCCAACCTGGTGGTGACGGACGGCGATCTGTTCGCCAAAAAGACGAAGATCTTGGAAACCTGGGTCGACGGACGCCGCTATGAACACGCGCCGGATCCCAAGACCGATGTCCGCGGCACATGGGCAATCGAGCTGGGCGGAGCTGACGGGCGCTTCGCCAAAGCCGTCGTGCAGCTCAAGGGTTCGGTCAAATCGCTGCAAGGGACGATCCGCCGCGATGCCGATGGCGCGGACAAGAAGGATGAAGTCAAGCTGTCCAAGGTCAGCCTCCGCGAATCGCAGCTTCATCTGACGTTTGAAGGCAAGGTCTTCGGCCATGACGGGGTCGCCCGGCTGAGCGTGGTCGTCGCCTTTCCGCCCGAGGGGAAAAAGACCTGGCTCGGCAGCATACTCTGGTCCGATGGCGTGCAGGAGACCGTCAAAGCCGAGCAAACCGCCGGGCCGACGGCGAAGGACAAGGAGGACGAAGACGAGGAAGACAAAAAGGAAGAGCCGGAAGGAGACAAGTCGGCGGTAAAGGAGCTGAAGATTGGTGAGAAGAAGGAAGAGGAAGGAACAGAAGGGAACAAAGGAAACGAAGGGAAGGCGGAGGACGGGAAGAAGGGCGGGAAGAAAAAGGAACCCAAACCCGAGACGCCGGCGCTGTATCCGGTGAACTATCCGCTGGGCGATTTCGGTCGAGTTGCCCAGCCCGAGCAGCCGAAGGTTCTGGCCATCAAGAACGCCATCATCTGGACCAGCGGCCCGGCTGGAAAAATCGAGGCGGCCACGCTGCTGGTTCAAGAGGGAAAAATCACGGCAGTTGGCAAGGAGGTCGCGATTCCCGAGGGGGCAATCGTCATCGATGCCGCGGGAAAACACCTCACGCCGGGCATTATAGATTGCCACTCGCACATGGCGACCGACGGCGGCGTCAACGAAGGGACGCAGGCCATCACGGCGGAGGTTCGCATCGGCGACTTCGTGGACGCCAACGACATCACCATCTATCGCCAGCTTGCGGGCGGCGTCACGAGTGCCAACATCCTGCACGGCTCGGCGAATCCCATCGGCGGGCAGAACCAGGTGATCAAGCTCCGCTGGGGCCTGCCGAGCGAGGAGCTGAAGTTCAAGGAAGCACCGCCGGGCGTCAAGTTCGCCCTTGGCGAAAACGTCAAACAGAGCAACTGGGGAGAGAAGTTCACCACCCGCTATCCTCAGAGCCGCATGGGGGTGGAGCAGATCATCCGCGACGCTTTCTCCACCGCCAAGGACTACCAGAAGCAGCAGGAGAAATGGGCTGCCGAGCACACCGGCCTGCCGCCGCGGAAAGACCTGGAACTCGACGCTCTGGCCGAGGTCGTCGGCGGCAAGCGGTGGATCCATTGCCACAGCTACCGGCAGGATGAAATCCTGGCGCTGATCCGGGTTTGCGATGACCACAAGATCCGCATCGGCACGCTGCAGCACATCCTGGAAGGCTACAAAGTTGCCGACGCGATGGCCAAACACGGGGCGATGGGCTCCTCCTTCTCCGACTGGTGGGCTTACAAGTTCGAGGTCTGGGATTCCATCCCCTACAACGGTTCGCTGATGCACAAGGCGGGGGTCGTTGTCTCCTTCAACTCCGACGACGACGAGCTGGCCCGGCACCTCAATCACGAAGCCGCCAAGGCGGTGAAGTACGGCGGCGTCCCCGAGGAGGAGGCCCTCAAGTTCGTCACGCTCAATCCGGCCAGGCAGCTTCGCATCGAGCAGTACGTCGGCTCGCTGGAGCCCGGCAAGCAAGCGGACTTCGTCCTCTGGAGTAGCTCGCCCCTCTCGACCCTGTCCCGCTGCGAGCAGACTTGGATCGACGGCCGCAAGTATTTTGACCGCGCCGAGGACCAGGCCGGCCGCTCCGAGCGTGACAAGATGCGAACCGCCCTGATCCGCAAAGTGCTCGAGTCCGGCCAGGACTCCGGCGACGGCAAGGACAAGACCGACGACGAATCCGACCTCTGGCCGCGGCACGATGAATTCTGTCATGGTCATACCCACGATCACTAAAACCAATACAAAACGAATTCAAGATGGAACAGAAGGAAACAAAGGGAACGAAGAAAGGCAGACGAAGATGATGCTGAAGTACACCTTGCCATCTCCGCCGCCTTTCTCCCCCTTCGTTACCTTCTGTTCAAAAATCCCCGCTTGCATCCCGTTGACTCTACTTCCCATGAAAAATCTTCCTTCCTTCATCGCTTCCTTCTGTCTCCTCCTCACCGCCAGTGCCTTCGCCAATCCCGAAGTCCCCGGCAAGCCGCAGGAGAAGCCGATTGCACTTACCAATGTGGTCATCCATCCCGTCAGCGGCGACGTGATCGACCGCGGCACGATCCTCTTCGACAAGGGGAAGATCGTCGCCCTCGGCAAAGAGGTCGCCATTCCTGAAGGGGCGGAGAAGATCGATCTGGAGGGGAAGCATGTCTATCCGTCGCTGTTTGATGCCTGGACCGACATCGGTCTCGTGGAAATCAACTCCGTCCGCGCGACGGTGGACGTACAGGAGATTGGCCAGATCAATCCCAACGTCAAGGCGATCGTGGCGGTCAATCCCGATAGCGAAATCATTCCCGTCACTCGCAGCAACGGCGTGCTGCTGGCTCTCACTGCTCCACATGGCGGTCTCATCTCCGGCAAGAGCGCCGTCATTCAGCTTGATGGCTGGACTTGGGAAGAGATGGCCCTGTTGCCGGAGGCGGCGATGCATTTGGAGTGGCCGCGGGTCGCTCGCGGCCGCAGTTTTGATGACGAGGAACCGCCGGCGACGAAGCCGGATGAGGTAGTGACCAAACTCCGCGAGACTTTTGCCGATGCCCGGGCCTATGCCGCCAGTCGCAAGGCGGACCCGAACTATCCGCTCGACGCCCGCTGGGAAGCCCTGCAGCCGGTGCTGGCCGGCAAGCTGCCGGTCGTCATTCATGCCGACGAGCTGATGGCCATCCAGGCCGCCGTCGCCTTCGCGGATCAGGAGAAGGTGAAGGTCATCCTGCACGGCGGGTATGACGCTCCCCGTTGTGCTTCGCTCCTCAAGAAGCACAACATCCCGGTTGTGGTCGCCGGCGTCTACCGCGTCCCTCGGCGGCGGGGGGACGACTACGATGCCTCCTACGCGCTCCCCGCCCGGCTGCATGAGGCGGGGATCAAGTTCTGCATCTCCAGCGCCGGCCGCTTCGGGGCTTCCAACGTCCGCAACCTCCCCTACCACGCCGCCACCGCAGCCGCCTACGGCCTCCCCGAGAGCGAAGCCCTCCGCAGCATCACCCTCTCGCCGGCCGAAATCCTCGGCGTGGCGGACCGCGTCGGCTCCCTGGCCGCCGGCAAAGACGCCACCCTGATCATCACCACCGGCGACCCGCTGGAAACTCCTACCCAGGTCACGGCCGCCTACATCCAGGGCCGCCTGGTCGATCTCACCGACCGCCACAAACGACTCTGGAAGAAGTACGAAGAGAAGTACAAGCGGCAGTAGAGGCCGCTCGCCGGCGATAAGCCCTTGATAACCCCCCTTGCGGGTGCTTTGATTCATGATTCACAAGCTTTGCTTTTGCAAAACTTACGCCCGCGTGAATCAACCGAACTCGTGATGGGCGAGCATCTTCCACCTTGGGGCCTTGCCGTAAGTCTTGATTCATCACCCGCTTTTTAGACGGTTTTGATTCACCAAAACTTCCGGCAGTTATAAGCTCTTTTTGTCGGCGGTGATACCGGTTTTCGCGCTCGTGTTTTGATACATCCTGTATCACGCGCGCGGTTGCAACCCCTTGCCCGCCTTGCACTTCCGCCCCACCGCCACCGGCAACTCGGCCGGAATCAGCGACTTTCTTGATACACCCCAGCCCACCCCATTCCGGCGGATGTATCAGCGAGTTGATAATCTGTTTTTCAAACACAATGACACAATCACACAGCCTCTTAGCGGCACATTTTCTACTGTTACGACCAAATTGTCAAAGAGCACATTGGGAGTCCCGCCTTCAGGCGGTCGTCCTTTCCGCCTGCAGGGGGGACTCCAGCGCCCTCCCTGGCCCTCGCCCGGAGCTCCGCCTCAGGGCCTATTATACAAAACTGCCCTTACTGCCTAAGTGTCCAGTTCGCAAGAGGTCGGGAATCCTCAAGGGAAAACGAGCTGACCCTCCCTGTTCCGTAAAGCGTCCCGCGTCAATGTTGGGTTTGACGAAGTTCGCAAGTACAAGCTGTCCAAGGCGTTACGAAATCTTTCGGGAATTCCCGCCCGGTTTTGTCCCCGGATTGCGATTATTAGAGTAGAGGGTACACGGTGCGCTCGCACTCGGAGCTTTCCAAAGGCCAGAATCATGGCGAAATCACGCCCAGGCAGCCATTCCAAGGGCAAAATGCGGGGTGGGGGGCAAAAAAAGCCTAAATCGCCCCCGCCGGAGCGGCGACGCGCT
>JBPCKT010000156.1:0-8636 GCA_051004015.1 Pirellulaceae bacterium | reverse complement strand
GAGCGGAAAAACGGCCGTGGCATGGGAGCTCCTTGCAGCGATAGGAGAAGTGGCCGGCCCACTCCGTGGGCCGGAGTGTCCGCTCACGGAGTGAAAGGACTACAATCGTCTTTCGGCCGGGTTCCGGCTGTGACCATAGCTCTTCCCCTGCTTGCCGCGACAAATGCGCGCGGCCTGCCGATAGCTCCCGTAACAGCGTTAAAGCCGACTGGGACGAAACAGGGAAAAACGGTATAAACGTGACAGTTTCCCAAAGGTGGAGTAGGCTTCCAGCCTGCCCAGGACACGTAGGGCAGGCTGGAAGCGCTGGACGCTGCCCCACGTTCGTAACGGAGTGCCGGAATCATCATGGCGAAGGCAACGAAAGAAGCAGCGTCTCGAATCCCAGTGGAAGAGAGTGGGACCGCGAATGGCCACCCAAACGGCGAGGCGAACGGCCAGGCGAATGGTCGTTCCAACGGCCACGCAAACGGCCATCTATCCGCCGAAAGTGGCTCCTCCAAGCGCCGCGCGACCGCGGAGTCGATGGCGACCAAGCAGCGGGACATCTCCGTCAGCGAGTTCTTCGCCAAGAACCGGCACCTGCTGGGCTTCGATAACCCCCGCAAGGCCCTGCTCACCACGGTGAAGGAGGCGGTGGACAATAGCCTGGATGCCTGCGAGGAAGCCGGCATCGTGCCGGAAATCTGGGTCGCCATCGAAGCCAACGGCAACAACCGTTTCAAAGTCAGTGTGCAGGACAACGGGCCGGGCATCGTCAAGAAGCAGATTCCCCTCATCTTCGGCAAGCTCCTCTACGGCAGCAAATTCCATCGCCTCCGCATGAGCCGCGGGCAGCAGGGGATTGGCATTTCCGCGGCCGGAATGTACGGCATGCTCACCACCGGCAAGCCGGTGAAAATCATCTCCAAAATCTCCGTCCGCAAACCGGCCCACTACTTTGAGCTGCAGATTGACACCAAGCGGAACCATCCGGAGATCATCAACGGGAAAGGGGAGGGAGTGGATATTCAGGCCGGCGAGAAGGGTCACAAGTACATGGTCGAGCACGGCATCGACTGGGCGACCCACTATCCCGCGGAAGAGGGCAAAGAACCGGTCGAGGTGAAAAGCGGCACTCGCGTCACCATCGAGCTGGAAGGGCGGTATCTTCGCGGCCGCGGCAGCGTGGATGAATATCTGGAACAAACAGCCATCGCCAACCCGCACGTGACGCTGCACTACAAAGACGCCGAAGGAATCGAAACCAGTTACAACCGAAGCACGACGCAGCTCCCGCCCGAGCCCAAGGAAATCAAGCCGCACCCTTACGGCGTGGAGCTTGGCCGGCTGGTGACGATGCTCAAGGACACGAGCGCGACAACCATCACTCAGTTCCTGACGGATTCGTTTTCACGCGTCAGCTCGCACGTCGCCAAAACCATTTGCGAAGCTGCCAAGGTCAGCGCCCGCGCCGGCGTAGCCAAAATCGGCCGGCAGGAAGCGGACGCGATTTACCAGGCGATTCAGAACACTCGGATTAGCGCCCCCAATACCGACTGCATCAGTCCCATCGGCGAGCCGCTGATTTTGAAGGGGCTGCACCAGGTCGTTCCCGGCGAGTTCTACTGCGCCGCCACGCGCCCGCCAGCCGTCTATCGCGGCAACCCGTTCGTCATCGAAGTCGGCCTCACCTATGGTGGCACCAGCGCCGCTCAGAAGGTCTCGTTGGAAACGCTGACGGAGCTGCTCGGCGAAAGTGACGCTCGCACGCTTCGTCAATTCCTGATGAACACCTTTGACGGCGTTGGCAGCGAAGCTTCCGAGAAGATCCTGACCGAAGCCAAGATGGGAACGCGGCAGAGCCCGGCTAAGCTCAAGAAGGCGGAGATCGAACAACTGCACGCGGCCATGCGGAACGTCAACCTGTCCGAAGGGCAGACGATGCAAGTCCTCCGTTACGCCAACCGCGTCCCGCTCCAGTTCCAGCCTGCCGCCTGCGCTATCACGCAGTCGGTCCTCGGCAACAACTGGCGGAGCTACGGCCTTTCGCAGTCCCGCGGCCAACTGCCGCAAGGGCCCATCACCGTCATGGTTCACATGGCCAGCGTCTGGGTTCCCTTCACCAGCGAATCCAAGGAAGCCATCGCCGGCTATCCCGAAATCCAGAAGGAGCTGCGCCTTGGCCTGCAAGCTGTCGGCCGCAAGCTGGGCATGTATCTCAACGCCCGCAAGAAGGTGAAGCAGGAAGGAGAGCGACGGAGCATCTTCCTCCGCTATCTCGGTGAAGTCGCCCAGGCCTGCGGAGTCATCAATGAGCTCCCCGACAAGAAGCGGATCGAGCTCTACGAAAAACTCCTACACATCGCCAAGCGCAAGACTGCTGAAGCCGACGTCAAATTCGACGACCGGGGCAAGAAGCGGACCGAGGAGGAAACTGAAGATTTTGGTGACAGTGTGCTGATCGTGAATCCAGAGCCAGAAGTAGCGTAGACTGGCTGGGATTTGGTTTTACCTCGATAGTCCTGGCATCGTAGAATGGTAAAGACGGGTAATCGCAAGGACCGACGGACGCTTAGAGCAGGTGCAAAATGATTCGCGCAGTCTATACTCACGGTTCGATTGTTCCCTTGGACCAGGTTCCAGAGGACTGGCAAGAAGGAAAGTCGCTGCGGATTGAGCCTGAAACTGACTGGGAGAATCCGTCCCCGGAAGAAATGCAAAAATGGTTCGATGAGCTGGAAGCGATGGGACCCGCGGAATATGAACCGGGAGAAAAGGAGAAAATGGAAGCTGTGATGGCGGAGGCCGACCGGCAGGCCAAGGATTACGTGCGCCGTCAGATGGGCTTGCCGTAATGCGCCACTTTCTCGTCGATACGAACCATCTGGGGGCGATGCTCAATGACGCATTTGGCACTCGGCGTCGAGTTTTGCAGTTGGTGAATCAAGGATACCGCTTTGGAACATGCGTGCCGGTGCTGTGCGAATTGGAGGCCGGGTTGTTGCAGACTGCGCGGTACAAGAAGAACCGAGTACGCTTGGGTCAATTGCTGAAGCCCGTACGCCTTTGGCCGCTGGAACTTGAAGATGCAGACCTTTTTGGACAAATCTACGCGGAGTTGCGGGCTAAAGGTCGTGTTCTTTCGCAAGTGGATATGATGCTGGCTTCACTTTGCCGAAGGCGAAAACTCACGCTTCTCACAAGCGATCTCGACTTTTTAGCACTTCCGGATATCCGTACTGAAAACTGGCTCGTTTAATTCATTCATCGATCCATTCACGCTATGGCCAAGAAAACATCCCGCTCCGAACCCAAAGCCCCCGTCGTTCTCACTTCCAAGGACAAGAAAACGCTCTCCAGCCTCCGCAATCTGGCCGGAAAGGTCATCGGCACGGCTGAAACCGGCCGCGCGCCTTACCTTGATATTCCCAGCCGCAGCTTGTCGAACGTGAAGTTCAACCAGTCGCGCAAGATCATCGAGATGGGCTCCGGCACCAATCGGCGGGAACTTTTCAACTTGTCGCAGGCCAAGGCGTACATGCAGACCTGCCTGGTAGGCAGTGGTTGTAAACAGTTAATTGATCAGGGGAAGACAACCAGCATCCGGGGACTCTTCTACCTGCTGAAACATACGATCAAAGGGACATCCGAGGAAACATTTCAAGACCAGGCCGAATGCGATCCCGTCATTGAGGACGTGGAGGTCATGCTGGACACTCTGCGCGAGGAATTGCATGTCTATGCCTCCAACGTGGGCAATCTTGCCGGTCCGTTGACGCTTCTTGACAACGGTGACACCATCGACTGCACGCGCATGGGCTCGGCGGGCTACAGCATCCCCTCGATCGTTGAGCCGGACGTCATCGAATTCGTGAAGTGCGATGCCAAGTTCATCCTGCACGTCGAAAAGGACACAGTCTGGCGGCGCTTTCATGAAGATCGCTTCTGGCAAAAGCACAAGTGCCTCCTCACCCACGGCAAGGGGCAACCTCCGCGCGGCGTCCGGCGGCTGCTCAATCGATTGCACAACGAGCTGAAGCTGCCCGTTTATTGCGTGCTCGATAATGATCCCTGGGGATACTACATCTACAGCGTGCTCAAGCAGGGATCCATCAATCTGGCCTATGAATCGACGCGGATGGCAATTCCCGCCGCCCGCTTCCTGGGTCTTCGCAGTAACGACTACGAGCGCTGCGAGCTGACCCCCAGCGTGCAGATCAAGCTCAACGACCAGGACATCAAGCGAGCCAATCAGATCAAGGCCTACCCCTGGTTCGAAAAGAAAAAAGCCTGGCAGAAAGAAATTGACCTGATGCTCAAGAACGGCTTCAAGCTCGAAGTCGAATCGCTCATCAGCAAGGACATCAGCTACGTGACGGAAGAGTACGTGCCGCAACGGCTGGAGGAAGCGGATTTTCTGGATTGAAGAATTCTCGTACGCGCAAGTGAGACCGTCTCCGCTAAAGCGAAGTCACGTCTTGCGTGCGGGGATGCGGCACAAGCTCGCCGCTATGCAGCGTGTGGTTCATAGCCGCTTCTCGCCACAGGCCGGGAGCGTCGAAGTACTCCTTGTCCAATTCCATATCGGTCATCAGAACTCCTGGACGATGAACCTTCAGGCGGCCGGTAATGCGGCCGTCGGGGGCCACGGCGAAACTGGGCCATTTGGAAGGTCGTGTGGTGCAGTTGTTGGCGCTGACCCAGAAGTGATTCTCCGCCGCCCGGCACTGCATGGTGGCAGGGACGATGGTCCGCCAAATGTTGTACTTGGGGTCCGCCACCACACTGGTCCGGGCGTTGTGGAACGACTGGAACAGCACCCGCACTCCCAGCCGCTTCAGGCCGCGGAACAACTCGGGAAAGCGATAGTCGTAGCAGATGCCGATACCGCAGGTGATTCCCTTGAGTTGAAACGTGACGTGACGGTCCCCCGGCGTGTAATGACAAAGGTCCAGCGTCGGGCTCTTGCCTCCCTTGCCGGTGCAAAACCGCTTGTCGTAACGGTCCACAATCTCACCTCGAGAATTGATGACGTACACGCAGTTGTGCGGCTTGGTTTTGTTGTCCAGAAAGTGCGTCGAACCGAGCAGCACCCAGATCTTCCGCCGCTTCGCTGCCGCCAGCACGTCCTGGGTCGCGGCGCGCAGCTCATCAAAATCTAGCGCGGCGATGGTCGGAATATCCACCCCCGCGTAGCCGGAAAGGGCGCATTCGGAGAAGTGAGCCACGTCAGCGCCGGCCTCGGCGGCCCGGTCGATCTGCGTTAGGACCCATTTGCGGTTGTGAGCGATGCTCGGCTCGACCGAAAACTGGCAGGTGGCAACGCGGAGGGACTTCATGAGAGCGCTGATCCGGTTTTATTGCGGCGGAAGCGGTTTGGGAGCGGCATAGGGGTTTGGATTCGTGGGTATGTTGCCGAACTGCTGAGCATACGGACTGACATTTTCCGGGGGCGCTCCACGGTCGCAGAAGACGGCGAGAATCAGCCCGGCGACTGCTGCCAGAAAGGCAAATCTAAACAACAGGCTGACGATCGAAAACCAATTGGCGGCGTTTTTCATGCGGCCAAGGAATACGAATACGAACGGTTGCGCGATGGAAAGCAACCCCAAGCCGGTCAACGAAATGACAACGATGACGGCCGCTTTGGGAGCTTTCCTCATCTGCACTAATGCAAAGATGATTCCCAAAGAGTAAACGACGATGGACGGAATCGAGGTCACCAGACTGCGAAGAATGTCGCCGAGAATGTCGGGTTGCATCGGGTAACTCCGGAAGGGTATAGCGAGGCCATTATGGTGGCGAATCCGCAGGGGGTAAATCAAGCCCTCTGCCTGCTGTTTCCAGGCACGACGTTTTCTATTCGCTGCTCGGCCCAAAGCTGCTACATTTCCAGCGTGTCTCTCCCCGCCCATTACCGCGACATCCTCTCCGGCAGCCGCCGGGGGTTGGTGGCGCCGTGCGCCCGCGTGATACTGGCGGCCCTGGAGCCGGTCTATGGCTGGGCCGTCCGGCGGAAAAACCGGCGGTTTGATAACGGCCACTTAGCAGCCGTGCGCGTGGATGCCCCGGTCATCAGCGTGGGAAACCTGACGGTTGGCGGCACGGGCAAAACACCCCTGGTCCACTGGTTGGCCGCATGGCTGCGGGAACAGGGACAGCAAGTCACGCTCATCAGCCGCGGCTACGGTGGCCGCGGAGGGCCGAACGACGAGGCGCTCGAACTTGCCGACCGGCTGCCGGACATGCCCCATCTGCAGAACGCCGACCGCGTTGCGGCGGCGCGTCAGGCCATTGACCAGAATCCTGATCAGGTGCTGCTTCTGGACGATGCCTTCCAACACCGGCGGATTGCCCGCGATCTGGATATCGTGCTGCTCGATGCCCTGGAGCCGTTCGGCTATGGCCGTCTGCTGCCGCGAGGGCTCTTGCGAGAGCCGGTGGAGGGACTGAAGCGGGCGGACGTAATTGGCCTGTCGCGGGCCGATGCGGTCAGCTCAACCCGCCGCGACGAAATTCGCCGGCGCGTCGAAAGGCTCGCGCCCGACGCGCTCTGGATCGAGTTCGCTCATGAGCCACGCGGACTGGTTAGCTCCTCCGGCTCAAAGATTGAGCTGAGCGAGATTCGCGGCCGGCCAGTCGCCGCGTTCTGCGGCATCGGTAACCCGGCTGGGTTTCTACACACCCTGTCGCAGTGCGGCGCGAGCGTGACCGCCATGCGGGAGTTCCCCGACCACTGCTCGTATGACTTGCCCGTGATGCGCGACCTCGAAGCGTGGCTTTCCCGCTTCTCGGGAATTACCCACGTCCTTTGCACCCGCAAGGATTTAGTGAAAATCCCGCACGAGACGCTGGCCGGCGTGCCGCTACTGGCGGTGGACGTGGAACTCGAGATTACGCGGGGGCGAGCAGAGCTTGAGCAGCGGCTAAGGCTGGTGTCGTTACGCCACTAAATCATCCAAAGGCGGGCGGTGCCAGGGGAGTTGCGGAAACAGGACTTCGGCCGCGCGCTGCGCTCGCTGCGTGGAAGCCCGAATACGGCCAGCGGCGATGGCATCTTCCAAACGCCAATGCCCCAGGAGCAGCGGCGTCAGGTCGCGTCGCCGCAGTGCCAGGTAGTTTCGCCCCAAGTTGCCCGGCACGAGCCGCACTTTGCGGCTGGTGACGATCAGCCGGTAGGAACGGGCGTCCTCATGCGTGGTCCGGCGAAGATCGGCGTCGAAGTTGAAGACCTCCAGCCCCAGCACTTGCGGCGCGAGGCCGGCCGCGCGAGCGCGGAGCAGCAAGTCGCCGGACATGTCCCGCAGCGTTTGCAGTGGATTGAACATGCGGGCCATGCTGACCTCGCCGTCGTGCTCTTCGGTGGAATGATAGCTGCCGCCGGCGGCCCGGAAGACCTGGTGCAAGGGATGATTGGGCGGGGCGTCGAGGCGGACATCGTACTGGCTCCGCTCCACGGCGTCGGAGCAAACGCGGGCCAGCAGGGCCAGGCCGATGGCCGGAGTCGCCCCCGGTCGAGAGAGCATTTCCACGATCCGGCCGCCGGACACGAACACGCAGCCGGCCACCGCGGCGAGCAATTCCGGCAGCTCGAGGTGATGGTCCCCAAGGATGGCAACGTAGCCTCGCTCGAAGGCATGGCGAGCCATCAGCCAGTCCCAGTAGACTTCGTCGCGGACGGTCGCACCGTAGGCTCCCGCCGCGCACTGCCCGTAAAGCGTGACGAGGGCGGGCAGCTCCATTCTCCGCAATGGTCGCACGAGCAAAGGGATGCGCGGCGAACGCCGCGAGAGGAGCGCGTCGGCGGCGTTCTGGTCCTCGCTGGCATTCAAAACATCCGGCGGCGCGACGACCCGCAGGTGAGCCAGAATCTGCCGCGCTCCGGCCACGGAATACGTCTGCCGGCCGCACGCCGTCCAGCCGTGGCGGGCAAACAGGTCGGCCGCGGTGGTCCTGGTCAGGCCGACGGCAGCCCCTTCGCTGGCGGCCTGCCGTTCCCCCGCGCCGATCAGGGCCGACGCAAAGCCGCGGCGCTGCCAGGGGGTGGCGGTGGCCAGGTCCATGAAACCAGCGGAGGGAATTCTTAGCGGGCCAAACTGCAACACCCGCTTCGTCAGCCGCAAATGGGCGACGACATCTTCCCGATGCTTGACCAGCAGGCGGTCGGTCGGCTCGTAGAGCGGCTCATCGAGCTGGGCTTGAAATTCCAGGGCGGACGGGCCGCGAAACTGCCGGAGCAATAGTTGATGGATGGCCGCGTGGTCACCCGCTCTGGCGGGGACGAGCCGCGGAGCGGCCGAGACACTCGGCAAAGCCATCGTGACGACAGCATGGCCGTTGGCGGCGACGACTCCGTTACGCCTGACTCGCCTACGAAGAATTGTTGCGGGCTTCATGACCACGATTCCTTTCCGGGCAAAAATTCGCTCCCTCGTGTGCAGCTCATCTTGACCGCACGCTCTTCTGCCGGCTGCCCTGGCGGGCCGCCCCTGTTTCATTCGTTAGGTTAAGGGGGCGTGAAGAGCAATGCCAGTAGGGACCGGCAATCGACTCACCGGCGAGGGGGGAGGGTGGGGTGGGGGGGGGGGGTGTCCGTTGGGCGGAGCCAAAGTCGTCCGCAACACCCTCCCCCCCGGGCTCCCCCAAGCCGCTCC
>JBPCKT010000155.1:0-11072 GCA_051004015.1 Pirellulaceae bacterium | reverse complement strand
TCCTGCACACTCCAAGGTTCTGCAAGTCCCAAGATCTGCTGATACAATTCGATATCCCGCATCGGCTACACCTCCCTTGGGCAGCCGTTTTAGCCCCGAATCCACCCACGGAAAAGCCGGAAGGACCTAAACGTTTGGCGGCATTCGATGTACTCGCCTTCCAGGCAAGCTCATTTCGACTTGTGATGCCGCTTGCGGACGTATTTCCGCTCGGCCAGCACCGCCAGGTCCTGCCGCTGGCTCCGCTTATAGCCGTTCTCGATGGCGAACCACTCCGCGAACCGCTCCCGGTCCACCGTGCGGCTGTTGCGGGTATCCAAGATGTGTCCTAGCTCGTGAATCAGCACGTTGTTGAGGTAGAAATCCCGAATTGCCTCCGGCGACCAGATGAGCTTCCACTGGCCGCGGCTGGCGGGCTCCCAGCGAGCGCCATACATGCTGGCCTCAATCTTCTGGCTCGGCTTGGGGGGCTGTTGGAAGGTTTCGATCCGATTCTCTTCGATGGGATAGAGATAAATCGTCGCACCCCACTGCATGCCATAGCAAGCGGCCATCCGCTTCTTCCGGGTCATCTGGCTGAACTGTACCACCTCCAGCGGCTCCACCATCCAACGGGGCAACTCGGCGAGCCGATTACGGACGTCCTCTTCCGTCAGAATGTGGCGAAAGCCCTTCCCCGCCGGCTGGTGCATCACCGAGAATTCGCCGCGAGCCCGCTCGCCAGGTTCATACCAGGTTTCCGGCGGCAAATAGGGTCCTCGCGGCGTTCCGCTGGAGATGCGCATCCCCTTACCCGCCATCACGACCCGCCGCGAAGCTGCAGCGCGAGACTCCGCCCGGACCTTGGCCGGAGCAAGCTGCTTCTGGGCTAGTTCGGAGCGACGGAACATGACAAGCAGACGCCTTGGAGACGAGAACTGCCGGCCTAATGAAAATCTACTTTAGCCGGCTTCCAGGGGGACACGAAAACTGCCCCTTGGGGCACACCCCTATCCTACGAAGGTTTAGTACCCCTGTTCAAGTTACTTCGCTAAATACTGTGCTGGAAAGCACTTGCGGCGATTTGCAAAGATGCTGGACGTGGGACGAAAAGGGAATTTGGGGACGTTGGCGACACAAGCCTGAAGGGCCAGCGAAGGAAAGTTCTTCCCCTTGTTGCGTGTGTGAACCTGCTCGCCGCGCATTCCTTCGGTGGCGCTTCAGTCTTGTGTCAGCGCAGAACTCGAAAGGGGCCAAGATCGATGCGTGGTTGTTCGCCACGGAGTAGTTGGCTCATGACGATCGCGGTCCCTGGAGAGAGATAGAGACCGCTGCGGAAGTGGCCGGAGGCGACGAAGCAATTGGAGAGGCCAGGGAGCGGGCCCAGGTACGGAAGGCCGTCAAAAGACGCGGGACGAAGGCCCGCCCAGGTTTGCTCGACGGGGGCGTTCTCAAGTGCTGGAATAAGCCCGCGAGCAAACAAAGTGAGGTCGGCAATGGCCTCTGCGGTGGTGCTCTTGTCAAAGCCCACTTCCTCTTCCGTTGACCCCGCCAGAACGCGGCCATCGTCGCGGGGGACGAGATAACGAGAGCCTTCGGTGACGATGCGCTTCAATTTCGGAACGTCTAGGCCGCCCGTATTGAAGAGCACCATCTGGCCACGAATTGGGAACACGCCAATATGAATGCCGAGCCGCGCACAAAGTTGTCCGGTCCAAGCGCCGGAGGCAAAGCAGACTTGTTTAGGAGAGTAAATACTTCCGGCGTTGTTGGTGATGACGGTAGAAAGCCGGCCTTTGCGTATCTCAAAGTTGGCCATTTCTGCATCGGCCGTGATTTTGACACCAAGTCGTTCACACGCGGCGCGAAGAGCTTGCAAATGGTGAGGATTGCGAAGCTGGGTTTCATGAGGAAGCAAGTACGACGCCAGAATCTGACCCCTGGCTCCTGACCGCTGACTCCTGATCCCTGCCTCCTCCAACTCTCGCTCCCCAAGCCGCCGAACCACAATTCCCTCTTCCGCTGCCGCACTCGCCCAGGCCACGAGCGAGGCGGCTTCGCCGGGGGTTCGGGCGAGGTAAATGCCGCCGCACAAGCGGTAGCCGGTGTCGATCTCCGTTTGCTGCGAAAGCGCTGCAGCCCACTGGGGATGGAGTTCACTGGAGAGGGCTCGAAGTTGATCGTAGGGATGACGAGCCGCCTTCCAGGACGCTGGCGGAAGAATTCCCGCGCCGGCCCAAGAAGCTTCTTTTCCCGGTTCCCCGCGGTCGATGACCTGCACGCTCTGACCATGTTGGGCGAGGTCCCAAGCGAGCGACAGGCCAATGACGCCGCCGCCGATAATGAGCACGTCGGGCATGGGGCAAGGAGCCAGGAGTCAGGAATCAGGGGTCAGGAGCGAGGAGATTCTGGCGCGAAGTGCATCGTTACGAGGAAGAGAATCATGGAGCCGACGGAGGCCCGCGAGGTCATCCACATCGTACCATTGCGGAAGAACGTGGTAAGGGATTCCGGCGGCGGTGAGGCGGGCGATGGTTTGCGGCCAGACTTCGGGAGTGCTCCAGGGGATATCGTCGAAGATAGGGGGCACAGCTTGTGACAAGCCAATGAGGTAGTAGCCGCCGTCGACGGTGGGGCCGAGGACAACGGGGAAGGCGCGGAGCTCGTCGAAGGCCTCGGCAAGGTATTCCAGCGGCAGGTCGGGGCTGTCGGATCCGATAAGGACATTTCGGGGAGTGTCGCGCGTTGCCAGCGCGACCGAGAAGTATTCCTGCATCCGCGAGCCAAGGTCGCCCGAAACTTGCGGCTCAAGAGTCCAGCAGCCGAGATCAAGCTGGCGGAAACTATCAGCGGAGTTTGCCGGAGTGAAGCAGAGGACATGGTGGTCGGCGATGTTCTGGCAGCGGCTGAGGAGCGTTTGCACGAAGTGGCGCTGGAGCGAGCCGGCGGCCTCATTGCCAATGCTCGCTGCCAGGCGGGTCTTCACCGCACCGGGCTGCCAGTGCTTCGCGAACATGCCTAGTTGTGTCGTCATAGCCCTCTACTTCAGCAGCCGTTTGAGCAGCACCTCGTTCACCCGGCCGCGGAAGCGTTCTTTGCCGTCCATGACGACCACCGGGACGCAGGTATCGTACTTCTCCAGTAACTCTGGGTTGGCATCCACGTCGAATTTCTGCGGTGAAAGGCCGTGGCGAATAAGAATCGCTTCCGCTTCGTCACAGAGATGACAGCCGGTGCGGGTGAAGAGGAGTACCTGGCGTGGCATGGGGGCGGCGCAAGATCGAAGCGATCGGGTCCATAAGTCGGGTCGGGCAGTTGTTCGCCCAGGTGTGTCTCAAAGACTCCTGTCTTCCGCTCGTTGCGAACAAGGTCAATAATCTAAGGGGCATTATTATCTAGTGAAGCATTTGACCCCACACGTCGTTCATGTCACCTTTCACGATTCTACGCCGACGACAGTTCCTACAGCAGGCCACAGCCGTCACACTCTCTCCGGCGTTGACGTCGCGTCTGGGCCTGGGTGGCGAGGCCCAAGAGACTTTGCCGGCGGCGGATGCATTCATTCCCGGCAAGGACAAACGACTGATTATGCATAACGCCAAAGTCGGGGAGATCGAAACTCCGCTGGCTTTGTTGCGCGAGAAAGACTTGACCCCCAAGGAGTTGCTCTTCGTCCGCAACAATCAAGTCTTGCCGGGAACACTTACAACGGAGGCTGCGGACGCCGCAGGCTGGCAGGTGGAGCTCGCCGGCCTTGTGGACCGGCCTCAGACCGTCAAGGCCGCCGACTTGGGCAATTTTCCTCAGGAGGAGCATGAGCTGGTCCTGCAGTGTTCCGGCAATGGCCGCGTGCGATTTGCCAAGACGGTGAAGGCGGAAGGTGCGCAGTGGCAACAGGGGGCGATGGGAAACGTCCGCTTCAAGGGAGTGAGGCTCAAGTCATTGCTGGAGCACCTCGGCGTGAAAGTTGGGCCGGAGGCGAAATTCCTGACCGCGGAAGGGAAAGATTCGCCGGCGATGCCCGCCGGGCCGGGGACCGCCGATTTTGAGCATAGTATTCCCCTGGCGGACGCGCTGGATCGCTCCATTCTGGCGTTAGCAATGAATGGCGAAGCAATCCCGAAGGTTCATGGCGGGCCGCTGCGGCTCATCACGCCGGGGTATTACGCCACGATGAACATCAAATGGCTCAGCCGGCTGCGGTTTGAGCCCCAGGAATCGACGAATCATCATCATGTGGGGCGATATCGCACGCCGCTAAAACCCATTGCGCCCGGCACCAGTTTCACCTCGACGCTCGGCAACAGCGAACCGAATTGGAACATGCGGATCAAGAGCGTGATCTTTGCTCCGCTCGATGGCGAGAAGGTGTCGGCAGGAAGAGTCGAAGTCCGGGGCGTCGCTTGGAACGACGGCACTACAAAGATCGATGCCGTGGAGATTTCCACCGATCAGGGGAACTCCTGGCGGCGCGCGAAACTCCAGCGGCCTGACAGCCCCTATGCCTGGCACCCCTGGAGCCTCACCATCGAGCTTGCCGAAGGCTCTCCGACGATTCTCGCCCGAGCAACAGACGCCTTGGGACGCTCTCAGCCTCTGGACGGCTCGATCGCTTGGAATCCTGCCGGCTACGCCTGGAACGCCGTGGATACCGTCACAGTAGCCGTCAGTTAGCGACTCACTCGCCAGAATTTCGTGGGGGAGAGCCAAACGCATTTTCTGTTTAATTGTTAAGGCTGGGTGAAGATGAAGGATTGGTTGCATGGAATACAGAAGCCTTTCCGATGAGCACGATGGTACTCTATTCTCCCGGACTAACGACTATGACGCCTATCCGATCGTTGCTGCCCGTCGTGCTAGCTGCGGCTTTGACCGTCGCGACGACGATTGCGCTGGCTCAAGGACATTAGCAGCACCCCACTTCGCCCTCCGCAGGGGAAATACTGCCTCCGCACGCTCTGCGTGTTTTTCTACTGGTCTGGAGTGGCAGCTCAACCCTCAAATGGAGTTCACTGCCATGTATACGGATACCGACCGCACGAACACCACCGCATTCAGCGATGTCGGTGTCATGTCCTACCGCCAGTTCGAAGGCCAACTGCTGCGCCTTCAGTTCCAAGTCAACTATTAACCCAGTCACGAGTCCCGTCGCTGCAATTGGAGTCGTCGGGAAGTCTCATTCATCACGCAGCTAGCTGCCAGAACAACAGCGCAGCCCGTCCGCGGCCGCTTTTTGAATGCCCAAAATCATTTTTTTGATTGTGAGAAAGCGTGGCTTGGCGTCGATTACTTTGATAGCAGGTGTTCCTAAACTTACCGCATTTGTCGCAAGGACCATGGGCCGTGAAATCAACGCGAGCAATCAGCGGAGCAGTTCTCAGCGCTGTCCTAGTCGCCCTCCTCCTTGTCAGGTTGCCGACCTGCTGCGCCCAGGAGCCGATGGTCGACCTGTCCGAGTATGAACCAGGCTATGCGGAGAGCGGCCGGGGGACGCTACTGCAGTGGAGCTACGGCACCAGCTTTGAAGGCGGCCCGCCGGGACGCGACGAGCCGCTGGTTTCGGACCGGCCGGATTTCACGGAGGCCAGCACCACCGTGGGGCGTGGTGTGGCGCAGGTCGAAATGGGATACACGTTCACTTCCAATAATGACGACGGCGTGCGAACGCGCGGACATTCCTTTCCGGAAATGCTGTGGCGCATTGGGATGTTTGCCGAATGGTTCGAATTCCGCATCGCCTATAATGCCGCGGCCACGGATTCCTTCGCTCCGCCGTTGCCCCAGACTAGGGCAAGCGGATCGGAAGACTTGTATCTGGGCGTCAAGCTGGGACTGACTCCGCAAGAAGGGATCCTGCCGGAAATGGCGTTGGTGCCGCAAATGACCGTCCCCACCGGCAGCAGC
Organism: Pirellulaceae bacterium; assembly: GCA_051004015.1. GTDB lineage: Bacteria > Planctomycetota > Planctomycetia > Pirellulales > Pirellulaceae > SXOA01. The sequence goes on along the minus strand of JBPCKT010000155.1, from coordinate 5,189 downwards.
GCATTCACGACCGGTCTCGTCATGCCGGGGGTAAACTGGCTGTATGGATGGGACATTACCGAAACGTTCAGTTTTGGCGGCAGCACGCAAGCCAATCGGTCGGTCGATGATTTGGGGGACGTCTATCTGGAGGTCGCTCAGTCCTTCACGGTCGGCATTGCCCTGACCGAGCAGCTCGGGATGTATACCGAATGGTTCGCCTTGTTTCCTTCCGGCTCCCTCGCAGCTCGAACGCAGCACTATCTGAATGGCGGGTTTACCTTCTCCGTGACCAACGACTTGCAACTCGATATCCGGGCGGGCGTCGGCCTGAGCCATGCCTCGGACGACTACTTTGTGGGGACCGGTCTGGTAAAACGGTTCTAAGTGCATCTGTCATTTGGCGGACGCAGCTAGAAAAGTGAACCATGCTCGCTCCCCATCTTATCCGCGCTCGGCTATGCATTTCACTGCTGGCCTTGGGTGTCCATTGCGAATGTGCCGCCAAAGATCCCTGGCCCAGCGGGGGCTTTCGATGGCTGGCAAGCGGACCACTTGTCTCTCCCGCGCAGCGCGACAGTGATCCTTGCCATGCCATCAAGGATCCGACGGTTGTATTCCACGGCGGCAAGTGGCACGTCTTCGCCACGATTCGCAGCCAGAAGCGGACACATCAGATTGAGTATCTCAATTTCGCCGATTGGGCCAGCGCCGACAAAGCGGAGCGGCATGTGCTGACGATTTCCGACGGCTATTTCTGCGCCCCGCAGGTCTTCTATTTCACGCCGCACAAGAAGTGGTATCTGCTCTTTCAAACCAGCGACAAGACCCGGAAGCCCGAGCTGCAGCCGGCGTTCTCCACCAATGAGAGCCTCGCCGACCCAGCAGGCTGGTCAAAGCCAGTATTGCTGTTCGACAAGGAGCCCAAGATTGACCGTTGGATCGACTTCTGGATCATTTGCGACAAAACGAAGGCCCACCTCTTCTTCACATCCCTGGATGGCAAGATGTGGCGCAGCGATACGCCGCTCGCAAACTTCCCGCGCGGCTGGAAACAGCCGGAGGTCGCACTGGAAGGGGACATCTTCGAGGCCAGCCACACCTACAAGCTCAAGGGGCGCGACGAGTACCTAACCATTATTGAGGCCCAGGGACCCGGGGGCATCCGCTACTACAAGGCCTATACCGCCGACCAGCTCGATGGCAAATGGCAGGCGCTCGCCGCGTCTCTCGATAAGTCCTTTGCCCTGGCCTCCAAAACTAAATTCAGGGGAGACATGTGGACGACCTCCATCAGTCACGGCGAGCTCCTCCGCAGCGGCAGCGATGAAAGGCTGGAGGTCGATCCTGCCCGGCTCAAGTTCCTGTTCCAAGGCGTGAGCGACCAGGCCCGCGCGGGAAAGGGCTACGGGAAAATTCCCTGGCGGCTAGGAGTGCTGGAGCTAGCGCCGTAGTTTCACGCCTCCTTGTTCCCAAGGAGGTCCGTGGAAACGAGGACTTCATTTCTTCTCGGGGTTCTCCTCGGGCTTCTTTGCCTCCGGCTTCTTCTCTTCCGCCGGCGGGGCCGGGGGGGCAATCACCGCTTCCAGCTTCTCCACGGTCTTGCCGAGCTCGGCGAGCTGCTTCTTGAGCTCCGCGAGCTGCGCGGCGGCATCGGAGGCAGGCTCAAGAGAAGATAGGACTTCGCCCGCTTCTACGGCTTTGCCGCTTTTCACGTCGATCCACCGCACAATCGCCGGGTGATGGGTTTGGTCCTGGAGCACGACTTCGTGCAAAAAAAGCCGCTCCCGCTCGCTGCTCTTCTTGGGTGCTATCTGGCAGGTCACTTCCTGGCCGCTGCGAAGCAGCTTGAGCACGACCGTTTTGTCCTGGATCTCCTGAATTTGGGCGTTGACCCCGTCCACGCTCGTCAGCCGTTTACCGTCGAGCTCGGTGAGCACGTCGTGCTGCTTGACCCCCATTTTTGCCGCGGGACTTTCGTCAACCACTTCGGTTACGACCAGTCCCTCGCCGGCCGCCAGCTTGAGATGGCTGCGGAGCGTGTCGTCGGCTTCGGACAGGGTCACGCCGAGGCGATAGCGGTTTTCACTTGCCGCCCCCCAATCGGATAGCTCGACTCCGATCGACGCGGAGCGGTCCAGCACCGCCAGGGGCAACTGCGGAACGGCAACTTCCACCGACAGCGGTTTGCCGGCACGTAGCACCCCGATGCTGGCTTTCTTGCCTTGCAAGCCGCCGACCAGCTCGTTGAATTTGGCCGGCTCGTTCACCTGGTGCTGATCGACATTCAGCACCACGTCGTGCTGCTTCAGTCCCGCCTTGGCCCCCTCGCTCCCTTCGGGAACATTCACCAGCACCAAGCCGGCCTTCTCGTCGATGTTCAGATGGGCTCTCAGCGTGCTGTCGAGCGGAGCGGCTTCGATGCCCAGGGAATTGGCCACGGTTGCCGTTGAAAGCAAGAGCTGGTACTCCTCGGCGAATACCTGGCTTCTGAAACGCGGCCGCCGAAGGCCACCTCCCGCGTCATGGGTGCCGCCGTGGCAAGAGCGGCACTGCCTTTCGGACCACGCCTCTGCGTGCTTCGAATGCCATTGGTTGACGTTCGAGGCTTGAGCGTGAATTTTCTCCAGACTCTGCTCGTACTCCTGGATTTTTGGATTTGCGGGCTGGTCCTGGGCCGACAATACGGCAAAAGAACAGGCCATCGCCAGCAAGACAGTCAAATAGCAGTGGGCTTGCAACTTCATCGCATCATCTCCTTACGAAACTCTGGAACCAACGTAACTTGCCTTGATTTGCTCGACCGGCACCACCACCTTCTTCCCGCCGGGCAACTCGGCGGGCAGGAACCGCCGCTCTTTGATCAATTGATATCCGCGTCGCTCCCACTTCTGCCGCTCGTATTCCGAAATGCTGCTCGAAGCAGGCCTCTCCGCCGCGGAATTCTGGACCGCCATCACGGGAATTTGCAGCGTCGCTGGAATGTTGAGGCCCCGTCCCTGCCTCAACGAGACAGTTGCCATCAAGGGGCCGGATGGTTCAGCTTCCGCCGGGTGTTGCGGATTTTCCACGACAGAGTCCGTTGGAGGAGTCAACCAACCGCGCGAGAATGCACCGAGGCCAAAAGCCACGAGTAGCAACGCCGCGACGGTAGTGAGCGTGGAAATGCGGCTGGCCAAGGCGGTTCGTAACACTGGAAGTTCGGCGCGGGTCTCCTGACCCCGCCGTAACGCCTGACCAAGGGTCTCCTTGGATTCAGACGAGTCCCCTAATGCCTCATTCCAGGTCTGCGATTCAAGGCAAGCCAGCGCGCACTCTCGCCAGCGGAGCGGCTCGGCATCAAGCCAGGCAAAAAGCTTCGTTCGTGTCGGCTCATCCAGCTCACCACAGGCCAGGCGGTCGAGCCAGAGCTTTGTGCGTTCACCAAAGTCAAGCGTGTTCATGGTTCAATTCCTTCGATTCCTCGCCGTACCAGTTCGTGCCGCAGCCGCTCGCGGGCCCGCACCAGCCGCGTGTCTACGGCCTTTTCCGTGATTCCCAGCCGCTCGGAAATCTGCCGATAGCTCCAGCGCTCGCCATACTTCAGCAGGAGCACTTCCGCGTCGCGGCCCGCCAGCCGGGCCAGCGCCTGCCGCGTCTGCTCCTGCCGTTCCTGGCCGGAGAGCCACTCGAGCAGGTCCGGCGCGTGTCCGTTGCATTCATGCCGGCGGTGCTCCGCGACGGCCGCCATCGCTTTGCGTCCCCGTCCCAGCTTCCGCCGATAGCGAGCAGCGCAAACCACCGCCAACCGATGCAGCCAGGCGGGAGCCTTCTCGATGTCCGCCAGCGGTGATCGCTGTTCCACGGCGGCCAAGGCCATCTGCTGGAACACCTCGTCCACCGCCTGTTGCTCGCCGGTGCGAGCATAAATGACCTTCCTCAGCCAATGCTCATGCGCGGTTAGACAGGCCCCCCAGTCAATCGACTGGGATGGCGAATCCCTCGCCGCACTGGACTGCTTGTCAGTCATTCACGACAAGATAGTTCCCCGTGGAGAAAAAAGTCCCTCGGGAAATCTTGAAAGATAATCCGCGAGCTGTTGTCGAATCTACCGCCCCGCCGTCGCTGCTGCGTCGGGCATGGGAATTAGGTAGGGACGCATCCCATCGAGAGTCTTGGGACCGATACCGCGGACGCGGCGGAGATCCGAGTGGTCCTGGAAAGGGCCGTTGGCGCCGCGGTCAGTGACGATGCGCTTGGCCAGGACTTCGCCGACACCGGGCATCAGTGCGAGCTCCGGCCAATCGGCCTGATTGATATCGACTTTGAATTCGGCCAGCTCAGGCTGCACGTGGTCGATCTCGATGAGCCGATGGCGGTGGGCGGCTTGCCAGGTCCAATGAAAGCCAATCGCGAGGAGGGCAAGGGCCAGGAAGAACGCGGCGACCGCTTGATCACGACGGCCGAGGGAAAGGACCGGCCAGCGGGGAGGTTCGCTTTGGCGGTCGGTGGGCATGATGCGGGCTGAGGGGCGAGCTCTGACTACTTCGAGCTGGTCTGCGGCTTCTGTTTTTCTACCAGCTTCTGGGCATAGTGGACCAGATCCTTCACGGTCCGCTGCTCCAGCACTCCTTCGTCCAGGCGAATCTTGAGCCGCTGCTCGATTTCAAGGGCCAGCTCCGCCATGGCCAAGGAGTCAATACTGAGCCTGGCGAGGTCGTCAGCGAGAGTAAGCGGCGCGCGGGACCCCGCTTTGGCCTTGAGAGCTTCGAGAACGGTCGCTTCCACCTCGTCCATGCGTTCGTCCTGGCAGGCTGACTAACTCTTCACGGATGCAAAGAGCGTTGGGGGGGGCAACGATCTAGTTTATCAGAGTTTGTCGGGCCTGTTCGGTCAAGGGTTGGAGCGGTGTCGGCGGCGAATCTTAACGCGGCACTGCCGCCTGGTCACGCTTCTTGCGGCCAAACCAGCCGCGGGCTGCTCCGCCGATGAGAAATGGAGCCACCTTGGCAGCGCCGATGAAGTAGTCGCTTCGCCCCTGGCAAACCGGTGCGCTATAAAGGAGCTGCCAAAATAGAGACAAGGGTTTGATACCTCCGGTTTGTTGTCAGTCGGCAGGCAAAACCAGCCAGCCATCGGCAGGTGAAAACCAGCCATTTTGAGAAAGGAAACATTCGTCCTACAGGCCTTCTAGCGGCGCAGCCGCAGAAGGAGGCCGGTGATGGCGAATG
>JBPCKT010000154.1:0-99069 GCA_051004015.1 Pirellulaceae bacterium | reverse complement strand
CGCAATGGCCTCCCGCGGGGGGCCGCGGGCAAGGTGGCTGTGACCCAGCGGTGGGGGAGGCTTCCAGCCTGCCAAACAAGGGAGTTCCTGGGCGGGTGGGAAGCCTACCCCACTTTATGTCGGATCCAACACCCGACCGATGAACAGAACACTTCCCGTCAGTTGGTCGCGAATCAGGAAAATGAACGGGCGGTCGGCGCGGACTTGGGGAGGAGGCAGCGGAGCGACGCCGCCGGCCATTGCGAAGACTGTGGCGGCCGCGGCAACCGTACCCTCCTCATCGATCTTCACGGTCGCTTCATGAATGGCGCTCTGAACAAACAGGCGGTCTCCGTCAACCATGCCGTTGGGAATGTGCATCCCGGAAAAATCCGCCCGCACAGGGTCAAACGCCTGATCCATTCCCAGATTCTTCAGCGCTGGGGCTAAATCGAGGCGACTACGCATTTCCAGCCGCGGCAGGGCAAGCTCGACATTCTGAGGCTTCATGCCGGTCATCAAGTTATCCACGGTTTGCCGGGAAAGCGTTGCTTCCAGCGGGACCAGCCCCTCAACTTCCGCAGGAACGATGAGCACCATCGCCAGTTGTCCCTTGCCATAGGGAATCGAAGCTGCCTGGAACCCGCTGCCGTGATAATAGGGCAGCCGGGCGCGGCGATGCATCATCGGAACTGGCTTCTGCTGGTTGTCTCCGAGGAAGAAGGGCGCATCTTGGGTCAGCTCCTTCTTAAAGGGAACATCCCAGTCACCCAAGAAATAGACCGCATTCACGAGCACCAGCCGCGTCAAATCGTCGATGTCAGCGGGCATGATCACCTCGGGCAAATGCCCTTTTGTCTGCTCGCTAATCCAGGCGTTCATCTCGTGGCGAGCGGCATCCCGGTTTTTTTTGAAATCGGCCAGCCCCATCTCTGCTCCGTAGTGTTGGCCCAGCAGATTGGTGAAGGGCTGCTCCATCGAAAATCCCTGTTGAGCCCAGGCCCGGTTGGCGATGAGCAATTCAAAACCCCGATGACGGTCGGGCTGAACAAGCAGCTTTCGCAAATCGGCGCCTGTGGCGTGGACATCCGCCGGACTTTGGTCGAGTTTCAGCGCCCGGCTGATTTCCGCAGCTGTTTCTCCCCGTGCGCCGGCCAGGACCATGCTCAGTGCCTCGGCGATGCTGCCGGGAGAGAAGAACAGATTGCCCGGTTGCTCACGATATTGGTGGTACAGATCCCAGGCAAAAGCATTCCGCGTGTCGGCGAGTTGGCGCGTGTCCGCCGTCACTTCCAGCCGCCACGATTCGCGGAGCAGGTCGGACGTGTATTGCAGCAGAACATGGGAGCCGCTGGTCCGCTCGACCACGCACAGAGAGTTGCCGTATGGCGGCGAATGCCTGTAGCGAACCAGCTCGCCGGCCGGAATCTCGCCGTCGGCCTTCCAGATGAAGTCTCGATGAAGCTTCCCGCGGGCCTCCGGCATCTTCATGTAACTCGCTGGGCGGAGCAGCACATGTTTGAACTCGCGCAGCTCGACCGCGGGAGCCGTGGCAATTTCGTGAGACGGCTCCGGCACTTTCCTTGGTTTGTCGACCGAATGCAGCGGCTTGATGCTACCGTCGGGCTTAGTCGGATCGGGTTGCCGGGCGACCTGCGCCGCGACGGGGAGCGGAGCGTTGGCCGCTGGAATGGACGGAGCCGCTCGTGGAGGCTCGCCGCTGGCCAGACTGACGAGTGCGGCAACTCCAAATGCCAAGATGCCGCCAACTGCCGCGGCAGCGCCAATCGGCAGCCATGATTTATCGAGCGACATACTCTGCTCCCTTCGACAACCCCTGGCTCATGCGCAGTTCTATCCTGCCGGACCTGATGATTCAAGTTGGCTGGAAACCGCGCATTGTCTGTCCAAGAAACGCAAAAGCGGGGAACAGAAACCGTGGTCTCTGCTCCCCGCTTGGTAGTTGAAAGTTCGCGCGGCGGTCTTCAGCCGAGACTGAATTCGCCGCGAAGTGAACTACTTGTCGCCTTCGGCGGCGGGCTTGTCTTCGGCGGGTTTCTCCTCAGCGGGCTTGTCCTCAGCGGGCTTGTCCTCTGCGGGCTTGTCCTCTGCAGGCTTTTCGGTGGTCGGCTCGGCGGGCTTCTCGGTCGTCGGCTCGGTCGTGGGCTCGGCGGGCTTTTCGGTCGTGGCTTCCACGTTGCCCTTATCGTCGACCTTAACTTCGGTCGTCTCGCCGGGCTTGGTTTCGGTTTCAACGACCGTGCCGCCATCGGGCTTCTTCTCGATTACGACCGGCTTCTTGACCTCGGGACCGCAGCCGACGGCAAACGCCAGTGCGGCAACGGCGAACATTGCAAAAATCTTCTTCATGGCTCTTCTTCCTATGGCTTGCGCCAAAAAACAAAATATTCGACAGCAGGACGATCCTGCATTGTCAGTAACGCTATGAGTTAGGAGCCGGTTCACTCCCCGGATATTCCAGCCTAGTCAAAAAATAATTGCTGTCAGCGGAATTCCCCCAACTCATGCCGGCTAACCGGGAGCGTGTGATTCTAGGCCATAGAACCCTGCCGCCAAAGGAGTTACGGCGATTCTGTCGCCGAATTCCCACCAATATGCATGACGAACCGTCGAATTTCGGGAATAATCCATAGCCTCACTGGTTCTACAAAGCAGGGACAGGGTTCATGCCCAGCAAGCAACCCTCGCCAGACCTCCACCCGGATGGTCTGGCGGGACACACCCCGAAGCCGGTATCGTCGGCAGCACTGGCACCTTCGCCAGGGCCTTCCGTCGGGCCGGTCGTGGACATTGCCGGGCTGATTGCCGCCCACCACGCTCCCCTCTACCGGTATGCCTACCGGCTGACGGGGATGGCGGCGGACGCCGAAGATTTGACCCAGCAGGCTTTCCTCATCGCCCAGCAGAAGCTGCACCAGCTTCGGGAGGCGGAGCGGGCGGCCGGTTGGCTGTTTGCGATTTTGCGGAGTTGCTACCTGAAATGGCGGCGGAAGCGGTTTCCCATGACCAGCACCCTCGCGGACCTGGAAATGGGGGATGTGCCGCAGCCTGTTGCCGAGTTGGAGCTGGTTGATGCCGAGGAGTTGCAGCAGATCCTGAGTGAACTGCACGACGACCTGCGGCTGATTTTGCTGATGTTTTACTTTGAGGAATTATCGTATAAGCAGATTGCGGAAGAGCTCGACGTCCCCATCGGCACTGTCATGAGCCGGCTTTCCCGAGCCAAACAAAAGCTGCGGGAGCGGCTGAGTGCGGCGGAAGACAGAAATGAGAGCAAGCCGGGCCGACGACGAGCGACCGTAGGATAAAAGATTTGAGATTTGAGATTTGAGACGTAGGATTGAACTGAGACCTTGGAATGAACCAGCGCCCCACACTTCGCGAGCAGATGGACGCCTGTCGGCCCGACAGCGACGATCTGCACCTGCCCGAGCACGCCGCCGACCTGGCGGAACTGCACGTGGGCCTGCGCGAGAGCGCGGAAGTTCGCGGCCAGTGGGAGAAGAGCCGTCAGGACGGCCGCATGATCCAGATCGCGATGCAAGACGTTTCCTTGCCGGCAGGTCTGGAAGCACGATTGCTGGCTGCGATGAAAGCGACGGATGACGCACCGCAAGTATCTCCCGCAGCGCCGCAGCGCCGCCGGTTCCTGCAAGTTGCCGCCGGGCTCGTCGCGGTGGCGGCTTCCGCGATGGTGGCCTTTGTCACTTACCAAAACTGGCCGCAAGCACCGCAGGAGATTGCGAAGGACCAGTTGGCGACGGAGATCGAAGGGCTAGTCCGGGCCGGGAATGATTCCAAAATGGCGATGCCGACGAAACCCCAGGCATTGCCTGGCGGCGTGCTTGGAGCCGTTGCCGGCACCAGCTCCATTTCCACCAGCAGCGGGAAAATGACGGCATATTCTTTGACTTTGCGTGGCGGCCGTGGGGGTAATGCGATTCTGCTGGTCATTCCCACGACGCGGATTTATCCGGTTGATGCGCTCCCCTATTCGAAGATTGGCATCTCGGGAGGCTGGGAAGTGGGGGCCTGGCAAAAGGGGGGTGTGCTCTATGTGCTTGCCGTCCGCACCGGCGGCCGCCTTGAAGACTTCGTTCGCCCGCCGCAGGTTGGTTAGCCCGGCTTTCGCGCCACCACCACCGCATCATGCCGTCCATCGGCTTGCCAGCCCTCGTGGTAATGAACGATTTCCAGCCCCTCCACCAGTCCTGGCAGTTCGCCGTCATTGAGCAAGAACCCTGCGGGCGGCTTGGCGTGACGCTCCAAATTCTTCTTCGTCGGCTGGATGACGACGAGCAGTCCGCCCGGTGATAGCACCCGGGGGTATACCGAGTACAACGGTCGCCAAAGGTAACAGACGCAGAGGATCAGATCCCACGGCCCGGCGGAGAGCGGGGCGTCTTCCAGATCCGTGCAAAGCGGCGTGATGCTCGCGCCGACTTCTCGTGCCCGCTCACGCGCGAGAGCCAAACCCAGCGGCGAAACATCCGCAATCGTCACATCCAGTCCCCGCTGCGCCAGCCAGATGGCGTTGCGCCCTGCGCCGCCGGCGACGTCCAGCGCGCGGCCGCTCCTGGGCAACAGTGCGTCGAGCGAGCGCAGCACTGCCGATGGCTCGCGCGGCACGTCTGCCGCGACGGCGTATTTGGCGTCCCATTTTTGCTGGTCAAACAGAGGCATAGGTCCTTCATTTTACAGACTCGAAGCGTCCGCTAGCACCCCAGAATTTTCGGCATCGACACAATCGGCAAAATGCCGATAATCCTCCAGCCCGCATCAGGAATACCCTGCGCGGGCCAGGCGGTCAAAGGATTTGGCCCTTTCCACGAGCCCGGCGGACCACGGATGGTCTTGCCACGTGAGACCCAACTGTGCCCCACATCCACCCCACGGCCTTGGTCGATCCCTCCGCGCAATTGGGGAGCGACGTCCATGTCGGACCTTTCACCATTATCGAGCCTGGCGCCGTCGTCGGCGACGGCTGCCGGCTAGAGGCTCGCGTGGTCATCAAAAGCCGCACCGTGCTGGGCAGCGGCAACGAAATTGGCGAAGGAGCAGTCCTGGGCGGAGCCGCTCAGCACTTGCAGCGGCAGGATCCCGGCGGCAAGCTCGTCATCGGCGACAACAATCGCATTCGCGAAAACGCCACCCTCCACCGCGGCTATGCCAATGAAGCGGTGACCACCGTCGGCAACAACAACTTGATCATGGTCGCCGCCCACATCGCCCATGATTGCCGGGTCGGCAACCACACCGTGCTGGTGAACAACGTCATGCTCGGCGGGCATGTGCAGGTGGAGGATCGGGCCTACATCGGCGGCGGCGTCGGCATCCATCAGTTCTGCCGCATCGGCCGCTTCGTGATGATCGGTGCCCAGTCTCGCATCACGCAGGACGTACCGCACTATGTCCTCGTCGAGGGTGCCCAGGCCCAAATCATCGGCCTCAATCAAATTGGCCTCCGCCGCAACGGGTTCACCGCGGATGACATGTTGCAACTGAAGGCGGCCTACCGCGTCATTTATCGCCGGGGACTCCGCTGGAGCGAGGTCCTGGAGCATCTCGCCCGCGACTTCACCGCCGGCCCCGCGGCTCTCTATCACGACTTCCTCAAATCCGGCAAGCGGGGCTTCGTCCAGGAGCGGCGCATCAGCCGCAAAGCCATGCTCAAAATCGCCGAACCCGCTGTGGCCGACGAAATTGGCGAAGCATCCCCCGCGCGGACGACGGAAGCCGCGTAGGGCGTGTCGAGACGCGACACGAGTCGCTGATACTCTCCATTTCACGCCCCAGCACCTACACGCCCCGTCCGGGAGTCGAGTTCCGTCGGGCGGCGACGTCCGGTTCGCTGATGTTCATGCAGCACTGCCCTCAAGAACACTCCCCCGTCGGCAGCTAATGGATTCGCCAGGTAAGCCTGTCGTCGCTGATCTGAGTAATCGTCACCAACCTGCCAGTCGGTTCAACCTCGGCCTGCCTTGCAGCACGATTGGCGGCAGCGAGTGTCTGAGCAAGCGTGACCGCGAGATCATCATCTAGCGCACCTGGCGAGAGCGACTCAGACATAGATGAGGCCCTTGTTAATTCCTATACTGACTGTCTCTAGGCTGGAAACCCCACTCCGTTCTCACTCTGAAGAAAGCGAAAGGGATCCATGCGAATGCGACTTTTGGTATTACCACTCTTGATGATAGCCCCTTTGGGGAGCCCCGCCCTCGCCGAAGCTCCCGTCATCAAGCGCGTCCTGCCCCCAGAGGGCATCGAACTTCCCGTAGAGGAGCAGGAAAGGCTCGAAGCACGGATTGAAAAAATCCGCGAATTGGCGCTGGCGAAGGAGAAGCAGGAGAAGTTCACGCTTTCGGCGGACCAAGATGCGGATATTGAAGTTTTCCTGCTGGCGGTGGAGTTTGCCTTGGAGTTCCGTGAGTTTTATGATCCGAAGGATCTGGCGAAGGCGACGGCCTTGCTCGATGAGGCCGAGAAGCGGGTGAATGCGGTGGCTAAGGAGAAATCTCCCTGGGTGGACGGCAAGACCGGGCTGATCGTGGCGGGGTATACGCCCGAGCTTTCCCCCGATGAAACGCCGCAGCCGTATGGGCTGGTGATTCCGGCGGGGCATGATTTTGAAAAACCCTGTCCGCTCTATGTCTGGCTGCATGGTCGCGGGGACAAGCAGACGAACCTGCACTTCATCCATGAGCGGATGCTCAAGATTGGGCAGATTGCTCCTCCAGAGGCCATCGTGCTGCATCCCTTTGGCCGGCAGTGCGTGGGGTTCAAGTTTGCCGGCGAGACGGACATCACCGAAGCGATTCTCGATGTGACCAATCGCTACAACATCGATTCGCACCGCATCGTGCTCATCGGCTTCTCGATGGGTGGCGCCGGAGCCTGGCACTACGGCGCTCACAATGCTTTCGACTTTTGCGCCGTCAGTCCGGGTGCCGGCTTTGCGGAGACCGCTCGCTACCGCAAGCTCAAGCCCGAGGACTTTCCGCCGTGGTACGAGCAGAAGTTGTGGGGGCTCTATGACGTGCCCTGCTACACACGGAACCTCTTTAACCTGCCGACAATCGCTTACAGCGGCGAGAACGACAAGCAAATTCAAGCCGCTCAAGTCATGGAGGAGGCCTTCCTCGCCGAAGGCCGCAAGCTGGAGCATCTCATTGGTCCCGGCGTCGAGCACAAGTACGAGCCCAAGACGCTGGATAAGCTGCTGGCCCGCCTGGATGGCATTGTGAAGCAGCAGCAGCCGGACATGCCGCGGGAAGTCCACTTGCAAACACGCACGCTGGCCTATCCCTACATGCACTGGGTCAACGCCGAGCGGCTGACGGAGCATTGGGTCGACAGCCGGATCGACGCGAAGCTGGTGGGGAAGAACAAGATTGAGGTGACGACGAAGAACATCGCGGAGTTATCATTATTCCCATTCGAGGACATGAAGGGCGTTGAGATTGTCATCGACGGCGACAAGCTCGTCATCAAGTCGCCGCTCAAGACCAGCGAGGACGGCCAGCCGGCTGCGTTTCTCGCTCGCAGCGAAGGTCATTGGAAGGAGTTGAAGCAGCTTAACGCGCGGTTTGGGAAGAACGAATACGTGCATGGGCCGATTGACGACGCCTTCACCGGCAATGGAAGGGTCGTGGTCGTCATGCCCACCGGCAAGTCCAAGCACGAAAAGGTGGCGGCCTGGGTGAAGCAGGAAAGCGAGCATCAGCTCGCTCGCTGGCGGGCGCTGATGCGCGGCGAGTTGACGGTGAAGACCGACAAAGACGTGCTGGAGGAGCTCGCTAAAGCGGATGACGTGCCGACGACGGACAATTTTTTGCTATGGGGAGACGTTGATTCCAACCTGTTGCTTGCGAAATGGCAAAAGGAACTGCCGGTGGAGTGGAAAGAGAAAACGTGGTCGCTTGGCGGTAAGAGCTACGATGCGGCAACGACGGTCCCGGTTTTGATTTATCCAAGCCCCGACGACGGCACAAAATACGTCGTCCTCAACTCCGGCCTCACTTTCCGCGAGGGGCACGACAGCACCAACTCGAACCAGACTCCCAAGCTCCCTGACTGGGCCGCGATTGACATCACCGTGCCGTCGGATTCGAATGCATCGGGGAGGGTGGTGGAGGCGGGGTTTTTTGATGAACAGTGGAAGGTGAATGGAAAATGACGAATCACCAAGCACCAATGACCAATAGCGCCATCATTTTTGTTGTCGACCGCCTCGGCAGCGGCTTCCTGGGTCCCTACGGCAATACGTGGGTTGAGACGCAGAGCTGCAATCGGCTAGCGAGCGAGGGGCTGCTGTGCGAGTTTGCCGTAAGCGATTCGCTGACGCTCGAGACGGTATGTCGGTCGTATTGGACCGGCAGACATGCGATGGACGGTAGGCCAGCCGACGAAACAATCATGTCAGTGGCCGCGAAAGCAGGTCTGAAGACCATGCTGCTGACCGATGAACCGCGCTTGGCGGAACATCCGCTGGCGGCTGGATTCGCCGAAAAAATGCTGCTGCCGGCGGAAGAGGTGGCGGCACCGGCGACGGAGATTGACCAGACGCAGATTGCCCGGCTGACGCAGACGGCGATGGAGGTCGTTGCCCGGCAGCGGGAGCCATACCTGCTCTGGATTCACTCCCGGGGCATTTCGGGAGCTTGGGACGCGCCGCTGGAATACCGCAATGCCTTTCGCGATGAAGAGGATCCGCAGCCGGGAGACTTCACAGCGCCGCCCCATATCAAAACGGAAGGCCGTTTCGACCCCGATGAATTGCTGCGGTACGTCCATGCCTATGCCGGCCAGGTCACGGTGATGGACCTCTGCCTCGGCGCGCTTCTGGATGCAGTCGAGGAACATAGAACAGCGCAAGGTACGCTCTTCGCCTGCACCTCTCCCCGCGGCTATCCGCTGGGTGAGCATGGGCAGATCGGACCGGTGGAGGATGCGCTTTACGGCGAAGTCCTGAACGTGCCGCTCATCTTTCGGCTGCCGCGAGGAAGCGGCGCGCTTATGAGAACACAAGAACTCATCCAGCCGGGCGACCTGTATGACTTGCTCCGCGCACAGTTTGTCCCCGGCAGTCCGTCGCTGCTCTTGGAGATTGCCGAGGGTCGGGACCATCCGCCGCGAGACATCGCCTGCGCGGTGGCGACGGGAGAGAGAGCCATTCGCACGCCGGCCTGGTTCCTGCGAGAGGTTCGACAGGGTGACGACGAACCAAAGATCGAGCTTTTTGCCAAGTCCGATGACCGCTGGGAGGTGAACGAAGTAGCCAGCCGAGCCGCCGACGTTGCCGAGGAGTTACGAGCCTCGCTGGATGCCTTCGAGCATTCCGCGCGCGATGGGAGGCTGGCCGAGTTGGCATCGCTCGCCGAAACTCTTTCCAATCAGTGGCGATAGGTGCGTGCTAGCATCGCCACGATTTCCCTGTAGGGGGAATGCCCCTCTCCTCCCTATAATCCCCGGTCCGAAACTCACTTTTCATCGGCCCTCGTCCCGGCCAGGATGGCGGGAAGAGAGCTGCTTAACCGCTACGTATCCCTCGCGGATCCCATGGCCGGACAAGGAAGTCCCCTACTGCCCCAGCGCACGCGCTGGCTTGTCGCGCTTGCCTGGCTTGGCCTATGCCTGCTATCGGCTGGGGCGATTGCTCAGGAACGTGGGCAGGTGCTCATTCAGGATAGTGGGATCCGCCTGCGTCTCGCCTGGGGAGGCGGCGAAAGCCGGGCCTGGCACGGAACGATTCGGTTGAGCGAGGGGCGGATTCTGGAGTTCGCGCCGCTCGGCCTGGAAGCGGATACGCCCGGCTCGATGTGGCTTACCGAGCAAGGTGACCTGCGCGTTGCCTCGCGCTCGCCGCGGACGTACGACGGCTGCGACATCACCATCGAAGCGCCGTCGCAAGCTCGACTCATCGTTGAATTCATCGGCCGCGATGGCCAGCCCTTGCCCGCCGTCGAGATTGAAATCGCCAAAGCCGCCCGCGCCCTTCAGCAGCAGAACCTCGACGAGCAGAAGAACCGCGTCCTCATCCAGCGTCAGCCGGGAGATCAGTTGCCAGTGTCTTACGCGAGGGACAGCCTGGTCTTCTCCACCGGTGAGAAATTCGAGTTCTCCGTCACGCCGCGCCCGTTGGAGCTCGCCCCAAGCACCACCTATGTACTCACCGCTTCTCTCACCTACGCTCGCACTACCGACGAAGTCTCCGCGGACGAGCGCGAGCTGCGGACGAACGTGGCGGGAGAGCCCGAGGGGGACACCCCCTTCGTCATCCCGATGCCGCAGAGCGAAGGGGTGTACGACATTCGCCTCGCCCTTTATCCCAAGCGGATTACGACGCTGCTGGTGAAGGGGAAGGCGATCGCCGAGCGGCGGGTGCAAGTGGTGGTGCTGGAGCAGGTGAAAACCTCCCGGAAGACCGACTACTTGCTGAACCCTTTCGGGTCGCTGACCGGCGAGCCGATGAGTTGGGAGAGCGTGCTGGAGTTCGACCCCAGCAGCCCGCGGTGGTGGGAGAAGATGATCGCAATTCCCTCGGTGGCCAAAATCCCCGGCCTCACGATTCCCGGCCTCGGACAGCAGACCTACGGCAGCCAGCAGCCGAAAATCCGTCCGCACCTGGATCAATCGCTGGTGGAGCTCGCAGGCGGTGCCTGGCAGGCCTATCCACTGTCGCTCACCAGCATCGGCATGCCGCACATTCTGGAGGTGATCTACCCCAATGACCTGCCGCAGACCTTGCAGGTCAGCATTGTGGAGCCCAACAGCGCCGGCGAGGTGACCCCCATCAGCGTGGACACTGGCATCGACGTTTCGCGGCCGGCAACCGACGCGCGCGGGGAGATGCGCAGGCACAAAATCATCTTCTGGCCGCAAACCAAATCGCCGCTGGTGCTGCTGGCGAATCGGCGGGAGGACACCGCGGCGTTCTTTGGAAAAATTCGCGTCCTCGCCGGCCCGCGCGAGTTGGAAGCGGCTCGCATCACGCCGGCAGCGCCGCCCAGACTCTTAGCGGCATCGCTGGACCGGCCGCTGCTATGCGAGAGTTTTTCCGCCCCCGAGGCGGTCGATGAAGCGACCGGCCGCAGCCGCCGGGATTGGCTGACGTTCTATCTCGCGGGGAAGCGCCTCGTGGAGTATCTGGAGCATACCGGCCGCAACGGAGTGGTCCTCTCCGTGGCGGGCGAAGGGAGCTCCCTCTATCCCAGCACCGTCCTGCAGCCGACGCCCCAATTCGACGGCGGCACATTCTTTGAAACCGGCCAGGATCCGCAGCGGAAGGACGTGGTGGAAATGCTGCTGCGGATGTGCGACCGGGCGGGCATTCAGTTCATTCCCGCCGCGAGGTTCACGACGCCATTGCCGGAACTCGAAGGGCTGCTCCGCGATGAGACCTCCGATGCCAGGGGCATCATTCCCATTGGTCCCGATGGTCGCCCCGTCGTTCCGCGGCAAAAGTCCCGCCAGGGAGAAGGCCGGCACTACAACCCGCTCGACCCCCGCGTGCAGCAAGCCATGCGCAACGTCGTGCAGGAAATTGCCCAGCGGTACGGCCATCATCCCTCCTTCGGCGGCGTCTCCATTCAACTATCAACGGAAGGATACGGCGTTTTGCCGGATGATGCCACCAGCCTGGATGACGCCACCTTCAACCGCTTCCTCGATGCGTCCAGCCTCAGCCTCCGCGATGAAGGGGAGCGGCGGTTTGACGCCCGCCTGCGGCTGGTGCGGTCGGCCGACGGCTTGCGCCCGTGGAATGACTGGCGGGCCGAACAACTGGCGACCCTGTACCGCGAGATGGACGCGGACATCGCCCGCACCCATGCGGGAGCGAAGCTCTACCTGAACACCAGCGAGCTCTTTGCCACGCGGCAACTGGAGCAACTGCTGCGGCCGGCACTGCCGCAGTCGGCCGAAGTGCGGGATCCGCTCCTCGTTTTCGGCCTCGACCCGCAGCGCTTTGCCGGGCAGCCGAACATCATCATCCCGCGACCGCAACGACTGGTCGCCAACTCGTCGGCGGGGCACAACCTCCATGCCCAGTGGAACAATACAGCCGAGCTCGACGCGCTCTTCGCCCGCCCCGCTGCCGCTGCGCTCCATTTCTATGCTCCTTCGCCTCTCAAGCTGCCGGGCTTCGACAAGCAGAGCCCGTTTGGCCCGGACAAGACGCACACCCTTTTTGTCCCCCCCATCGCTCCCGCCGGCGACCTCGCCCGTCAGCCCCTCGTGCACAGCCTGGCCGTGGGGGACGTACAAACGCTCCTCTCCGGCGGCTGGACGCTGCCGATGGGACAGGAGCATACGCTCGCCAGCGTCACCGGCGTTTATCGCCGCCTTCCCGCGGAGAACTTTCGCACGCTCACGCTCCCCGCAGGCGAATCCGCCGGTGAGCCGCTTGTCGTCCGGTCACTCACCCGTGGCAACAAGACCTGGTTTTACGTGGTCAACGACTCTCCCTGGCCGCTAAAGGTGGAGTTGGAAATGGAGTGCCCCGAAATCTTCCAATTAGACTCGTACGCCGCCGACCGTCCCGGCAAACTGAAGCGGCAGGCGTCGCGCAGCGTCTGGACCATGGAAATGCAGGCATACGACCTGGTCGGCGGCGAGCTCTCCAGCGGTAAGGTGAAACTGGCGACCTGGCGGGTGACGCTCTCTGAACCGGCCGAACCGGCCCTGCGGGACCGCCTCCGCGAAGCCCGCATCCGGGCCAGCGCCCTCCGTGAGCCGCAGCCGCGGGACGTGCTGGCCAATCCCTCCTTCGAGCTGCCGCACGAAGCCGGCCGCCTTCCCGGTTGGACTCATGCAGCGGGGCCGGGAATCGAAGTCAGCATCGACGAAACGCAGGGCTACAAGAGCGCCGCTTCGCTCCATCTGGTCAGCACTCCCGTTCCAAACGCCGCCGGCAAAACGGCCGCACCGATCATTTGGGTCCGCAGCAATCCGTTCCCCGCTCCCAAGACCGGGCGGCTCTCGCTGCTGGCCTGGGTGCGAGTGGACGACCCCCGCAAGCAGCCGAAGCTTCGCCTCGCGGTCGAAGGGAAGCTGGACGGCAAGAGCTTCTATCGCCGGGCCAACATCGGGGCCAGCGAGGATGGCCAGCCGGTCCGCCCGATCCTGAAGGGGTGGTCGCCATACCGCTTCCCGCTCACGGACTTGCCGCTTGACGGCCTGAGCGACATCCAGATTGGCTTCGACCTGATGGGCGAAGGGGACGTGTATATTGACCAAGTCAGCATCTACGACCTGTGGTTCGCCGACAACGAGCGCGACGAGCTACTCAAGAATATCGCCACTGCGGACGTTCAACTTTCCAGCGGCCAGGTGGCGGACTGCGAGCGGTTCCTGAACGGCTACTGGAGCCGCTTTCTGCAAGACCACGTTCCCCTCTCCGCCCCCCGCGTCGCCGCCGCCCCGAAACTGCCCGACCAGCCCGCGGAACCACTCTCTCCTGGCGCGCCTATCGCCTCCCCCCCGCGCCGCGGCCCCTTCGCCAAACGCGCCGCCGCTGAGGCCCTTCCGCCCGCACCCGCCCAGGCCGAAGTCGCCGAAAAGCCCGGCCTGATGGAGCGGATGAAAAGCTGGCTGCCGAAGAATCCGTTTCGGTAATCCGCGAGCATTTCCGGCTTCGCGTGCAGTGCGGAGCCGAAGTGGCGTGGCAACTGCTAAGATGACGGTTTTTCGACCCGGGAGCGATGCTCCGATGAAAACGCCAACCTCCACCGAACTGCTCGCCGATCCCATCGGCCTTTATCCAGCCGCGACGGTCGCATGCTTTGATCCCACGACCGGCGAATTGCCCCGGCGAAAGCTGGACGTGCCGCGGACGAAGCGTTTTTTGGAAGCACTGTCCGCTGCCGGTGCGCCGGCGATGCTGATTGCGGCATCGACCGGACATGGCCATGTGCGAACGGTGGCGGAGCTTGAGGAGTGGTTCCGCGTGGCCGCCAGAGCGAAGCTTGAGGGGACCATGCTCTCGGCCCTCTTACGTCCCGAAGACGGCGCAGAGGCGAACGCTCGCCTGGTGAGCCTGCTGGCGGAGCTCAAGTACCCGGTCATCTTCATCCGTCCGGGGACGGACCTCCCCAAGAACGCCAGCGACCAGCTTGTCGCACGGAACATGCGGCCGCTGGTGGAATTGGCTGCAGCCAAGGGATTGGCGGTCGGCCTGTACTCGATTCCCGATGTCAGCGGCGTCCCCATGTCCCCTGCTGCTGCCGCGGAACTGGTGCAGAGTCCAGAGGGCAAGAACATCGTCGCCATCAAAGTGACCGAGGCGGACTATGACGAGAGCACCGCTCGCTTCCTGGCGGATGCACGATTGTCGCATCTCAAAATTGTGCAAGGCTGGGACCCTTATCTGGTCCGCGCGCTGCAAGACGGGCCGCAACACGATGACTGGCAACGGCAGCGATGCGGCGTCACTTCCGGGCCGATGTCCTTTGCGGTCCATCAGTATCTCCACATCCTGGCCGCTGCCGGTCGCGGAGACTTCGCCGAAGCGGTCGCGGCACAAAGCGCGGTGACGGCCCTCTTTCAAGCGATGCAGGATGACCCCCAGAAATTCGCCGACCTCCAGCGAGCCAAGTTCATCATGGGACTCGGCCAGCCCCTGATGGGCTCCGTCAGCGAAGCACAAGTCGAGCGAGTCTTTGCCGCACTGGAGTCGCTACTCCGTGCTGCGGACAAGCAGCGATTGGCGCGGAGCCTCGACCTGCTGGGCGATGGATTGTTCCACGAGCGGCTCTTATCCTTTCTGTAAGCCTGCTTGGACGAGCATCCTATGGAATGCCGCCCGCCGTTGTCGCGTCCACCAACGCAAAAATGCCTTGTGCGTCTTGCTCCGTTCCTTCTTCGCCTTGGCGATGGCGGCTCGCAAGGGCTGGCGCTGCGCGTGGCCGACCTTCGTGAGCAGCTGCCGGTACATCTTTTCGGCTGCCGCCTGGTCGCAGACGACGCCAATCCGCTGTTGCAAGTCGCCGAGCAGAGCGTAGACTCTCACCGCGGCCATGGGGAGCGCGCTGCCGACAATTTCGAGGACATATCGCAGCTCCTTGCAGGCGATGCGGAACTCGTGAGCAGCCTCGAGTGCAAGCAGACTGCGCTCGCCGAGCGCCACGAGCGCTGCCGCTTGCCTACCGACGCAACTCGCACTCCAATCCCCCAGCCGCTTCTTGGGCCGGTCAATCGCCGCCAGCGACCGCCGCTGCCGCTTACGAAACTCTTTGCCACTTTGGAACCGCTTGTGCAGTTTGCCCAGCGGCTGGCTGGCCTGGTCACGCTGTCCTTTCAGTTCCTCGGCAAGTGGCGGATTGTCTGTGGCCTGCTCCAGCATCACGTCCAGGTCGCGCACATTGCCTGCCGCCTGACGAACTTTCTTGAGCTTGCGGGCAAACCACTTCGCCTCCCTTTTCGGCAGCAGGGGTCGAAACAGCTCCACCGCGGCTGCGGAGCGTCGGCACCATGTCCGCAACCTGTGGATGTTGTGCGCCTGGTCCTGAGATTCATTCGCGGCCCGCTTCAAGTTCTTGACGACCCGCTCCAGGCGCACGGCGAGAGCCTGCCGCGCTACCGAGCGGACTTTGCTTGCGGCGGTGACGCCAAGCTGCCATTTTTCGGGTCGGTGCATCCTGCTGCAATTCTAATTGGCCGTCCTGGCATTGTTAGCCTGGCAATGGCGGGTGGGCGAGTTCGGGGGCGATCATGCTAATGCCCGGTTTTCCCCGGTTTGCCACGCTCGGCGACCGCGCCCTCGTGGTGCATCTTGGCGACCGGATTGATACGCCGACCTTCCTCGCGGTCCGTTCGCTGAGCCGGCAGCTTGAAGCAAATCCGCCGGCGGGAATGATTGAATTCGTTCCAGCATTCACCACGATCACTATTTACTATGACCCGCTTCGAACTTCTGAAGCGGAGTTGGTCTCGTCGGTTAGCGACTTGGTGACCCGGCCGGATTCATCGGTTGAACCTCAGCCGCGGGTCGTGGAGATTCCCGTCTGCTACGGCGGCGAGTTCGGCAGTGATCTGGAGTTCGTGGCACAGCACGCGAATCTGACTTCCCAGGAAGTCATTGAAATCCATTCGGCCGCGGACTATCTCGTCCACATGATTGGCTTCGCGCCCGGATTTCCGTACCTCGGCGGCATGTCCTCAAAAATCGCCGCTCCCCGCCGCATCTCGCCACGGCTCAGGATTCCGGCCGGTTCGGTAGGCATCGCGGGGGACCAGACGGGCATCTACCCCCTGGAAACTCCCGGCGGCTGGCAACTCATCGGCCGCACTCCGCTGGCACTGTTTCGCCCGAAAGAAGATCCGCCAACGCTCCTGCAGGCCGGCGACCTCGTCCGCTTCCTGCCCATTACAGCGGAACAGTTTCGCGCACTCGCGGAGCAATCCGCATGAGCATCCGCGTACTTCGCCCCGGCCTGCTCACGACCGTTCAGGATCTCGGCCGCTGGGGAATGCAGCGTTACGGCGTGGTTGTCGGTGGAGCAATGGATCCCTTCGCGCTGCGGATGGCCAATCTGCTTGTCGGCAATCACGAAGACGCCGCGGCGATTGAAATGACGCTGCTCGGCCCAACACTCCAAATCGAGCGAGATACGCTCATCGCTCTCTGCGGCGGCGAATTCCACCCGACCATGGGAAACCGCGTCCTGAAGACCTGGCGGCCCCACTTCATAGAGCAAGGGGCCGTTCTGAACTTTGGCTCCGCCATATCCGGTTGCCGCGGATACCTCGCGATTGCAGGTGGCATCGATGTACCCCTCGTCCTCGGAAGTCGCAGCACGTATCTGCACGGGAAATTCGGTGGCTTCGAAGGAAGGGCGTTGAAAGAAGGCGATCTCCTTCCGACTTTGCCAACGCTTGCGGTTTCGCCCCCAAACTGCAACTGGCGAATTGGCGCGCTCACTCCCGCCTACGATGATTGTCCGACTCTTCGTGTTCTTGTTGCCAGAGAATTCGACTGGCTCACGTCGCAAAGCCAAGAACATCTCTTCTCCTCGGAGTTCGAGGTCACGCCCCAATCCGACCGCATGGGGTATCGACTCTCCGGCCCGCGGCTCGAGCTGACTTCTCCTCGCGAGCTCATTTCCGAAGCCATCTGTCCCGGCACCATTCAAGTTCCCGCCGATGGACAACCCATCCTGCTCATGGCAGACTGCGCCACGACTGGGGGCTATCCCAAAGCGGCCTGCGTCGCCAGCGTGGACTTGTCGTTGGCTGCTCAATTGCGGCCCGGGTCCACGCTCCGCTTTGCCGCAATTTCGCTGGCCGAGGCCCAGTCGCTGTACCGCCAGCCCGAAGCCGACATCGCCTGGCT
The DNA here is from genome assembly GCA_051004015.1 of Pirellulaceae bacterium. Classification (GTDB taxonomy): domain Bacteria; phylum Planctomycetota; class Planctomycetia; order Pirellulales; family Pirellulaceae; genus SXOA01. The sequence goes on along the minus strand of JBPCKT010000154.1, from coordinate 81,740 downwards.
GAAGGTCGGTCTGGCGCTCAAGAGGAAGGAGGAGGGGTGGGACGCAGCATCGATTTGAACTGCGACATGGGGGAGGGCTTTGGCAGCGATGAAGAAATTCTGCCGCACGTCACCTCCGTCAACATCGCCTGCGGCTATCACGCGGGTGACCCGGCGATAATGCGGAAGACGGTTCGGCTGGCGATTGACCATGGCGTGGCCATCGGCGCTCATCCGGGGCTGCCGGATCTCGCCGGCTTTGGGCGGCGGGTGATGCAGGTTACGCCGCAGGAGGTCTATGACCTGGTCCTCGATCAAGCCTTGGCTCTTGCCGCTATCGCCCGAGCCGCCGGAGTCGCCGTCACCCATCTCAAGCCGCACGGTGCGCTTTACAACATGGCGGCCAAGGACGCAGCCATTGCCCAGGCGATTGCCGCAGCCACGCACAACTTCGACCCTGCATGCATCCTTGTTGCCCTGGCCGGCAGCGAGCTCATCAAAGCGGGCGAAAACGCGGGATTGACGACCGCCAGCGAGGCCTTCGCCGACCGGACCTATCAAGTGGATGGCTCACTCACGCCGCGACACTCTGCCGATGCTCTCATTCATGATTCCGCCACCGCTGCCGAGCGAGTCCTCAAGATGGTGCTGCATGGGACCGTCACTTCTCAGCAAGGCACCGAGTTAGCTCTTCACGTCGATACCATTTGCATTCACGGCGATTCCCTCGGCGCAGCCGACTTCGCCAAAGCCATCCGCGAGCGGCTGCGGCGTGAGGGAATCGTAGTCAAAAGCCTCGCCAGGAGTTACCATGCCCATTGATATCACCACTCGCCGTCAATGGCTCGCCACCGCGGGCGCCTTCGGCGCGGGCGCGCTCGCCGCCAGTGAACTGAAAGCCCAAGAGGCAAAGTCAACCAAGGTCTTTCGCCTCGGCGTCATCTCCGCCAGCATCGAGGGGAAGCCGCAGCGGACGAATGGACATACCTGGCATTTCTGCCATCCGTTCCATGACAAGATCGACCTGGACGTGGTCAAGAAGACGCTCGACCCCGGCAGCGCGAAGATCTTTGAGTCCCACTTCCGCAACCCCCAGCTCAACTTCGACCAGATTCCTTTCGCCAATACGAGGATCACCCACGTCTACGATGCCGACCCTGCGAGTGCCGCTCTGTTTGCATCGGCCTATCAAGGCGTCCAAGTCGCACCGTCCATGGAGAAGCTGGTACAGGAAGTGGACGCAGTCTGGCTCGGCGATGCCTCCGGCACCGGCAGCGATCACTTCGATCTGGTGGCCCCCGCTCTAGAAAAGGGGCTGCCGACCTTCTGCGACAAGCCGATTGGCGGCACCGTGGCGAAGACGCGGCAGATCATCGCGCTCGCCAAGAAGCACCGCGCTCCTCTCATGTCGTCGAGCCTGTTTCGCCACCAGTGGGGAACCGCGGAAGCAATGCGCATGAAAGCTGGCGGCGAGTTTGGCACCTTGCAATTCGTGCAGGCCAGCCAGGCAGGAGGTTGGACGCTCCCAGGCTGGTTCATCTATGGCCAGCATCCCGTCTGGATGGCGGAGACGCTATGCGGAGCGGGCGTCGAGGGCGTCAGCATGTACGTCCGCGAGAATGCCTGCCATGCTCTGCTCACCTACCCCGACCGAATGCCCGCCGAGGTGTGGTACGGCCGGCCGGATATTGAGGAGTTCTACTGCGAGACGCGGATCCACTTCCAGAAAAAGAGCTACGTCTGGACTCCCGCCATCGAGGGCAACTACTGGCTCGGCCACTCTTATCAAATCATGCGGATGGCCGCCGCTTTCCGCGATATGCTGATCACCGGCATCGAGCCCGTGCCGCACACGGAAATCCTGGAGGTCACTGCTATCATCCACTCCGCGGCGAAGTCGCTGGCCGAGAAAAACCGCTTGATCAGCCTCAAGGAAGTCCTGGAGTAGTGATGGTCACTTACCGTACACTTCACAACCTTCTCTTGGTTGATTTTTTCCCGGCCCCCGATTAGACTTATCCCGGATTTGTCGGCGGCTGGAATTGCTGTTTTGTGGAGGCGGTCGCTGCCATATGCTAAATTGACCTTGTAACAATTGCTGTTTGGTCAGGGTATGCGGATGGAGCCCCTACAAGCGCAGGATATCGCGGATCGGGACCAATTATGGGCCAATTTGCGGATCCTTCGCCCGGCAATTGAGCTGATGGCCGTAGGGGAAATCGAAGACGCGGAGCGTCAGCAGCAACTGGCGGTCCTGCTGGCCAGGATTGTGCTCGCCGAACTTGATTATCGAACTCGAGAAGGGTCTGCCGTCTGAGCCCGCACTGATCGCGTGCTCTTTCTGAAAAGCACTGTGCCCCTGAGGAACTCGGGTGCGGCGCACGGTGCTTCGGCGCCAAGACGCCAAGGTTTTTCGCTTGCCGCTCAGCCGCGGCCACAACACACGTTACCAGCTTCGCTGGACCTGTCCGGAGGATGGGTCCGTTCCACCCCCCATTTCCTTAGAGGACGCTATGCCCCGGCTCGAAGAACCCGCGATGAACATCACCGAGCTGACCGCCCTTCTGAACGCCCTGACGGCACTGAAACGGGGCAAACCCGGGGTGCGCTTGCCGCTGGAATGGACGGGGGTGTCCGGCAAAGTGGCCGATGCATTCAACGACGTGATGGAGCAGAACGAGCGGATGGCCAGCGAGCTGTCTCGCATGTCCCGCGTCGTCGGCAAGGAAGGGAAGCTCGGCCAGCGCCTGAACCTGGGAGACGTCAGCGGCTTCTGGGAGGAGTCCGTGGAATCGGTCAACGAGCTGATCGGCGACCTGGTGCATCCGACCAGTGAAACGGCCCGCGTGATCGGCGCCGTCGCTCAAGGGGATCTCTCGCAAACCATGGCCCTGGAAGTGGACGAGCGGCCGTTGCAAGGGGAATTCCTCCTCACCGCCCGCACCATCAACAAAATGGTGGACCAGCTCAGCTCGTTCGCCAGCGAAGTGACCCGCGTGGCCCGTGAAGTAGGGACCGAAGGCAAGCTCGGCGGCCAGGCGCGGGTGAAGGGGGTGGCCGGAACGTGGAAGGACCTGACCGAAAGCGTGAACTCGATGGCGAGCAACCTCACGAGCCAGGTCCGCAACATCGCCGACGTGACCAAAGCGGTGGCGGCAGGCGACCTTTCCAAGAAAATCACAGTGGACGTGAAGGGGGAGGTGCTGGAGCTGAAGAACACGATCAATACGATGGTGGACCAATTGCGGTCCTTCGCTTCCGAAGTGACCCGCGTGGCCCGCGAAGTGGGAACCGAAGGCAAGCTAGGCGGACAGGCTCGGGTCGAAGGCGTGTCGGGAACGTGGAAAGACCTCACCGATAGCGTGAACTTCATGGCCAGCAACTTGACGGGCCAGGTCCGTAATATCGCCGAAGTGACCACAGCCGTGGCCAATGGAGACCTTTCCCGCAAGATCACGGTGGACGTCAAGGGAGAGATTTTGGAGCTCAAGAACACCATCAATACGATGGTGGATCAGCTTTCTTCGTTCGCTTCCGAAGTGACCCGCGTGGCCCGCGAAGTCGGTACCGAAGGGAAATTGGGTGGCCAGGCCCAAGTGAAGGGAGTGGCCGGCACCTGGAAGGATCTGACGGACAGCGTGAACTCCATGGCCGGTAACCTGACGGTGCAATTGCGCGATGTTTCTAAAGTCGCCACGGCCATCGCGACGGGGGACCTGACGCAGAAGATCACGGTGAACGTGAGCGGTGAAATTCTGCAGATTAAGGACGTCATTAACACGATGGTCGATCAGCTCTCGTCGTTCGCCTCGGAAGTAACCCGCGTGGCCCGCGAAGTCGGTACCGAAGGAAAACTGGGTGGACAAGCCGACGTGAGCGGCGTGGCCGGCACCTGGAAGGACCTGACGGATAGCGTGAATTCCATGGCCGGCAACCTCACGTCCCAGGTGCGCAACATTGCCGAAGTGACCACGGCGGTGGCCACGGGCAATTTGTCGAAAAAGATCACGGTGGACGTGAAGGGGGAAATTCTCGAGCTCAAGAACACCATCAATACGATGGTGGATCAGCTCAGCTCGTTTGCGGCGGAAGTAACCCGCGTGGCCCGCGAAGTGGGGACCGAAGGAAAACTGGGGGGGCAGGCGGAAGTGAAAGGCGTGGCCGGCACCTGGAAGGACCTGACCGACTCCGTGAACTTCATGGCCGGCAACCTCACGTCCCAGGTGCGCAATATCGCCGAAGTGACCACGGCGGTTGCAACGGGCAACTTGTCGAAGAAGATCACCGTGGATGTGAAGGGAGAAATCCTGGAGCTGAAAAACACGTTTAATACGATGGTGGATCAGCTCAGCTCGTTTGCGGCGGAAGTGACCCGCGTGGCCCGCGAAGTGGGAACCGAAGGAAAGCTGGGAGGGCAGGCTGAAGTGAAGGGTGTTGCCGGCACCTGGAAGGACCTGACCGACTCCGTGAACTTTATGGCCGGCAACCTGACGGCTCAGGTCCGAAACATTGCGGACGTGACCAAAGCGGTGGCGGCAGGCGACCTTTCCAAGAAGATCACGGTGGATGTGAAGGGGGAAATCCTCGAGCTCAAGAACACGTTCAATACGATGGTCGATCAGCTCAGCTCGTTTGCGGCGGAAGTGACCCGCGTGGCCCGCGAAGTCGGCACCGAAGGAAAACTGGGGGGACAAGCCGATGTCCGCGGCGTGGCTGGCACCTGGAAAGACCTTACCGACTCCGTGAACTTTATGGCCGGCAACCTGACGGCTCAGGTGCGGAACATCGCCGACGTGACCAAAGCCGTGGCGGCCGGCGACTTGTCCAAGAAGATTACGGTGGACGTGAAGGGAGAAATCCTGGAGCTGAAGAACACGGTCAATACGATGGTGGACCAGCTCCGCTCGTTCGCTTCCGAAGTGACTCGCGTGGCCCGCGAAGTGGGCACCGAAGGAAAACTCGGCGGCCAGGCCGACGTGCAGGGCGTGGCCGGCACCTGGAAGGACCTCACGGATAGCGTGAACTTCATGGCGGGTAACCTGACGGCTCAAGTCCGCAACATTGCTGACGTGACCAAAGCCGTGGCGGCAGGCGACTTGTCCAAAAAGATCACGGTGGACGTGAAGGGGGAGATTCTGGAGCTGAAGAACACCGTCAATACGATGGTGGATCAGCTCCGCTCGTTCGCTTCCGAAGTGACTCGCGTGGCCCGCGAAGTGGGTACCGAAGGCAAGCTCGGCGGTCAGGCCGACGTGCAAGGCGTGGCCGGCACCTGGAAGGACCTGACGGACAGCGTGAACTTCATGGCCAGCAATCTCACCGGCCAGGTCCGCAACATCGCCGAAGTGACCAAAGCCGTGGCGGCAGGCGACTTGTCCAAGAAGATCACGGTGGACGTGAAGGGAGAGATTCTGGAGCTCAAGAACACTGTTAATACGATGGTGGATCAGCTCCGCTCGTTCGCTTCCGAAGTGACCCGTGTGGCGCGCGAAGTCGGCACCGAAGGAAAGCTGGGGGGCCAGGCCCGTGTGGAAGGCGTTTCCGGCACCTGGAAAGACCTCACGGATAGCGTGAACTTCATGGCCGGAAACCTCACTGCCCAGGTTCGCGGTATCGCCAAGGTGGTAACTGCCGTGGCCAACGGCGACCTTAAACGGAAGCTGACGGTGGAAGCCAAGGGGGAAATCGCCGAGCTGGCGGAAACCATCAACGAAATGATCGATACGCTGGCCACCTTCGCGGACCAGGTGACCTCGGTGGCCCGCGAAGTAGGCGTCGAAGGCCAGCTTGGCGGCCAGGCCAAGGTGCCGGGCGCTGCCGGTACTTGGAAGGCCCTCACGGAAAACGTAAATCAGTTGGCGGCGAACCTTACGACTCAGGTCCGCGCCATCGCCGAAGTGGCCACCGCCGTGACGAAGGGAGATCTCACGCGGTCCATCACGGTCGTCGCGCAAGGCGAAGTGGCCGCTCTGAAGGACACCATCAATGAGATGATTCGCAACCTCCGCGACACGACGCAGAAAAACACCGAGCAGGACTGGCTCAAGACTAACCTCGCCAAGTTCAGCCGCATGTTGCAAGGCCAGCGCGACTTGACGAACGTCGGCCGCATGATTCTGTCAGAGCTTTGCCCAGTGGTCACGGCCCTGCACGCCGAGTTTTATGTGCTCGACACCAGTGAGGAAGACCCGCAGCTCAAGCTGCTGGCCAGCTATGCTTCGGAAGGCAAGAACGAAGCCCAGATCCGAATCAAACTTGGCAAGGGGCTGGTCGGTCAGTGCGCTATCGACAAGCAGAAAATCCTGCTGACGAACACGCCCACGAATTACATCCGCATTTCGTCGGGCCTCGGCGACAGTCCGCCGAGGAGCGTGCTGGTGCTGCCCCTGATTTACGAAGGGCAGGTCCGCGGCGTGCTGGAGTTGGCCTCATTCGAGGGCTTCAATCCCACGCACCAGGCGTTTCTGGACCAGCTCACGGAATCGATCGGCATCGTGCTCAACACGATTGAGGCCAACATGCGGACCGAAGACCTGCTCAAGCAGTCCCAGTCGCTGGCCCAACAGTTGCAAACCCGCCAGGAGGAACTGCAGAACACCAACGAAGAGCTGCAAGAGAAGGCCCGACTTCTGGCCCAGCAAAATCACGAGGTGGAACGCAAGAACCAGGAGGTGGAGCAAGCCCGCCAGGAGCTGGAAGTGAAAGCCAAGCAGCTCGCGCTCACATCCAAATACAAGTCCGAGTTCCTGGCGAACATGTCGCACGAATTGCGGACACCGCTCAACAGCCTGCTGATTCTCTCCGACCAACTCTCCAAGAACTCGGACGGCAACCTCACGCCGCGGCAGACAGAGTTTGCCAAGACGATTCACTCGTCCGGCAATGACCTCTTGATGCTTATCAACGACATCCTGGATCTCTCGAAGATCGAATCGGGCACGGTCGTCGTCGATGCCGGAGAATTGCGGCTCAGCGATCTGCAGAGCTTTGTCGAGCGGACTTTCCGCCACGTTGCCGAATCCAAGAACGTGGACTTTGTTACGCGGTTTGACGCCCGGCTGCCCAAGTCGATGCTCACCGACGCCAAACGCTTGCAGCAGATCATCAAGAACTTGCTGTCCAACTCCTTCAAGTTCACCCATCACGGCCATGTGACGCTGACGGTGGAGCCGGTCGAGGATGGCTGGAACCCGTACAACGAGGAGCTCAATAAAGCCAATGGCGTATTGGCCTTCGAGGTCTCCGATACGGGTATCGGAATCGCGGCGGACAAGCAGCAGATCATCTTCGAGGCCTTCCAGCAGGCCGACGGCTCCACCAGTCGCAAGTATGGCGGCACGGGCCTGGGCCTCGCCATTAGCCGCGAGCTTTCGCGCCTCTTGGGGGGGGAAATCAGGCTCATTTCCACCCCCAGCCGCGGCAGCACCTTCACGCTCTTCCTGCCAACAACGTTTACCCCGCCCCGCCCCCAGCGCAAGCCGTTGGCCACCGAATTGCAGCTCGCGCAGGCAGCGGCCGGCGGCGCCTCCGCCGCGGCATCACCTCTCGCCCGGGCGCTGGCCTCGCCGGATGCCCTTACCCGTGGCAATGGCCACAGCGTTCCCGCCGTGCGGGAATTGGATTCCCTGGAAGCCGAGCCCGCTGCGCTGGTCAACGAAGTGGGGGACGACCGGGACCAGATCGAACCCGGCGACCGCGTGCTGCTCATCGTGGAAAATGACGTCGGCTTCGCAAGGTTCCTCCTCGACACGGCCCGCGAGAAGGGCCTGAAAGGGCTGGTCACATCCCTGGGGGCGGCGGCTCTCACACTCGCCCGCGAGTACAAGCCCCACGCCATCACGCTCGACATCTACCTGCCGGATATGGAAGGTTGGCGAGTGCTGGAACGGCTGAAAAACGACGTGAACACCCGGCATGTTCCGGTCTGCGTCATCTCCACGGATGAAGCTCGCGAACGGGCCTTCGCCTCCGGTGCACTGGCCTTCGTTCCCAAGCCGATCCAAAGCCGGGAAGTGCTGGATCAGCTGCTTGAAAAAATGGAGGACTTCATCGCCCGCCGTTCGAGGCAGGTAGTCGTTGTGGATGCGAACCCAGAGCGCCGGGCCCGCACGGCGAGCTACCTCCCGGAAGAAGAAATGCAGGTGACGGAGGTGGCGGACGGCGCCGCGGCAGCGGCCCTGTTTAAAAACGGTCCTGTAGACTGCATCATCGCCAGCCCCGAGGCCACAGTGCTGCTCGACAATCTGGCCGGCAGTAACGGCGGTTTCGGAAACGGCCTGAGCCGTCTGCCGGTCATTGTCTATGGCGAGGAAGCGTGCGAGGATCGCGACTGGCGCCGCCTGTCCGACGCCTGCACCGTCCGCCGCGTGCAGTCGCCGGACCGCCTGCTTGACTTCACCGCGTTTTTCACCCACATGAACGTCGCCCATCTGTCGGACGACAAGCGACAGATTCTGCTGGATCTGCATGAGTCGGACAAAGTCCTGGCCGGACGCAAGGTCCTGATTGTGGATGACGACATGCGAAACATCTTCGCCCTGTCCACGGTCCTGGAGGAGCATAACATGGCGATCATCTCCGCCGACAACGGAAAGGACGCCATCAAGATCCTGCGGGAACAGCCAGACGTGGAAGTAGTGCTGATGGACATCATGATGCCCGAAATGGACGGCATGGAGACGATGCGGGAAATCCGCAAGATTGCCAGCCTCAAGGATCTCCCCATCGTTGCGGTTACCGCCAAGGCGATGAAGGGAGACCGCGAGAAATGCATCGAGGCGGGTGCCTGGGACTATCTCTCCAAGCCGGTGGACACCGAGCAGATGCTCGCCGTTCTGCGGGCCTGGCTGCATCAGTAACCGCGGAGAGGAGCATGAAGCCAAGTGAGGATGATCCGGCTCATGGAACTAGCCTTGACACTCCCTACAACGACAACAATCATATTATAAAGACTTCAAATAACTTGGAATTGGTGACGAATGCCTGTTGCAGACAGGGTGAAAATCCTGGTCGTGGATGATTTGCCGGAAAAGCTTCTCGTTTACAAGGTCGTTCTGGAGGACCTGGGAGAGGAGGTCGTTACCGCGCTTTCGGGGACCGAAGCTCTGCGGCACGTCTTGAACAATGACTTCGCCGTCGTCCTGCTCGATGTCAACATGCCGGACATGGACGGCTTTGAGACCGCGGCGCTGATCCGCAACCGCAAACGGTCGGCTCACACTCCGATTATCTTTGTCACCGCCTTCACGGACGAAGTTCGGCTGGCGGAAGGCTACGCCCACGGCGCCGTGGATTACATCCAGGCTCCCGTAGTGCCGGAAATTCTGCGGGCCAAGGTCAAGGTCTTCGTCGACCTGTTCCGCATGAACGAGCAAGTCAAGCATCAGGCGGAGGAGCGGATCATTCTGGCCGAAGAACGTTCCAAACGGGCCGCCGCCGAGGAATCCAACCGCCGGCTGCGGTTTCTAGCGAAAACGGGGGCAGTCGTCGGGCAGTCGCTGGACTATCGAATTACCTCTCGGGACGTCGTCCGCCTCACGATTCCCTACCTGGCCGATGCGGCGATCCTCGCGCAGATCGAGCCCATCACCGCGAAGTGGGCGATCGTCCAGGCGGAGAGGGGCGATCGCGACACCGACGAGCCGAAGGTCCGCGAGTTCGCCGACCTGGCGGAGCTTCCGAAGCACTGCGCCGATGCTCTCGAGCGAACGCTGCAGACCGCCGCTCCGGAATTTCTGGCGTCGGATCATGTCGAGGGGGAGCCAGAAACCATTATCCTGCCCTTGCGGGCACGGGGACACACCTTCGCCGCGCTGCTGCTCTCACGGGAGAGTTCCCAGCGGCGGTTCAGCTCGCTGGAAGTTACGATGGCGGAGACGATGGCGACTCGCGCCTCCATTGCGCTGGACAACGCCCGCCTGTACAAGGACATTCAGCACGCCGACCAGCAAAAGAACGAATTTCTTTCGATGCTGGCCCATGAGCTGCGTAACCCGCTCGCCCCCATCCGCAACGCGGTCTCGGTGCTCCGCATGCAACTTCAGGACCAGCCCGACGCCCTGTGGGCCCAGGACGTGATCGACCGCCAGGTCACGCACATGGTCCGCCTGGTCGATGACTTGCTCGATGTATCGCGCATCACCCGCGGAAAAATCCGCCTGGAGTGGAAATGCCTCCGTGCCGATCAGATCATCCAGAGCGCCGTGGAAACCAGCCGACCGGTGATCGATGCCCAGTCTCACCAGCTCAGCGTCGAGCTTCCCAGCGAGCCGCTGTTCATCCAAGTCGACGAGGCTCGGCTCTCGCAGGTGCTGTCCAACTTGCTCAACAACGCGGCCAAGTATACGCCGGCCGGCGGCTCGATTTGGATTTCAGCGAAGCGGGAAGGGGACCAGGCCGTGTTTCGCGTGCGGGACACCGGCACAGGAATCCCACGAGAGATGCTGCCGAGGATTTTTGATCTCTTCACGCAGGTGGATCAGGCCATTGACCGCTCGCAGGGGGGCCTGGGCATCGGCCTCACCCTGGTGCAGCGCCTCGTGGAGATGCACGGGGGCACCGTCCATGCCGACAGCGAAGGACTCGATCGCGGCAGCGAGTTCACCGTCCGCCTGCCGGTTGCATCCGCCCCTTCCAGCGAATCCGGCAACGATCCAGACCCGATCGACATTCCCCGCGGCCGGAGAAACGTAGTGGTCGTGGACGACAACATCGACTCCGCGGAAAGCCTGGCGAAGCTCATGCGGGTGCAAGGGCACAGCGTCCGGGTCGCATTTGAGGGTCCGTCCGCCCTGGAGATGATTCAAAACGACAAGCCCGACATTGTCATCCTCGACCTGGGCCTACCCGGCATCTCGGGTTACGACGTGGCCCGCATCCTCCGCCAGCAAGCTGGCGGCCAAGACCTGCTCCTCGTCGCCGTCAGCGGTTACGGGCGGGAAGAAGATCGCCTTCACAGCCGCGAAGCCGGTTTCGATCATCACTTCACCAAGCCGGTCGAATTTACCGCCCTGCAGCAAATCGTGGGGGTGATGGAAGAGCGGCCAGCACTGCAGGTGAAGTAGGAAAGCCCTGGCCGGCCTACTGCGTCCACTCGAGCGGCTGGACGGTAATTTTGTTATCGACGAGGGGGAGGGGAACATAGGCGCGAATGGCCTCGTCGATGCGATGGATTTGCGATTCGCAGGCGCGTATTTCGTTCAGTTTCACGCTTCGATTGAATTCCAATTTCGACAGTTTGCTACGCAGGTCGATTAGAGCTTTCACTTTGCCGATGAATTCCTCGGACTTCGCGCGTCGCGCTTCGAATCCAGACGACTCAATTTCGGCAGTGACTTTGACGTCCTCGATCTGGCTTCGCCGTTCCGGCTTCAGCGCGGGCTGTGCAAGGAGCTTTTCGCATGTGGCAATTCGTGCTTTCACACCGGCCAAATCAACATCGAGCTGAAGTTGCTGCACGCGAAGATTGGGAAGCATTTCCGGCGTGAACTCCGCGAAGGACTTGAGCTGTTCCTCGGCGGCATTCGTTGCCACTTGATGTTGTGCCAGTGTGCGCCGGTAGTCGCGCAGCTGAAGACACAACGGCTCTCGCTTCTTGAAAATGGCCAATTGAACCGGCCGGCAAACGCCTAGATCTAACAGCGTTAACAATGCTTTGGATCGCATTTCGGCTTGTTCCGGAGTCGTCCCAAGAACGATGAAGCCCCAACCTCCTTTATGCGAGGGATCTGGACTTGTGTGCGTGTAACCAGGACTGACCAATCCTCCAATGCTCTCTGCGTCCGTGAGAAACGCTCTCTCTTCTTTGGTGATCGAGTCGGCATTCGGCAAAGCCTTAGTCATCCGTAAAAGCGATTCCGAAAGGTCGTCTCTGCCATCGGTATTTTGCGGGGCGAACAAGAAATTCTCGCCAAGATATGGCAATTGGCGCAGGTTTCCATCTTCCTGGAGATACCGATGACTACCTCGAAAAGTGCGAATTTCCAGGCCGAACACCGCGCAGAACTTTTGTTCAAATAGTTTAGGGTCGGGCTTGGTAAGCTTCCGCTTCCTTGGCTCCATAAGGCGCTCGATCTTTATCTCCCGCTTGGGCGGATTGTTGAGCTTCTCTTCCGTCAAATCCGTGACGGTCACATCCACGTCGTTGATGACGCCCAGTACGGCTGGCTGCGGCTGCTTGACCTCAAGCTCCTGGGCTCTCAAAGAAGTGACAAGGCATGTTCCTAACGCAACGGCGAGAAACAAAGGAAATAGAAGTCGCATGGGATAGCTCCGTGAGATTGGTAGTTCTTCATTTTTTTGTCTCCCATTTTTCTGTCACATTCCTCCGGTAGCAGGCAGAAGTTGACAGAAAAATGGGAGACAAGAAAATAAATACGTGCTGCTCTACATCTCGAAAGGTCGTCGTGCCGTCGTAACGCCGTAAGCCTCGACAAGGCATTTTTCCATTGCCAGGTGTCGCTCATTCATTCCAGGCTCCTTGGCCAGGATTTCGCTGGCCATGCGGAGGCGGGCAATTTGTGTCTCGCGGGAGATCATCGCCAACACATCCTCTTCCTCCGGGTCCTCCGCGACAGGAGAAGCAACAGGCAGCTCAGCCGGTGGCGTCACGGCCCTGACAACTTCGTCTCTCTCCCCTCCGAGGAAAAAGAACATGGAAACCAGCAGAGCCGTCGCGGCGATCGAGGCCAGAGCCAGGGCAGCGGTGTTCCAGCCGGATTGGGGATTTGTTCGTTGGGAAAGGGCAGCAACGGGGCTAAGACTTTCCACCGTGGCAAAGTAAACAGATAACATCTCGCGGCTGTTCTTGAGAGCGGCCACTTCGCGCGAACAGCCAGGGCAGGCGGCAAGATGCGACTCAGCCCGTAAGGAATCCGCGGCGGAGAGTTCGCCATCGGCGTATTCAAGGAGCCATTCGCCGTTACAGAGGAACTTGATCATAAAGTTATTTCCAATCCGCCAATTCTGTTGCTAATTGCCGGCGGGCTTTGGCGAGGTGGCTCCGAACTGTTGCGGAAGGGAGCGAAAGCATCTCGCCTATCTGGCTGGAATCGAAGTCGCAAAAGTATCGCAGCACTACAATTTCTCGCTCCACATTCGTGAGTCGACCTACAGCTGCTTCCACTCCCGCAGCCAGCTCACCTTGTTCCGCTCGCTGGCTGGAATCCGCACTTTCGATTCCAGATCGCCAAAACGCCAGCGCCGCAAGGCATCCCCGTCAAGTCCCTCCGGGCATTTTGCCCTGGCTGTGAGGTACACGTCTTGCAAAACGTCGTCTCGCCGCGCCGCCTGAATGCCCAACGCTGCCGCCAGCCGCGTCAAATCGGCCCGACAAAGCGCCCAGCCCGCTTCCAGCTCTTGGCCCCCAGGTTCCACGCGGGGAATCGCCTCCTGCACACCGGCCTCCAGGGTGCCTGGCAGTCCCGCCGGCAACAGCAGGCTATGGGCATGGGCGTTCATCACCACTCCTTCCAATGCGCAGCATAGGCGAAGTGTTGAGGTTATTCCGGCTCCAGCGGAAAATTCCGCAAAAATCGCTCGTTCCACTGGCGGTAAGCGGGCGAGAAATGGATAATGCAGGACTGTTACTTAGAGATACGTGGAGAACCTATGCTCCGGATTCTCGGCTCGGCGAAGCAACTGTGCGGCGGTATGACGCGGCGGGACATGCTGCGCGTGGGGGGGCTAGGCATCGCCGGGCTCAGCCTGCCGCAAGTGTTGCAGCTTCAGGAGTTGTCGGCGGCGGAGCAAAAGCCGGCGGACGCTGGCTTCGGAAAGGCCAAGTCGGTAATCCTGATCCATCTTTATGGCTCACCCAGCCAGCTTGAGTGGGCCGATTGCAAACCGAATGCTCCGCTGGAGATTCGTGGCGATCTGAAGTCGATTCCGTCCTCGCTTCCCGGGTGCGACGTCTGCGAATTGTTCCCAAACATGGCGAAGGTGATGGACCGGACGACGGTCATTCGCTCGCTGACGCATCCATATCCGCTGCACGGCGTGGCCTTCGCCTTGACCGGCGTGCCTTCCATTGAAGTGCAAATGGAGCTTGCTCCGCACGACCCGCGGCACTGGCCGTACTTTGGCTCCGTGGTGGAGTATGTGGAAGAGCAGAGGCGGGCGGCGGCGGGGTCAACAAATCCGCAGCGGATGCCGAACAACATCCTGCTGCCGTTCCGCTTCAGCACCAAGCGAGTTGGTGAAGTTCATCGCGCGGGACCGTACGGAGCATTCCTCGGCAGCCAATATGATCCGCTGTGGGCGGAATGGATTGGGACTGCCAATAAGGGAATCACCAAAACGCTCCGCGATATGGTCTACACGGACAACGATCCGTATATCGGCGTCGCCGACGGCAGCTATTTCGTGGTGCCGTGCGCCTCGCAGTTGCAGGCGGAAGTGACGCTGGACCGGCTCAACACCCGCAAGTCGCTGCTCAGCCAGCTCAACGACGCCATTCCAGGCCTGGCCGCCACCAGCACCGGCCGCTCGCTCACCAAGCATCAGCAGTCGGCTCTGTCGCTGCTGGAATCCCCCAAGCTGGCCGAGGCCCTCGATCTCCGCAAGGAACCCGAGGAAACGCGTCGGCTCTACGGTTCGTCGTTGTTCGGCCAGTCCTGCCTGGCCGCCCGCCGGTTGGTTGAAGCCGGGAGCAAGGTTGTCAGCGTCTTTTGGGACGAGTTCGGCCTGGCCGGCATGGGCTGGGACACGCACTGGAACCACTACCAGCGGATGAAGGAAGAGCTGGCCCCCGGCTTTGACATGGGCTGGTACGGCCTGATCAGCGACCTGGACCGTCGCGGCCTGCTCGACGACGTGCTCGTCGTTTGCACCAGCGAGCACGGCCGGACCCCCAAAATCAACTCCGCCCAAGGCGGCGGGCGCGATCACTGGTCGCGGGCCTATTCCTCGCTCATCGCCGGCGCGGGAATCAAACGCGGCAGCGTTGTCGGCGCGACCGACAATCAAGGAGGGGACGTGGCCGACCGACCTGTCAGCCCCAAGGACCTGCTGGCCACGATGTACCATCTGCTCGGCATTCACCCCCACACCACCATTCACGACCGCGGCGGCCGCCCACTGCCGCTGGTTGACGGAGAAGTGATCCCGGAAGTGTTGTCGTGACGCCTGCCCACTCGAGTCGCATCCTCTGGATCATTTTGGGAGGACTGCTGGCCTGGGGGATTTTTCTGGCCGTAGGGACGATCGTTTATCCCGGCAAGCTGGCCGTCTATCGCGCGTTGCTGATATTCGGCTGCACGTTGGTCTTCGTGGCCTTTTGGGGATGGTTGCTGCTGTGGCGTCACTACAAGGTGACTGGCGGCAAACAGGCGGATGTGAAATTCCCGCCACCGGGTGCGTAGGTTATTTCTTCCGGCAATTGAGCTGCTCGTCCAGAATTCGCAGCTCCTCAATCACCCGCCCGCCGACGATGGTCTCCTCCACGATCCGCGGCACGTCCTCGACCTTTACGCCGCCGTACCAGATGGCTTGCGGGTAGATGACGACCGTCGGGCCCAACTCGCATTGGTCTAGGCATCCGGAAGTATTCGCGCGGACCAGCGGCTTGAGGCCCCGCTTCTTGATCTCGGACTTGAACGCATCGCGGAGTTTCTCGTTGCCACTGGGATCGCAACAGCCGCGGCTGTTCCCCGGCTCGCGCTGGTTGCAACAGACGAAGATGTGATGCGTGAACTGGGGCATGGCAACAATATCATCTTACACGGCTGGACGCTTTGGCTGATAGGCGCAGCAGTCTAGGGGGCAAACGTCATGACTGAGGCCGAGATTACCTAGCGCCAGCCGAACTGGATTCTCGCTTAACCGCTCCTGCACCAGCTCCACAATCATCCGCACGAATCGCGGATGCGTGCCGACGGTGGCCGCGCGGACCATGTTCAGGCCAAGTTGCCTGGAGAGGTTCTGGGCTTCCTCATCCAGGTCGAACAGCACTTCCATGTGGTCCGAAATGAAACCGATGGGAACGACCACCACGTCCTTGCCGCCGGCTTTAGCAATCTCCTGAAGTGCCACGCCCACGTCCGGCTCCAGCCAAGGCTGGCTCGGCGGACCACTGCGGCTTTGATAAACCAGCCGCCAGTCGCCGCGGCCGACGCCAGCCGCCACCAGACTAGACGCTTCGTGCAGTTGCAATTCGTACTGGCAAGTCGCCGCCATGCTCTGCGGAATGCTGTGAGCGGTGAATAAGAGTCTCGCCTTTTCCCGCCGCTCCGTGGGTAACTCAGCGAGCGCTGCCTTGGTGCTGTCCACCACCGGCTCGATGAACCCTGGGTGATTGAAAAACACGCGGAGCTTGTCCACCTGCGGAGCGCCTTCCCCCACCTGCTCCTGTGCCGCGGCGATATTTTCCCGATACTGCCGGCAGCCGGAATAGGAGCTGAAGGCGGACGTAAAGAACGCGATTGCCCGCTGCACGCCGTCTTGCTTCATCTGCCACAGCGTATCCGGCAACAGCGGATGCCAATTGCGGTTCCCAAAATAGACCGGCAGCTTGACCCCCGCTTCCGCAAGCTCTATCTCAACCGCCGCCAACAGCGCTCGATTCTGATCACTAATCGGGCTCTTGCCCCCAAAATGCTGATAATGCTCCGCCACCTCCAGCATCCGCTCCCTGGGCACATTCCGCCCCCGCAGCACGTTCTCCAAAAACGGCATCACCTCCGCCGGCCCTTCGGGCCCGCCGAACGAGACGAGAAGAAAGGCGTCGTAGGGGGCCGTCACGCAAAAAACTCCAAAAGAAGGATGGCGTGACTCCAAGCAATCGCTCGCGCGAGAAGCGCATGAGGACGAATGACCCCAACAGGACTCGAATCACACTCCATAAGTCCTGATGGTAGCAGGTCCTTAGCCAATTCTCCATTGGCTTGCGCTGCAGAGTCCGGTGCAGAGGGCGTTCAAAACGACCAAGACTTGCCACTCGTGACAAGAGTTTGGAGCGCCCTGCGGGATGATGCGAGAGCATGCATTCTTCAGATTGAGCGGGCTGTAATTGAAGCTGCTGGAGATGCCCAATGACTTGTCGTCTTGGCGGTCAAGCCGCCAGGCCATTTCGGCGCGTGTTATACGACTGGGCAGCGAGCGAGCTGACATGCGGGGGGAGGCACCAGGGACAGCGGGCGACGCGGAGTGAGCGCACGGGCCTACAGCTGGTGCCCGGCCTCACCACCACGGATCACTCGGCCGTCCAGCCGACGCAAGTTGTCATGGAGCAGGCCAGCCGGCAGACGTGCAACGCCCATGCGATCCCCGGCATCGGTATGGAGCCGTCCTAGCAACGAGTCACGCAGGCGGTGATTGACCAATTGAACTAATCAAAAAGAAGAGCCGGTCGCTTATCAGAGCAACCGGCTCGAGAAATTTAGTCCCGCATTTTCACAGGAGAAACCTATGAGCAATTAAGCGACGGACGCGGACATGCGGGACCTCTATCTGCTTCGTGGCCTTGAAGCGGCCGATCTGTACGATCCTCACGTCACCAAGCAGGAAATCTTGCGGCTTCGCAAGGCAGGAATTCTTGCTCATGGCGAATACGCACCACCGGAATGGTTCCTTCCGCCAGCCAAGCAGAATTCCCCCACCAAACTGCCAGATGAATTGGCGTTTGCCTATTCAACTTTTTCCACAATCAGATTCCATTGACGCCCGTTTATGGGTAGTATGGGCGCTGTCAGCTAAGTGACCTGAGCAGGAGCCGACTTCCATGGAACAAAAGTACGAGACGCTGCCCAAGGCGGAGATTCGCCTGGAGGGGCGGAAGGTGATTCGCGGCGACGTGACCGGCGATTGGGGCTTGCGCTTGCAGTGGGAAGTGAAGCACAACGGCAAGGTGGTCGCCACGCCGGCGGCTCGGGCGGATGCCAGCTATGAGCATCCCGGGGCGGAGCCAGGGGCGTATGAAATCGTGCTGCAAACATGGCAGTACGTGAACTACACCAAGCAGCCGGACGGGCAGTTCGTGAACAGCAAGTTCGTGGAGATTTCCAACAAGGTAACGTACACGATTTGACCGCGAGTTAAGGAAAACCCTCATGCTCAACATCGGTAACGAAAAAATCCCCCTCTGCCACGGCGTCAGTCGGCGCAGCTTTTTGCAAGCGGGATCGGCGGGACTGGCGGGCATGACATTGCCGGCGCTGATGAACCTGCAGGCCCGCGGAGCGGTCGAGGAGAGCCAGGCCAAGATTAAGAATTGCATCACTATTTTCCTGGTCGGCTCGCCCGGGCATCTCGATACCTGGGACATGAAGCCGGACGCACCGGCTGAGGTGCGCGGCAAGTTCTCTCCTATCAGCACGAAAGTGCCGGGGATTCAGATTTGCGAGCATTTTCCGCTGATGGCCCGGATGATGGACAAGGTCTCGCTTATCCGCAGCCTGAACTACAACACCGGCTCCACGCACGAAAACGGCCAGCGGTGGATGATGACCGGCCACGATTTTGGGGCCGATGCCGTCAAGCCGCACGCCGGGAGCGTCATTTCACGGGTCTTTGGCCAGAAGAGTGAGCTGCCGGCGAATGTCGTCCTCCCCGCCCCCATCGGCAATACCGGGGCGGGCCCGCTGCATGGGCAGCAGTCCGGCTATCTCGGCAGCGCCCACGAGCCGTTCTTCCTCAATTCCGACCCCGCCTTACCTGATTTCAAAGTGGCCGACCTGGAAGTTCCTAAGGGGCTGTCGCAATTCCGGCTCGACGCTCGCAAAAAGCTGCTCGACCAGGTGGACGAATTGCAGCGCCGCACCGAAACCCGCACAACCCAGTCGCATGACAGTGCGTATCAGCGGGCCTTCCGCCTGCTGACATCGCCGAAGGCGAAGGAGGCTCTCGACCTCACCAAGGAACCCGACAAGCTCCGCGACCGTTATGGCCGCAACACTTTTGGCCAAAGCTGCCTGATGGCCCGCCGGCTGGTGGAATCCGGCGTGCGGTATGCCACGGTCAACCATTTTGACACGGTCTTCAATCTCACCTGCTGGGACATGCACGCCGACGGCGGCGGGCTGAACAACACCTACCTCGATTACGAGCGGCATCTCTGCCCGCAGTTCGACTGGGCTTTCACCGCCCTCATCGAAGACCTGGAGCAGCGGGGCCTGCTGGCCGAGACGGTCGTCGCCGTCATTAGCGAATTCGGCCGCACGCCGCGGCTCAACCCCCGCGGCGGCCGCGACCACTATCCCGACGCCTGGACGAATTTCCTCTGCGGCGGCAACATCCGCGGCGGCCAGGTCGTCGGGGCCACCGACAAACTCGGGGCCCGCCCCAGCGACAATCCCATCTCCCCGCCTCAGGTCCTCGCCTCGATTTATCACGGGATGGGAATTAACCTGGATACGACGATGATGCCCGGCCCCGGCGAACGCCCCGTCCGCCTGGTGGAAGCCGAGCCGATCAAGCAGTTGTTTTAGCCCACCTAATTAGTCTGCTCACGCCGTGGGCGGACATTCTGAGTACGAGACCGTTTTTCCATGCGCCTTCCGCGTCTGTTTCATTTTGTTTTCGCTGTCAGCATTTGGGCGCTGTGCGGAACCGTCATTGCAACTGAACCGACGCTTTCCAATCTCAACATCCGCGGCCTGCAACTCGGCGGGACGACGCAACTTGTCGCCGCTGGCGACGAATTCGGCACTGCTCCGAAGCTGCTCTTGCCTTTTGCCGCGAAACAGGAGCTGCAACCGGGCGGGACGAACAACCAGGCGACGTTTAATATTTCGCCAGAAGGGGAGATCCAGCCCGGCTATTACCAAGTTCGCGTCGTCACGCCTGGCGGAGCGAGCCTGCCGCTGGTTATCGGCGTGGACAAACTGCCGCAGGTCGCGTTTGGCCCCGACGTTGCGCAGCTTCCCACGGTGATGCACGGTTCCGTCGGCGGCAGCGCGGTGAGCGAGACGAAGTTGACGGGCAAAGCAGGACAAAGGATTCAAATCGAAGTAGAAGCCCAGCGAATCGGCAGCAAGCTCCGGCCGGTGTTGCACCTATATAACGCCAAGAAGAAGCAAATTGCGTGGTCGTGGAATCAGCCATCCCTCTCCGGCGACACGCGGCTGGAAGCGGTGCTGCCGGAAGATGGTCCGTACACTATCGCTCTGCATGATGCTGAATATGCGCCCCCTGGACCGAGTCATTTCCGCATGAAGATCGGTGAATGGGCGTATGTGGACCATGTTTTTCCGGCGGCGGTTTCCAAAGGACAGCCAGTCGGCGTGGATTTGCTGGGCGTAACTACAATTCCGCGGCTTGAGCTGCCCGCAGTCGCCGCAGCGGGAATTCAGCCGCTCACGTTGCCCGCGGGACCGATTTGGAGCGGGCCGCGGCCGTTTGTGGAGGTGAGCAACTTCGCCGAAGTCGTCGAACAAGCTCAGGCTGCCACGCCGCAAGTCCTTCCCGCGGGCATGGTCGGTGTCAGCGGCAAACTGCTTGCGCCGCAGGAAGAGGACCGCTATCAGGTTCCAGTCACACCGGGCAGCAAGCTTCGCTTGGACGTCTTTGCGGAACGGCTTGGCTCGCCGCTCGATGCGGCGCTGGTTGTCAGGAATGACAAAGGGGATCTGCTGGCACGGACCGAGGACGGAACAGGAACGACCGATCCGAAGCTCGAATACGCGGTCCCGGATGGCGTCAACTTCGTCGTCGTTGGAGTCCTCGACGCGACTGGTCGGGGCGGACCGCGGGGAATCTATCACTTGACCGTGGAGCCGATCTCGCCGGGTGTCACAAACAACGAGTTCCGGTTGACGACAACGATGCAGCGAGTTTCGCTGCCGACCGGAGGCCGTTTCGTGGTGCCGATCCATGCGGAGCGAAACGGCTATCAAGGACCAATTGATATTGCGACGGGCGCGCTACCCGCTGGCGTAACCGCAGCCGCGATTCAGATTCCCGCCGATGCCGATGGAACGCTCGTCACGTTGCAACGCGCCGATGCCGCTGCAGAGGTGCTGTTGGCTTCGTGGAAAGGTAAAGCGGCGACCGGTGAAGAGCGGCCCATCTGGATCAAAGGGCATCCACTGGAGCGGTTGCAGCCGTGGCTGGCTTCGGAACTAGCCGTTGCACCGGCGTCCGCTGTCGCCTCGACATTTGCGGTCGACTTTCGTGACTTGCCGGCGGACGCGGCCCTCTTGCCGGGGCAGAAGCTGGCCCTGCCGGTGAAGTTCTTCCGCCCGAACACCGATTCCGTGGTGCGGCTGACATTGCTCACCAACCAGGCAACGCCGCTCACCAACGGCCAGCCGGACCTGAACAAAACGCTGCGAGCGGAAGCGGCTGTGGAAGTCCCCGCGGCGAATGTTGACGGCGCGGTGTCGCTGCTGATTCCGGCGGAGTTGCCGCGGACATATTACGACGCGACGGTCCAGGCGGAATTGCTTTCGTCCAACAAGCAGAACGTACTTGCCACGTCGTTTACGCCGGTGCGACGGTTGATGGTGAAGCATCAACTCGCCGTGCAGCTCGCCAGCCCGCCCCGGATTGAGGCCAAACTGGACAAGGCGGCAGGCGCGATGATCAAGTTGGACGGAAAGATCGAGCGCCGCGAAGGTCTGACCGGCGAGGTCGTCGTGACGCTCGCGGGCCTGCCGCCGGGAATCAGTGCTGGCGCAGTGACTATTAAAGCCGACGCCGCGGATTTTTCCATCAATTTGGTTCTGGCGGCAACTACCCGACCTGGCGAGACGAAGGGGCTGACGCTCTTCGCCACCGCCGCAGACCCTAAGCAACCCAACATTCGCCTCCGCAGCCGGGATGTGGATTTGACGCTCAACGTAACGCCGGCACCGTAAGGACAGGATAGGGATATCATGAAATCGAAGAAGAACCAGCTCCTCGTTCCCACGGTCTCCGTGGGAACGCGCGTCCTGGACGCTCTGCGTCCCGTCCTTGGCCGCGAAGCGGCAAAGCCGTGTGTTCCCACGCAGAGCGTGGGAACAAGAGGGTTGGTCCCTCGCTCACGCGTCGGGTTAGTGTTGGTAGTCGTTGCTATGGCAGCACCGCTGTTCGCTGCCGATGACCCGCCTCCCGCCGGCCCCATCACGGCTCATCCCGCCGCCATCGATTTCCGCCATCATCGCCAGGTTCAATCCGTTCAACTGCTCGGCGCTTCCGCCGACGCCTATTCGCTGGACCTGCGAACACAAGCGCAGCTCACGATTGCCGATCCCAAAATCGCCGTCCTCGATGACAGGGGTTTGGTCCGGCCTGTCGCCAACGGCGATACACAGCTCACCGCAGTCGTCGCCGGACAAACGCTCAGCGTCCCGATCAAAGTCCAACTCCCCCCCGCCGAGCTGCCGCGGAGCTTTCGGCATGAAGTGATGCCGGTCCTCTCCAAAGCCGGCTGCAACTCGGGGGCCTGCCATGGCTACTCGCTGGGGAAGAACGGCTTCAAGCTCTCGCTCCGCGGCTCGGACCCGGAACTGGATTATGGCGCCATCAGCAAGGAATTCTTCGGCCGCCGGGTGAACATCGGCGTGCCCGAGGCGAGCCTACTGATTGCCAAGCCGAATGGAGCCATGCCACACGAAGGAGGCGTCCGTTTCAAGAAGGGCAGCCTTCTTAATGAGATGCTCGTCTCCTGGGTCAAGCAAGGAACGCCGAGCGATCTGGCCGATCCCAACCGTGTCGTTGGCATCAAGCTCATTCCCGACAAGCTCGTTTTGCGGCTCGGCCAGAAGCACCGCCTGCAACTGATGGCGACGTACACGGACGGCACGATGGCCGACGTTACCCGGATGGGCATTTTCACCGCCAACAACAACCTGTATGCGGAGGTCGATGGCGAAGGGCTGGTCGTGGCCGGCGACGCGGGGGAAACCGCCATCATGGCCCGCTACGAGCGGACCTTTGCGGCAACCGGCGTCATGGTGCTGGGAATCGAGTCGAACTTCACGCCTTCTCCGGTCCCCGAAAGCCTGGTGGATAAGCCGATTGTCGAAAAGCTGAACCGGCTGAAGATTGTCCCTTCGCCACTGGCCGGGGATGAAGAGTTCCTCCGCCGCGTTTATCTCGACCTCATCGGCGTGCAGCCCAAGCCGGATGAAATCCGGGCGTTCGTGGCGAATGCCGATCCGCAGAAGCGGGAGAAGATCGTTGACGCGCTGCTGGAGCGACCGGAGTTTGTCGATCACTGGTCGCTGAAGTGGGGAGACCTGTTGCAGAACAGCCGCAACGCGGTGAGCTCACCCGGCGTGTTCCTGTTCCGCGAGTTCCTGCGGGATGCCGTCTCCGCGAACATGCCGCTGGATGAGTTCTGCCGCAAGATTCTCACTGCCCGCGGCGGAGCGGCCGATGATCCGGCCAGCGCGTTCTTCGCCGTCAGCAAGGACACCAATGACACCGTGGAGCGGACGACGCAGGTCTTCTGCGGCGTGCGGATGCTCTGTGCCCGCTGCCACACGCACCCGCTGGAGAATTGGACCCAGGCCGATTACTACGGCGTCGCCAGCTTCTTCAGCCAGGTCAGCAACCGGCCCGATCCGCGATTGCCGGGGATCGGCAACGCCAAGATGGTGCAGGTGAACCTCGCGGGGGGCTTCGCCACGAATCCCCGCTCCGGCCAGGCGCAGACTCCAAAGTTCTTGGGGGGCGCAACACCGGAGCTGGCCGCGAATATGGACCGCCGCGAAGCGTATGCGAAATGGCTGACGGCAGCGGAAAATCCCTTCTTCGCCCGCGGTGTCGTCAACCGCATTTGGAGCTACTTCTTTCATCGCGGCATCATCGAGCCGGTGGACGACATCCGCAGCACCAATCCGCCGATTAATCCGGCGCTGCTCGAAGCGCTCACCAAGGATTTTGTCGAGCACAAGTTTGATGTGCGGCACTTGATGCGGCGGATTGTCACGTCGCAGACCTATCAGCGGACCAGCGTCCCCATGCCATCGAACAAGAATGACCAGCTCAACTTTTCGCACAGCATTCCACGGCGGGTGCCGGCGGAGTCGCTGCTCGATTGCCTGGTGCAGGCGTCCGCGGTTCCCGAGAACATCGGCGGCGCACCCGGTGGGTTCCGGGCGGCGCAACTTCCCGACGCTAATGTGGATAGCCCGTTCCTCAGCCTGTTCGGCAAGCCGCAGCGGATGGAAGCCTGCGAATGCGAACGGGACAACACTTCCAACATGCTGCAAGCGTTACACTTCCTCAATGGCAACAGCATCTTGGGGCGCGTGCAAAATCCAGCCGCCCGTCCCGCGCTGCTCTTCGCCCAGAAGATCCCCGATGACCAACTTGTCACGGAGCTATACCTCTGGTCCATCGCCCGCAGCCCCAGTCCCGCGGAGCTGAAGCTCGGCGTGGACTTCCTGGCTTCCTACGGCGACAAGAAAAACGAAGCGGCTCAGGATTTGATGTGGGCACTGCTCAACAGCAAGGATTTTCTATTGGTCCATTGACGCGGCTAGAGCTTTCCCGGCACTGCCTCGTCGACGATCCGCTTCACCTCTTTCCCCACGTTCAGCTCGTAGGGCTCGTCGGGAATCTCTTTCTCGTCGGCCAGCACCTTTAGTTCCGCCAGGAACTTCTTCAGGTCCTCGTCGCTGAGCTGCTGTTTGGTTTGCGGAGGCTGACCCGGTTGCATCGGCTGATTGGGGTCCTGGGAAATGGCGGAGAACGGCTTCTCCAGATCCTCTCCTTTGATTTTTCCTTCGGCGGTGCCACGGGCGATTCGCTGGAGCGTCCGCTCGGCCTCCGCCTTCACGTCGGCGTCCTGCCCGGGACGGTTGATGTACTCGTGCGTGACGCCGTAAACGATGAGCACCACGAACAGCGGAGACTTGGTCAGCCCCTCCATGATTTTTCCCAGCTCCTGGCCATTGATCTTGTCTTTCTTGAAGCCCTCAGCCACCCGGTCGATTTGAGCGTTGAGCTCCTTCTTGTCTTCCGCCCGCATCTCGGAGGCATCGACGGATTGCTTGGCTGCCGAAGCGGCCAGGTTTGTGGCGATGTTCTTGAAGTTGGCGGTCACATACCAAAACGTCCCGCCGCAGATGAGCAGCACAGCCAGGCCGGTGACGCCGCAGCCGATCAAGCAGGGCGCCCACGAGCGCGACGGCGGTGCAGGTAAACCGGCGTCGGGATATGGCTTCGGCGGCGGGTACAGCTTGGCGTCTTGCGACATGCGACGATTTCCTTGAAACCAAGGGTCATAACTCCACGAATAAGAGACTGCCGCCCGGGGGAATATTCCCGCAATTCAGCCAGCCGTCGCGCCCCTGGAGCAAAAATCGGCAGCGGGCTAAGATGCAGGGATTATTCGCCCGCATCTTACCTTTCTTGAGAATCTCGGATCAGTCATGGTCAAGACCGCAAGCACGATGAAACCGCTGGCCACCACGGCCCCGGATTTTTCCCTGGTCAATGTGGATGGGAGAACCGTGGGGCTTTCCGATTTCGAGGACGCCCGGGCGTACCTCGTGGTCTTTATGTGCAACCATTGTCCCTTTGTAAAGCACGTCGCCCTCGAGCTGGCTCGCGTCGGCCTCGACTACATGCCCAAAGGGGTGGCGATGGTCGGCATCAACAGCAACGACGCAGCCGCCCACCCGGAGGATTCGCCGGAGCGGATGATCCACGAGGCCGAAGAACGCGCCTATCCATTCCCCTACCTTTATGACGAGACGCAGGAGGTGGCCAAGGCCTACGGCGCGGCCTGCACGCCGGACTTCTTCCTGTTCGATAAGCAGCGCAAGCTCGTCTACCGCGGGCAACTCGATTCCAGCCGGCCCGGCAACGGCAAGCCGGTGACGGGGGAAGACTTGCGGGCCGCTCTCGACGCCGTCCTGGCCGGAAAGCCTCCTCTGGAGAAGCAAACCCCCAGCATCGGCTGCAACATCAAATGGCGACCCGCGAACGAGCCGGCATATTTTGACCCGGTGGGCGTGAAGGGATGAAAGCGAACTTTTCAAATCGTATGTGCTGCATTGGCTTGTGCCTGACGCTGTCGTTGGAACTCGTTTCCGTTTCGATGGCCGCGGAGCCGAAGCCGCTCCCGCAGGACTGGGAATACGCCCCCGCGATGCGCAAGGTGGCGGAGAAGTTCCGGGGGCGGCCGGGAGTGGTGTTGCACGTGGGGGACTCTGTCACTCATGCCAATCCGTATGGCCAGTGGGCCCGCTTCGGCAAAGGGCAGAGCGAAGGAGATAAGGCCCTGCTGAAGTGGATGCACTGCGGCGCGGACGACGAAACAGACGGCTGGTTTCTGGCTCGGTTCGATCATCCCGATGGCGGCCGCTCGCATACCGCGGCAGGAGGCATGCGGGCCGACGAATTGCTGGCGGGCGGCAAGCAGAAGCTGCCGGCGCTGGCGGAACTACTCAAGAAGTACCAGCCGCAGATGGTGGTGCTGATGATCGGCACCAACGACGTGGCTCAGGGGCGAAAGACGGATGACTATCTGGCAGACGTTGAAAAAGCCGTGAGCACGATTTCGGATGCGGGCTCCATTTGCATACTATTGACCATTCCTCCGTACTTCGGCCAGCCGGAGGCCAGCGCGAAATATAATGACGGCCTGCGCAGCCTGGCCAAGAAGCACAGCTTGCCCTTGATCGACTACGAGAAAGAAATCCTGCTCCGCCGCCCGAAGGATTGGAACGGCACATTGCTGAACAAGAACGATGCGCATCCGTCGGCGGGGAACGAAAGAGTGAACTCCTCGGCTGAGCCGACGCAGGAGAATCTGGCAACGAGCGGCTACTTGCTGCGAGGTTGGCTGAGTGTCAAGAAGATTGGGGAAGTGAAGCAGGCGGTGCTGGGGGAGAAGTAGGCAAGGAGGGAGAGCATCAAGCATGGAGAGCGCGAGAGTTGTACCAGTGCCTTGGCCTGCGCTGCGAAGGGATCTGTTGACAGCTCTCTTGATGAGCGGGCTGGCGGCGTTTTGGGTTGTGGTGTTACTGCTTCTGGCGAGGCGGTTGGCCGGAGCGTTGGTCCAGCCGCTGGAAGGCTTCTCGCTGCTGGCCGTCACAGGATTGGTAATTCTGCTGGGGCTGGGGTGGCGGTTAGGATGGCAGGCGCGGGGCAGGCAGGAATCATCCTGGGCTCTGGTCGCTCCGGCATTGCCCGGGATCGCGCTCTTGATGTTTCTCTGTGCGTTATCGCTGCCGGGCACGGCTAGTTGGGCGTTGATGCTGACATGGCTGGCCTTTCTTACGGGGGAAGCGGCCTGGTGGTGGACAGCGTACTCAGCCCTCAAGCATCCGGTCGCCCGAAGCTCTGTCCCGCCAAGAGCTGTTGCTGGGCCGATCGCGGAAAGCGAAGTTGAAGCTGGCGACGGTTCTTTGCCGAACGATGTGTTCCAGCAAATCACACGATTTCGCGAAGGGGAACAGGAGCGGGTCACCGTCATGCTCCGCATATCGTTCTCCCCGCGTCAGAGAATTGCAGTCGCACACGTAGCCTTCTGCCCGCCGCTGAGCGGAATGCCCGAGCTGGTGGCGGAAGTGACGGACGGCCCCAGCGCGACCGTGGCGATTACTAACCCCCAACCCTTTGGTGCCCGGTTGGAAGTGCGTCTGGAGGAGGCAGCCGACGAGGCTTGTGTCGTGGTGGTGGAGGTGGAAGGCCAGTCGCGGCTTGATGTACTGAGAACTGAGTACTGAGCACGCTCTCAATGCTGGCCGAAGTCCCCCTCGTTGTTAGAATGGCCGGATGCACCTCATTCATTGGAATACCTGTATCCTTGCGGGTTTTGCACTTCTCCCCGTCGGTTGCGGCACGTCCACCTTGCCCGGCGATGCGGGCCCGCTCATCAAATTCAAGGACGACGCCAGGCCAAACAGCGAGCCAAAATCGTCCGAGCTGGGCGACCTCTCCTTCGTGGACTCGGACGGCAAGAAGGTGGATCTCGCTTCCTACCGAGGCAAATCCAATCTGGTGCTCGTCGTCACCCGGGGCTATGTGGGGAGCGAGAAGCAGGTGGACGGCAAGTCGCTCGGAAATATCTGCACCTTCTGCTCCACGCAGACTTCGCGGCTGATTGCCAATTACGGCAAGTTCAAACAGCGGAATGCGGAGGTGCTGGTCGTGTTCCCGATCGTTCGCAAATCCGACGAAGGGGCCCTCGATACCTTTGCCGCCCGCGTGCAGGGAGATAAGAAAACCGCCGCCGATGCTCCCTTCCCGCTTCTCCTGGATCTCAACCTCGAAGCCGTCGACGCCCTGGGCATCCGCGCCGACCTCTCCAAACCGGCAACGTACATCCTCGACAAGCAGGGAGAAGTCCGGTTCGCCTATGTCGGCCAATCCCTTTCGGACCGACCCAGCGTAAAGGCCATGCTGGACCAACTGGACCAGATCAATGCGGAGCACGGCGATTAGAGCACAGAAGGCTCTTTTCTCTTGTTCGCCGCGCCAGGATGTGCCAAACTAAGTGGGTCACTTCCCGCCTGTACTTCCCGCCCTACTTTCCGGTAACCTGATGCGATTCCGCCTTGGCATCTTCCTTTTGGCCCCGCTGCTTACGTCGCAGATGCAAGCCGCCGAGCCGCTGATGAGCCGCACGATGCTGCGGCGGCCGGTGGCGCTGCAGTTTTCGGGCGATGGCAAGACTCTGTATGTCGCCAACCAGCAGAGCGGCTCGATTTCGGTCGTTGAGGCGGCGGATAAGAAGGTCGTAAGCGAAGTTGCCGCAGGCAAAATGCTTTCCAGCCTGGCAATCCTCCCGCAGCGGAACCTGCTGCTCGCAACCGATGAAGCGGCCCACGAAGTCATCCTGCTGAAGATCGAACCCGCGAATCAATTGAAAGTCGTCCAGCGGCTGCCGGTTAGTCCCCACCCAGTCAGCATTATCGCGACAGCGGATGGCAAGCGCTGCTTCGTCGCTTCCCTCTGGTCCCGCCGCCTGTCCGCCATCGATATCAAGGATGATGCCAACCAGCCGTTGGTCCTGGCGAAGCAGGTGGATCTTTCGTTTGCCCCACGCGAGCAAACGCTGCTCCCCAAGGAAAACAAGCTGGCCGTGGCGGACGCCTTCGCCGGTCGGTTGGCGTTCCTTGATCCGGTGGACCTAACGCTGCAAGTCTCCAAGGAGTTTCCCGGCCACAACATCCGCGGCCTCGGTATGAGCCACGATGGCCAGAAAATCCTCGTCGCCCATCAGATGCTCAACGACCTGGCTCACACCATTCAGAATGACGTCCACTGGGGGATGCTGATGTCCAACGACCTCCGCTGGCTGAAGGTGGAATCGGCCCTGGCCGGCGGCAAGGAGTTGTACCACGGGGCTCACATGCACCCGCTCGGCGAGCCGGGCAAAGGCTCGGGTGACCCCGGCGGGCTCGATGTCTCCGCTGCCGGCGCTGTCGTCGTCACGCTTTCCGGCATCAACCACGTCACGCTCGGCAAGGAGGATGATTTCAGCCTCTATCGCGTGCCGGTCGGGAAGCGGCCGGTGGCGGTGAAGATAGCGCCGGATGGCAACGTCGCGTTTGTCGCCAACATGTACGACGATTCGCTCTCCGTCGTCAGCCTGGCGGACCGCGAAACGACCGCCACCATCAACCTGGGCAAGCAGACCGAGCTGACCCAAATTCAACAAGGCGAGGTCCTGTTCCACGACGCCACCCTTTCCCATGACGGCTGGCTGAGCTGCCACAGTTGCCACACCAATGGACACGCCAATGGGCAGCTCAACGACAACCTCAGCGACTTGTCGTTTGGTGCGCCCAAGCGGGTTCTCTCGTTGCTGGGGCAAAAGGACACCGCTCCGTACGCCTGGAACGGCAAAGCGAAAGACTTCGCCACGCAAATCCGCAGCAGTCTGGAAAAGACCATGCAGTCCGACGAGGCTCCGCAGGAGAATCAGGTCCAGTCCATCGCCGCCTATCTCGACACGCTCGAACTGCCACTGCCGCTCGACGTCTTACGCGGCACGCAGGACAAAGCTGCCGTCGCCCGCGGGCAAAAAATCTTCGAGCAGCACGACTGCGCCCGCTGCCACGCCCCGCCGAACTACACCACGCCGGAAACCTACGACGTCGGCCTGAAGGACAAAGAAGGAAACGTCCGTTTCAATCCTCCCAGCCTGCGCGGCCTCTCCCACCGCGGCCCATTCTTCCACGACGGCTCCGGGAAAACGCTGGAGGAAGTTTTCACGCAGCGAAAGCACCCAGGCGATGCGGCGTACACGCCGGATGAAGTGCAAGACCTGGTGGAGTTCCTGCGGAGTCTGTAGGCTCGCCAACGATTTGCACTTCCCAGTGGAATCATTTCATAGCTTTTCGCCACTCGGCGGGAATTCATCCTCGGGCGGCAAATTGCTGCGGTAAATGCGTTCGAACCAATAGCCCCAGAGCAGGTACTGCAAGGCGATGACGCCAAAAATGACGAACGCCAGCAGGAAAATCCACAGGAAATACCCCATCGTCAGGATGCTGATGACCGCGGCCATCAGGATGCCAAAACCGGCAACGAGGGCGATGGAGAGCCAGGAGCCGGCGGGGCGAGGAATAATTTCAGGCCGTTCGGGCTTGAGGGGGAGCATTCGGTAATTTTAGGCGGTGCGGAGTGACAGGGGAAGAATGTCGAAGCTCGAATGACGAATGTCGAATTCAGGAGGGCATTTCCTCCATTCGTCATTCGAATTTCGTCATTCAAACCTTCACGTGCTTCCAGCCTCCTTGCCAAAACCTCCACAGCACCAATTGGCTGCGAACCGTGGCGTCCACGACCATCGCCAGCCATGCGCCGTCGACGCCGAAGCCAAGTCCGCGAAGGCTGGTTTCGGTGAACGGTAGCGGAATCTGGTCCCAGGCAAGGAAGCAGGCCAGCGGAATGCGGATGCCGACGAGCCCGATGAACGTGATGGCGAGCGGAACGCGCGTGTCGCCACTGCCGCGGAGGCCGCCGGTGAGGACGTTGAGCAGCGCCAGCGCGGGACAGCCGCAGGCGACGATTTTGAGGAGGTCGCCGGCGTGCCGCGTCAGGTCCGTGGGATGGCCGATGAAGAACTGGGCGAGATGCTCTCCGGCGAAGTAGAACAGCAATCCTGCGAGAGACATTACCACCACGCCGCACATCGCCGCCGTGGTGACGGAGCGGACCGCCCGCAGCGGCTCACCTGCGCCGAGGGCTTGGCCAGACAGGGTCGCGGCAGCGACATGGAAGGCCGAGCCGGGGAGATAGGCGAGGGCTTCGATCTGCAAAGCCAGGCCGTGCGTGGCGGTAGCCTCCGTGCCGAGGGCGTTGATGATGGAGACATAGATCAGATGGCAAAACACAACGGATGTTGCATCAAACCCGCCGGGCAGGCCGATCCGCAGCAGCCGGCGGATGATCGCGCCGTCGGGCCGGGGCCAGCCGAGTTGCAACTTCATTCCGTTGCGTCCGCGAAGTAGCATTCCCAGGATGATGAGCCCGCCAATCGAGTGGCCGGTCGCCGTTCCAATCGCCAGCCCATCCCAGCCGAGGTTGGGAAATGGCCCCCAGCCGGTGACGAATACCGTCGCCAGGAACATGTTGACCGCATTGAGCACCACGCGGGCGATGAGCCCGGTGACGGCGTCCCCGGACCCTCGCAGACAGGCCGAACCGATCTGCTCGAGCATGATGGCGGGAATGGCCGGCGTCATGATGCGGATATACCGCAGCGCCAGCTCAGCCGCCTCGGGTTCCAATTGCATGGCGGCGACGAACCACTGGCCGCCAATCAGGAAGAAGAAAATCCCGATTCCCGCAGCCACCACTCCCAGCAGCATTGCCTGGTTGACGACGTGGCTGGCCTCCTTCCGCATTCCCGCCCCGACGAAGCGGGCGACCAGGGCCATCGCCCCAATCGAAATCAGCGAAAACAGCGTCGGCAGGATCCACAGCACATACGACATCAACCCCATCGCCGCCTTTGGGGATTCGCCCGGCAAAAAATGCCCCGCCAGATACCAGTCCGTATACCCCACCAGCAAATTGAGCGACTCCTCCGCCATCACCGGCAAAGCCACCGCGAACAGCGGACGAAGCGTGCCGGCGAGGAGAGGAGTTTCTGGGTTCAAGGGCTGCTCGGGGTCGGGAGTCTTTCGCGTCACTGACTATCCATTGCGTACAAGTATCGACGCGAAAGACTCCCGACCCCTTGAGGGAACGTTGGAGTTGGTCCAGCAGACGAGTATTCAAGAGAACCGCCACACGGTCAATGACTGACGTACTCTCTCCAGTCTTCCTCTGCGTGCTTCGCGCCTCTGCGTGATGCTCTCCGGAAAAAGGCAGGCATCACGCAGAGGCGCGGAGACCGCAGAGATTTTGGTCGGCGACTAACCCAATGACTGCCACTCCGTATAATGACCCGTTTCCAATCTTGCCGGACGGCTCCGCTCATGCGATCCTCTTTCCACTCTCTCCGCGCCGGCATGGTCGGCCTGGGGATGATCTTTGACGAGACCTACCGCCCGTTCTTCGAGCGGGCGCATCAGCAAGGCGGCATCTACGACAAGGCGTTCGGCGTCTGCGAGGTGAAGCTCGCTGCCGTAGCGAGCCGCACCGGCCGCCGGGCGGAGGCGTATCGAAATTCGGCCGGAGACAGAATCGCGCAATTCGAGAGCTTCAAGGAACCCGATTCCATCGGCCAACTGCTGAGCAGCGGTGTTGATTTCGTCTGCGTGGCGACTCCGGATGACCGGCATTTCTCCGCGGCGAAGGCGGCGATTCTTGCGGGCAAGCATGTCCTCATCGAAAAGCCGTCGGTGCTGACGCTCCAGGAGCTGGATGAATTATCCGCGCTCGCCGTGCAACAAAACGTGCTCGCCAAGGTCGTCTATCACAAGCTGCTCGACCCCGATCACAAAAAGCTTCGCACGTTGGTGGCGGATGGCGAGCTTTCGCATGTCAACACGGGCTACTGCACGCTGCTGGAGCCCAAGAGCATTGCCACGGGGCAGTTCGCGGAGTGGATTGCCGGCCGCAACCCCGGGACCTACGTCGCCGTGCATTACATCAAGCTCATCGATTTCACCTTCGGCGGGCGGCTCTCCAGCGTGGCCTGCACCGGCCAGCGGGGGATTGTCGGCCCGCCCGATGGGCCGACCTGGGATTCAACCCAGCTCCGCCTCATCTATGAATATGCCGATCAGCGGCAGGCGGCGTTCGACATCCACACCAGTTGGGTCACCCCCGACAACTTCCCCGGCTACGTCGACCAGGAGGTGCAGTTCCGCTTCGACAACGGCGTCTGGAACTGCCACAGCCGCAAGCGGGGGGTGGAATGCACGGTCGAAGGCCGCACGCCGCTGACCCGCAAAATCAACATGAACAACCACTACAACGGCACCTTCCTGGAGCCGTGGGGGGAGCGGAGCCAGCGGGGCTACGGCGTGGAAGTGCTGGAGCGGTTCGTCCGCGAAGTCGCCACCGTGGAATTCGGCGGCCCCTCCGCCAGCCGCCCCGAGCGGCTCACCGCGGCCCGCCGCCTGGCCTACAACGACCTCTCCACCGACCGCCAAACCGTCGCCGCCGTCCAGGCCATGGAAGCCATCCTCACCCGCCACGCCGCCGGCACCCCTAACTGCCTCGTGGAAATCGACCACCCCCTCGGCGGCCTCGTCCTCCTCCCGCCGGGCAAGGCAGAGGCGGAGGTGCTGTATGCTGGACGGGTGAATGAGAAAGTGGGGTAGGCCTCCAGCTTGCCAAGACAGAAAGAACGGCAATGGAATATGAGCCAGAAAAGATTCCGTGGTGGACCCAGTTGCTCATTTATGCGGGAGTTGCCGTTGCTTTGCCGGCTTGTTGGCCACTCTGGGTAAGCGGGGTAATTCGCGACAAGATCGAAAGCCGGTGGCCGGAAAGTAGGCTCGCAGCAGAATGGTCGTTCTACATCGGGCTATTTCTGCCTCCTGCATTGATCCTTATCGAACTCGTAGTCCTGTTCGTATTTTTGCGAGTCGTGCTTTTGAGACTCAGAGCACACAATTAAGTGGCACCCGTCCTTAAGTCGTGGAGTGTCGCGTTCAGCCCGGCAGAGCAAGATTTCGAAACCGGCGGCGGAGAATTGATAGTGGCGATTACGGAGCAAGACATTCCACATTTTCAGCCCATGGCGAAAGGCTGGAAACTCCTTGATCAAAAGTAACCAACTTTGCCATGTGGGCTCGCGCATAATGGAGCAGGATTGCATCCGGTGTTTGACGGTAGCCTCTGATTCTTGGCGAGAGTTCTCCAAAGGGAGTTGACGTAAGCGGTGGACACGAATCCAGAAAACGGTGCTCCGGTTTTTCCACCAGTTTCTTGAGCAGTTCCAAGGACGTGTTGGCGTTGATCGAAATGCCCACAATCTTGGGATTGAGGGACAGGCGCACAAAACCGGATTGAGTAAAGATATTGGTCGCCCATCCTGCTGGAGACGCGGTCGAGAACCAGCGGTGCGCCGCGTCGTGATGCACGTGGTTGGCCCAGGTCAAAGCCAAGAGGACGTTGACATCGGGAAGGGAAATCAAAGATCATCCTCCGCCAAAGCGCGAGCGACATCGGCAGGTTGAATAATTGGGGTTCCCGGCGGCACGAGAACGACGGGCAAGCCGTTTCGCGATCCGATCTGAATTTCCTTTCCGGCAACTGCCTGACGGAGTACGTCACCCACGAATTGATCAAGGGTCTTGCCTTGGCACTCCGCCGCCAGCCGGGCACGCTGTCCGAGCTCGTCGTCAATGAGGAGGGTAGTCATGGGTCCGTGCCTGCGGAGGTGGGAGTTGGGCGACTCATCCATTATACGTTACCTGCCGCCGGGCTAAATATCTCCTGCGCAGTTTGCGGCTGATCGAGAGTCAGAAGTCGAGGCCGAACTCCCCGAAAGGCTTCCAAGACGCCAGGCATGGCCGAGGAGAAACTTGCCAAAAAATCTGGCCGGGGGCTTGGAAAACGACGATTGTTATGTTACAATTGTACATGTAACCGGAAACGGAGCCCTGCTGGCGGTGCGCGCTGGCTCTGGATCTCAACCTTTGCGAGCTCTGCGCCTCTGCGTGATGTTCCTGACTTGGAAGAGTGGCATCACGCGGAGACGCGGGGGTCGCAGAGGAGGAAACAAGGAGCTGAAAAGATGGTTATTAGTTCGGTGACGAAAAGTGAATCAAGATTTGGGAGATTGGGAGCGAAAGTGAATCAAAAAGAGATGAGTTGCCTCGCCGTAAGTCGTGATGATTACTCAGGTTGCGAAAATGGTTCCGATTCACCATCTGCCCAGAATTGGCCGAAAACGGAAAGCTTGAATCATGAATTAAAACCGTAGTATCAGGGGGGTTGAAGTCGGTTATTACCAGTATCGATCAGCGATGCCCTCCCAAATGGTCATGGCCGTACATTGTCGTTAATATCAGGGGGCTGACGCCCCCCGCTCGCCGCTAACCTCTAACCTCCCCGCTCATGCCCGCCGAAATTCCCACGCCGATTTCCCATCCCGGTGAAGCCGCTTCCAACGAAATTCGCCGGCGGCTGGCGAAGGTGGAGCCGCATGCGCTGCGGACGTTTACGCCGAGCCTGGCGGTGCTGGCGAAGAGCGCGGGGTCGTATCACTGGACGCCGGAGGGGCGGAAGCTGGCGGATTTTTCGTCGGGGGTGCTGGTGATGAACCTGGGGCATAACCCGAGCCGCTGGTGGAAGCGGGTGATCGAGGTTTTGCACCTCGGAGGGCTGAAGACGGCCGGGGAATTTTGCGAGGCGGTGACGCTCAACGGCTATAACGCGGTGACCGAAGTCGAGACGCAGGCGACCGAGCGGCTGGTGGCCCTGATGCAGAAGCAACCCGGCGGCAAGAAGTGCGAGCAGGTGCTGTGGGCGGCCAGCGGGAGCGAGGCGATTCAGAAGGCGCTCTGGGCCGCGATGGACCGCCGGCCGGGGGAGCAAATGATTTTGAGTACCCGGTATGGCTTTCACGGCAAGAAGGGGCTGGCCGGGGCGGTGACCGGCAGCGAGCAGGATGCCGAGCGGGACTCGCGGGTCAAGTTCCTCAGCTTTCCGCGGGAAGAATGCATCAACGTCGCCCGCCGCCGCGAGCCGATCAACTTGGCCCCCTATGAAGAAGAGCTGCGCCGGCACTGGGCGGAGCATGGCAACAAAATCTGCGCCCTCATCACCGAGCCCTACCTCGGCGGCGGCGGCAGCTTTCATCCGCAGAAGGAATACATCCAGCTCCTGGCCCGCTTCTGCCGCGAGCACGACATTGCCTTCATCTTCGACGAGGTGCAGGCCAACTTCGGCCGCACGGGCTCGCTGTTCGCCTTCACGGAATACGGCGTGGAGCCCGACATCGTGGTTCTCGGCAAGGGGCTGGGCAACGGCGTCCCCGTCAGTGCCGCCGTCGGCCGCGCGGACCTGTTCGCCAACATGCACTACGGCGAAGCCAGCGACACCTGGAGCGCCAACCCCCTCGCCAGCGCCGCCGTCCTGGCCACGCTGGACGAATACGAGAGCGGCGACGTGATGGGGCAGGCCAAGAAGCTCTCGGCTGTCATCGAAAAAGGGCTGCTCAAGCTCACGGACCTTTCCACCGTCGCCCACATTCGCGGTGAAGGAGTTGTCTGGGGAATCGAATGCGCCCCCATCGGCAGCACTTCCGCCGATGCCGTCGCCAAAGCCTGCGTGGAAGCCTGCTATCGCGGCGATGCCGAGGGCCGGGCCATCCACCTCCTCGGCCCCCTCGCCGGCAAAGTCATCCGCGTCAGCCCGCCGCTGGTGATGCCGGTCGCCGAGGCAGAGGAGTACTTGGAGGTGATGCACCGAATCTTCGCCGAGGTGGGTAAGAAAGTGGGGTAGGCTTCCAGCCTGCCCAGAAAAGAAACCGTAACCAGTCTCCAAAGAGATTCCCATGCCCCACCCATCCTCTCGCCGCTCGTTCCTACATTCCTCTGCCGCTTTGCTCGGCGGTGCCGCTTTTGCCGCTCCGTTCGAAAGCTTTGCTGCTCGTCGTCGAGCCGATGAAAAGGCTCGCCATGCCACCGACTTCGGCAAGCTCGCCCCGGTCAAGGACAAAATCACCGGCCTGCCGCTCATTCAACTGCCGGAAGGCTTCGAGTACCTCACCTTCGGCTGGGAGAAGGACAAGCTGACCGAAGGAGGCATCACGCCCGCCATGCACGATGGCATGGCGGTCATTGCCAGCGATGCAAACACGGTCACTCTCTGCCGCAATCACGAGGTCGACGGCAGCGGCAAGGCCTTCGGCAGCCCGGAGATTGCCTACGACCCGCAAGCGGCCGGCGGGTGCACGAATCTGGTGTTCAACACGAAAGAGGGAAAGCTCGTCAAATCCTGGAGCTCGATTTCCGGCACCGTCCGCAATTGTGCCGGAGGGCCGACCCCTTGGGGAACCTGGCTCACGTGCGAAGAGACGCTGCACGAGCCGGGAGTGAAAGACGCCAAGGGAAGAGCATTCAGTTACGAAAAGACACACGGCTGGATTTTTGACGTGCCCGCGACGGCCGCCAGTGAACCGCAGCCGCTGAAGGCGATGGGCCGCTTCGTGCATGAGGCCATTGCCATCGACCCCACGAGCGGCATCGTCTACGAAACCGAAGACAAATCAGCCGCCGGGTTCTACCGCTTCCTGCCGAGTGCGCCGGGGCATTTGGCCGAGGGGGGCAAGCTGCAGATGATGAAGGTGAAGAAGGTTCCCGATACGCGCACGGGACGAAAGGCAGGCGAGACTTTCGATGTGGCCTGGGTCGACATTGAGCACCCCGAGCTGGCCCACTCCGCCAATCCCAAGGACGGCAAACCCGATAGCGCCGGCGTCTTCATGCAAGGCAAACAGCAGGGCGGCTCCGCCTTCGGCGGGCTGGAAGGCTGCTGGTTCCTGGATGGCCGCGTCTTCTTTACCGCCAAGTCCGGCGGGGACGCGAAGCGAGGCCAGATTTGGGAATACATCATTGCGGTGGAGCAGCTCCGCCTCGTGTACGAATCCCGGAGCAGCGCCGACCTCAACATGCCCGATAATATTGTCGCCAGCCCGCGCGGCGGACTGGTGGTGTGCGAGGACGGCGAGGGAAAGGAGCCCATGCGTTTGCAATGCCTGACCCGCGAGGGAAAACTCTGCGTGTTCGGCGTCAACAACATCGACCTGACGAAGACTCCCCACAACGGATTTGGCAAAGACTACCGAGACGGCGAATGGGCCGGAGCGACCTTCAGCCCCGACGGAAAATGGCTCTTCGTGAACCACCAGTCGCCGGGAATCACGTTTGCCATCACGGGGCCGTGGAAGGATGGGCTACTGTAACCAGACCTGCTCGCGGAGACTCAACAGAAATGCCCCGGCTCGCGGAGCGAACCGGGGCATCTGCAATCGAGCTGCTTGCGGAATGTACTATTGCGGCGGCGAAGCGGAGTAATTGTCGTTACGGCCGCCGAGACGATGGAAGAGCAACTCATCGATCGAGTAGGGAATAAACTTGACTGCTCCGTCCCCAAACACCACCTGAAAGCCGTTCGGGTGCGAGGAGCCGAAGCGGGAGTCTCCGGTGCCCGAAGCTGCTTTATAATCGGGGAGCGGCGTCCGGGACGCATTGCGGTTGGTGTCGTGGTCCCAACTGCAGGTGTAGCCTTCATTGTCGTCGCTCTGATTCTGGCCGAGGAACGCGGTGTTCAGGCGTTTTTCGCCCAGCAGAATGACATTGGCCGTGCCATCGCTAAGTCCTTCCAGGCCGATGACACTCAGACGATTCGTGGCGGGATTGGGTTCGTTTTCCCCCGTGGTCCCGTTGATTCGCTCCAGCCGCACGACGGCGCCGCTGCGAGTGCGATTTCCCGGCACGATCCAGGGGGAATTTGCGCTATTGTTTCTGCCTGCGTGTATGTGATCGACATAGGCGCTGGCATAATCGGTTTGGCCGTGGGGATATATCCCCGGTGCACCCAGCTTGCCTTCGTTGACAACGATCGGATAGTTGGCGTTGTAGGGGGCGATGGGCTTGGCGAGGCGGCGAGTGGGACAATACATGATCGGGATGGCAGCGCTGATGGCCACCACCCGCCGGTGGTGGTCCGTGCCAGGCACCGTAGGTGGGGTTCCAATGGGCGTGGTTCCATTTCCGTCAAAAGTCTGCTGCTGCTCGATGTAGGGCAAAACCTGATAGCCCCAGCCTGCCCACTGCTTGTCGCCGGTGGCTCCGGTGCCGTTGATGAACCGCGGGGTGTTGTGCCAAATATCCAGCCCCGCATGAGGCAGACTGCGTAGCGCGTCGTGATGGAGATGGAACCCAATGCCAAGTTGCTTTAAGTTGCTTGCGCATTGCATCCGCCGAGCCGATTCGCGGGCAAATTGCACCGCGGGCAAGAGCAGCGCCACGAGCACGCCAATGATGGCGATCACCACGAGCAACTCCACAAGTGTAAATCCCAACCGATTTCTGATCTGCATTTTCATTTGCACGACCCCCAAGAATAGAAAAACTCAACATCGCAAGTTCGAACTGAACTCGACCGCCTGGAACTCGAACGAGTTGCCATGGAGCGGATCTCCCCAACTGTCGGCCTGCAGAAACAACATGCGCGCGTCGCACATGAGCCTGTTACTTCAGGGCATATCTACTTGAACGAATCAACCTCCAGCGACCCCAAATCCTGTGTTCCCCCAAGATTTTTATCCGCAACCTCGACTTCAATCGGCGAATCGCTCCCCGTGAACTTGTCCCCGAGTTGGTTAACCCCGTCCCCAGGGTCCGCGAAGATTGCCAGTTTGTATTTGCCTGGCGTGACCCCTTTGCCAGCGCCGGTGATTTCAAAGCTGCCGTCGGATTTGCTGGTTGTCCCCACGGAATCGCGCGAATCCTGGGCATCCGCGTGGACGGGGAAGAGCTCGATTTTTACGGTGCCGGTCCCAGAGTCCATGTTCGGGACGGTGATCGGGGCTCCCCCCTTCGTCACCTTTCCCTTGACAACGACTCCCGAGGGAGCCTTATAGCCCCCGCATCCCAGCAAGAATGCCACCCCAATCAATGCGACGAATCGCCAAGAACGATTCATTCCACCCCCCCCGTGTGTAACATCTTCACCCTGGGAAAAGAGTGTTTCCCAAAGCATATTTATAGGCGCAGCCTCTGCCCTTGGCAACAACTATTTGGCAAATTCTGCGGCTAAACTTCGGAATTCTCTTGCCGAGTGATGACGAAGCCCAGCTCTTCAATCATCTTGTAATCGGCCTCCGGAGTCTGGCCCTTGGT
The DNA here is from genome assembly GCA_051004015.1 of Pirellulaceae bacterium. Lineage (GTDB taxonomy): Bacteria > Planctomycetota > Planctomycetia > Pirellulales > Pirellulaceae > SXOA01. Next base: position 41,622 of record JBPCKT010000154.1, on the reverse strand, counting down.
CGTCAGATAGTCGCCGACAAAGATGCTGTTGGCGGCGTAGAGCCCCAGGCACTGCATGGATCCCAGGTGCAATTCCCGGCCCCCCGCGATGCGGATTTCGCTGCTCGGATTGACCAGGCGGAACATGGCCAGCGCCTTGAGACAGTAGCGGGGCGTGAGGTTCTTAGTTCTTTGTAGGGGTGTTCCGCTAATGTCAATCAGGAAGTTGAGTGGAATGGACTCTACCTTCAATTCGCGGAGCGCTAGGGCCATCCGCACCACGTCTTCATCCCGCTCCCCCATCCCGATGATGCCGCCGCTGCAAAGCGCCAGCCCCGCTTGCCGGCAAGCGGCGAGCGTGGCCACGCGGTCTTGATAAGTGTGGGTCGTGCAAATCTGCTCGTAATATTCCGGGCTCGTGTTCAGATTGTGATTGACCTTGTTCACCCCGCAGGCGGCCAGCCGATTGGCCTGGTCGGGAGTCAAGAGGCCCAGGCACGCGCAGATTTCCAGGTCATAGCGGGACTTGATTTCCGGGACGATTTTCTCCACGGCCTGAATTTCCCGTTCGCTCGGGCCGCGGGCGGAAATCACGATGCAGTACGTCTTCGATTTCCTCTCTGCCGCCAGCCGCGCCCCATCGAGCAGCTTTTCGCGACTGAGGAGGTTGTAGCGGAGGATTTCGGCTTCGCTGACCTTGGACTGCGAGCAGTAATGGCAATCCTCGGGACAAAGGCCGCTCTTGGCGTTCATCAGGAAATAGAGCTGCACCGTGTTGCCGAAATACTTGCGGCGGACGCGGTAGGCGGCGGCCAGGATGTCGAGCAGCTCTTCGTCGGGGGCGCGGAGGATGGCCAGCGCTTCCGCCTCGGAGAGCGCTTCGCCTTGGAGCGAGCGGCTGGCCAGGTTTTGCCAATCGAGAATGCCGTCCAGGGGTATGGTGTGGTGCTCGGCAGGCGGGTCAATCAGGCGCAAGGTCATAAGCGGCTCGGCAATTGTCTTGCAAGGGAGGCAAATCCCTGCATGATATTAGTGGAGAGTCTCTTCAGGGTGTGGCTCATTTTAGTAGGAAGCGAGCAGGCGTGTTAGGGCAGCATTTTGTGCGATTTGGCGTGCTGGGGCATGTGGGGCGCTTTGCCGCGGAGGCGGCGGAGCGCTATCCTCGCGGCACCCGCGTCATTTGCCGCACCCGCCGCGGCTTGGAAGCGGGGGAGGTGCTTTCCCCCCTCGAAGCCGCGCCGCGCGACGAGTTGCACGGCACGCTCCTCCGCCGGATGACCATTGAAGACGACCTGCTACTGGCGCGGCTGGACCGCAATCGCGACGAGGCCTTTATCGCTTGCTCCAGCCGACTGAAGGAACGGGGGATTCCGACGGTGCTGGTGGATGTGGAGCACCTGTTCGATGGCCAGTCGCTGTTCTTCTACTTCCTCGGCGACGAATCCCCGGAGATCGCCGACGTGACCAGCGAATTGGCCGAAGCCTACGAAGCCAAAGTCCAGTTCCGCAAGTTCACTGACACGCTCGCCCAGGGTTGCGGTCCCGGCTGTGGCACCGAGGAGGCGGAGAACGGCTGCGGAACAGGAGCTTGCAGCACATGCGCCGTCCTGAGTGCGTGCGGCGGAAAGGCTGCCCACGCCCACTAAGGCCGGTTACGATGAAGGCATGACCACCTGGCATCCCGCAGCCGCCGAAAGCGAGCTTCCCCCGGGCGCGGCGAAGGAGTGCGTCGCTGGGGACCGGATTGTCGCCCTGTTCAATGTGGATGGCGTCATCCACGCCCTCGATGGCATCTGCCCGCATCAGGGAGGCCCGCTCGGCAAAGGCAAGTTGCAAGGGTGCATTCTCACCTGCCCCTGGCACGGCTGGCAGTTCGATGTGAGCACGGGCCAGCATCAGACCAGCAAGTCCCTGGTGCATGGCAAGTTCCCGGTGAAGGTGGACGGATGTCAGATCTTCGTGGCGTTGGAGTAACGGTGCCGGTTGGGGTTTTCGCCGCGAAAACCCCAACCGACCCCTTCCGTTCGTAACTCGGCTACCGCGCGGGGCCATAGTGACTTAGATTGATGTCGTCGTCACCCGCCTCTCGCGCCGGCTCCTGCCTTGATCCGCTATCGCCCTTTCCAGAATTGGGATCCCCCCGCACTGGCCGAAATCTGGCGCAGCCAGCCGCCGCTTCGCGGGCGGATGCAGGGACTCACGCCGCGCCTGCTGGAGGAGCTCATCTTCGCCCGTCCGTATTTTGACCGGCGGGGGCTGATTGTGGCTGTCGATGGCGAGCGGCCCGTCGGCTTCGTCCACGCCGGCTTTGGAGGGAGCGACGACCTGTCGGCCCTGGATAAGTCCCTGGGCACCACCTGTCATCTGCTGGTTGCTCCCCACGAACAGCGGGCCGAAATCCAAGCCGAGCTGCTCCGCGCGAGCGAAGAGTATCTCGTCCGTAGCGGCGTCCGCCAAATCTTCGGCGGCAGTGCGTTCCCCCTCAATTCCTTCTACCTGGGACTCTACGGCGGCAGTCGACTTCCCGGCGTGCTAACCTCCGACCTGGAGCAAACCGCCCTGTTTCAAAGCGCGGGCTATCGCGAGCGGGAGCGACGAGTGCTCCTCCATCGCCCGCTGGCCAACTTTCGGTGTCCCATCGACCGCCGGCTGATGCAGCTCCGCCGCCGCTGCGAAGTCATCGCCGTCCACGACGTGACACCGGACAATTGGTGGGATTCCTGCGTTTGGTTGCACGCCGATTGGACCCGCTACGAGCTCCGGTTTCGAGACAGCGCGGATGCCCTGATCTCGGCAACATTCTGGGACATCCTTCCCCTCTCCAAATCCTGGGGCGTTCAGGCCGCCGGCATAGTGCGCGTGGAAGACACACCCGAAGCCCGCGCTGAAGGTATGACCACGTTCCTGCTGGCCGAGGCTTTTCTTCACCTGCAGCGTACCGGCGCGGCGCTCCTGGAAACGCAGGCCTTCGCCAGGGATACCGCGCTGTTGGCCCTCTTCAAGGAGTTGGGATTGGCCGCCTACGATGAGGGGGTGCTGTTCGTGAAGGACGGAGTGCCGCTTTGACGCCTTTTTACCCTTCTGCTCGGAGATTGGCGAGGAAATTATCGTCCAGAAACAATGGCCGAAAAAATTTGATTTAATCCGCCGTGGGGGTCCACTATACTCTTGCTGTGCCGCCGCCCCGGCCGGCAGACTTGCCGAAAGAGAATGTCTTGTCGGTTCCTTAACGGTTCGACCCCATGCATCTGACTTGCCCCCACTGCCAGAATCCGATTGAGGTGGTCGAGGAGACGGATGCGGAGGTCATCTGCACGTCTTGCGGTTCCAGCATTCAAATCGATGCCAGCCGGGTCAAGACCGGTCCCTTGCTCTCCTCCAAGACGCCGCGGAGACTGGGAAAGTTTGAATTGTTCGAGCAGCTCGGAGTCGGCGGCTTTGGGACCGTTTACAAGGCGCGGGATACCGAGCTCGACCGCATTATCGCGCTCAAGATTCTCCGCGCGGGCAACCTGGCGAATAAGGAGAACGTCGAGCGGTTCCTCCGCGAGGCAAGATCCGCGGCCCAACTGGTGCATCCGAATATCGTCTCGGTGTACGACGCCGGAGAGCACGACGGCGCCTGCTATATCGTCAGCGAGTTGATTTCTGGGGCGACACTGGCAGACCGCCTGGCGACCAGCCGGCTGGCGTTTCATGCCGCGGCGGAGCTGATCGTCCAGGTCGCCGAGGCGCTGGACTACGCTCATCGGGAAGGGGTCATTCATCGCGACCTAAAACCCTCGAACATCATGCTGGACCTGAAGGACCAGCCGCACCTGATGGATTTCGGCCTGGCCAAACGGGAAGCAGGTGAGATCACCATCACGCTGGATGGGCAGGTGCTGGGAACCCCCGCCTACATGTCCCCCGAGCAGGCCCGGGGGGACTCCCACGACGTGGATGAACGGAGCGACGTCTATAGCCTGGGTGTCATCCTCTATGAGCTGCTGACCGGCGCGCTCCCGTTCCGCGGCAACAAGCGGATGCTGATCGTGCAGGTATTGAGGGATGAACCCCGGGCGCCGCGGCGTTTGAACGACAAAATCCCCCGTGATCTGGAGACGATTACCCTCAAAGCGATGAGCAAGGAGCCGGCCCGCCGCTATCAGTCAGCCGCGGAGTTTGCGGCCGACCTCAAGCGCTATCTGAACAACGAACCTGTTCTCGCCAGGCCACCAGGGATGATTTACCGGGCGCGAAAATGGGTCCAGCGTCAACCCTATCTGGCCGCCATCATCGCGCTTGGCATTTTGGTTCCGCTGATCGTCGCCGCGCTGCTCTGGCGTCATGCCGCCGATCTGGCGGCCAAGAACGTCGAGATCAAAGACAAGAGCCGCGAAGTGACGGAACAGCGCGACGCCGCCCGGAAGGCGCGAGACGAGGAAAGAAAGCTGCGGATCAGTCTCGAAGAGCTGAAAGTAGAAGCAGAACGCCCCGTGTATCACGCGATGATGGGGCGCTCCGGGCGCGCCTGGCAGATGGGGCGTCTGCGCCAGGTCAAGGAATCGCTCGACGCTACACGACCAGAGAAAACGAGGGGTGTCGACCTGCGGGGCTGGGAATGGTTTCATCTGTTTCATGAAACCCGGTCTGAGCTAATCGGCTATGGCGGGCACGGGGGACCGGTCTTTGCGGCGATCTTCAGTCCCGATGGGCGACAGGCCGCGTCCACGGGAGACGACGGCACTATTCACCTTTGGGAGGCATCGACCGGCGCACGGCAGCGCTCCTGGAAGCTTCCTGCCGCGGGTTCTCTGTCGCTTGCGTTCAGCCCAGACGGCAGTCGTCTGGCCGCGGGAGGTAGCGATTCCAGAGTCTACATCCTCGACGTTGCGGAAAACCAGCCGCCGCACACGCTGCATGGCCATGTCCTAGCCATCAACGCCGTGGCGTACAGTGCGGACGGCAAGTTCTTGGCGACTGCCGGGGCGGACAACACAATCAAAGTTTGGAATGCGGATTCTGGTCAGGAACGAGCAACTCTTGTCGGACATACCGATGAGGTCCGCCGGTTGTGGTTTCATCACGAGAAACAACGTCTGGCCTCCTTGGGGGACGACCGCACCTTGCGATTCTGGGATCTCGCCACCGGTCAGGAGGAGCGCGAGGCACTCAAGAAACCCATCCCTTCCATCTGCGCTGTGAGTCCTGATTTAGACCGGTTGGCGATCTGGAGCGCGAGGGAAGCAGAATTGGTCGTGCTGGCCATGGTCGATAACAAGCTCCTTGGGCAGTTTCCAGGCTACGCGAACCGGGTGCTGGATGTGAATTTTAGCGACGATGGAAAGCTGCTGGTTGTCGCCGATGCGGACGGCGATGCGACGGTGCTCGATTGGGCACAAGAAGAGTTGCAGACGCACTATCGTGGCAGCCCGACGAGCGTGGCATTCTCCGCTAAGAGTGATCGTATCATCGCAGCTTGCGGGGATGACCGTGTCCGGATTTGGCCGGTGGGTTCGCCCCAGGCAGGTGCCTTTGTCGGACATGACGGCGGCACCAGGAGTGTCGCCTATCACCCCAAGGAACCCCTGATCGCAACCGGTGACAGCATGGGCAGTGTTCGCCTCTGGGACTCCCGCACGGGGAAGCTGACTCGGACTCTCGGCATCCACATCGCCACGCGAGGCCCGCCGCCCCCTCCCGGAGCACCGAAAAGCAAAGCCCTCGCAGCCATGTCGGGCCGGCCTCTCAAATCGATCATTCACTTTGTGCCGGGAAGCGGTAATGTTTATGGTCCCGATACGCTCCGCGAAGCCCATATCTTTGAGGGGCACACCGGCGAAATTGTCATGCTGGCCTTCTCGCCCGATGGCCGGACGCTCGCGTCCGCCGCCGGGGACCTGGAAATCCGCCTGTGGGATGTGGACACCGGAAAGGAGAAGAACGTTCTCAGGCATCCTCAGCGGACTTCCAGCCTTGCATTCAGCCCGGACGGTAAACGCCTCGTCACCGGCTGCTGGGACGATACCGTGCGGGTGTGGAGCGTTGAGGACGGAACCGAACTGTTGACCTTGCCAGGGCACGAGGACAATGTGCATGCGGTCCTCTTTCACCCCGACGGGAAGCGAGTGGCCTCGGCGGGAGTCGATCGTCTCATTCATTTCTGGGACATCCTTACCGGGAAAGAACTTCCCCCGCTGCGAGGACATGTGGATTCGATTCATGCCTTGGCAATCTCCGCCAGCGGCAAGCTCCTCGCATCCGGATCAAGCGACCAAACGATCCGGATCTGGGATTTCGATACGGGAGAGCTTCGTTTCATTTTGTTGGGCCATACCGAACGAATCAGCAGTCTGGCATTCCATCCCACGGAGCAACGGCTCGTATCCGCTTCGAGTCATGGGGAAGACCGAAATGCACGATTCTGGGATTTGAAGCTAGGCCGCGAAATCGTCGCGCTCCCCGCACTGGACGGACGCATTCACAGCCTGGCGTTTGACCCTACCGGCAAACAACTGGCGTTAACATCCGGTCGTGAGATCGTCCTGTGGAAAACGACCGAACGCGACCTTGCGGACGCGGATCCAATTCGTCCCGATGCTGCGACCGCCGAGTTGCCGCCCGCGCCAAGCCCCGCCGAAATGCTTCCCAAAGTCCTGGGGTTCCAGCGGCTGGGCAAACTTCCGAAAATTCATGACCAGAAGAACGACCCTCTCCAGCCCACCAAAACGGGGCATGAGTTCCTGGTTGTGGTCGTGTCACTTCCCCATGCGTCGCTCTATCCAACCCCAGTCCAGCACAAGGCGCTCCAGGAGAAATCTCGACTGGATCCGGAGGAGAACCTCGCCGGCCCATTGTCGTCGTACGCCATGTATGACCCGCAAAGGTTCAAGTTGGTCCTGCCTGAGGGAAATCGGCCAGGCTTTGCCATCGGGCCGCTGCCTTTCGCGCTCGGGGATTCTGGCGGCGGTTTTAATACCGGCACTACGGTAGAGGCCAGCACTTCGACCTATTATCCACGGGACCGGGCGCTGGTGGCAATCGCTTGGGAACTGCCCCCGGCCGACTTCGCCGGCCCTTTCCGATTGCAATTGGACGCTCAGGAAGCCATCGCCGTACCCGATCTGAACCTCGAGGGCTACGGCGGCAATCACAGCGGCCGCCGTCGCGCCGGCGGCTCGCAGGATTCGGATGTGCTGGTGGAGACGCGGACCTATTCGATCTTCTAGCCCGCATTTTTCCGCCAGCCGGGGCGAAGCTCCGACAGGCTGTTTCGACACAAGCCTGGAGCGCCAGCGAATGAAAACGTCGTCGACGTGATGGCCTGAACCGGATGGCCGCACTGTCCTTCGCTGGCGCGGCAGGCAGGTGTCAGCAAACTCTGGAGAAACGCGGGCCAGGCGGTAGGGGAGCACACTTGCCCGACACGCAAGCGACGGAGCGTGCGGGATTGTGGCGGGCCTAGGTCGGAACCGTTTCCAGAGCCTTCTTGACTGCGGAGCATGCACTCCGGAATGCCCGGTCGAGGCGATGTTCCTGGACGACAATGTGCCTCCCCAGTGGCATGACTTCATCGACCTCAACGCCGAGATGGCCCCGCTATCACCGCGCATTTTGGAAAGGAAGGCACCACTGGCAGGGCCGCGTTAGCAGACACTTTCGCGTTCTACCTCCCCCGCACATTCGATGGTACGATGACATATTCTGACGAAAACTGCCGACTTCCACCTAACCCAATCACGTCATGGCTGATTCCGATTTTGATGCGTTGAAGACTGAACTTGCCGCTCACGGTCCCGACGGGGTGCTGGGGCGGGTGGTGGAACAGTTGCGGGGGGAGAAGAAGTATCACGAGCTGTTTGAAGCCTTAAAGATGCAGATCCGCCGGAAGTTGGGGCTGCCGATTGCGTCGGCGGAGGGGGCAGATGGACTCAGCGAGGCGAAGCGGAATGAACTGGAAGAGGGGCTGATTTCGGCCTGCCGGGAAGTAGGGACGCTGCTGCTCAAGGAGGGAAAGGTCCGCGAAGGGTGGATGTATTTGCGGCCGGTAGGAGACAAAGTGGAGGCGGCTAAGTTACTTGCCGCAATAAAACCGGGGGAGGACAACACCGAGGAGATTATCGAGGTCACACTGCATGAAGGAATTGACATCGCGCGCGGCTTTGGCCTGGTCCTGGAAAGCTACGGCACTTGCAGTTCGATTACGACCTACGATTCGTCGGTCGCCCGCCGCCCCCGCAAGGAGCAGGAGCCCGCCGCCCGGCTGCTGCTGCATCGCCTCCATGCCGACCTGGTTGGGAGCGTGAAGGTCGACATCGCCCGGCAAGAGGGTTCCCAACCGAAAGAGACGACGCTGAAGGATCTGGTGGCGGACCGGGAATGGCTGTTCCAGGAAAACTCCTACCACATCGACACCACGCACCTGGCTTCCACGACTCGCATCGCCAGGAATTGCAGTGATGAGGCCGACCTGCGGCTGGCGCTGGACCTGACGGAATATGGCCGGCGACTATCGGCCCAGTTCCAGTACCAGGGGGATGAGCCATTCTCGGAAACCTACCCCAGCCACACGCTCTATTTCCAGGCCCTGCTCGGGGAGAACGTCGATGAGGCCCTGGCCTACTTCAAGAACAAGGCCGAGATGCTGGACCCGCAGTACCACACCATGATCCCCGCCGAGACCTACGTCGACCTCCTCGCCCGCATCGGCCGCTACCCGGATGCCGTCGCCGCCGCGATCGCGCTCAGTAAGCCCGGCGTGCAACCCGTCGGCATCGCGCCGTCGCTGCTGGAGTTGGCGGTGAAGGCGGGTGACTATTCGGCTGTCCTGGAGTACTGCAAGGGCCGCGGCGACGTGCTGGGCTATGCAGCAGGGTTGGTGGCGGGGGCGAAGTAAGTCGCCGCACCGACATCACTTCTTCTGGCAATACGACAGCGCCAGCAGCGCATACGCCGTCACGATGTTGGCGTCCCCTTCCATCCATCGCTTCTCATCGTTCACCCACGAGCCATCGTCTCGCTGGCGGCTGGCAAGCTCCGCAATCAGTTCCTTGCGCCAATCGTGCTTGACCCCCTGCTCGTCGACAAACTCGTCGTGGCCCGACGCGGCAAGGGCCTTGGCAAACGTGTTGTAATAGTAGAATAAGCCGGACTGCCCCATGCCGGGGTTTTCCTTCAGACTGTAGTGCTTCTGCAGCCAGGTCAGGGCGGCCTTCACGCGGGGATCGCTTGGCTTGACGCCGGCGTAGATCATGCTCTTAAGGCCGGCATAGGTCATGCTGGCATAGCTCCTGAGGCCGCCCGTTTTTTCGTCAATGCCCGCCTGGCTATTGTTGGCTGTGCCAGCCGGAGTGTAATAGAAGCCGCCGTCAGGATTCTTGGCGGCAAATGGCGTCGTGTTGTGCTCGGTCTCCAAGTTCTGACATCGCGAGACAAAAATCAGGGCCCGCTTGATGGCTTCGCTATTCTCGTCGTTGCCCGTGGCCCTCAGGGCATCAATCAGGAACGAAGTATTGGAAAGGTCGGGACGTGCCGACTTGCCGTAACCCGCGCCCCCATAGAAGACGTCGTCCTTGGCCTTCTGTTCGGACTCGTCCCATTGAATCCCTTTGATGTACCCATCGGCCTGCTTCAAGGTCTTGTCATACCGGCCGTCCTTGTTGGCTTCCGTGAAGGCCAGGATGCAAATGCAGGTCTCATAATTCTTGTGGAACGACTCCTTGCTATAGATGCCGCCGTCGGGCTGGACAAAACCCTCCAGGTATTTCAGGCTCTTCGACACTGCGGGGTCATCGGGGGACCGGCCATTTCGGAGAATGCTGGCGACAACCAGTCCGGTGATGCCCGGACCGTTCGCGGCGGTGTAGGAGCCATCCGCCGACTGCCCCTTGACCGTGAGAAAGCCGATCGCCTTGGTGACAATCTGCTCGGCAGATTTGTCGTCCGCGGCCCAAGCGAAGTGGGGAAGCAAGGCCGATGCAGCCCCGGCAGCAGCGGTGGTAGTGAGAAAAAGTCGCCTGGATGGCATGAATGTCACTCCAAAAAGTTTGTGCGGCAGCGTCTGGCGGCTAAAAAACCGCCACCCCCGGCTAGTCGATGACCGCCAGGATGTCTTCTTCCCGCAAAATCAGCAGTTCCTCGTCATCTACAGAAACTTCCGTGCCAGCGTAGGTGAGGAAAACGACTTTATCCCCTTCCCGGACCTGGTTCGGCGCTCGCTTCCCCCCCGCGATCAGCCGCCCGTCACCGACGGAGAGCACCCGCCCTTGCTGGGGTTTCTGCTGTGCGGCATCGGGGAGCAAGATTCCGCCCGCTGTCTTCACGTCTGCCTCCAAACGCCTGACCACGACTTTGTCCCCAATGGGCGTAACTTTCATGTTGCTTATTTCCCGGTGATACCTCCCGACACGGCGCGAAGCGCGGCGGCCAGAATGGCGTGGCGGAATTCTCCCACGCGGGACTAGCCACTGCAAGCATTGCTATCGTCTAGCGGTCATTATACCCAGGCCCGCTGGCCCTCGGGCAAAAATCGCGTTCCAACCAGGCTGCCGCTTCACTTCCGACCTGGGAAGTGACGATGTAGGAGTTGTCAAAATAGGACGATATTGCCGGTTGCGTTGAATTTGCGGCAAAGTCACTGAAAACCCCCGCTTTTTTGCGAGGAGAGGCGGCCATGATGGACAACCAAATCGCGGACCCGGTCCCAGACCAAGTCTTGAAGCCGCGCCGCATTGATGGGCCTCACACCGTCGGCGGGCTCAAGTTGGAGCACAGCCCGGCACTCGTCCTGGAAGCGGCGGGAGTGGGCGCGGGCTCAGTGGGCACCTACCAGGATACTCACGACTTTTCCGGCGAGTCCGCCCCCTCGCTCGATAGTCTCCTCGAACTCGACGAGACGATGGCCGTTCGCGAGGAACGGCTTGAGAGCCAGGCCAGTCAATTGGCCAGTCACTTGCAAGAACAACTCCGAGAGCTGGAACATCGAGAAGCTTTGCAAAACGCCCGGTCGGCGGAGCTGGACAACGAATTTCGCCGCGCCCGCCTGTGGATTACGGAGAAGGCGGCAGAATTGACGGAGCGGGAAAACGCAGTAGTGGCCAAGGAAGCGAAGCTAAGTCCCCAGCAGGACGGCGCCGAGCGGCAGCCACTCGTCGGCGAAAGAGAAGCCGCCTTGGCCGAACGCGAGCGACAGTTCGAAGCCAAGGAATACCACATCCGCGAGCGCCGCCAGTTCATCGAGCGCGAAGCGGCTGCCCTGCATCATGCCCGGCAGGAATGGGAGCGCTCCCAGGAAGTGGAACAAGCCGACCTGACCAGCGAGCGAACAATCATTCGCCAGGAATTGGAAGCCGAGTTGAACGCACGCGCGGAAGCACTTTCTCAAGGCGAAAGCCGCCTGGCCGATCATACTCGCGAGCTCGAAAGAGACCGCCAGACGCTAATCACCCAGCGGGCCGACTGGCAGCGGCAAAAGGCAGCAGAAAGCGAGGCCACCACCCTCCTGCGCCATCGCACCGAGGCCGAATTGGAGCAGCGACGCACTCGCCTCGCCACCCGTGAAGCGACGCTCGACCAGCAGCAGGCGGCTCTCGACCAGCTTCGCGGCGAAATTACCGCGGCTCACCGGCAGTCCATCGAGATGCGGCTGATTGCGGAGCAGCTTTGGGCCCAGGTCCAGGGGCGGATGCCGCCGGTGGAAATCACTCAGTCGATCGCCCAGCTTCGGCTCAAGCTCGGCGAGCAGTATCGCCTGGAGCAGCAAGGCCTGGCCGAGCAGAAGCGGGAGTTGCTCACCCTGGCCGAGAAAGTCGCCGAGCAAAGCATGGCGCATCGCAACCAGCGGCACGAGCTGCAAAGCTGGTTCGCCGCCCGCGAGGCGGAAATCGAAAACCACGCCCAGTCGCTCGTCATCCACGAACAGAATCTGCTCGAACAATCCGACCAGTTCCGCCAGACCGAAACCCGCTGGAGCTCCGAGCGGAGGCAACTGGAGCAGGAGTTGCGAGAGATGCACTCCCGGCTGCGGCAGGCGGCTTAGAGTCGTTCACCTTAATCTTTCTGAGAGAGGGCCGCTGTCTACTTCGTGGCCGCCAGCAGTGCCCAGAGCTTCTTGTGCCAGAGGACATGCCACTCCGCGAATCCGGCGTCGGATAGATAGCCTAGTTGAGCCGCCGCCGTCTCGTGACAGTCATCGCCGCTCTGCTTGGGCTGGCCAAAATGGGTGACGTTGCGGTCAGTCCAGCCGCGGAGGGCGGCGTGGATGCCGGGCGGGCTGCTGCCGTTGGCGATACCGGCTGCCCACATCGCGGACCATTCCTGCAGGATAGGGAGGTACTGCGTGTCGTCATCCGGGCGGACTTCATCGCCATTGAGCAGGCGGCCGGCGGGCGCGAGGGCCTCAAAACAACGCTGATAGAACGCCTGTTTTTCGGCAGGGTCCAGATGATGGATGGCCGACATGCTGACAATGGCAGCCGGGAGAGTCGGCAACAAGCTCAACCAGTCATCCTGCAAACGGGCCTGCACGCAGCCCGCCCGGCTGCCGAAGCGTGCCAACCGCCGTTCTGCCAATGCTAGAAACGGCTCCGACTGGTCGAGGACCAAGCCGTGTGCCTTCGGCCACTTCTCCAACGCCCGTTCCATCAGCCGCCCCGAGCCGCCGCCCATGTCGACCAGGAGCACGTCGGCGTCGGACGGAATCGACAGCTCCTGCAATATGGCGTCTTGCAACTCCAAGTAATACGGATGCACGCGCTCCGCCGCCTGGTCATAGGCCACGGCGAAATCGGAGATGTTCCAGCGGTAGTCGGACATGGGCTTTCAAAGTACTCCTCACGCTCCGCGTGAGGTCATCTCGCGGAGCGAGATGAGTACTATTCTTGTTGGATTTGGCACTCAGCTTGCTAGCAAGGACTTCTCTTGACCGCGCTTGCCTCGCTCCTGTATTTCTACACGGCCAGCGGACTCTGAAACATGCGGCAAGATGCCGCCGAGAGGTTGTCATGATGAATCGAATGGACTCGGGCCGACTGATTGGTTTGCTGACAGGCGTGGCACTCTGCTTCGCGACATCCGCCGCCTGGAGCCAGATTCCCGGGCGCAGCTTCCGTTCGTCGATACCCTCGCGCGTCGTCCCAGCTCAGAACGTCGTTCCCGCGGAGGAATCGTCCGACCAGCCAGCTCCGGCCGCCCGCCCCGAACTCACTCCGGTGGAGCGACCGCTTCCCGGAGCACTCAAACCTCTTATCATCGCCGACGAAAACCAGCCCGCCGCCGCCGAGCCGCTGCCCGCGCAAAGTGAGCCCGCCGAGCCGAAAGTCGCCTGGCGAGCCGCGCGAACAAATACGACGAAGCCTCTGCGAGCCGGCATTTCGTCCGACGGTTCGACGACCTCCAAGCTGCTCCCCAAGACCAGTGCTGCAGGCGTCGAGTCCTCCGCGAAAACTGATGAGCAATCAACTGGCGAAGGTGAGGCGACCGACGACGGCGTTACCACTCTCGTCAAAGGCGAAGTCCAGCAGGCCTGGCTCAAGGTCCTTTACGTCTGGCGATTTCCTTTCCTCAAGACCAAGGATTTTGACCTTTCGCTGCAAGTCATCATTGGCGGCTTGTTCCTCCTGTGGCTCGGCCAGAAGCTGGCCCGCCGGTTGAGCACATGGCTCGGAGAGACTGTCCTTCGCCGCGTCGGACTCCCCCCCGCGACGTCCGCTCCGCTGCAAAAGGTATCGTTCTATGTCCTGTTCGGGTTGTTCGCGGTCTTCTCGCTGCAACTCGTCGGCGTGCCGATGACCGTCTTTACGTTCTTCGGTGGTGCCCTCGCCATCGGCATCGGCTTTGGCAGCCAGAACGTGATGAACAACTTCATCAGCGGCCTGATCCTGCTGATCGAGCGGCCGATCCGCGTGGGGGACGTCATCCAGATCGACAGCCACAGCGGCAAGGTCAGCGAAATCGGCGCCCGCAGCACCCGCATCACTACGGGGTCCAACCTGGAAGTCATCATCCCCAACAGCACGTTCCTGCAAGGGAACGTCATCAACTGGACCCTCTCCGACGACATGATCAGCAGCAAGGTCACGGTCGGTGTCGCGTACGGCAGTCCCGCGCGGGAAGTCGAGCGGTTGCTGAAACAGGCGGCCCAGACGCATGAGCAAATCCTGAAGACCCCCGGCCCCGGCGTCTCTTTCACGGAATTCAGCGACCACGCTATGCAGTTCGAGTTGAGCTTCTGGCTGAAAATGAGCGAAGCGGATCGAGGCAAAGTGGAAAGCGACCTGCGGTTCAAGATCGACGAGCTCTTCTCCGACCGGGGCATCGTCATCGCCTACCCGCAGCGCGATGTCCATCTAAACCTCATGCGGCCTGTCGAAGTCCGGCTCAGTGAACCGTTTCCCGCCCCGCGCGAGTTGCGAGGAGCCGCGTGAGCAAGCGCCGCAAGCAAAAGGCCCGCGACCTGAAAATCCAGCGGCGGACCGAGCCCGGCGCATCGCCTGGCACCGTCGTTGCCGATCCGGCGCAGCCCAAGCCGGACGTGCATGTCTATGCCTATAGCGCCGACAAATTCCACGACCAGCCGCTGACCGACCTGTCGAAAATCCCGCAGCTCCTGGCGGACTACTCCGTCGTCTGGATCAACGTCGAAGGGCTCGGCGACGCGAAGCTGATCGAACAATTCGGCGAACTGTTCGGCCTGCACCGGCTGGCGATGGAAGACGTGGTGAATCTGCATCAACGGGCCAAGGTGGAAGAATACGACGAGATCCTGTTCGTCGTCCTCCGCATGATCAACTGCGACCAGCGGGCCGGCACCGAGCAGCTAAGCATCTTCGTCGGGCCGCACTTCGTGCTGACGTTTCAAGAAGGTGCCCCTGGCGACCCCTTCGGCGGCGTGCGGCAACGACTCAAGGACAACGCCGGCCGCATCCGCAAAGTGGGGAGCGACTATCTGGCGTATGCCCTGATCGATGCCGTCGTGGATTCCTACTATCCAGTCCTGGAACAGTATGCCGAGAAACTGGACGTTCTGGAGGATGCCGTCCTGGAAAGGCCTACGCGGCAGACGATGGACGAGCTTCACCAGGTGAAGGCCGACCTGCTGCTCGTCCGGCGTGCCATCTGGCCGATGCGGGAGGCACTCGCCCATCTGATGCGGGAAACCACGCCGCAAATCACCGACGCCACTCGCGTCTACCTCCGCGATTGCTATGACCACGTCGTGCAGATCGTGGAGCTGCTGGAAACTTACCGCGAGCTCACCGCCGACCTCCGCGACCTCTACATGTCCGCCCTCAGCGCCCGCATCAACGAGACCATGCGCGTGCTGACCATCATGTCCACCCTTTTTATCCCGCTCACCTTCATCGCCGGCGTATACGGCATGAACTTCGACCCCGACTCGTCTCGCTGGAACATGCCCGAGCTCCGCTGGTACTACGGCTACCCCCTCTGCCTCCTTCTCATGTCCGTCACAGCCGCCGGCTTGATCGCCTATTTCTACAAGCAGGGCTGGCTGTTTCGAGGAAAACAGTAATTAGTCAAGTGTTGAGATTTGACTATTCAGCCGCCGGTTTCTCTCGCCGGAAAACAGCGACGACATCTTCCACGGGGACGACATAGAGCGCGTTGTCGGCTTCAAAATCGACGGGGATGGCGTTCTTGGGATGAAAGAGGATTTTGTCGTACTGCTTGAGGGGCACGTCCTCGTCGTTCTCAATCTGGGCGGAAATGGCGACGATGCGGCCGGTGATGGTGGGGATTTCGGACTGGTCGGGGAGCGCGATGCCCCCCTTTGTCTGTCGCTTGGGTTCATCTTTGCGGACCAGCACGCGGGCTCCGATGGGTTCGACGTATTCAAAGGTCTTGGTGGCGGTCTTGGCCATGGTGCGGCGCACTGGAGATTTCGTGACGGAAAGCAGGTGGTATCATCAGGTTACAAGCGGCACGCAGCGGCGGCAAGTGCTTCCCCTCGCGTCCACTTGGGAGACAAGCGACGCAAGGTGGCGCAATCGTCCCACGGGTGACGGCCCGCATACGCCGCGTGGACGCGGCGGCTAAGCTTGGCAAAAATCCCTTTCGTTACCCTTGTCAGCGGGCACGATTTTGGCAAAATAAGGAGTTTCCAAATTGGCGGGAAAATCGATCTAACTCACGACCACGCAAAGTCGTGGCCGTGCCACCAAGCATCTCCAGAAATCTCACATGGCTGAAACACTGAACGTCAAAGTCCGCGGCGAAACGGGGACGTCCCGCATGCGCCGGCTGCGGAATACCGGGGCCGTCCCCGCCATTCTGTACGGCCACGGCGAAGCGAACGTCAACCTCGCGGTCCCCTCCAAGGAGCTGATGGCAGCCGTGCGGCACGGCGGCAAGCTGGTGTCGCTCAAGGGGGACGTCAGCGATAGCGCCCTCATCCGCCAGGTGCAATGGGACGTGTATAGCAAGACCATCATCCACCTGGACCTGATGCGGGTGGACCTCACGGAGCTTGTCAACACGACGGTGCGGCTGGAGCTCAAAGGAACTCCCGCGGGCGCCGCTGAGGGGGGTGTGCTGCAATTCATCGCGCACGAGATTGAAATCGAATGCCCGGCTGCATCCATTCCGGACAAAATTGTCGTCAGCGTCCTGGACCTGAAGCTCAACGCGGCGATTCACGTTTCGGATGTAAAGCTGCCGGACGGGGCCAAGCTGATCACGCATGGCGAAGGCGTGGTGGTGCAGTGCGTCATGCCTCGGAAGGAAGAGGAAGCACCTGTTCCTGGCGCGGATGGGGCCACCGGCGTCGAGCCCGAGCTGATCAAGAAGGAGAAGACGGACGAGGAAGAGGCGGAAGAGAAGGAAAAGGAGAAAAAGTAAATCAAATTTCAGATTTGAGATTTGGGATTTGAGAATGGGTATGAAGCTTGTCGTGGGATTGGGAAATCCTGGAACACAATACGCCGGCACGAGGCATAACGTGGGGTTTGAGGTCTTGCGAGTGCTGGCGGAAAAGTTTGGCAAGTCCGCACCGCGGGCCAGGTTCCAGGGGGAGACGGTAGAAGCGAAAATCGGCGACGAGAAGGTGTTGCTCCTCACGCCGCTGACCTTTATGAATTTGAGCGGCGGCAGCGTGCTGGCCGCCCGAGATTTTTACAAAATCGATAACGAAAACCTGCTGATCGTCTGCGACGACTTTGCCCTGCCGGTGGCCAAACTGCGGTTTCGGGCCAAGGGGACGTCGGGCGGTCAGAAGGGACTGGAAGACGTGATCCGCCGCCTGGGGACCGACGAGTTTCCCCGCTTGCGGATCGGCATTGGCGCCCCACAGGCGGGGCGGGACGCGACGGGCCATGTGCTCGGCAAGTTTACAAAAGAAGAAATACCGGAAATCCAAACTGCTCTGACCCGCGCGACCGAGGCGGCCGCCCTGTGGACGACGGCGGGAACGCAGCAGTGCATGAATCAGTACAACGCCTCGTGAAAGTTTGAAGGAGTTTGCCTTGGCTCAAAACGTGTATGAAAACCTGGTGATTCTGGACTCCAACAAGTATGCCCAGAATCCCAACGACATGGGGGCCCAAATCCCCAACCTCGTCGCCAAGTTCGGCGGCGAAGTCCTCGTCAGCCGGCTGTGGAACGAACAGAAGCTGGCCTACCCGATTGATGGCCACAAGAAGGGAACCTACTGGCTCACCTACTTCCGGATGGACAGCCAGAAGCTGGTCGAATTTGGCCGGGAAATCCGGATCAACGAAACTATCGTGCGGGACATGACCCTGAAGGTGGACCCCCGCCTCGTGGAAGCCCTGGTGGAACATGCCAAGGGCGGCGGCAAGAGCCGGGCGGCGGAAGTGGCCATCCCCGATGTGAACGAGCCGGACCTTCCGGAGATCGTGGACGAGCCGCTGGAACTGGGAAACTAGCGGTAGGATGGCCTTCCTAGGCCGCCCCCAAAATTTTTCACCCCGCAACTTGCAACCAGGAAATCGATCTGATAAGCTGTACAGGAACTGTGACTTTTGTTCACTTCAACACCTGTTTTTTGCCGAGGACAAAACTATGGCCAGCTTTAACCGAGTGATCCTGATGGGAAACCTGACCCGTGACGTGGAGCTCAAGTACACCGGCACTCAGCTTGCCGTGACGGAGCTCGGGCTGGCGGTAAACGATCGGCGGAAGAACGCCCAAGGGGAGTGGGTCGAGGAAGTCACTTTTGTGGATATCACGCTTTGGGGCCGCACGGCCGAAGTCGCCGCCGAATACCTTAGCAAGGGTTCGCCGGTTTTCATCGAAGGGCGGCTTAAGCTGGATTCGTGGGAGAAGGACGGCAAGAAAAACTATAAGCTGCGGGTCGTCGGTGAGCGGATGCAAATGATCGGCGGCCGTGCTGGTGGCGGCGGCGGCGGTCGCTCCCAAAGCAGTGGCAGCAACTTCGACGAGAGTGAATTCAGCGGCGGCGGCGGCGAGCACGAATCCTCCGGCCCGCCCGCTCCGCGAGCGAGCGCCCCGCCCCGCGCCCCACAGGCCACCCAGCCCCCGCCGGATGAAATACCGTTTTAACAACACCAGCCCGACGCGCAAGCGAGGGACCGCAACACGAACCCGAAGCGCGAGCGAGGGATCAGGAAACCAGCCATGGCCAGCAAATCCAAACACAACCACTTCCAGGCGCTCCCCAAGGGTCCAACTGGCGGAGTGCAACTGCTTCTCATCCAGTCGGTTGACCATCTCGGCAAGCAAGGGGACGTCGTGCAGGTGAAGCGGGGCTTCGCCCTCAACTACCTGCTGCCGCAGGGCCTGGCCACCGTCGCGAATGACCACCATCGCCGGATGGTCGAAAAGCACCGCAGCAAATTGCAGGAAATCGAAAAGGCCCGCCTCAAGACGCTCCGCGAGCTGTCCGAAGCGATCACCAAGCAGAGCATCACCATCGAGGCCAACGCCAACGACGAAGGGCACCTCTACGGCAGCGTCGGGTCCAGCGAAATCATCTCCGCCCTCAAGGCCGCCCACTTCAATATCACCAGCGACCAGGTGCGGCTGGAAGGTCCGCTCAAGGAGCTCGGCCTATACACGGTCAAGATCCACCTCCACGCCGACATCAATGCCGAGCTAAAGGTCTGGGTCGTCCCGACCGTCGTCACGGAAGCCCCAGCCGAGAAGAAGCCAGCGGAGGTCAAGCCGGAGAAGGCTGCCGGCAAGGAAAAAGCGGCGGCGGAGAAGAAGTAGCTTTCGCCGCTTTATGCCGACAGGTTTTCAACAGAAACATCACCGGCCCGCGAGAATCTTCGCGGGCTTTTTTTGCGCGTCTTGTACAGATAAGGTGGCAGGAAAATGGTTGGCAGAAAGATAAAGCCATACCACCCGACGGCGTCATCTTATTTCTGTAATCTTTCTGCCAAACATTTTCCTGCCATTCCAAAACCGTGTGCTCCACTCGCGTATAATCGCCGATAGTTTCGCCGACACCGCTTCATTCATGGAAGGAGCCCCTCATGTCCACCACGACCACCCGCCGCACGGATGGCAAGCGTCCGCTGTTGCCCACTACGGATATTCTCGACCGCCAGCCGCCGTTTGACTTGCAGGCGGAGATTGGCGTATTGGGCAGCATCGTGCTGCTCCCGGATGTGCTCGACGACGTCGTGATGATCGTCAAGTTCATCGATTTCTACGACGACGCCCACCAGAAGCTGTTTCGCCACATGTGTGAATTGCATGAGTCGGGCAAGAAGATGGATATCAACTTGCTTACCGACCGCCTCAAAGCGGCTGGCGATTATGAATCAGTCGGCGGGGCTGCGTACCTGAGCAAAATCATCAACTCGGTCCCCAACGCCGCCCACGCCACGTACTACGCCGACATCGTCCGCGAGAAGGCTACGCTCCGCTCGCTGATCACCGTCAGCACGGAAATTCTCCGCGATTCCTACGACGAGACCCAGGAGGCCAAGCATCTGCTTGGCCAGGCCGAGCAGAAGATCTTCTCCATCCTCGACAGCCGCTCCGATAGTGCGGTCCAGACCATCAAGGACGTGCTGCACACGGCCATTGACCGTCTGGAAGCTCGCCTGGAAGGGCGTCACACCACCGGCGGCGTGGACACTGGCTTCGCGGACCTGGACAACCAAACCTCGGGCCTGCACAACAGCGAGCTGATCATCCTGGCCGCCCGCCCCAGCATGGGCAAAACGGCATTCGCCATGAACATCGCCGAGCACGTTGCCCTCGGGCAAAAGAAGCCGGTGCTGTTCGTCAGCCTGGAAATGTCGGCCATCGAGTTGGCTGACCGGTTGCTTTGTTCGGTTGCCAAAGTGAATGGCCACCGGATGCGAAACGGTAGCATCTCCCAGGACGACCGTTTGAAGCTGGTTGAGAAAGCGTCGGTCCTCTCCGAGACGCCGCTCTACGTGGACGATTCGCCGGCCCGCACCGTCACCGAGATCGCCGCCGCGGCCCGCCGTATCAAGCGCCGCCAGGGGGATCTCGGCCTCGTCGTCGTCGACTACCTGCAGCTCATCGAGCCGGACAATCCCAAGGACCCGCGGCAGGAACAGGTGGCCAAAATCGCCCGCCGCCTCAAGATCCTTTCCCGCGAGTTGAAGGTGCCGGTACTCTGCCTGGCACAGCTCAACCGGCAGACTGAGATGGGCAAGGAAAACATCCCGCGGCTAAGCCACCTGCGCGAATCGGGGGCCATTGAACAGGACGCCGACGTAGTGATGTTCGTCCACCGCGAAGAATACTACCGCCACGGGGAAGACAAGAAGGAGCACGAAGGCAAGGCCCAGATTATCGTGGCCAAGCAGCGGAATGGACCCATCGGCGACATTAATCTGCTCTGGTTCAAGGAATTCACCCGCTTCGAAACGGCCGCCCCCGAGCGGCACAGTGAATTTGTCGACTACAACGGACAATCGCAGCGGTTCCAGTAGGCCATGAACGAAGTCATCGCTTTCAATAGCCCCCATCCTTGCTCCTATCTGCCGGAGCGGACGGCCCTGCTGCCGCTGCGATTCCAGCGAGCGCAAGTGAAGGCGGAGGAACTGGACGCCTGCCTGGCTGCCGGTGATCGCAGGACGGGACGGTTTCTGTATCGTACCGCTTGCCACCAGTGCCAGGCCTGCGAGCCGATTCGCTTGGACCTCGAAGCCTTTCAGCCGAACCAGACCCAGCGGCGAGAGTGGCGGAAGGGGAACGAGCTGCTGACCGTCCGAATCGGCACGCCGACGGTCGATGACGAGCGGGTGCGGCTGTTCAGCCTGCACCAGCGAGTTCGCCGCCTCAAGGAGTCCGAAGAAGATGCCATCGACGAGGATTCCTATCGTCAGTTCCTCACCTCAAGCTGCTGCCGCACGCTGGAGTTCGGCTATTACGACGGGCACGAGCTAGTCGCGGTGGCGATCGGCGACCTTGGGGCAACTTCGCTGTCCGCGGTCTACTGCTTCTACAACCCGCACTATCGCTGCGTCAGCCTCGGCACCTACTCCGTGCTGCGACTGGCCAACTACTGCCGCCAGACTGCCCGCCGCTTTCTCTATCTCGGCTTCTACATTGCCCAGTCGCCGCACATGTCTTACAAGGCGAGGTTTCATCCTCACCAGCGACTGATCGGCGGCACGTGGCAAGACTTTGATTAACGGATGCCCGCGCAAGCAAAAAGGCGAGAGTCCAACGGGTCTCTCGCCTTGGAGTTTTTCGTTCCGAAATCCACTTCGGACTAATCCCACCACCACTGGCCCTTGGCCAAATCCTTCAGCTTCACCTGCTGATGGGCGGCTTGCACCTTGCCCTGCTCATCCTTAAGAAGTGAGCCCTTCTCCAGTGCCTTGAGCGTTTCGATCTTCACGCCGCCGCCGACAGGGGTCATGAAGGTATTCGGACCCTTCCAGACCACCGTACATGCGGTCTCGACGGTCTTGGGAGTCTCAAAGGTTTGCACAGGGAGGGCGCTTTCATCCCCCAGGATTTCCATCTTCCAGCCGGACTTGCCGTACAAATCCTGCTGCTGGATATAAGCGGCCGCGATGCTCAGGTCGATTAGGTTCCGCATCTGGCCATACACGGCGACGCGGCTGGCGATTTGCGGGTACTTCTCGGTGAAGCCCTGGCAGAACAGCTCGCTGGCCTTGTTCCCCTTAGCGCCCGCGGCGCGAACTCCGTCCGCCAGCACCACCTCGTTCTCACCGACCAGCTTCACGCCCTCGCCTACCAGTTCCATCGCCAGCTCATCATCGCTGACGCGGACGCATTCGTAGTTCGGCACAAAGAACCATCGCTGCATGGCGTTCGCGGAGGCCTGGCTGGGGCTGGCCTTATCCACGTAGCTGGCCATTTTCACCGGCGGCTTCTCGAGGCCGATGCCTATCAGTTTCATCCGGTAGTCCGCTTCGACTAGCACCTGGGCGAAGTGCGTTTCGGGCGAAATGCCCAGCACCCGCACCGTCTGCAAGCCCAGGTTTTCGCGCAATCCTTCGGCGATACGTTCGCCGTCGTCGCGCCCCACTTTGTTGCGGATGCTGACCAGGAACTGCTGCATCTTTTTCAGCCCGTCTTGCGTCGGGTCGATGGAGACGGAGATAACCTGGGTCGGGTCGCCGCCGGGATGATACGCCCGCAGAGCCACAATCAGGTCTTGCAGCTCCAGCACAGCCCGCCCCGAATCGACGCCAATGGCCCGGCCCGAGGCATCCCAGCCAAACGCTTCCGAGGGGCCGGCAATGACAATGTCCTTGGTATCCGGATAGAAGAAGACGTACTGCAGCCGGGTGAGCCCGGCCAGGCAGTTCATTTCCTCCGTCAGCGGCTTGCCCGCGGCAAGTTTCTCGGCCACGGCGGCTTCGAGCCGATGGAGCGAGATCTTGCGGAGCGGGCTGGCCTTAGCAAGATCGCCTGGCAGACGGGCCTTGGCTTCGGCCTGCCACTTTTTGACCAGGGCGTTGCCGTCCCCAAACATCTTGACCCGTGCTACTCCATTCGGGTCGATGTAAATTCCGGCAGCCTGGGGACCGCCACCGCCGCCGTTGTTATTGTTGTTATTGTTGTTGTTCTGTGCGACGGCAGGCGAGCCGAGGAGCCATGCTCCAGCTAGCGCGAGAACCGCCACGACAACCCGAACCGCATGCTTCTTCATCTGTTTCGCTCCAGTCACCAGGACTCGCAAATGCCTCTGTACGTCATTCAGTCCGCGACTTAAGCCGGGGGACTGAGAAATGTTCCGGGACGCTCCCGTGCCCGTCCTTGTTCTTTCCGACACGGGAACGTTCTGTTGAATCACAGCGCTGCGCAGGCAATTCCCGCGAGGGGCAGCGAAAGTACCACCCTGATTCTAATTATGCAAAATGGGCAAATCAACCAATTTGGGAAAGATTTGCCCGGCTTCGCCTGAATGGGCGGAAGCTGCCCGTTTAAGCAGCACGGGGGCGAGGAGGGCGAGAAGCAGGGGATGATAACAACGACCCACTTTGCGAAATGGCGTCGTCGCAGGCCTCACAGACGTCCGATACGGAAACGGCTCGCATGGCGTTGTTTCCCGCACTTCGCCGCTCGCGAGAGGATCCCGATTGATAAAAGGCCTGCACCGCTCGGTGGCCTGACCCATAGGGACCGCATTCTTCCGGCCGGGTGGGCCCGTAAATGCCGACGCAGGACACCCCCACCGCGGCCGCCATATGGAGGGGACCCGTATCGGAGCCGACAAACAGCCGGGCGCTGCGGAGCAGCTCACCGAGTTCGAGAAGCGTGGTCTTGAGGGCGAGAAAGGCATGGCCATTGGCCCCAGCGGCAATTTCTTTCCCCCAGGCTTTTTCTCGATCCCCCGCCCACACGACGACCGTGGGCAGCCGATGTCTGCTGGCAAGGTGTTGGGCCACCTCCGCGTACCGCTCAGCGGGCCAGACCTTGCTGTCCCAGCCTGCTCCCGGATTCACGACGGCAAAACCGTCCTTCAAATGCGGCTGATCGAGAAAAGGGGCGAGCTTGCAGCGAGCGGCACCATTCGCCGGAAAGCGGAACTCCGCCTGTTCTGCGTTGATCCCCAGCGGCGCGAGCAATTCGAGATAGCGGTCGACCACATGCGGTTGCCGGCTGTGCACGAGCTCAGTCTGCAGCCAGGTACTGATTTCCCGTCCCACGGGGCGGGCAAAGCCGATCCGCCGCGGCGCGCCGGATAGCCAGCTCACCAAGGCGCTTTTCGTCAGCCCCTGGGGATCGAGCGCCAGATCAAAATGCTGCATCCTCAGCCGCTGGCGCAATCGCCACAGGCCCACCGGCGAGCGAAGCTCCTGCTTGGTGATTTTGATAGCCAGGTCAACGCAAGGATGTTCTTCCATCAGAGGCGCGCTCGCGCCCTGCACGGCCCAGGCAATGAAAGCGCCGGGAAACTGCCGGCGCAATTCGGACGCCAGCGGCATAGTAAGAATGCAGTCACCAATGGCGCTCAATCGGCAAATCAGGATCCGCGGCGTACTGGAATTCTTGCCGATCGCCGTGCTAGCAATTCCGTCCATGGCTGTACTACCTCATCCTTCGAGGCTCCATTCACCTGCGTCATCTTACCTGATGATGCCAGGATTCCCCAAGAGAGCCTCCCCCGCGACTCCTGGCCCCTAATGGCTGTGCCCGTCTAGCCGGTGGGTCGTGGGGTCAATCGTATAGGCCTGCCCGTTCACGGGGCAAACGGGAATCGCGGTTGGATAATAGACATCCGTCTGAATGTCATTTAAGTCCGTCGCCCAGGTTCCCTGGTCAAAGTAGTACTTTTCCAGAGCGCTATTGAGGTCCCCTTGGTACTGGCTGCAGACGTTGGCCTTCGCCTTGCCGGTGTGTCCGCCAATCCGGGGAATGATGACCGCTGCCATGATCCCCAAGATGATCACCACCGCCAGCAGTTCCAGCAGCGAAAAGCCGCGGCGCCGGACGGCGTGGGGCCGTTTACCCGGTCGTGAGGGGAATGCCGGTAACTTCAGGGTCGAATGCAAAGTGGATGATCCTGGAGATAGACGAGGGCGTTAAAGTTTCGGTTTCATGGTGGCGCAGGCTCCGCGAGGTTTCACAGGCACTACTTTCGCTCATTCCAGGTGAGCGGCCGGACGCTGCCACTCTTATCCAGGTATTCATAGGCCCCCATCTCCGTCACGACAAACATCGGTCGCGCATTTCCGAGCAGATCCGTGTCGACAATCCCCGGGGCATTCAGGCCGGCGTTGATGGCCGGCGAGCCCTTGGCGAGGCGGAAATCATTCGCTGCGGGATCCACAAACCGCGGCGGCTTGCTCGGCTCATCGGGGGTCCGCAGCGCTTCAGCCTGGGTTGAAGAAAGGCCAGTTTTCCAAAAGTCGGTCCCCGGTGCGTGTCCCGAAATCAGGTTATGCGAATGGATTAGCGTGGCCTGATCGCTCCCCAGGCCGTAGGCGCCGTTGCCGGCAATGATGTTGTTGTGGACCTTCACGGTGCCGCTGGAAGCGTATACGCCGTAGCTCGTCGTGTTGTTGCAAATCGTGTTGTTCCATACATCCGCTCCCGTTCCGCTATCGCCAAGCCGGGCTCCGTACTTGTTTCCTGCAACCACGTTGTTCTTGATGGCTGCCGACTGGGTGAGGTTTGAGAACAGCCCCCAATTGCCATTGTTCAAGACTTTGCAGCGTTCCACCACCAGAGCGTCGGTGGATTCCGCGAGGATGCCGTCGTAGAGATTGTTGCTGGCGGTGGAGTTCCAAATGGATACAGCATTACTGTTGTCGTCTCTGAAGCCGTAGCCGTTTCCGGATAAGTCGGAGTTCGTGATGCTGACCGAAGTTCCCTGGGCGGAATAGACTCCCGCGCCGGAATTGGCGGTCGCCGAACAGTTGGCGACCGTAAGGGTGCTGCCGGTCTGCGCCACGATTGCGTGGTAATTGTCTTGCACCGCGTAGTTCGTGACGGAGAACTTGCCGTACTGAGTTCCCAAGCCGTAGTAGCAGTTCTCGATGGAGAACTCCGCGTTGTTTTGCAATGCGTAATCTCCATTGCTCAGACAGGCTCCCCAGCCGTAGTGCGAGGCCGGCGTGGTTCCATTCATGACCAGGCCGCCATCGACCGTGTTTCCGGACAGTGTGATCAATTCCTTTTTGAGGCTCGCCACGCAAAAGCCGTTGCCGTTTCCGGTGAATTCGCAGTTCTGTACGGTCAGGGATGCATCGCCGGGCACGCCATCCCAGTAGTTGGCGGATGCCGGTTTATAGCCGTAGAAATACAGTCCCCAGCCCCAGGCCCACCCGCCATCCGACTGATTGACCCCGTTGCTGAGAAACTTGGAGTTCGTGGCATTCAGGGAAGCTGCTTGGTTGAACGCAGCGCCGCTCCAGAGGCAGTCCTTGATGGTCGTGTTGGTAAGCGTGAGTTTGTTCCCAGGGCTATAGCCGCCGGTTCCGTAAAGGCCATAGATTTGGCCCGCGATTGTGGCGTTCTCGACGGTGACATCCGCCGAATTGGCGTGAATGCCGATGTAGCAGTTGCTGATCGTCCCGGAGGTGCCGGTGTACTTGAAGCGCTTGCAATTGTTCCAGGATCCGCCGCTGCCGGGGGATCCGGTGGCGACGATGCCGTAGCTTTCGAGCCAGTTGCCGTTGACGGTCCAATCGGGGTTGTAGTAGTTCGTCCCCATGCCGGTGATATTCACGCTCGTCATGGCCACGTCATTACTCATCACATAGGCCCCCACCTGGTAGCCGCTGACGGTGGAACTCGCAAACGTGACTGCGCCATGGATTGGGCTGCCGATCCAGGCCGCGTAATTGCCCCAGTTAGCCCGCGAAAATGGATCGGTCAGGCTGAAGGCGCAGTTGCTGACATCGACGGTATTCGCCGAGCCCACCAGGGAATAACGCGTGTTGGTGAAGACGTTGTTTGTGCATTTCAAAGAGGCAATTCCCGAGGTGTAGAGACCGTAGGCGATGTTGTTAGTAAAGAACGAGTCGGTCACCTCGCAGGTGGATGTCGAACCGACGCTGTAGATGGGCTGGTTCAACTGGTCCTTGAAGGTGCAGTTCTTGATGATGGCTGCCGTGCGGTCCAAATACAGTCCGATGTACTTGTTCCCGCTCGAGGTGCAGTTCGTAAAGCTAACGCCGGGGGATTTGACGGCGTAGCAATCGAGATACAAGTTCTCAAAAGTGCAGTCCGTGAACGCATAGGAGCTGCTCTGGGGCGACGATAGTCCAAAGGTCGGGTCGAGCAACGGGCCGTAGGCATTGCCGGTGCCCGTGGTAGAGCGCCTGAATTTGAACCCGGTGATTTGATAGTGGGCAGGCACCTGGAATCTCCACGAATGGAGCCCATTTGCCGAGCAGCTCATGATGACGTCCCCGGCATCCCCCGTCTTGGCGCCTGTTGTGTCGGCAATGAGCTTGTTGGGATTCAGTGCGGTGCAGGAGTTCACGAATACTGCGGGAGTTGACTGAGAATATGTTCCGCCGCCGACGTACACGGTGTCGCCCCCGTTGATCACTTGCGCGGCTTTCCTCACGGTTCGCCAGGCATTGCCAGGAGATCTTCCATTATTCCCGTCATCACCACTCCTCCGAACGTAGTAGGTAGTGGCGCTAGCGGAGCCGACTGCAACAAGGAAGAAGGTAATCGCCAGGAGTGACAAGCGTGTGAAGTTCATCGCAGTGGCCCATGAAAAGTTGAGTCGATCATAGAATAGTCGTCGTGGGGAGGGCCAAGGCAGGGGACAGAAGTCAGGGATCAGGCGGATTAATTGTTTCCAACGGGCGGGGCACCTGGACCGCCAGGCGTGCCGGGCATGGCACCTGGGCCGCCAGGCATACCGGGCATGGCGTCCGGGGGGGGCATCCCGGGGAGGGATCCCAAACCGGGAATGCCAACGCCTCTCGCCCCTGCGGGCATTCCGGGAATCGCGGGTATCCCGGGAATGAAGGGCGTGGCGTTTCCACCAATTCCGGGAGTGTCCTCGCTGGTGCTCTCGTCGAGCATGCTGGGTCCAGCCGGCCCGCGAATGACCGCGGCTGAGGGGGTGCGAGTAGCGTAAGCAGGAGCATTAGTGCGCGGCGTGGAGCGGGACTGGTTAGTGAATGCTCGGGATGCGCCGGGGCTAGCCGCAAAAGCTGTTTGCTGGTTGGACCAGGCTTGGTCGAAGAGTCTTGTCGACCAGTTTGAACTGGCGAATTGGAACGTCACCTTCGGTGGTTCAATACTCACGACTTCAACGCCTTCGATCACGTCCCCCGCCTCGACAGCCATCACGTTACCCTTCAATTCCACGAGAGCCTTGAAGCCATCCACATCCGAGAAGCCGAGCAACCGGACTTTCGGCCGTTCGGCCTGGCGAACCGGCGCCGGGTACTCTGCAGGCTTCATCTCCTCCTTCGGCGGCAAGAATTCCTCGGGGATTTCGGGCATTTGAAACGGATTCAAGGTGATCTTTCTTCGCGGCTTAGGTTCGGCAACTGGGGCCGCCTTGGTCGGCGTACGGATCGGAGCTGTTGCGACGATCACGGCTGGAACTGCGGTAGTGGGCTCCGTATTTTTGGGGGTGTTTGCCGGCGTTGTTGTGACTGCCACTCGCGGCGTATCCCCGCCACAGCCGGCAAGCCCAGCGGACAATAGTGCCAGGCCCGCAAATCCGCAGCGAATCCGAGATTCGTCCATAACTTCCCCTAGGCATCCAAGAAACAGGCTCGCGCGCATCGCGGCGAACTAAGTAACTCTAGTACATACCCGCGCCCGGGAAGGGTTGGGACTTCACAAACCATCCCAGGCGCCGTGCAACCGGCGCAATCGCTGCGAACGGACTGCCGTTAGAAGCGCCATTCCCGCCACAGTCTTTTTGACGCGCACTTTCGCAAAGCTACCTTTGGATACCAGATTCCAGGATTATCAATTCGCCAGGAACCAAACCATGATGGTCGCCCGCCAGTCCCATCTGCTGATTGTGGAAGAAGAAGCAACGCTTGCGGAGGTCACCGCCTTCCGTTTGGAGCTGCTGGGGTTCTCTGTGCAAGTCGCTCGTAGCGCGGAAGAGGCGGCGCCGTTGCTCAAGCAGTGCAAGCCCGACCTCATGATCATCGACCTCAAGCTCCCCGGGGCTGGCGGCATCGCCTTGATTGAACAGCTGGCCAGCGAGAACGAGACAACCATGATTCCCATCCTGGCCCTGTCGTTTGATGCCGAACTGGAGCAAGTGCAACGGGCCTTCAGCGCCGGAGCCGCTGATTACCTGGTCGCTCCCTACAACCCGACCGTGCTGGAAGAGAAAGTCGAACAGCTGCTGGCCAAAGCAGTCCAGCCGAAGTCGGATGGCAACCCCAAGAAAACACTGCAGAAAGCCTAAGCCATGACGCCACGTCTGGGTGATATCCTCATCGCTCGCGGTTTCGTCACGGAGAGGCAGCTCCAGGACGCGCTCGCGTCGCACGATGCCCGCGGCGGCCGCCTGGGAGCGGCGCTCGTCCAACAGGGCCTGATCAGCATACCGCAACTGGGCGATGCACTGGCCGAGCAATTCAAAGTGCCGTTCCGGCAAATCGATCCTGCCGACGTCAATCTGCAGGTAGTCCGTCTCTTGCCGGAAGGGCTGGCCCGCGACCGGCAGATGACCCCGATCCGCGTGGAACGCGGCGTATTGACGCTGGCGATGGTTGCCCCGGACGACATTGAAGCTCTTTCCGAAGTCGAGCTCATCACCGGCTATCGCGTGGAGCCCGTGGTTTCGCTGGCCCCGGACGTGGTGGAAATCCTCGATCGCGGCTTTGACGAGCGAGTGGCGGCCCGGCAGACCATTGTCGATATGAAAATCGCCGAGCTCAAGGAGAAGCGAGAACGGGGCGAGACCGTCGTGGAGCATGTTCAGGACGACCACGAGGCACCCGTCGTCAAGCTGGTCCGCTCCATCCTGATGGGCGCGGTCAACGCCGGGGCCAGTGACATCCATATGGAGCCGCACGTCCCCCAGATGCGCATCCGATTCCGCGTGGATGGCGAGCTGCAACAAGTGATGACCATCCCCACGCAGTCCGAGGAGGCCGTCGTCGGCCGCATCAAAGTCATGGCCAATATGGACACAACGGAGAAGCGCAAGGCCCAAGACGGCAACATGACCATTGACGAGAAAGGGGTGCGGGCCAGTTTCCGCGTCAGCACGATCCCCGTCATCGGCGGCGAGAAGGTCGTGATGCGCGTCATTGACGAAGCCGCCAAATCCTTCAGTTTCGATGCCTTGGGCATGCCACCCAAGCAGGCCGAAATCGTCAAGATGCTCATCGATAAGCCGCACGGGATGATCGTGGTGACGGGGCCCACCGGCTCCGGCAAGACGACCACGATGTACACGATGCTGATGAATATCAACGCGGACGAATACAACATCAGCACGGTGGAAGATCCGGTGGAATTCAAGTTGCTGGGCATCAACCAGGTACATGCCAACGCGGAAAACGGCATGGGCTTCGCCAATGCCCTGAAATACCTGATGCGGCAGGACCCGGACGTGATTCTAGTCGGCGAAATCCGCGACAAGGAAACGGCAACCACTTCCGTGCAAGCCGCCCTTACTGGCCACCTGCTCATCAGCACGCTGCACACCAACGACGCGATCGGCACGGTCACGCGGCTCAACGACCTGGGGCTGGACCGCTTCAAGATTGCCGGCGCGCTGCTGGCGGCGCTGGCCCAGCGTCTGCTGCGCAAGATATGCGCCAACTGCAAGGAACCGTGCCCACCCAACTGGCAGCTGCTGGAGCGCCTGATGGAAGGGAAAAACCTGGTGCTTCCGGCGAAGCCCCAGTTTTTCAAGGGCCGCGGGTGCAGCAAGTGCCTGGGAACAGGCTATGCCGGCCGCGTGCCGGTCTACGAAATCCTGGTGAACACCCCGGAGCTGGAGAAAGCGATTGAATCGAATCAGCCCAACAGCGTGCTGCGGGAAATTGCCGTCGGCCAGGGAATGATTGAACTGGCGGCGGGAGGGCTGGAGCAGGCGCTGCTCGGCAAGACGACCATCGAGGAAGTGTATTACAAGCTGTCGGTCTAAGAAAGCGAATCAGGGAAGTACCCAAGGAAACCGCCCATGTCCGCCTATCCCGCCAAAGCCCTCAGGCCGGCCGCGAAGAACTTCCTGCAGCAACTGGCCAGCATCCAGCTTGGCGGCGCGAGCCAGAAGGTCAAAATCAAGAAGCGAGACATGATATTCATCCTGCGGAATATTGCCACGCTAACGGAAAACGGCCTGTCGCTTCCCAAAGCTCTGGAAACCATCTGCAAAGAGAAATCGCTGAAGAAATACTCGGGAATGCTGGGCGACATCCGCCAGACTGTGGAAAACGGCGACAATTTCAGCGGCGGACTGCTCAAGTACAAAGACTCCTTCGGGGAGTTGCTCATCAGCCAGATCAAGATTGGCGAAAAGTCCGGCACGCTGCCGGCCACGTTGGAACGCCTGACCCAGCAGTTGGAGCACGCGGACAACCTGAAATCGACGGTCATCAAAAAGCTCTCCTATCCCGCCCTGCTTTGCGTGGCGGGTACGGGAGCCGTGTCGTTCATGATCTTGTATGTCGTGCCGACCTTCGAGAAAACTTACAAGGAATCCGGGGCCAAATTGCCCGCGGTCACACAGTTTCTGATTGATGTCGGCCACTTCGCCAAGTACTACGGCTGGATGATGGTATTGGGATTGGTCGTATCCGTCGTGGGCTGGATCATCGCCCGCCGCACTCCCAGCTCGCGACTAGTCATCGACCGCTACCTGCTGAGGGTGCCTATGGTGGGGGACTGCCTGAAAAACTTCGCGGTTTTGCAATTCATGGAAGTGCTGGGAAACCTGATGGAAGCAGGCTTTACGATGGCGGATGCCTTGCAAAGCTGCGCCAAGGCAATCAACAACCGGGCTGTGCGGAAGAGCGTGGAGGAGCTCCACGGGGCAGTCCTCCGCGGCGAGCGGTTCAGCAGCGAGCTCGAAAAGCATGGCGACCTGTTTCCGCCGATTGTCAATCAACTCATCATCGTCGGCGAAAAGACGGGCACCTTGGGGAAGGCCACGCAGAACATCAGGGTCCACCTCAAGCGGGAGGTGGAGCGATACCTGAGTATTATGATCGGCTCAATCGAACCAATCATGACCGTTGGACTGGCCGCCGCCATCGGCACGATCCTGCTGGCGATTTATCTGCCGATGTTCGACATGATTGGAAGCATGAAGTAGGGGCAAGCATCATGATTAGTCGGAATGATCGCGGTATTTCCTTGCTGGAGCTGCTGGCGGCCATCACTATTCTGGCGATTGTCGCGGCTATCGTGATGCCGCGGCTGGGCGATCAAGCCAAGAGCGCCAAGAAGCGAGCCTGCTTGGTGAATCAAGGCAACATCGAGGTGCAGACGCAACTCTGGTATCGGACGAAAGGCTCATGGCCAGCGAAGGGACTCTCGGATATCGGGGCTAACCAGACGTTCTTTCCGGAAGGGCTGCCGACTTGCCCGGTGGATGGATCCACGTACCAACTGGATGCCGCCACGCACCGCGTAACCGGACATTCGCATTAGCCACTACGTCCGGAAAGCGAATCCAACCTGTGGGTTGCCTTGCATCCCCCCAGAAAAAGCTATGGTTCGGTAACAGCCGGAATGGATGCCGGATTGTGGCGCGAAGAATTGCAACTCGTGGGCATGCGCTTGCGGGCAAGAAAAGTCGAGAACACGTCCTTTGGGAATTGGGAGCAGCACATGATGATTCGCAGAATGAAGAAGAACAGTCAGCGTCGCGGCTTTTCGCTGCTGGAACTTCTGGCTGTCGTGACGATCCTGGGCATTATTGCCTTGGTCGTCATTCCGCGCATTTCGGTCTCCAGCACCACGGCCAAGCAGAAGGCCGACTCCCAGAACAAGTCCGAGATCAACTCGGCAGTCGAGCGGTGGTATTTTGAGAAGGGAACCTGGCCGGCGGACGACCTCAGCGACATTGGCGCGGACAATGCCTACTTCCCGCAAGGCCTGCCGACCAACCCGACTAACGGCGCGGTCTACTCGCTGAACTCGACCACGCACCGCGCCAACTAAAACATTCGCGGGAGCCTGTTTCCGCGGGTTCAATCGACGACCAGCTTGCCTCTCGCCGCGTTCAGGTCCCAGGCCCCGGACGTGGCTCCGGATTTTTGTTGATTCACCATGACCCTTCGCATGTCTCCTCGCCGCGGGATGTCGCTCCTGGAGCTGATGGCGGTGGTCATGCTGATGGGAGTCTTTGCCGCGGTTGCCATCGCCCGTCTGGGACCGACGATCTTTGGCGACATCGGCTCGCAGACGGATGCCCGGCGGGTGGGACTTGCGCTGCTCCAGGCCAAACGGCGGGCGATTACCGGCGGGAACAATCACGGAGTGTTGTTCCAAAACGACGCCGGCGGAAAACTGACGTACAGCGTAGTTTCCATCGATACATTCGGCGGCACATCCCTGGTCGATGGACCGTTCTCGTTTTCGCAGAACGTGACCGCAACCGTTTCGCAAAGCACGATGTCCTTCACCTTCGAAGGCCAGGCGTCAGCTCCTTACACGGTCGATCTGGTCGGTCCCCACAAGAGCTGGCGGATCAGCGTGGTGCCGATTAGTGGGGCTCTTGCAACGGTGCAGACGGCACCCTGACGATTCGATCTCGATAATGGTGTGTCCGCGAGTCGTAAGCTCGTTTCTTGACACACTCTACGACAATTCTGTGAGCTACGTTTTTCATAGGGGAAATTGCCCCAGTAGGGAGTTTTGTCATGCATCCCAAAAAATCTCGCCGTGGCCAGTCGCTTCTGGAAGTCATTGCGGCTTCCACGATCATTGCGACGGCACTGGTGCCGGCGCTGCGGATGATGCGGGACAGCTTGGAGGTCAGTCGGAGCGTGGAAGAAGCGGACCTGATGTCGACGCTGTGCGTGGACAAGCTGGAAGAGCACATGAACAAGGTCGCTGGGGACTGGAACAAGACCACCGCCAGCGGAGATTTCACGGCGCTCGAAGGCCGCAGCTATTTGAAGTTCCAGGTGAGCAAGTCCGACGCTGTGCCCGACGGCGGCATCGGCAACCGGCTGATGGCGATCACCGCCGTCGTCTGGAATGACGCGAACGGCAACGGCAGCCTGGACGGCGGCGAGAAAAAGGTGTCGTTCGCGACCAAAGTTTCGAAATTCGTCAGTTACAACAACTATGAAGCCCAAGGCCTTTAAGCGCCGCGGAATGACCCTGCTGGAGCTGGTCATCGCGTCATCGATGATGGCCGTGCTGTTGACAGCAGTTACTCTGGTGCTGCGCTCCAGTCGCCAGGCCTGGGAAGCCCACGAAGGGGATTACATCCTCCTGGAGGGGCTGCACGCCACGCTACGGCACATGGTCCGCCAGGTTCGCCAGGCCGACGCCGTCACCGCCATCAGCGCGGCAAGCGACAATTCCGGTGCGCTCACGCTGAAAATGCCTGACGGCAGCACGGTGGCGTGGGATCACGACGGCGCGACCAGCACCGTCAAGTGCGGCGTCACCACTGCCGACCAACTCCTCTCCACCAATATCACCGGCCTCAACATTGTCGGCTATAAGCCCGATGGCGTGACGGCCACCACGGTCCCCAGCGAAATCCAAAACCTGAAAGTGTCCGTCACCGTCCAATTGCCGCGGGAAACCAATGCCACGCGGACTTATAGTTCATGGGCGTGGATTCGGTCGTGGTGAAGAGAAATCAGAAATCTCAAATCTCAAACAAATGAGAATTGAGAAATCGGAAGTGACAAATGTTTATAAATTCAGATTTCCCTCTTTGAATTTGTTTGAGATTTGAGATTTCCTACTTTGGCGTTCTTAACCACATGTCTATTCGCAAGTCGCTTCCGTACATAAAGGAAACCGCCCGCCGTCTCCGCCGCGGAGCGGCGATGATGACGGCGCTGTTCGTCATGACGGTCAGCAGTGTGCTCGTGATTTCCATCATGGATACGGAAACGCTGCAGTACTCCGCCTTGCGGAACACGATGGACTGGGACCGGGCTCGCTATCTGGCCGAGGCAGGCTTGCAACATGCCCTGGCGGAGTTGGAAGCGGACATTACCTGGAGGACGGGGATTGGCAATACGCAGTTTCCGGCAGGCAGCGGCAATT
Organism: Pirellulaceae bacterium; assembly: GCA_051004015.1. Classification (GTDB taxonomy): domain Bacteria; phylum Planctomycetota; class Planctomycetia; order Pirellulales; family Pirellulaceae; genus SXOA01. The sequence goes on along the minus strand of JBPCKT010000154.1, from coordinate 6,564 downwards.
TGTACTGGGCGACAGCCGCGAATGGCGCCAACGGGACGGTGGTAGTCACCGCTTGGGGGCAAGCGGGGAATGTGACGCGGAAGCTCGAAACCATGGTGAAACAGGGAGGCTAGTTGTGTTCAGCCTGAAATCGAAGGCCAAGTTGACGCCGAAGCGGATGGTTGCCATCGAGCTTTCCAGCTCCGATTTGGTGTATGCCATCCTGGAACGTCCGGACGCTCCCGAGGGCGAGACCCGTCTGTCTTGGCAACGTCTGCCTTGGCGGAAGGAAGCGGCTTCGCTCGCCACACCGGAAGGGAGGAAGGAACTGACCGCGGCGCTTGTTTCCATAGTTACGAGCGAAAAGCTCGCCGGCGCGCGCTGTCAGTTCGCGCTCGGCGGAGATTTCTGCGTTACCCGCGTTGTGACCGGAACGAACGAGCAAGTGCAGAGTGAGCTACGGAGCCTGGAACAACGTAGCTCGCATTATCTGTCGCTGGGCACAGGTGAAAAGTCCTTCGCGCGGACTACGCGGGCGATCGACGCCAAACGGGCTCAGGGCTGGATGACCGTCACCAACGAAAAGACGCTCGAAGCCATCACCTTGTCGGCGAAAGAAGCGGGTCTGAAAACGACCAACATCGAGCACTCGCTCATTACCCTCTCTCGTGCGGTCGGCCGGACAGAGCGGGACGCGGAAAGCCCGGTCATCATCATTCATTTGAACAACCGCGGCGTGGACATGGGAGTTTCCTACCAGGGACGCCTGCTGCTCGACTATCGGCCCGGAGGCGTCGCCGCCAAGGCTCACTTGGCCGAAACGGTCGCCCAGCATCTGGACCGGATTCAGCGGTATTGCAGTCGCCATTTCCATTTCACTTCGGCGCGGATCACCCAAGTTATCCTGTGCGGAGAAGCGGCGGAGCTCGAATCGATTCAGGATCAGTTTGCCGCGCAAGGCAAGCTGACGGCGGAAGCGCTGGATCCCCGCGAGGTTTGCCGGGAATGGAACTGTGAAAGTGTGAAGGCCAGCGATGCCTGGCTGCTGCCGCTGATGGGATCGCTTGTTAGCTCCTTGGAGACTACTCAGGCGGTCGACTCGCCCGACCTGATGGAGCCCCTCCGACTGCGGCGGCGCGAACCGCTCGGGCCGCAACTCCTCAAACATGGCTGGCCGATTGCCGCCGCGATCCTGCTGACCCTGGGCGTCTACGGCGCCAGCTTCTATCAGCAGCGATGCGCCGCCGGCTTGGAAGCCGCCGCAAACAAAGCCAAATCGCACCAGGAGCTGATTGCCGGAAAGCAAATGGAGTTGGCGGTGACAGACGCCAAGATCAAATACCTGACCAGGATTGACTCCCATATCTCCCGGCCCATGTGGCATGAGTTTCTGGCCCAGGTCGGCGGCTGCCTGCCCAAGGGGGTCTGGCTGGACACGATGCAAGTGGACCGCGAAGGGCGGGTCACACTGCACGGACCCAGCTTTACGGAGGATGGAATCTATCAGTTCGTGAAGCAGCTCGAAGGAATTCAGATCGTACATAGTCCGGCGCTGGAGCAGACTCGCCCCATCCAGCTCGGCAACGGCCCGGCAACGTTGTTTGACGTTAAATGCAATCTTAACGGTCGTAACGGCCGGGCCAAAGGAACCTGATATCATGGTGGAAACGTTTATACGCCGCGTCCTTGCACACCCTAAACGTGTTTGGATCGTCATAGCCCTCACGCTAGGCATCGGCCTGCTCTTTACCTGGCCGGCAGTCGATAGCTACTCTGCCGCCAAGGACCATCGCGCCAAGCTGGAAAGCGAATTGCAAGAAGGCGAGGCGCTGGCCGGCAAAGTGGAGCTTTACCAGAGGCAAGCCGAGAAAAAGCAGACGCTGCTCCGGGAGTTGGAGGCCAAGGCCCTTCCCCCCGCCGAAGTGGACGCGCTGCGAAATCACCTCGTCGCGATGGTGAAGGACTCGCATTGCAAACTGCGGCGGGTGCGGCTGGGTGATGCCAGCCTGCGCCAGTGGTACGACGAAGACAACCCGCTGGAAACGCGAGCGCGGCCGGAATCCGACAAGAAGTCCCCGTTCCGCTTGAAGACCCAGCCCCTGAACCTGGCCGTGACCGGGAACCTCGCCGACGTGAGCGACTTCCTGACCAGGCTAAGCCAGGAGGAGCGGCTGATTCACACCGGCGGATTTCAATTGCGCAGGTCGACGGAAGATAAGAACATGGTCGAGCTGGAGATTGACTTGCTCCTGTTCGATCTGGCGCCCATGGAAGCCAAGAAGGCTTAAGCGGGAACGACGGCACGAAACGGATTTCGGACCGGTACGACGGAGGTTGGCATGGAGGTCAACTTGGGCATGATTGCTCACTTCTCACAACAACTTCGTCGACCCGTCTGGGCAGCGGCAATTCTCGCCCTCTCGTGCTTCGTCGCGCTGCCTCGCGTTTTCGCGCAGACCAATATCTCAGACACGTACAAGGTGTCGGACGCCATGAAGGCTAAGCTGGTCAAGACGGGGGACCTTACGCTGCGGGACGCGAACTTTGTGGAAGCCCTATTTGGAATCCGCCGGGCCTGGGGCGTGAACATCGTCGTGCCGAATGATGGGACCAAGGAAACGATCAACTGCGAGTTTGTGGACGCGCCGCTGTTTGAAGTGCTGGATACGATTCTGGGTCCCCGCGGCTATGGGTACAAACCGGTCGGCAACAGCCTGGTGGTGATGAAGCAGGATGCGTTTGGCCCGCTGAAACCGCTGTTCCAGACGGCGACAATCACGATCAGGAACGCCGATCCGGATGAAGTGAAGGAAGCGGTGAGCGTCTACCTCTCCGAACACGGGCAGGTCCTGGCAATCCCTTCGGCCAGACGGCTCAACGTGATTGACTTTCCCGACCGGCTGGAAATGATCGAGCTGAAGGCCAAGGAGCTCGATGACGCCGCCAAGGAAATCATCGACGAAGACCAGGCGGCCGCCCAGCAAGCGCTGACGGGGCAGCAGAATCCCGGCGGAATCGTCCCCGGAAGGGGCGGCCCGGCCGCAATGCTTCCCGCCGCTCCTCCGACAGCCGCTTACTTTAAGCTCAACTTTCTGAAGGCCGAAAGCGTCGGCCCTCAATTGATTACTTTGCTTAACCCAACGGGCAGGCTTTCCGTTTTCGCCAAAGACAATCGCCTGCTCGTGGTCGATACCGCGGACCGGCTGAAGTTGGTGGCCCAGGCGATTGAGCAGCTCGATGTTCCACGCCCCCAGGTCCGGATTGATGCCCTGATTTACGATGCCAGTCTGGAAGACGCCCGCCGCTGCGGCGTGAACTGGGGAGGCACACTCAAGGGGAATAACCTGGATGCCGCCGGCGTGGCCCAGGATTCGATTGCCTTGCAGGCAATCACCGCCGCCAATCCAGCGGCCGGCCTCGCGAATGGAGCTCTCACCTTTACCTCGCTTGGCTCCAACTTTGACCTGCGGACCGTCATCAATGCGCTGGCCCAGTCGAAAGACTCGCGGTTGCTCTCCGACCCCAGCGTCATTGTCTACGACCAGGAAACGGCCACCTTTGAGGCGGTGACGGAGATTCCCTACCAGCAGTTGACGCAGGGCTTGGGGGGCGGCTCCATCGGCACGACAGCCTTTCGCGAAGCAGGCACCACGCTCACGGTAACTCCGCAGATTTCAGGCGATCAGACGATCAGGATGGATATTAATCCGCGATTCAGCATTCTGGCCGGCCTTACTCCCGAGACGAACCAGCCGATTATCGACCGCCGCGAAACCCGCACCGTCATTCGTGTGCAGAATGGCGGGACGATCGTGATCGGCGGCTTGCGGCAACGGAGCGCGATCAAGAACATGTCGAAGGTTCCCTATCTGGGCGATATAAAGCACATCGGCCATCTCTTCCGCGACAAGCAAGCCACGGTCCGTGAGAGCGAGCTGATCGTGTTCATTACGCCGACCGTAATTGACATGGGTTACGTCGGCACGCCGCGGCAAGTATGCAACTACAACTCCGCCTTGCCGGAACTCGACACCATTCCGTACCCGAAACTGCCCGACTATCCTTGCCCGACGGACCAGTGGCCCCATCGCTGCGGCCTGTGCGACAAGTGCAAGAAATATCATAACGGCGAGTGCAACGGACCAATGCCCGGCGAATATGGCGATCCAGGCTACGAACAATTGCCGCCGCCCAGTGCATCGGAAGTGCAGGAAAATGCACCCACGCAGTCGCCGGTTCCTGTACCAGAGCCCCCACCGGTAAAGACAGCTTCGCACCGGAAGAGCCGCTCCCAGCCCGTTGCCGGGGCGACGAGGGTGTCGCCGTTCAAGACGCCAATTGCGTCCAAGCCGGCGGCAGCGAAGGAAACCATTCCGCCGCTGATGACAGACTCCACGGTCCTTTATGTGCCGCTGGAGCGAATTCCGAATGAGAACCTGAAGACCAGCCGCTTGCCCGCGGCGGCCACCGCGGAATACCGCCCGGTGCAGCCCACGACTGTGCGGCCTGTCAACCTCAACATCCGCGAGATGCGCCGCCTCCCCTCCGTGGAAAGTGAAGCTGGCGCCGCTCCCGCCACGCCCGAGCCACCACCTGTGACGAAAACCAGCGGCCCGAAGCGGCTTTCGCCCGCTCGTCCAGTCCATTTGGCGCCGCAGCCGATTGGCACCGGCCTGCGGTAAACGAACTGGACACTACGTCGCAAATCCGCGCTCCCCTAAACCGGCCGATTGCGTATCTTATTTAGTAGAGAGGACTGTCCAGCCGATTCCCCAGGAGATGCAAGATGTCGCGGCTCGAATCGCTTCCCGACGCTCCCAGCAGCGGCCCGCTGGCGATGAAGCCCGCGAAGGGACTATCGATCGGCCAATATCTCATCCGCCGCTTGCAGGACTACGGCATCCGCGACGCCTTCGGCATTCCGGGCGACTACATCCTCAGCTTCTATGCTCAGCTCGCGAAGAGTCCCATTCGCGTTGTCGGCTGCACGCGAGAGGACTGCGCCGGCTTCGCGGCGGATGCATATGCTCGCATCAACGGCATGGGGGCCGTGGTGGTGACGTACTGCGTGGGGGGCCTTTCGGTCTGCAACTCCACGGCCGGGGCCTATGCGGAAAAATCGCCGGTCGTCGTCATCAGTGGATCGCCAGGGGTGGGGGAACGGGTCAACAATCCTCTGCTCCATCACAAGGTGCGGGACTTCCGCACGCAACTGGAAGTCTTCGAGAAGCTCTGCGTCGCCTGCACGGAGCTCAACGATCCAGTCGTCGCCTTCCGCGAGATCGACCGTGTGCTCGACACAGCCGCCCGCTTCAAGCGGCCTGTCTACATTGAAATCCCCCGGGACATGGTCGAAGTGGTCCCCCACATTTCGCACACCTGGCAGAAGAGCGAACCGCAAAGCGACCAACAGGCCGCCGACGAAGCGGCTGATGAGGCCGCCGCCCTGCTGGCCAAGGCGGAGCGGCCAGTGATTATCGCCGGCGTCGAAATCCATCGCTTCAGTTTGCAGGACAAGGTGATCGGTCTGGCGGAGAAGCTGGGAATTCCCATGGCGGCCACGCTGCTGGGGAAGAGCGTGGTCCCGGAGAAGCACCCGCTTTATATCGGCCTGTACGAGGGGGCGATGGGACACCAAGCGGTGACGCAGTTCGTGGAGGAGAGCGACTGCGTGCTGCTGCTGGGGGCCTTTATGACGGACATCAATCTGGGCATCTTCACCGCGAATCTTGACCCCGCCAAATGCATCTACGTGACCAGCGAGCAGCTTCGCATCCGCCACCATCACTATCATGGCGTCGAGCTCGGCGACTTTCTCGATAAGCTGACGGCCCGCAAGCTAAAGCCGACCAGCCGGCAGATTCCCGCCGCCATCAAAAAGCCCAAAGGAAAGTTCGTGCTCCAGCCGAAGGCGGCGCTTACCATCCGGCGGATGATCGCGCGGGTCGATGAGCAGATTGACCAGGACACCATCGTGATTGCCGACATCGGCGATTCCCTGTTCGCCGCCACCGAGCTGACCATCCATCAGCGAACGGAGTTCATCAGCCCCGCCTACTACACGTCGATGGGTTTCGCCGTCCCCGCCGCGCTGGGGGCCCTGACTGCTCGCCCCAAGAGCCGCGTGCTGGTCATCTGCGGGGACGGGGCCTTTCAAATGACGGGGATGGAAATATCGAATATTATCCGTGGCGGCTATGATCCGGTGGTCATCGTGCTCGATAATCACGGTTACGGTACCGAGCGGTTCCTGCATCCGGGAGATTGGGACTTTAACGACATCAACCCCTGGAAGTACAGTCAATTGCCGGGACTGCTCGGCGGCGGTACGGGCTACGAGGTGCGGACCGAAGGGGAATTTGCCGCGGCACTCGAGAAGGCTTGGGCCGACCGCAAGGGCCTGAGCCTGATCCACGCCCACATCCCCGTCGGCGACTCCAGCGATGCCCTCCGCCGGCTCGCCGACCGCCTCAAACACCGGGTATAGTAGTATGGTCCCCCCAGTGGTTGGGCTGGTTTCGGTTCTCTTCCTTCCCACCACCTTCCCCCCGTCTACCCAAAAAAACCGCCACACAAAAGCCCCCA
>JBPCKT010000153.1:0-49314 GCA_051004015.1 Pirellulaceae bacterium | reverse complement strand
GCTGTCAGGGATTTGGCTTTGCAAAACTGCCGCGTTTTGTCCGACAGCATTTGTCGATTGCATCGCTAGCACAGCAACGCTTAACGACGTTGCGGCAATGACTTGGGCTTAATTTGATGCCATTCGCAACATTGCCCTTAATTATGAAAGCCGTATCTGGAACCCTCCCCGGGTCGCACCACCAATGGGAGGCGGAGGCGCAGCCCCATCAGTGGCATGGCCCGCGGGCGGAGGATTCTCACCAGGAACGGTGCCGGCCAGCGCGGCTGCACAGCAGCCTCATCGAAAAATTCCATGGGTAGTCTGTCGAGACATCGGCCACGCAATACTGGCTGGCCTGTGGGCGATTCTCGGCGGCTGCCTGGTTTCCTGGATCGCTCGGCGGAATTCCGGTCGGGAGAAAACCAATGCTACAACAGCTCCGTAACCACCTGCCCCTTATCCACCACATGCTGCGGCCGGCCACTGGGGTCAAGCAGTGTGGTGGCGGTGGGACTGATGCCGAGGTTGTGATAGAGAGTGGCGATGACGTCCTGATAATGAACCGGCCGGCTGGCGGGGATGGAGGCGAGGCGGTCGGTGCTGCCGATGACCTGGCCAGTTTTCATGCCGCCGCCAGCGAGGAGGGCCATGCCAACGCCCGGCCAGTGGTCCCGTCCGGCGCTCTTGTTGACCTTGGGCGTGCGGCCAAACTCGCCCCAGGCGACGATGGAGACGTCCCGCAGCATCCCCCGCTCTTCCAAATCGGCGACCAGCGCGGTCAAGCCGCAGTCCAGCACCGGCATCAGTCGCCGCAGTCGGTCGAAGTTGCCGCTGTGGGTGTCATAGTCGGAGAGCGAGAGGCTGACCACGCGGACACCGGCTTCGAGCAGGCGGCGGGCGAGCAAGAATTTCTTCACGGCACTGCCGTCGTCGCTGGTGCCGACTCGAGCCACCGGCTGCGGGAGAGAGTAGCGGGCGAGGCCTCGCGCAGGTTCACTGGCCAGATCAAGAGCTTTCGCGAATTTGCCGGATGTGAGAATGCCGACCGCTTGTTGGGTGAAGTCGTCCACGGCTCCCATCATTCCACTGCGGTCAGTCTCGCGGCGGAAGCGATCGAGGCCGGACAAAAGCTGCGTTCTATCGTCGATCCGGCCGAGCGATAGTCCATCGTTCATCGCCAGGCTTGTTGCGTGGCCGTTGCCGCGGCGAGCAAGCTCATTCTTCATCCCCGGTTCGAGCTCGCGGGCGAAAAGGCGGGAGATGTCCGGCCGAAAGGGCTGAAACGCGGGGCCAAGAAAACCGGGACGGGCGCTGTTGCGGACGAACGCTCGCCCTTGCATCAGGTCCACAAACGACGGTGCTTGATCGGCCGTGGAACCCAGCAGCTTGGAGACGACGCTGCCCAGCGCCGGCCTTCCGCCGATAGACTCCATGTCCTTGGCCGCGAAACCGGACTGGCACTGGAAGGCATCATGCGCGCCGGCCGAGCCGACCAGCGAACGGATGAACGCGAACTTGTCTGCCGATTTCGCCAGCTGCGGCAGTAGTTCTCCGATATGCAGGCCGGGAACCTTCGTGCTGATGGGACTGAATTCGCCCCGAATCTCCGCCGGCGCATCCGGCTTGGGGTCGATCATGTCCATGTGCGGCGGCCCGCCATCCAGATGGACGAAGACGACAGCCTTGCTGGACGAACGAATCCCGGCAGCGGCTTCGGCGCGGAGCAAACTGGGGAGCGAGAATTCCGCCAGTGCCAGGCCGCCGAAGCAGAGAGCCCCCGCGCGAACAAAATCGCGGCGAGAGATGTCTGGGGTGCCGTGGATGGTGAGCATGATTTCCCTCGTAGCCGCAAAAGCGGACAGGCGGGCCGCCTGTCGCTACGGCTTTCAATCAACCACTGTCAATGCGTTATGATGGTCGATACAAACTCCTCAAGTCAAGCGCGACCGAAGGAATCCGGGCCATGAACCATTACGACGCAATCGTTCTCGGCACCGGCGGCGTGGGGAGCGCGGCGGCGTTTCATCTGGCGCGGCGGGGAGCGCGGGTGCTGGGCCTGGACCGCTTTCCCGGCGGGCACGACCGCGGCAGCTCGCATGGCCAGACGCGGATCATTCGCCAGGCGTATTTCGAACATGCCGACTATGTGCCCCTGCTGAGGCGGGCTTATGAATTGTGGGCAGAGCTGGAATCTCTGGCGGATGAGAAGCTATTTCACCAGGTCGGCCTGTTGCAAATCGGTCCGCCGGAGGGATACGTCATCGGCGGCGTACTCGGCGCTGCAAATCAACATGGACTGGTCGTCGATGAGCTGACTGCTGCTCAGTCGCAGGCCCGCTTCCCTGGTTTTCGCGTCCCCGCGGGCATGGTGGGGGTCTTTGAACCAGCCGCCGGCTATCTGAAAGTGGAGCGGTGCGTTCTCGCCCATCTCGCCGCCGCCAGGCAACACGGAGCGGAACTTAGGACCGGCATAACCGTGCAATCCTGGAGTTCGGACGAAGGGGGAGCGTTTGTCAACACGGACCAGGGGATCTTTACGGCGGACAAACTCGTCATCACTGCCGGGGCCTGGGCACCACAACTCTTGGCTGATCTGGGCATTCCCATGACCGTCAGGCGGAAGCACTTGCACTGGTTTGAATGCGACAATCCCGTCTATCGTGGGCCAAACGCCCCAACGTTCTTTTATGAACTGCCGCACGGGCTGTTCTACGGCTTTCCGGCTGTCGATGATCTGGGCGTGAAAGTCGCCGAGCATAGCGGCGGGGAAACGGTAACGGACCCACTCACCGATCAGCGCCGGTTGGAAGAGCAGGATTTGGCACGCGTCCGAGACTTTGTTGCGACTATCCTTCTCGGCGTGAATGAGTCTGCACGGCTGACGCGGCACGAAGTCTGCTTCTACACAATGTCCCCCGACGAGCAGTTCATCATCGACACCCATCCTCAGCACAAAAACGTCGTCTTCTCGGCCGGACTCTCCGGCCACGGCTTCAAGTTCACCAGCGTCCTGGGGGAAATCATGGCCGACCTCGCGTTCACAGGCACTACCAATCAGCCAATTGGCTTTCTCGGTTCCGCGCGGCTATTCTGATGGCAGCCCGCTGCCCCTGCCTTTCGCTGCTCATGCAACCCAATCCCTACGATCCCCCACAGTCAGACCCAGCGCTCCCCCCCGAGCCGCCGGTGTTGGCGGCACTTGTTGGGCCCGACGGCGGCATGAGCATTGAATTTGAATTTCAGCGTGAAGACCTGGTTGGATTCGCTTTGTATCATCACAAGCATTCTTCGGCCACACGAACGCAGCAACTGCGAAAGCTGATAGTTTTCGGTGTCGCGGTGGTAACGCTGCTTGCATTTCTCGTTCAACGCGGTATTCGTTCACTCGATGACTGGTTATTGGTAGGTGGAGCCGCCCTGCTCGTGGTGGGTCTCTTCGTTAGCCTTCCGAGAATTCGGGAATGGCGGCTTCGGAAGTCGATCGACAAGATGTACGGCGAAGGGAGAAATCCGCTCTTAAATGGGCCGCGGCGAATCATCCTGACGCCACTGTCCTTGATCAACTCGTCCCCTAATTCCCAATTGGAAACGCGGTGGAGCGTCATTGAGAAGATCGTGGTCACCGAGCAAGCTCTCTACATCTACATCTCGTCGGTATCCAGCGTCGTGGTTCCTCGCCGGGCCTTCACCTCCGACGACCATTTTCAGACCTTCGTCCACACGGCCCAGGAATTCCACGCCGGGGCGCTCGCTGCCGAAAATCCGCTACGGACCTCGCCGTGAGCCGTTGTTGAAGCGACACCCTTTAGAATCTATCGACGTCAAACCGTAGACTTTGAACCAAATCGGCTTCAAAATGAACTAACCAGCGCCCCACCTACCCATCCCCTCCCAGGATTAGCCCATGTTTCGCCCTTTCACCTTCGCATTTGCGGCCGCAATGGCCCTCGGCGTCGTCTCTCAAGCATCCGCTCAGGTCGTCGTTCAGGGCGGAGGGGGCGCGGCCGGGGGAGCGCGGGGCTATTCCCCTGCCAGCCAGTCGATGACCTATCTGCTGTATTACCCGCAGTTGCAAAAGGAAATCGAGATCATCGACGAGCAAAAGGCAGAGCTCGAGAAAATTCAGAAGGAAATGCAAGCCAAGATGAGCGAGGCTTACAAGACTCTCGCCGAAACCAAGGTGGAAGATCCCCAGGAGCGCCAAAAAAAGTACATGGAGCTCTACCAGGATCTTGGCAAGGAAACCGACGAGCGGGTGAACAAACTCTTGCTGCCGCACCAGAAGAAACGGCTTACCCAAATCATGCTGCAAATGAAGCTGCAGCAAAGCGGATACGGCTACGGCTTTGCCGGGGCGATTGGCGGCGAAGACGTGGCCAAAGAGCTTGGCATCACGGACGCTCAGAAGGAAGAACTGCGCAAGAAGGAGGAAGAGGTCCGCGCGGGGATGCAAAAGAAGTACCAGGAGTTCTACAAGAAGCTCCAGGAAGACACCACCAAAGAGCTGATGAGCGTCCTTACCCCGACCCAGCGCAAGAAGCTCGAGGAGCTGACCGGCGCGAAGTTCGAATGGCAACAGTGGCAGCCGGCGCAGCCAGCCCAGCCGGCGTTGAAAAAGGACGCGAAGGGGGATTAGGCGGCGGCGCTACACTCGCAAGTGCTTCGCAAAAAACTCCTTCACTTTCACCCACATTTTCTCGCTCAGGACGTGCCCCGTTTTCTCCTCGATGAACGAGGAGAAATTCTTGCCGGCGTGCATGGACTCGTAAGCCTTGCGGATGGTTTCGATGCCGCGGCGGACTTCGTCGATCGGGCTGCCGCCGTCGAGCTCGCCGAAGTTGAGGTGCAGCGGGCGGGGAGCGATAAGCGCGGCGATGTCGGGCGTATCGCCGTACTGATGCAGTCCGGGGACGAAGTTGGGAAAGCAGTGCAGCATCTGCTCTCGGTGGATGCCCGCGTAAGTCGGCAGGCAGCAGTTGCCGCAAAGAGCCTTGAGCCGCGGCTCCCAGGGGCCGACGAGCCAGGTGTGCGTGCTCCCCATCGAATGCCCGTAGCAGCCGAGGCGGTCGGCATGCACTTCGGGGCGGCTGGTGAGGAAATCGGCTGCCCGCCGCATGTCCAGGATGTGCTTCCAGGCGAGCGACTTGCCGGCGACGACGTATTTGAGAAACAGGAATCGCTCCAGGGCGCCGCCCGTCTGTTTGAACCCCTTGCTCCGCTCGCCAAAGCCGTAAGCATCGGGGCAGAGGACGACGTAGCCCTCGCGGGCCAGAGCGACGCCGGTGTGGTGCTCCTTCATCCCGGCCAAACCCGCCGGCTCGGAGGCCCCCAGCCCCCATGCGCCGTTGTGCTGATGCCAGAGGCAAATGCCGGGCGCTTTCTTGGCAGCGCTCACTCCATCGGGAGCCAGCAGGTAAGCCGTGACGACGGTCTCGTGGCTCGCTTCCCCTGGTTCCGCGTGGTAAGTCAACTTCAAGCGGCGGAAACCTTCTTCCTGCTTTTCCTCCAGCACCTGAGGATTGAGCTCGCACCCTTTTGGCCACTCGCCGCCAAGCCCCGCCAGAAGCCGGTCTCGAAAATCACCGCTGGCCATAACAAATGTCTCCAAATGATCAACCAAGGTTCCTGCCAGAATCATAACCGCTTCTCTGGAGTTCTTCCTGCGGAAACTGGATAATACGGCGCTTCTTCAAATTGCCAACGGGAAGTCCTCATGCCTCGCACCATTCGGCTAGCGCTGTTTCATCCAGTCCTCGCCGTGGTTCTCAGCGGGCTCTGCTTTGCCATTTCCTGCAGTACATCCGGTCCGGCAACGAACCCAGGCGCCGGGAAGGCGACACCTACTGTCGATGTCGCCGCCCTCGATTTTGACACGCCGGAGCTGAAGGATCGCTTCCAACTATTTGATCGGGCCGCCCGAGAGCTTGCCGCGGCTGAGACGGATTGGAAGCATCACGAATACACCGTCGGGAGTAACTTCGTCACGGCCGTCTGGGCTCAGGGAGCGGGGTATGATGAGGAGTGCCGTCTCAGCCGCGAGCCCCAGCATCAAGTGGGAACGCGGAAAGTGGAGGTCGATACGATTGTCGTCGGCGACAAGGCCAAATCCGCTGCGATCACAATCGAACGGGTGGACGCGAGTCCCCAGCAGTGGAGCGTGTTTTGTCATTACCGCGAGGCGACCGAACAAGCCGTCACCGGAGCCGGTTGGGGTGTCACGCTCTTCAAGTGGGATGCTCAGAAACAAAAGTCATACATTCCGTTTCGTCCCTACGAGCAAACAACCTCAAGAATTCAGCTTGGTCCCCGTTACACCTACCAGGTGGAGAATACGCCGGTCGAAGTCTTCTCGGAGTTGTCGCAGGAACAAGATTTCCTGCGCTACTTGGAATCTCCCGAATCGCTGCGGGACGCCTACCTGGAGGCGAGCGACAAGCTGCTGAAAAAGATTGAAGAGATCATCGCCACTCACCAGGCGGAGAAACGGATCTTTGGTGAATACAAAGGGGATGGCCGGCCACCCCCCACCAGCGTGAAGCCGCTCACCTCCGCCGAAGAAGCCGCCGAGCTGGCGAAAGCCAGGAAGCACTTCGCCGAACTTGACGAAATCATGAATAAGGATCGCGTGGCCATCCATGCGGCACTGCGGAGGGCATTTCCGTTTGAGAAATGCTGGCCGGAATTGCGGCCAGATACCAAAGAAAACTCTGACCAGCGGCCAGCGTCAAATGACCGATGATTTGGCGCGTTAGAATGAGGGCCTATGGCGTCAACCCTTCCTCCTTCGCCCTCTAATTCCGACGATTCTGCCGCGGCCGGTACCGTTCGCTGGCTGAAGCAGGTGCCGCTGTTTGCGGACGTGGAAACCCAGTCGCTGGAACTGTTTGTGCCGGCCATGTTGGCACGGAAGTACGCACCAGGCGAGGTGCTTTTCAGGCAAGGTGATACCAGCAGTGACGTGTACCTGGTGACGCGCGGCGAAACCGCGATCCGGATTGAACAGGATGGCCGCGTGGTGGCCACCGACAGTGTGCCCGCGGGTAGCTGCGTGGGGGAGATGGCGGCACTGACCGGCAAGCCCCGCAGTGCCACGGTCGCCGCCGGCAGCCAGGGGGCCGCGGTGCTCATCGTTCCTGGCCCACGGTTCCGCGATCTGCTGCTGCTCCAGCCGTCGCTGGGGGTCAACATGCTGGCCATGATGAGCGAGCGATTGCGGCAGACGGAGTTGCGGAAGGAACATGCGGCGCTGTCGCGGCGGGCCGATGAGCTGGGGAAGGGCAAAGAAGCAGCCGACGCCGCCGTGCGTGCCAAAGCCGACCTGCTGGCCAGCATGAGCCATGAGCTGCGCACGCCGCTCAACGGAATCATCGGCCTGACGGAGATGGTGCTGGGGACCAGCTTGACGTACTCGCAGCGGGAGTATTTGAACCTGGTCCGCGAGTCGGGCGAGTCGCTATTGGGGCTCATCAACGACGTACTCGACATGTCCAAAATCGAGGCCGGCCGGCTGGAGCTGGAAGTCGAGCCTTTCGAGCTCCGCGACCGCTTGATTGAAACACTGAAGACCCTGGCGGTACGAGCCCATCGCAAAGGAGTCGAGCTGGCTTGTCGCGTTGGTCCCGAAGTCCCCGATCGTTTGCTGGGAGACCTGTCCCGGCTGCGGCAGATTGTCGTTAACCTGGTGGGCAATGCGATCAAATTTACGGAGCGCGGGGAAATCGTCGTCGAAGTGACCTGCCCGCAGCGAACCACTAGCACCGTAACGCTGCAAGTCACGATTCGCGATACGGGAATCGGCATTCCTAAAGAGAAGCTGGCCCAGCTCTTCCAGCCATATGCCCAGGCGGACGCGAGCATTGCGCGACGGTTTGGCGGCACGGGGTTGGGCTTGTCGATTTCGGCAAAGCTAGTGGAAGGGATGCGGGGACGGATGTGGGTGGATAGCGAAGTTGGCGTGGGGAGCGCCTTTCACTTCGCGCTGGATTTGCCTATTGACCCAGCGGGCGCTAACTTGGCTACGGACGTCCATGCCACGCTGGCCGGCAAGCGCGCTCTGCTCGTTGAGCCGCAGGCAACGACGGCGCGAATCCTGGAGGAATTGCTTCGCGAATGGGGGTTGGTGGTGGTAACGGTCGGCGGTGGTGCGGAGGCGGCGCGGAAGGCAGAAGAAGCCGTCGCTCAGGGCTGCGCCTATTCATTCCTGCTGATGGATGTTCGCGTTTCTGAAGCCTTGGCCTGGATGCAGAAAATCCAAGTGGGGAAAAAACTGGCGGCCGTGATGCTGCTCACGGCCGATCAGGTGAACGAAGGCGTTCGCTGTGACGAGATGCAAATTTCGCACCTGCTCAAGCCGGTGAAGCCATCGGAGTTGCTGAATACACTTACGGCGGGATTAGCGCAGGTGGACGTGGCGTCGCGGCCCGTCTCAGCGGCGAAGCAACCGGATTCGCCTCGGGTCGTGACGCCTCCCCCCACCGGCTCCAGGATTCTGCTGGCCGAAGATGGTCTGGTCAATCAGAAGGTGGCGCTGTCGCTGCTTGCCAAGAAGGGGCATCAGGTTACTGTGGCCACCACCGGCAGTGAGGTGCTTGCCGCACTGGAGCGACAGGCGTTCGACCTGGTGCTCATGGACGTGCGGATGCCGGAAATGGACGGGCTGGAAGCGACCCGGACCATTCGAACTGGTGAACAAAGGACTGGAA
Organism: Pirellulaceae bacterium; assembly: GCA_051004015.1. Taxonomy (GTDB): domain Bacteria; phylum Planctomycetota; class Planctomycetia; order Pirellulales; family Pirellulaceae; genus SXOA01. The sequence continues at coordinate 40,630 of JBPCKT010000153.1, read as the reverse complement.
AACATCTACCCATCATTGCCATGACTGCCGGCAATTCCGCACAGGATATTCAGCGTTGCCTGACCGCCGGAATGGACGCCTTTGTTTCCAAACCAATCCGGCAAGAGCATCTGTTTGCGACGCTGGACGAATACTTGATCGCCGGGCATGTGGCAGGCGGCAATAATACCGTCGCTGGGGCCGTTGATTGGCCAACCGCTTTGCGGCAGGTAGGAGGCCGCCATGAGCTTTTGGCGGAGCGCGTTTCACTGTTGCAGCAGGAGCTGCCGCGAGTTCAGCACGACCTGGTCACCGCCACAGCCCAGAGGGATTCGGCTTCCCTGCGCATTGCGGCCCATACGCTCCGAGTCGCGCTGGGCGCCTTCGGCGCTCCGCGGTTGGCGCACCTGGCCCAGCAACTGGAGGAGGCGTCTCGCCATCCTGACCACCCCGGAGCGGACGAATTGCTGGCCGCATTCCAGCAGGAGTCTCAGCGACTCGTGGCGGCTCTCGGGAACTTCAGCGGAGCGACAGCCCTGTAATCGGCGATCGGCGTTTCACGCTTCCAGTAAAATCCTCAGCATCCGCCGCAAGGGCTCGGCAGCGCCCCACAGGAGCTGGTCGCCGCAGGTAAAGGCGGAGAGATAGCGGCCGGGTGCCGATTTGTCGAGATCGAGCTTGCGGAGGCGGCCGATGGGGACCATGAGGTTGCCGGTTACGGCAGCGGGAGTGAGCTGCCGGATCGAGGCTTCTTTCTCGTTGGGGACGACTTTCACCCAGTCGTTGGCGGCAGCAAGTATCCCTTCGATTTCGGCGAGCGGCACTTCCTTCTTCAGCTTAATGGTGAGCCCCTGGCTGTGGCAGCGCATTGCGCCGATACGGACGCAGATTCCGTCAACCGGAACGAGGCTCTCGCCGGTCAAACCGAGAATTTTGTTCGTCTCCGCTTGCCCCTTCCACTCTTCTTTGCTTTGACCGTTTCCCAGATCCTTGTCGATCCACGGAATGAGCGAGCCGGCCAGGGGGACGCCGAAGTATTCGGTGGGAAAACTGCTCTCCCGCAGCGTGGCGGAAACCTGGCGATCAATTTCGAGAATTGCGGAGGCGGGATTCGCCAGCAATTCTGCAACTGGGGCGTGAGCGGCCCCCATTTGCTTGATGAGCTCACGCATGTTGTTGGCCCCAGAGCCAGAGGCGGCCTGGTAGGTCATGCAGGTGAGCCATTCGACCAGCCCTGCTTTGAACAGGCCGTCGAGCCCCATCAGCATCAGGCTGACGGTGCAGTTGCCGCCGATGTAGTTCTTCACCCCCTTGGCCAGTGCGGTCTTGATGACCGGCAGATTGACGGGGTCCAGGATGATGACTGCGTCATCTTTCATCCGCAGCGAAGAGGCCGCGTCGATCCAATAGCCGCTCCAGCCGGAGCTGCGCAGGCGAGGATAAACGTCGCTGGTGTAGTCTCCTCCCTGGCACGTGATAATCACGTCCATCTTCTTCAGGGCATCCACGCTCCCCGCATCCAGCAGCTTGCCCGTCTCGTGCCCGCCGATTTTCGGCCCCGCACTTCCAGCCGCCGACGTGGAAAAAAATACCGGCTCAATCTGCGCAAAGTCATTTTCCGCCTGCATCCGTTGCATCAAAACGGAGCCGACCATGCCACGCCAACCGACAAAACAGACGCGCTTCACGGGAGACACTCACTTACGAAAAGAATGATTCGAGACATTCATGGACGAGTAATTCATCGTAATTTCGCTGGCCAAATCACGCTATGGGCCGTTCTCTTAGTGCGAGATATTGGCAACGTCAATTCAGAGTGCGCAGGGGGCAAAAGGTTCGCAGCCATGTACGCTAGGAGTATTCCTTGCGTTGAAACGCCATGAAAGCTCGCACGTCGGAACTAAGAATTAGGCTTGCGCTGATGACGAAGTAAATGATCGCCATGAACAGCATCAGGGTTCCTACGGCGGGCTGTTTGGCTGTTGCGGACGATGTGAGAACCAGAATCCCTGCGACTCCACCCAGGCCAAAGAGCACAGCCGCCAGCCAGCGGGCCCAGCTATGGCCGCGCCATAGCATCACGCACAGCCCGATCGTCAGAGCAAGACGCACGATTGCAAACGGACTTGTCGTGGATTGCAGGGCTCCGACAATTAGTATACTGATACTAAGGAAGAGTACGGCTGCGATTACCGTAATCACAATCAATCGTCCACGCTGTACCTTGCCCGACTCCAAGGAGAAACTCTGATTCTCTGGCACCGGCGCACCGTGCTCCGATGCATCGCTCGGCAGCAAGTCGCCCGTCATGGCATCCATTTGTGCATACCATGCATCCAATTCGACGCGTTCGGAATCGGTTAGAGGTTGCTGGAGCACTACATGCTTACGATGTAGCTCCGCCCCGCGAAGATTGGTTATCATTGACGTCTCTCGATATTGACGTGGGCGATTTGTGCCTCTACGGTAGCTCGGCTTGAAGTGCGGCGATGTTCTTAGTCGCCGGAGACCGTGAGAGAATCTCTGCCTCCTCCGCGTCCATATGCGCGTACCAAGATTCCAATTCCGCGCGCTCGCTCTCCGTAAGAGGCTGATTTAGAACAGTGGCTTTGCGGTGCAATTCCACGTCGCGTTCATTGGTGGTCATGGATAATCCCTCTCGACCCAGGATGGATGCTTCCATTTTACGGCATCTTCTCAATAATCTCCAGGCAAATCCGCCGCACCTCATTCGGGTTCGCGTTCGGGTTCCGCTTCTTCGCCTGACCCAGCAGCGCCCCAATCGCTTGCTGTTTGCCGGCTTTGACGTCGGCCACGATTTTGGGGTTGGCGGCGACCAGCTCTTTGCAGATGTTTTCGAGCTCGGAGGAATCGACCTTGGCGATGCCGAGCGCGGCCATGGAAGCGGCAGCGTCGCGGCGGTTGGCCACCATGTCATTGAAGACTTCCTTGGCCCGGGTGATTTCGATCTCGCCGCCGGCAACGAACTTGACGAGGTTGGAGAGCTGCGGGGCGGTGAGCGGGAACTGATCAAGTTCCATGCTTTGGTCGTTGAGGATGCGAAGGACTTCCTGCGTCACCCAGTTGCTGGCTTTCTTGCCGTCGCCGCTCAGTTTGGCGACTTCTTCGTAGTACGCCACGAAGGGGAGTCCCTGCAGCACGATTACGTCACTGTCGTAATCGCTAATTCCATACGCCTTTTCCAGGCGGGCGCGGATGGCGGCTGGAAGCTCGACGAGGGCGGAGCGAACCTCTTCCACCGCCGCTTTCGGCGTGATGACGGGAACCAGGTCGGGGTCGGGGAAGTAGCGGTAGTCGGCGGATTCTTCCTTTTCCCGCTGCGGCAGCGTGGTGCCGGCTGCGTCGTCCCAGCCGCGGGTTTGCTTGGGGTAGTCCTTGATGGTGCGGCCCGTCTCTTCCCACACCTCATACTGCCGCTTCGCCTCGTAAGCCAAGGCCCGCTCCACATGCCGAAAGCTATTGAGGTTCTTGACCTCGACAATCGGCGTGGCGACCTTGCCGCTGGGCCCCTGGATATGGATGTTGACGTTGGCATCCACCCGCAGGCTCCCCTCCTGCATATTGCAATCCGAAACGCCGAGGTACAGCAGCATCAGCCGGAGCTGCGTGAGGTAGACGCGGGCCTCCTTGGTGCTTCGCATGTCCGGGGCGGAGACGATTTCGAGCAGCGGCGTGCCGGTGCGGTTGAGATCGATCCGCGTGTCCGCTTTGCCCGCGACTTCGTCATGCAGGCTCTTGCCGGCGTCCTCCTCCAGATGGGCTCGGATGATGCCGATCCGTTTAGCCGCGAACTCTTTCTTCGGGTCGCTGATCTCCAGCCAGCCGTTCTGCGACATCGGCAGGTCGTACTGGCTGATCTGATACCCCTTCGGCAGATCGGGGTAGTAATACTGTTTGCGGTCCCACTTGGTGAACTCGGGAATCTCGCAGTTCAGGGCAATCGCCGTCTTCAACCCCAGCCGGAACGCCTCGCGGTTCATCACCGGCAAGCTCCCCGGCATCCCGATGCAAATTGGGCAGGTTTGCGTATTCGGCGGGCCGCCAAATTTCGTGCTGCAGCGGCAGAAGAGTTTTGTTTTGGTCTGAAGCTGGACGTGGACTTCGAGACCGACGATAAGGTCGTAAGCGTGGGGCATGGGACTATTGGATTTTCGTGTATTCACCGAATCGCGGCTGGGCAGGCTGGAAGCCTACCCCACTGAGAGGTTCGGCCTCTTGGTATGCCAATCCGTCCCTCGCTGGAACATGGTGGCGGCGCGCAGCAGGCGGTCTTCGTCGAAGGGGCGGGATTGAATTTGCAGGCCGATGGGAAGCGGGGAGCCGGTGGTTTTGCCGCTGGTGAGGCCGCAGGGAATGCTGATGCCGGCGATGCCGGCGAGGTTGGCGGTGACGGTGTAGAGGTCTTCCAGGTACATGGCGAGCGGGTCGCCTGATTTTTCGCCGATTTTGAACGGCGGGTTGGGGGCGGTGGGGCCGAGGATGAAATCAACTTCCTGGAAGGCGGCATCGTAGTCGCCGCGGATCAGCCGGCGGACCTTGAGAGCCTGCACGTAGTACTTGTCCGCGTAGCCGGCGGAGAGGGCATACGTGCCGAGCATGATGCGGCGCTTCACCTCGGGGCCAAAGCCTTCCGCCCGCGTTTTGCGGTAAAGGCGGATGAGGGCCGTGTCGAGATTCTTCAGCCCCTTCTCGTCCTTCTTCGCTTCCAGGGTTTTCCGTTCCGCCTCCAACTCGGCCAGCATCTGCTTCTCGTCCGTGCGGTAGCCGTAATGGACGCCGTCGTAGCGGGCCAGGTTACTGCTGGCTTCGCTGGGGGCGATGATGTAGTAGGTCGCGATGCCGTACTTGCTGTGTGGCAGCGAAATGTCTTTCACGGTTGCGCCAAGGGACTGGTAGACCTTCACTGCTTCGCGGACGGCGGCTTCGACTTCGGAGTCGAGACCGGGCCCGAAGTGTTCGCGTACAAGACCGAGCTTCAACCCCTGGAGGGGCTGGCTAAGCGATTTGGTGTACTCAGGAGTGGGAATGTTGGCGGAAGTGGAATCGAGCGGGTCGTGGCCGGCAAGGACTTCCAAGAGCAGAGCGGCGTCTTCCGCCGTCGCCGCCAGCGGGCCGATTTGGTCGAGGGAACTTGCGAACGCGACGAGGCCATAGCGGCTGACGCGGCCGTAGGTCGGCTTGAGTCCGGTGACGCCGCAGAAAGCCGCCGGCTGGCGGATGGAGCCGCCGGTGTCTGTGCCGATGGAGAGCGGAGCCATGCTCGCCGCCAGGCAAGCCGCCGCGCCGCCGCTGCTGCCGCCGGGAACGCGGGTTTTGTCCCAGGGGTTAGTCGTTTTGAAGAAGGCAGAATTCTCGGTGGAGCCTCCCATCGCGAACTCGTCCATGTTCGTCTTGCCAATCAAGACGGCATCCGCCTCCTTCAGCCGCTTGACCACGGTAGCATCATACGGCGGCACAAAGTTCTCCAGCATCTTGCTGCCGCAGGTCGTCGTCTGCCCCTTGGTGCAGATGACATCCTTGATCGCCACCGGCAGACCACCAAGTTTTCCCACTGATTTGCCAGCCGCTCTCCGATCATCAATTTCCTTGGCACGCGCCAGAGCCGCTGCGGGATCGACATGCAGGAAAGCCTTCACCTGGCCGTCATGCTGCTTGATCTGGTCCAGATACGCTTGCGTCAGCTCGACCGAGGAGAGCTTGCGAGCCGAGAGGTCGCGAAGGAGGTCGGTGGCGGAGCGGGAGATCATGGCTATTCCCCCAGCACCGCCGGCACCCGGTAGCACTCCGCATCCTTCTTTGGTGCGTTTGCCAAAGCCGCTTCGCGGGGGAGGCTGGCACTGAGGGCGTCGTCCGCGAAAACGTTGTGCATCTCCAGCGCGTGGGCCATCGGCTGGACGTTGTCGGTATTCAGTTCGCTAAGCTGCTCGATATAGCCGACGATCCGCCCCATCTGTTCGGTCATCGTGTCAAGCTCGGCATCGCTGAGACGCAGCCGCCCGAGGAGCGAGACTTTTTCGACGTCGGCGCGAGTGAGGGACATGATTGGTAGCGGCTAAGCCTTGGCCTTCACCGGTTTGGCGGCGGCTTTGGGTGCAGCGGCTCTCGGCGGCGCGGGCTTGGCTTTGTGATCCACGGGCAGCTTGAAGGGAGCTTGCTTGACCGCCTTGCGAACGATTCCCTTCTTCAGGCAGCGCGTGCAGATCAGCACCGTCTTGTTGGTGCCGTTGGGCGTGGTGATCTTGATCCGCTGCAGGTTCGGTTTGAACTCGCGGCGGGTGATGCCGGTGACCTTGGTGCCAACGCCCCCCAAGTACTTGGCCTTGCCACGGGTTGTAATCTGGTTGCCGACGCTCTTCGTCTTCGCGCAAAACTCGCACTGGGCCATCGTAAAGTCCTTTGTGTCCACCGGTTATGTCATTGCCGCGGCGGGGTGCAGCCGCGATTTCAAATTCTTGTCGATTAATGGAAACCTCAAAGTATAGCGGTTTCAGGGCAGGCTGGAAGCCTACCAGAGTAGCCAGCACACTCCGTGTGCTGGCATGTCCGCTCACGGAGTGAGCGGACTACTAATCGCTTTTACAAATATCGCCTTGCCGTCGCCGGGGGCGTAGTAATCGACCAGTTCCGCTTCCAAAGTGTAGCCGCAGCGTAGGTAGAAGCCCCGGGTTGCAACATAGTCGGGGCGGGTCGAGGTTTCAATGTAGAGCCGCTGGCCGCCGAGCTGGCGGACCCGCTGCTCGGCTGCTTCGAGGAGCAGCTTGCCGACGCCCCGGCCGTGCAGGGTCTTGTCCACGCAGATCCAATAGAGGTCGTAGCTGGCCACGGTCATGCTGTTGTGGCCGAAGCAGGCGTAGCCAAGGACACGGGCTTCTTCTTCGGCAAAAGCGAACTCATAACCCGAGGCCCTTCCCTTGGCCAGGCGAGCCTCAACGAGCTCGACCGCCACATTGACTTCCGGGGCGCGGAAGAGGCCCGTGGAATCGACGACGCTACGGATCGCGGCTCGATCGGAGTCTTGAGGCTCGAAGCGGAGCGTAGTCTTCGTGGGGTAGGCTTCCAGCCTGCCCTCATTTTTCTTTTCCTTGCTCCTTTTTCCGCGAAAAGCATCTTCCAAAATTCTGCGCACCGCTTCTTCCGTCGAAACCCCCGCCTGCTGCAGCGCTGCCGCATAGCCGGCGTCTGGCGAGAGGCAAGGATTGGTGTTGATTTCGAGAATCCAGGGACGGCCCTGCTGGTCCACCCGAAAATCGACTCGCACATAACCGCGCAGTCCGAAGACTTCCCAGCAGCGGATGGCCAGGCGGCTGAGTTCCTTTAGTAACGGCCCGTCAGAAGCGGGAAATTCGAAGCAGCGCGGAGTGTTCTGGAATTCGAACGTCTTCTCGTCCCACTTGGCGGCATAGTTGACGATTTTCGGCTTGTTCGCGGGAAACTTGGAGAAGTCAATTTCCGCCGGCGGCAGAACCTGCGGACCATTCGGGCCGGCGAGCAGCGACAAGTTAAACTCGCGGCCGTCGATGAACTCCTCGGCGAAGTACGGCTTGTCGGACTGCGCGCTCCGCCGCTTGATTTCGTTGACCAGTTCGGCTGCGGAATTGCTCCGCCAAATCGCGGAGTCGTCCATGCCAACCGAAGAATGCTCTCCCAGGGGCTTGAGGATAAACGTCGGCAACTCCTGGGCGGCCAAGAGCCAAGCGGCTTTCTGCATCGAGTAGACCCAACGCGGCGTAGGCAGGCCAGCAGCTTGCAGCACCAGCTTCGCCAGAACCTTGTCGTTGGACAAATCAAGCGCTGCCGGGCCCGAGCCGGTGAAGGGGACACTCAGCTCGGCCAGGATGGACGTCACTGCCGAGGCATACTTGTCCGAGCCGTAAATCCTCTCGACGAGCTGGAAGGCGATATCCGGTTTGTATTCCGCCAGGAATGCGGGCAGAGGATCAGGTTGCTCAGGACAGGCCCAGCGAATGGTCTGGTGCCCGAGCCTGCGGCAAGCATCTTCAACCACACCCGCTTGGATGAGCACATCCTGGTCCGCGGCGCAGTCGGCAGCCGAAACATCGTGGTGCAGGATGGCGATGCGGAGAGGCATGGAACGATTCTACAGAAGGGATTTGAACAGAAGGGAACTGAGGAAACGAAGGGGAAGAGGGAGGGGAGCTTGAGGAGTCTTTTCCCACGCCACCTCGTTGACCTAGGCATTACTAAAAGTACTCAGTACTTAGTACTGAGTACGGAACTTTTATTCCTCCCCTTCGTTACCTTCGTTTCCTTCTGTTCAAAACTTCTCTGGCGAACCTACCTGTTTCCCAAACCGCTTCACCTTGCTCATCGGCGAATTCACAATTCGCCGGATAGCACTGTCCACAATCCTTCGCATCAACTCCAAGTACGAAACCCCCGCCAGCTTGGACAAAATCGGCAGATCGGAATGCTCCGGGTGCATCCCGGCCAGCGGATTAACCTCCATGAAATTCGGCTTACCAGCGGCGTCGCAGCGGAGGTCCATCCGGCCGCCATCGCGGCAGCCGAGGATCCGCCAGGCCTTAAGGGCAATATCCTCGGCCTCGCGGACGACGGGGTCTTCGCTGGGGCGGACGAACTTGTATATGACGCGGTCTTCGCAGTATTCCTTATTGGTATAGGAGTAGACTTCCGGCTCGGCGTTGGCCAGCAGCAGCACTTCGATGGTGCCGATGACCTGGGCATCATCGCCGGTCCCCGTAAAGCCGATCGTGAATTCTCGTCCCGGCAAAAACGTCTCCACTAGCACCGGCTGCTGATAGTTCTGGAGCAAGTCGGCGCAGACTTGCCGGAGCGCCGGCAGATCCTTGGCTTTGGACTTTGGCGAGACACCTTTGCCTGTTCCTTCGGCGACTGGTTTGGCGAAGAGCGGGTACGGCAAGTCGATCCGCTCGATGTCCGAGAGCTTCTCGACGAGGGCGAACTCCGGCGTCGGCACGCCCCCATCGCGAACGACAACCTTAGTCAGCCCCTTATGCAGCGTGAGGGCCAGAACGAGCGGGTCCGAGAACGTGTAAGGAATGCCATAGACATCCAAAATGGCCGGCACCTGGGCCTCGCGGGCGATGCCGCACATTCCTTCGGCAATGTTGACGACCAGGTCCCATTCCTCACCGCTGGCGAGCTTCGCAACGAGCTGACGAGCGTGGCCAATCCGCACCGTCTGGTGGCCGAGCTCGCGGAGGGCGTTTTCCAGTGCTTCCACGGTCGATTCGCGGTCGAACTCCGCGGTTTCGTCCTCGCTATAGCCGGCGGCGAGATATTCGGAGCGGAGGTCGTAGGTCAGGCCGATTTTCATGATGGGGTGATTGTACGAAAAAGCCCCCGCGGTGAGACGGGGGCAAAAAAAGTACTCCTCACGCTCCGCGTGATGTGTCCGCTCACAGAGTGAGCGGACTACTTTGGATCGGGATAGCGGTAGACCTGTCCTTCGTAGTTGCGGAGGAGCAGGTCGTCGCCGTCGCGGCCGACGACGTAGTTGGGCTGGAGCGGGATCTTGCCGCCGCCGCCGGGTGCGTCGATGACGTAGGTGGGGACGGCGTAGCCGGTGGTATGGCCGCGCAGGCCCTCAATGATTTCCAGCCCCTTGCTGACCGACGTGCGGAAGTGGCTGCTGCCGCTGATCGGATCGCACTGGTAGATGTAGTACGGGCGGACCCGCATCATCAGCAGCTTGTGGTTGAGGCTCTTCATCACCTCCACGTCGTCGTTCACCCCCTTGAGCAGCACGGTCTGCGAGCCGAGCGGCACGCCGCTATCCGCCAGGCGGTTGCAGGCAATGGTGGCTTCGGGAGTGCATTCGTCCGGGTGCAGGAAGTGGACGCTCATCCAGATCGGCGAGTACTTCTTGAGCATCCGGCAGAACTGCGGCGTAATCCGCTGCGGGAGCACCGCCGGCATTTTGGTGCCGATGCGGATGAACTCCAGGTGCGGGATTTTTCGCAGGTTGCCGAGAATCCAGTCCAGCTTGTCCTCGGCCAGGGCGAGCGGATCGCCGCCGCTGATGAGGACGTCCCGGATTTGGGGAGTCTGGCGGATGTACTCAAATGCCTTCTCCAGCCGCTGCTCATTGGGCATGATCTCGCCGTGCCCCACCACGCGCGAGCGCGTGCAATAGCGGCAGTAGGTAGAGCAGAAATCGAGGGCCAGGAGCAGCACCCGGTCGGGATAGCGGTGGACCAGGCCCGGAGTGGGGCTGTGGCCATCCTCGCCGAGCGGATCGTCAGCTTCGCCGGGAGTCCGCACGAACTCCCCCGTGACGGGAACGACCGTGCGCCGCAGGGGCTGCATCGGGTCTTCTCGGTCCAGCAGGCTCATGTAGTACGGCGTGATGCCGACGGGGAGCATCGATTCTCCCTTGACCAGCGCTTCGCGCTCGTCGTCCGAGAGAATCAGCATCCGGTCAAGCTGGTCGAGCTTGCGAATGCGATTGCGCGACTGCCAGCGCCAATCGTTCCAGTCCCCTTCGGTCGCCTGGGGAAAGAAACGGCGGCGAAAGTCGCGGCTGCGCGAGATGACCCGGGGCCGGCGTGGCGGCACTGCGTCTCTGGAAGCGGGCTGCGCGTCCTCCCGCGGAGTGCGAGAGTGAACCGGCCCGTCAGGGGGCGCATCTAGCGACGATGAAAAGAGGGGTAGAGTGAGGGTGGTAGACGAACTACCCGGAGGTTCTTCAAGATCTACCGAGACGACGGACTGCTCGCAGTCAGAGCTGCTCATATAAGAGGGGACCCAGGAGCCAAGACAATTCCGCCGAAACGGTCTCCTCACCGGCCGGCGACGAGCCGCGTACACGGCAGCTCGCAAGAGTTGGTTTCGTCATGAAGGCACAACCCGCATGCCAGGCACGAAGATCCGGGTAATTCCGAACCATCCGGTTAGACTCCGTAGCCGAACCTTTCCCAAGGCCCTCCGCGGCACCACGATCACTCTGGTGAAACCGGCTGTCCATCCCAGTCCTCAAGCTAGCACACAATACCTATGCGCGAATTAAAGAGGGATAGCACCTTAATGTCAATGGTCTATCTTCCTCGGCGGCAAAGATTTCGGAAAAAAGTTTCCCGGGGGGTGCGCGATCCGTCGTCGAGCGGACAGAGCTCCCGAAGTTTACCGCCGGACTCCGCTGCCGACGGGCTCCATGTGCTGGACCTGGCGAACAGGCGAGTTTCCGCCTTCCATCGCCGGCGAACCAATCGCCGAGCGGCGGGAACTTCGGAGCGAATTGACACCCGAAGTTTCGATCATCCTGGGAGCTCGCAGATTACTGCTGTCCCCGGATGCGGCGGGCTTTTCTGGCACCATAGGGGGCTCGGCCGGCATCGGTTCGGCGGGCGTTGGTTCCGCAGGAACGGAATTGTTGTCGTCCAGGTTGGCCGGGGCTTTCCGCGGCTGAGCGGGCGTTGGCGTTTGCAGCTCCTCGGCCCCCGCTCCTTCGCCCTCTGAGGTTTCGACCACAGAAACGCCACCCTGAGGGATTTCCCCGCGGCTGACGACGGCAGGCCGCGTCCAGCCGTAGTTGATGTAGTGGCCGGCATCACGCTCCCGGGCCCGCTGCAGAGCGTCCCAGTAGGCTTTCTGCGGCCACGGGCCTTCTTCAAACTGAATGCCGTTGTACTCCATGATGGAGCCCTTGCGGTTGTGGAAGTCGGCGATGGACTTGTTGTATTCGGCCACGGCGGACCAGTAGGCGTTTTCCGCCAGAGTCACGCGGCGCTGCGAATCCAGCAGCACACGAACCGACTGATCCTTCGTGCCGACTCCTCCCATATCAACGGCCTCTCGGCCCTGCAGATCCCGGCGCGCGGCGATCAGTCGGTCGGCATTGTCCTGCATCAAGTGATAGTTGGCGTCGATATTGCGATAGGCCTTGGCCAGGCCGGTCGCAACGTCCAGCTCCATGTCTTCCAGAAAGGCCTTTTCACGCGAGAGCCTCAATTGGGCGTGGCGAACAGCGGCGAGCTCGCGGCGGAATCCGACGCTCATGCTGCCGCTGACGAAGACCGAGAATTCCTGGAATTCACCGCCGAACAGGTTGTCGTACGCGGCGCTGCCTTGACCCGGGAAATTGATCCCGTTGCGGTCGGCATTGATCAGGTCATCGCCCAGACCGACCCAGCGGTAGAGTCCGCCGACATCGAGCTGCGGCAGCAGGAAATTGCGGGACCAAATCAACTCCAGCTCGCGCTGCTTGACTTCCCACCGCTTGGAGATGAGCTCGGGGCGGCGGGCGATGGACTCCGCGATGGAGTCGGTCCAGTCGAAGTTGACGCGGGCCAGCGTCGGCTCGTCGCTGGGGCGGATCAGGCGGCCGTCGCTCGGGCTGAGGCCCATCAGGAACCGCAGCTCGTTTTCGGTGTCGTACAGGTTGCGAAGGGCTTGGGTAATCTGCGACTTGAAATTGAAGTATTGCTCGCGGGCCTCGGCTTCTTCCTGGGCGTTTCCCGCCCCTTTGTCGAGCCGCTCGTACTGCACCCGCCACATCACCAGCGAGCCGTCGCGGCCCAGTTTGGCGGTTTCCAGGTTGCGATAAGCCAGGTAAAGGTCCCAGTAGCGGACCTCGATGTTGTTCAATTGGTCCTGCATCTGGGCATTCAGGCCCATGATTTCAATGTCCTCCCCGATCCGCCCCAGAATGACCGGCATGCGGTTGATCTGCACGCCGCGGCCGCGAAGCAGGGGGTGACGAGCTTCGACCTCGAGCGTGGCGGTCCAGAAGCTCTTCAGGGCCTGGAACTGGCTGCCGCGGGTGAAGCCGCTGTCCCGCGTGTTGGTGTTGCGGAAGGCGAAGACGGTGCCGTCCGGCGTCTGCTTGGTGGCTTCAAAGGACAGGCCGCCGGTCTTGGTCTGGATGTTGCGGATGAAGCCGACGTTCGGAACGTTGTTCGGGATGTTTTGCGGGCGGTCTGTGCTCGACAGGAGCGACTGGTTCGGCCCGGTGCCCACCATCCGGAGCTGCGTGTCGAATTCCGCCAGGGCAGCTTCGGGGCCGGAGCGGACGTTCGCAATTCCGCCGTCGCCAAAAGGAGCAGGATTGGCTTGGGTGCCCAAGCTCTGACCGGGATTGCTGCTGACAATCGCGGGATTGAAAATCGTGGCGACGTTCCGGCTGCCGCCCAGGCCCACAATCGTGCCTTCGCCACCTTGGGAGATAAGTTGTCCTTGCTGGAGCCGGACCGCCGTTTGACCGCCACGCAAGATCTTGGTGTTCGCCAGGCAGATGGAAATCACTTCTTCCAGCGAGAGATCCCACATCTCCCGAGGCTCGGGGTTGCTCAGGGTGAGCGGAGTTTCCGAGTGCTCGACGTCCGGCAGCGGCTCAAGATTGAGATCGGGGGCCGCAGCCGCCGTCGCCTTCTCGAGGTAATGCGAGAGATCGCCGTCTTCGTGCAGAAAAAACGGCTGGGTGGGCGTGCATCCGCTCAATGCCGCGAGCAGGCAGATGAGAAAGATGCGCGACGTGGTGACTGGCCGTCTCATCGATTTCCATTCCTGGGTTTGGCCCACTGGGAGTTGAGTCCCAACAGGTCGTGGCTGGTCAGGGAGACCGGGCGATCCCTTCCCGAAAGCCGTCGTCGGCTTCACGGACTGGAATCAAGTTGTGGGAAAGAGCAGTGCTCTGTCCTACATTTGTCCTTCAGGCCCCCCTGACCGACCCCCCATGGGCGCTGCGCGGCACGCGCGCAGCCTCCGAACATGGAAATCGGCAAGCCTCTTATCGACGCTCTCCTACGCAAACTTTGGTCAAACCCTACAATCCGCAAAGTCGAGCTGCCAGCGAGATATTGCTAGCAGAAAGAGAGGCGACTCCAGGCGCTGCCCTCCGCCAGAAAGCCGCTTGGCGCTTGAAAATGAGATGGCTGCAGAAGATGGGCCATCAGCTCGAGGCTGTCGACGATTCGCGGTCCGCTCCGGTTGAACAAGGCGTTACCGTCGAGGACAAAAACCCGTCCCGCATTAACGGCCGAGACTGCTTCCCACCCGGGAAGTGCCAGGAGATCGCGCGCTTCGCGCTGCGACCGCCGCAAATCAAATCCGCAGGGAGCCAAGCACAGGACTTGGGGGTCGAAGTCAACAACCTGTTGCCAGGAGACGTAGCGGCTGTGTTCCCGTGCGGTGGCCAGGCCGCACTTGCCTCCCGCCAGGGCAATCAGCTCGGGAGTCCAGTTGCCGGCGATCATCAGGGGGCTTGTCCACTCGATGCAGACGACACGAGGCCGGCTGACGCTGTCCAATGAACGGCTGAGCAAGGCAACCTGCTGGACACGCCGCTGCAGGGAGTCCCAGACGCCGCGTGCGCGTTTTTGATTCCCAACCGCTTCTCCCACGCGGAGCACATCCTGCAGAATGTCGTCCAATGAGGACGGGCTGAGACTGAGGATCTTAGTGTGGGAAAGCTCCGGCGCGGATGCAACCAACGCCTGCACGTCGTCGAACCGAATGGCGCAGACGTCGCACTGGGCCTGGGTCAAAATCAAGTCCGGCGCGAGGCTCCGCAACAACGGCTCGTTCAAACCGTAGAGCGGCAGCCCCGCCCTCAGCCGGCTCTTGACTTCCTCATCGATCTCCTCGCTGGTTCGGCTGGAGTCGATGAAGGAAACAGTCGCTCTTGGTTTGCCGGCGACGGAGCCAGGAAAGTCGCACTCATGGCTGACCGCGAGTAAGGAGTCCTGCAGCCCCTGCGCACAGAGGATTTCCGTGGCGCTGCTTAGTAGCGAAACGATTCTCGGCGGCGTCATTTCGGCTCGGCGGCGGGTATGTCCGCGGCGGGCTTCACTTCCCCGATCTTCGGTCTGGCAGCCGGTTTTTCTTCTATCTTGGCCGGGGACTCCGTCTTCTCCAGCGGCTTCTCGCCGGTCGTCTCCGCGGGTTTTTCGATGGGCTTATCGGTCGACTCCGGTTTCTTCTCCTTGGGCTCTGAGGGTGTGATTTCCGGGGCCGCCGCCTGCAGCGTATCCAGCCGCTTTCGAAGTTCCTGGCCATGCTGCGTCATGTCCAAGAGCTTTTTGAGTTTGAAGTCGGCCGGGAATTTGACGTCCAGCGAGCCGAGCAGATTGGAATAGTGTTCGACCGCTTCCACCAGTTCCTGGGCCTCAATGGAATCGAAGAGCTGTGGATGCTTCTCGTAAACGATCGCCCAATTGTCCCAGGCCTGTTCATAGTTCTTCCGCGCGTCATTGAGGCTCTTGTTGCCTTCAAACAAGGCTTCCGCGTCATGCACCAATTTCCGCGCGAGGAGCGCTTCCTCGGTCTGCTCGGCATTGCAGCGGGCGCGCCAGTAGTCAAAGTTCACCGTGCCGCGATACCGGTTCGTCATGTCGAGCTCCTTCTCCAGCCGCTGCAATTGATCCGCGATGTCACGGGCCTGGCTCAGCTTTTCTCGGGGCACTCGAGCGGCGACTTCGTCATTCGACGGCTTCACCATGGACTGCAAGATCGATCCGGCAACCATGACTTCTTCCGGAGTTCGCTTCTCGACCGGCTTGTCCCAGAGCTCTTTTTCGCGTTTGGGAAGGGCGGCAATTTTCTCCTTCCGGATAGACTCGCGCACTCCAGGCGCTAGCTTATCGAGCTGGGCCTGGATGTCCGCGTGGCGCTCCTGCATTTCTTCCAGACTATTAAGCTGGATGGCGATGCCAAGGTAGGTAGGAAGTTGGCGGTTGCCAAAGCGAGTCCAGCCCTGGTGACCGACGGACCAGGCGAATTTGGCATACTGACCAAAAACTCCATCGTCCTTTTCCATGGCCGACGCCGCGTTAATGGACGCCATGGGGCCGCCGCTGTAAAAGACGAGCGGGGACTTGGTCCTGATGGACTTAAACTCGGCCGCCCGTTCCGCCATGTCGAACCAGAGCTTCCCCACGAGCCAGTTGTCGGGCTTGCTGTCATACAGCGTTAGTCCTTCATCGACTTCGACTCCCTGCTCACGGAACCTGGTGTGCAAGTCCTCGTCCGTCTTGAACATCCGTCGAAACTGTCTGCTCTCGTCGGCGGTCCCAATCTTGTGCCCGACGAACCAACCCAGTTGATAGAGCATCCCCGGCTCATCGAGGTTGTAGTGCGTACCGAGAATGAGGAAATCAATCCCCTTTTTCACCCAGGCGTATCGGTCGCGGTAGCTGTCGAACTCCACCGACGAGTTGTACGAAAGATTGTGCGCCTGAAAGTCCCAAACCTTCAGGAAGTTGGGCTGCAAGCGGATGATTTGCTTGACCGTCAGCTCCAGGCCGGTGAAGTCCTTCCTTTTCTGATAGTCGAGCGCCTTGTACCAGAGAATGTCCACGGCCACGCCGCGCAGTCCCAGGGTGGCGAGCTTCATGGTTTCGCTGGCCGGGTCAATCTCACCCAATTCGGCCTGAGAAAGGCGATACTCGGCGCGTAACTGCGCCAGCTTGCCCCCCGCGGAACGCTCCTGCCCGCGCCCGGCGGTCGCCGGCTGGCTGAGCGCGGCAATCGGCAATAGCAGGACGGCGATCCCCACCAGGTAAATGACCTTGCGGACGAAAGAGGCGTTATTCCAGTTCATCCTGCGATCTCCCGCGTCTTCAAGAAAAAGTAAGCCGCGATGCTGGCGGACAAGGCATACAGCACAGCCATCGTCAATTGCTGGCCGACCAGGTCGGGATAGACGTCGTATCCGTTGGCGACAAATTGTGAGGCGTCAAAGTTGGCGTAATTCGGCAGGATGTACGTCAGCCCTTGCACCGAGAGGAGCGTTACCCTGTCGATGAAGGTGATTGTCAATTCCACGGGTCGATAAACGTCCAGATCCGACTGGGTGTTTTTCTGCTGCAACAAGCGAATCAGGGATTCGATCGGCCCCCCTCCCATGATCACCTTGCTCAAAATATCGCGGGCCAGTCCACCGAAAAACCCGAGTCCGATGGCGCACAGCGTCGCCATCATGGCGACAGGGCCGCTGAGGAAAGTGCTGAACATGACGCCGAAACACGTCACCAGCACCATCTGCAGCCAGATGCTGAGATAACCCTTGGCAAAATTCGCGAAAAAGTAGCTATCGCGGGGACGGAGATAAACGTCCGGCTGGGCGACTCCAAAGTACTGCGAACTATCGACGCAGCGAATGGAGACCTCGATCTGGCCTTTATGCACCAGGTCGTCGAAGATGTCCATCGTGATGTCGGTTCCGTCCGGGTTCTTGCCGATTTTCAATTTGCGATCAATCGGAAAGCGATGCGAGACGAACTCTCGCGATTCGAACGACATGGGGGGCGAAGACTTCGTTTTCGCATCGGGATTGACGTTCCGCAGCGTGACTTCCCCCATCACTCCCTTTTCAATGTTCCCTTTGAAGGTGCGAAACACCGCCAGGTTCATTTCCAGCGGCAAGCCGTCCGGATATCGTTCGGGAGTGACGTTGCTGAACGTCCAAATCGCCGCTGCCCGGTTGTTTCCCCCCTCGATAAAGCTGCGGTACATCCATTCATCGCCGACGTTCAGAATCTCTTCGGTGGGGTTGCCGGAGGGACTCAGCCGGCGCAGTTTGCCGAAGACAGGCGCGCGTGCGATGAGGTCGCCCCGCGCGCGGCCGACCTGGTAGGTGCGATTCGAGCCCTCTCCGACTGTGTCTATCCGGTGGTAGTGACCGTATTCCTGGACTGTTTCGTCATTCTCGATGTTCCCGTCCTTATCCATGACGACGCGGTGGCGGTGGTGTGCATCCCGCGTCGTCACCCCTTCGCGCTTGCCCGTGGCATCGGCTTTCGTGGCGAAGCTATCCACTTTCAACTCGTGAGTATGGGCCAGGCCGCGGACGACGAAGATGTAGCTGATGAGCCCCATGAACAGCAGCATCACCGTTCCCACCGCCGAGAATCCGATGACGCGCCCCAGGACGATCTCGCCCGCGCGAATCGGCTTGGTGACGACCGTATGAATCGTCTTGTTTTTGATGTCGTTGGGGATGCTGAAGGCGCTGAGGAACAGGGCCATCAGCATCACCAGGTAATTCGTGGTCGTGAGCACAAAGCTGATGTACGTCTTGGCCCGGTTGCTGTTGTCGACATCCAGAAACAAGCCGGCGAAGAGCATCAGCAGCACAAACACGGCAAAGCCGACAAGCACGCGGTTGCGAATGGCTTCCTGGACGGCGACTTTGGCGACCGCCAGAGTCCGGCGGAGGGAAAAACCGGGCAAATCCTCGGTGACGGCCCCGTAGATCGACTTGGCGACGAGGTAAAAGCCTTCACTGGGCCCGTGCTTGATAGCCGCAATCAAGAACCACAAAAAGGGCACGAGCACCGCCAGAAGGAGCAAGATTCCTGCCGCCCCCAGCAGAAAACCAACCTGGGACCATGTCCTGGCATCCAGCAGACGGACAGTCCCGGGGTTGCCCAGCAACCATCCCCAGTATTCAGTAATCTGATGTTCAAAAGGCATTGCAAGCTCTTTAGCGGTGCGACAACTGACTTGGGTGTGAATCCTTAGGAGGACTCGAAAGGCGAGGCTCGCTACTTCTGCTGGGCGCGGCGGCCGGGTCGGGCCTCGCTGTCCTTGACGATGTTGAGGAACAGCTCTTCCAGCGAGAGAGTGGGATGTTCCACCTTGAGCAGCTCGCCGTTGTGACGGGCAATGACGGCACGAATCTCCTCCTCCGCAGCGCGGGATAGGCCGCGGGCTTTGAACTGCGTCACGTCCTGAACCGTCAGCAGTTCCGAAACTGCGCCGAGCTCTTTGAGTTCTCCTTGGTGCAGGATGGCGATGCGGTCACAAACATCCTGCACGTCCGGCAGCAAGTGGCTGCTCATCAGGACGGTTTTTCCTTCGTCCCGCAGCTTGAGGATCAGATCCTTCATCTCTCGGGTCCCGATGGGATCGAGGCCGGATGTGGGCTCGTCGAGCAGAATCAACTCAGGGTCGTTAATGAGGGCCTGGGCCAAACCGATGCGCCGCGTCATGCCTTTGGAATACTCACGCAATTGGCGACGGCGGGCATGCTGGATTCCGACCAGTTGAATCAGGTGCTCAATCCGCTGTTTGCGGACCTGGGGCGACATATTGAACAATCGCCCGTAAAAGTCCAGCGTCTCTTCCGCATTCAGGAATTTGTAGAGGTAGGACTCTTCCGGCAGGTAGCCAATCCGTTCGTTCTTGGCGACATCCGTGGCGTCCTTGCCAAACACCAGGGCCTGCCCACTGGAGGGGAACAGCAGCCCCAGCAGAAGCTTGATGGTGGTCGATTTACCCGACCCGTTGGGGCCCAGCAGGCCAAAAATTTCTCCCTTGCGGATCTGTAGGTCCAAGGCGTTGAGAGCACGGACCTTGGGACGGCCCCAGAAGTCGCGAAAGACCTTGGTCAGGCTCCGCGTTTCGATCACCATGTCCCCGGCGGACGGAGCGGCTTTGAGGGCGACGGGTTCTTCCAATTGAGTGGCCATGGACGGGAGAATTTGTGGGTTTTTACACTAGCCCGACGCGCAAGCGAGGGAAAAAGGGCAGAATTCCCACGCTTGGGAATCGGGCTAGTCTGGGATTCAATGATTCCTGGGAGAGCGATAACTTCAAGCCCTGACGCCATTTGCCGCGCGTGCAGTGGACCTAATACGCTGCCGGATTACACCCGGTTCATCCCGCGGCTTGTAAAATTGGCAAACCTGCAAATGCGGCTGGCGAAGGCTGTTTGCCCACTATAAACCTGACCTTTGTCAGCCGCAAGGATTGACGGAACTGCTTGAGGCATAATGGGCTGCGACATCCTCCAGCGCTGGCCTGGCAGGGTGAATTCTGATGTTCGTGGCAGGGTTGTAAATGCTTCCGGCGGGTGTAATAAGTACAAGGAAGCCTGCCGTATAGATCTGGCCAGGAATCCAGGAGTTGGCTTATCGCAACATTTGACAGGACAGGTGTTTGCGTCGTTCCGCATTCGCGTCGGTTCTATCTTCGCGGCGTCTGGCACGCCCCTTGCTTTACCTCCCGTCAGCGACGACGCCAGGCCGGATGCCTGGCAAGGATGGAACCCGTTTCAGTTTCAGCCGCCGCTTAGGAGGATCCTTCATGCAGCACAATTTGTCCCTTGAGGAATAGGGACACCCGGGCTTTTGCGATTGGGTAGAGTCGCACGAGTCCATGCCCAGCAGTTCATTCCCGCCTGAGAGGGCCGTCAAGCGTTCCCGCACCTTGACGGCCCTGTCTGTTTCTTGGCAGGGCTCCGCGCATTGCCCCCCTTTGATTGTCTCAAGGCATCGCCGGCATCGGTGGTTTCGTCAAAAGTTCAAGTTGACGAATGAATCCCCGCCGCTTCACCGAGTCGTATTTCATCGCGGGAACGACGCGAGAAAGCCCTTCCCAATGCTTCGTTGCGCGGTAATACGACCCCAGATGTTCCAGGGAGTGCTCATAGGCAACGGGGGCCATATTTTCGCGCAACCACTCGCAGTTCTTCTCCTTGGTAACACGGGTTCCCTTCCATTCACCCCCCTCGCAGGCGGCTTGGGCCATCTGCCATTGGTCGATGGTCCAAGCGATGTTTCCGCCCACAGCCTTTAACTCCACCAGCTTTTCAGGCAGCGGTGTTTCGAGATTGGGTAGCGCGAGTACCCACAAGTCCCCGGGTGGAACGGACTCAATCTTTTGTAAGTCCGTTTCTTCGCGCTTTCTAACCGTGATTGTGACCGGCTCGGAGGGAAGTTCGCCCCAAGGCATCGTGGCGACGGCTCTAATCTTGTAAGTCCCCGGCGTCTCGAACAGGAACGCTCCCTTGAGGCTCCGCCGGTGCATCGCCTCACACTCGGCGTAGGTCGATTTGGCGTCCAACATACATTTACCTCTCGCGCCGCAGAATACTCCGATCTGATCAACAGAATGTTTAACCTTGACCCATTTACCATTCTTATCTTGAATTTCATGGCGAATCCAACCGCCGAATGAGTCCATATCGCCAAACAGCCTCACCGCGGAAATGCTGTGGTTCTCCAGCACGGTCAGCAACAGTAAATTGTCACGCTGGAGAATCTCCTTCGTATTGGGCACCAGCGTCAGCTTGGCCGAATCCGGTGCGGTAAGGAGCATCAGGATGAGCGGGAACATGGTCATACTCCTATAGTTGAAGTGGGCGGGGTCCATGGAGTCAAGCAAGTCCAAGAGATTCTTGCTTAAATCGCCAAAACTCGGCCTCTTGCCAACTACTTGCCTTGCCCCTATTTGTTTGGGGGCGGTTCGCTAAACTTGGCGGAAGGCCCCTTTCCTCTCTCCCCGGCGAGCATGTGGCGACGGACGTATCAGACCGCAAATCCGCGCTCGACTTTCTCTACAGCCGGATCAATTACGAGCGACTGGCGCATGTGCCGTACAACTTGGAGGCGTTCAAGTTGGACCGGATGCGGTTGCTGTTGGCGCGCGTGGGGGATCCGCATCTGGCCCTGCGGGCGGTCCATATCGCGGGCACGAAGGGGAAAGGCTCGACGGCGGCCATGATCGCGGCGGTGTTGCAGGCCGCGGGCTATAGGACGGCGCTCTATACCTCGCCCCACCTGGAACGGCTGGAAGAGCGGTTTGTGATCGATGGAAGCCGTCTGCCGGAGGTGGAGTTTGTGTCGCTGGCCGAGGAATTGCGGCCCGTCGTGGAACGGATGGATGAGGAGGCTTTGGGGGACGGTATTGGAGGCGGGCTGACGTTCTTTGAAATCACGACCGCTCTGGGATTCCTCTTTTTCGCCAGGCACCACGTCGATGTCGCCGTGCTGGAGGTGGGACTGGGGGGCCGGCTGGATTCCACCAACGTCTGCCGGCCGGAAGTGAGCGTGATTACCAGCATCAGTTATGACCACACCAAACAGCTCGGAGGCACGCTTACGGAGATCGCCAGGGAAAAGGCGGGCATCATCAAGCCGGGAGTGCCGGTCGTTTCCGGGGTAATTGATGATGAGCCGCGACAGGTCATCCAACAAACTGCCCGCGAACAAAGTGCGCCGCTGGCGGAGCGGGGACGCGATTTTGACTTTGCGAATGTGAGTCATTCTGGCGAAGGTCACGTGCAGCGATTTGACTATTGGGAAAGTAACCTGCACACTCCGTGTGCAGGCATGTCCGCTCACGGAGTGAGCGGACTACTAATTGGACTGGAAATTGGTCTGCTCGGCGTCCATCAGTGCGCGAACGCAGCAGTGGCGATTGCCGCGCTCCGGCAGCTTTCCCGTCAGAATTGGAGCATCCCAGATGCGGCTATCCGCCAGGGACTCTCCGCGGCGCGCTGCAGCGCCAGGGTCGAGATCCTGGGGCGGAATCCGACGGTCATTCTGGACGTCGCGCACAACGTGGCATCGGCTCAGGCGCTCGCCCAAGTCCTTGGGCAACAGTTTCCCGGCAAACGAGCCACCCTGATCTTCGCCAGTAGCCGCGACAAGGATGTGGCTGGGATATTGAGAGTGCTGCTGCCCGCGTGCGAAACGCTGATCCTCACGCGGTATGTGACTAATCCCCGCGCGATGGAGACGGCTGAGCTGGAATCCATCGCCCGCGAGGTCGCCGCGCAACTCCCCGGGCCGGCCGCGCCCCGGATTGTTGTCGAGCCAACCCCTTCGGCCGCCTGGCAGCGCGCCTGCCAGGAAGAAAGCGGGCTTATCTGCATCACCGGCTCGTTCTTTCTGGCCGCGGATATGGCAGAGATTTTGCGAAAGACTAAGACGGGATTTGAAATCTGAAGTGTAGTTTTCAGATTTCAGTTTTCCAGATCCTAGACGGTCCTGCTAGGGTCCTCCCACAGTCAACTTTTTCAGCAACGGCCAGAGATCGTTCATCGCCCACTGGGGTATGGCATACAGCGAGAACGCGGTAATCGTCAAAAAGGCAAACCACAGCAGGCCATCGGACAAGCGCGACGGGGTCAGGCGAGAGTCGGTTCGAAAGTAACGGAGATAGAGTGCGGCACCGGAAATAATGGGGAGCGTCGCGGCTTGAAAGAACCCGCCAATGATGACCATGATCTTCGGGTCGCGGACGAAGAGATAGAGCATCAGGGCCAGGCTGGGAAAGAATACGCAGAACCGTCGAATCCAACGGGGGCGTTGTTTCGCATCCGTGAATTTCACCACGCGCGTCAGGCCGAGGAAATCGGTCATCAGGCGGGAATGCCCGGCGGAGGCCACATACAGCGTCTTAAAAAGCACTGCCCAAACTCCGATGAGGAAAAAGACCTCGGTCCACTTGCCGAAGGCGGGGACGTACATCTCCGAGAGCGTCGCGATCATTTTTGACTTCTCGGGGTTCAGCCCCTGCCGGTGCAGGACCGTCGCCCCCATGACATAGAACGCCACCGTGGCGACGGTGAAGACCACCATGCTGACCCAGGCGTCCAGATACATCACTCGCAGCCAGCCGCGGGCCCGCTCGGCCCAGGCGGGGTCTGGCGAACGCGGGCCAGTGAACCGCGCGTAACCCTTTTCC
This sequence comes from Pirellulaceae bacterium, assembly GCA_051004015.1. Lineage (GTDB taxonomy): Bacteria > Planctomycetota > Planctomycetia > Pirellulales > Pirellulaceae > SXOA01. Next base: position 17,215 of record JBPCKT010000153.1, on the reverse strand, counting down.
AGGCACCAGTAGGGATAGGAGTAGAGCTCGCTCGCTCCCACCCCGGTGATGCCAAAGGTGCTAAAGGCCGCGGCCAAAGCGGCCGCCGGGAGCGTCAAAACCGCCAGCGAAAATCCTTCGCGCAGATCCGTGAGCCGAACGGGAAAACCGGTGCCCGGGAGCATTGCCACGCAGGCCACGGTGACGAACGTGACGCCGACAATCAGGATGGTCGTGATCCATTCGATCCGCTTGTATCCGCCGCTCAATAGCAGCAGCACGGCCGTGACGGCAGTAAGCACCGCCCAAGGGTGTTCGGGATGGCGCCGCAAGAGATCGGCTAGTGTCGGCGATGCGCCGGCCACGAAGTCCGCCAGCCAGGGCACGACGGCCGGAAACGCCAGGTTGAGCGCCTGTCCGACCCCGCCGACCATTCCGCCAAGCTGAAACACGCTCCCCAGCAGCATGACAAACCACCACCAGACCAGCCAGTGTGCTCCGAGACGCCAGCCGGGGAGTTGGTCCAGGGCGGAGAGTGTGGGCAGGCCGGACGAGATTGTGTAGCGCCCCAGCTCAATCTGCACGAAGACCTTGATCACGCAACTGAACAAGATCAGCCACAAAAAGACGAAGCCGTATTGGGCCCCCAAACCGGTCGTCAGGAGCAATTCGCCCGAGCCGATGATGCTGCCGGCCAAAACAATGCCCGGTCCAATTTGCGCCAGAGCCGACAACAGGCTTTTCGGCGGCGGTTGGATTGTTTTGTCCGACAGGAGATACGGATCATCGTTGTTCGTGTCTCCCATACCATCGGCGCCTTGTTTTGATTGCTTAGGTTCAAGGGACTATGGCAGAGGGCGCAGGCGTTGACAATCGGTCGAGGCCGGTAAAATGGCGCATCCCGAGGGGCGAGCACCGTGACTCTCGGCGATGCGCCAACGAACCCGTCCTTCATCCTTCTCGTTGACTGAGGAACGACCCATGTCCGCTTGCTGCCAGAGACTAGTAGTACTCCTTCTGGTCCTCTTTGGGATCGCGTCCCCGGGGGCTGCGCAGGAACGAACTCCGCAGCAGCAGGCGGAAGTCGAAAAGTTGCAGGGAGGCGTCGAGGATTTCTTCAAGGCGTTCAACAACCCCACGATTGGGCCGGAATTGGCCTTTAACACGCTGGTGGGTAAGGGAGCGCTCAAGAGCAAGAGCGAAGAGCTAACTGGGCTGATCGATAAGGCGGTCAAGCTGGAAGGGCGTTATGGCCGCTATTCCGGTCATGATGTCGCCAGCGTTAAAACCGTCGGAAGTGACCTCGTGATTCTACGCTACCTCTATAAAGGCGAGCGGTTCCCCGTGTTGTGGCACTTTTACTATTATCGCCCCGGCAACGGCGCGATGCCCGCGCCCAAGGGGGACTGGAACTTGATCGAGATCCGGTTCGATACGAATTTGGACGGGCTGGATCGATGATTGCCCGGACCCATTAAGGAGCGGCCTTCACCCGTTGCGACCGCTCCTGCGGCGTGCCGACGAGGTCTTGCACCCATTCATTGAGCATCATGACTTCGACCCGCGGGTTGCGGATTTGTCCCTGGGGATCTTCGCGCGTGGTCAGCGGCTCATTGCCGCCGGCCTGACTGAGACGGACCTGCTCGGCGGAAACGCCATGCTCCACCAGATATTTCAGCACCGCCTGGCAGCGGGCGTAGGACATCTGCCAGGCATCCTTATAGCCACCCTTCGCCAGCGGCGGGTTGCGGGAGGTGTGGCCGCGAATCTCGACCTTATGCGGCTTTCCGGCGAGCTGCGGAATCAGCACGTCCAGCCGCTCCTGTGCCTTCTTGTCCAGCGTGACCGAGTCCTCGGCGAAGAACAGCACCGTTCCGACACCAGTTTTTTCCGCCATCCGCATCTGCAGGACGCGGGTTTTTTCTGCTTCGGGGTCATGGGGGTCGTCGCTCTTGCTCCTCCGCTTCGTCCCCTCTTGCGGCATTTTGGAAAACGGCTTGACCGGGTTCTTCTCGGCCGACGGGGGCGAGCCCCCCGCTTCGTCGTCCTGCTCCTCAAGCGGCTCGAAAGGGTCGGTGAAGTGGTGGGCAATCGCCTTCTTCACGTCGCTGTTTTGAGCGGTGATCCACATGACCATGAAAAATGCCATCATCGCGGTCACAAAGTCCGCGTAGGCCACTTTCCATGCACCGCCCCCTTTGCCTGCCATAACTCAGCCTCTACTTCTTGGCGATTTCGAATTTTCCTTCGCTTTTGCTTCCAGCTTATGAAAATATGCAGATTAGGTTTCCGCCGACTTCAGCAACGTTTCGAGCTCTTCCTGAGTCGGGCGGAATTCGCGGGACAGTCCGCGACGGGCGAGCTCAATCGCCACCTTCGGCGGCAAGTCGTTGACAAAGCCGTTAATGATGGCGGCGATGGCCCTGAAGTAGGACATTTCCGATTCCCCCATGAACTCCAGTTTCGTGGCGAGCGGGGCGACGAAGCCGTAGGAGAGCAGAATCCCCAGGAACGTCCCCACGAGGGCCGCACCGACCTTGTGGCCGATTTCTTCCACCGGGCCGTCGATGGAGCCCATCGTGATGACAATGCCGAGCACCGCCGCCACGATTCCGAAGCCGGGGAGAGCGTCGGCCGTTTTGCTGAGCACGCCGATGGGGGCGTGATGCTCTGCCTCCATCGCCTTTAGGTCGGCATCAATCAGCTCGGGGAGCTTCTGGGGGCTGACCGAGCCGTCCATGATTGGCGTCAGCAATCCACAGATGAATTCCATCACGTGATGGTTGCCGGCAACCTTGGGATATTTCTGGAAAATAGCGCTGTCGTGGGGGTTGGACAGGTGCGGCTCCAGCGAAAGAAATCCGCTGCGACGTGCCAGGCGGAACAGCTCGTAGAGGGCTTTGAACAGCTCCTCGTACGCGACTTTGTTGAAAGGAGTCCCTTTGAGCGACTGGATAATTCCTTTCACCATGTCTTTGAGGACCTTCACCGGCGACATCACCACGAGCGCCCCGAACGACGCGCCGGCAATCGTCAGGATTTCCGCCGGATGGATGAGCGCCCCGATCTGCCCGCCGGAGATGGAGAATCCCCCCAGCACGCAGGCGGTGACGATGATGAAACCGATGATGACGACCATGAAACTCCCAATTCCTCAAGGGGCGTGGTCACGAACCGCTAGCTGCCCGTCTCCGTTTGATAACGGCTAGCGGAGAGACAAAACTGTATCCAGGCCCGGAACTGGCAGAGCTTGAGAGTTGTCCGAATGACGCCGACGGTAGCGGTGTTACGGGGCGTAACACGAAACCCGGTGGTGACGATTGTCCGCTCGAGTTGGCAGCTCGCTACTGCTCCAGGAACTTGCCTAGCGCGGCGTGAATAGCGGTGAGCTCGCGCTCCATGCTGGCACAAGCGGCCTCAGCTCCCGTGAAGGAGTTCTCTTTCCCCATCCGTTCGAGCTTTGCAGCGGTATCGGCCGAGCCGTTCACGCCGATGGTACCCATCGTACCGCGGAGCGTGTGGGCGGCCCGCTGCAAGAGCGCGCCGTCGCCGGCGGGGATGGCCTGCCTGATGGACTGCAAGTGCTTGGGAGATTCGTCGAGGAAGGCTTGGAAAATCTCCTTGAGCAGATCGCGGTCGCCGCCCACGGTCTCCAGGACGGCGTCGAAATTGATGACGGCAGCGGAACTTTCCTGTTCGGCAAATTTCGTCGCCGCGGCTGGCGGCCGCTTCCCCAGGAGCCGTTCCAGTGCCCCGAAGAGCTGCTCCACTCGAATCGGCTTGGAGACGTAGTCGTCCATGCCGGCGTCGAGGCACAATTCGCGGTCCCCCTTCATGGCGTGAGCGGTCATGGCGAGAATCGGCGTGTGCTTGCCGGATTTTTTCTCCATGGCCCGGATGACAGCGGTCGCCTCATAGCCGTCCATCTCCGGCATTTGCACGTCCATCAGCACGACATCATAATCTTGCGCCTCCAGAGCTGCCACCGCCTCCTTTCCGTTCCCCGCCACGACGACGCTATGTCCGTGCTTTTGCAACAGCGCGATCGCCAGCTTTTGATTGACGATGCTGTCCTCGGCCAAGAGCACGCGGAGTGGCTGCAAAGTGACGACGCCCAGACGAACGGGGGCTTGCTGATCCTCGGGGACGTTAATGCCCAGAGACAGGCCGATCGCGTCGAACAGCTCCGATTGCTTGATCGGCTTCAGCAAGTGGGCGGCCACGCCCAGCTCTTTGCAGCGAGCTGGATCTCCCATTTGAGCGCCGGACGTCAGCATGATGACGATGGTGGCCGCCAACTCCGGGTCCTGCCTGATCCATTCGACCAGCGTGAAGCCGTCCACATCGGGCATATGCACATCGGAAATCACGAGGCGAAAGGGCTGTGTCGCGCGGTGCGCGGCGCGGAGCGCGTCGTTGGCGGCCTGAGCGTCCGAAACCGCGACCGGCAGCATTCCCCAATTCCGCAGCATTTCGTCCAGGATGAGACGATTGGTGGCATTGTCGTCGACCACCAGCACCCGGGTGTCCCGCACGAAAAGGGGATTGACCTGCCGGGTATCGCCCGTGTTTTCCCTCGCCAGCGGGAAGCGAGCCGTGAAATGGAAAGTGCTGCCGCATCCCGGGCGGCTTTCCGCCCACAGCCGTTCCCCCATCAGGCGGACGATGCGAGTGGATATGGCGAGGCCCAGGCCAGTGCCGCCGTACTTGCGCGTGGTTGATGTGTCGGCCTGTTCGAACGGCAGAAATATCTTCTCCAGCTTGTCCTGAGCGATGCCAATGCCCGTATCCGCCACCGAAAAGTGGAGCAGGGCTTCCTGGTCCGTGCCCGAGTCACGGCGAACCTCGAGCACCACTTCACCCTGCTGGGTAAACTTGATCGCGTTACCGACCAGATTCGTCACCACCTGCCGCAAACGGCTGGGATCGCCGACCAGGGCATCCGGGACGTCAGGGTGGATCCGACAAGCGAGCTCCAGTCCCTTGGCATGGGCCCGAATCGCGAGAGTCTTGAGAGCATCCCCCAGCCGATCCCGCAGTCCGAAGACGACCTGTTCCAGATCGAGCTTGCCGGCTTCGATCTTCGAAAAGTCGAGGATGTCGTTGATGAGCGAAAGCAGCGATTCGCCCGATTCCTGGACCATTTTCAAATAGTCTCTCTGGCCGGGAGTCAGGGGTGTATCGAGAACCAGGTCCGTCATGCCGATGATGGCATTCATTGGCGTGCGGATTTCGTGGCTCATGTTGGCCAGGAACTCGCTCTTAGCCTGATTGGCGGCATCGGCGGCTTCCTTGGCGGAGCGGAGCTCCGCCTGCGTCTGTTTGTGCTCAGCGATTTCGCTTTGAAGTTCCCGGGTCCGCTGTCCGACCCGGTCTTCCAGCGTCGAGTAAAGTCCGGAGAGTTTCTGCGTCATGTCGTTGAAAGCGGCCGCCAAGGTGCCTACTTCATCCCGCGCGCTGACGTTCACCCGCGCGGACAAATCTCCCGAGGCAACGATCTTGGCGGTCTCAGTCAATTGGCGGATGGGCCTGGTGACCTGCCGCGCCAGGAGGTATGCCGCGCTCAATCCCGCCACCAGCAGCGCGCCATTGAGTAGGAACAGAATCCGCCGCAGGCGGAACAGCGGCTGATAGGCTTCGGCCACGCCGATTCTCGCCACCAGCCCCCACTTTCGGTAATCGTTTGGCTGATACGGGATGGGGCGAAAACGGACGAGCGAGTCCTCCCCGCCATACCTGACAATCTGAAAACCCTCTTTCCCCGAGATTGCGGCCGCCATCGGCGGAACCTCCGCCAACGGTACGCTCGTTTCGTGCCTTGCCCGGGTGGGAAGCAGGTAACGAATTTTGTCTCCCGCCCGGCTGCCGACCAGAATTTCGCCGGTATCTCCCAGACCGTTGTTGTCGCTGAGCAATGTGACGAGAGCGTCGGCATTGAGCCGGACCAACAGTACGCCCAGCAGTCGGCCATTGTTGGTGCGGGTGGGGGTCGAAAGATAGAGATACTTTCCGCCGTCGTCTTCCGGCATTCCCAGGAAGGCCTGCTTCAGTCCCTGCTGAAATTCCTCGCGGGCGGAAAAATCCTTACCGATCAGGGACGGGTTTGTGGCGGCAATGGCTTTGCCGTTTTGGTCGCAGATCCAGATTTCCTCGAATTCCGGGATGCTCTTGCGAGCATCCCCCAGAATCGGTTCCGCCCCGGTTCGCAATTTGTCGTCGTCCAGTTCGCCCCCCGCATGCTGTTCGATGAGCCGCCGCAATTGGGTGCGGCTGGCGACTAATGCGGCCCGCTCTTGCTGCCGCTCGACGTAGGCCAGCAGCATCTGATGGCGGTCCGCGGTGGCTACCTTGAGGCGGTCGTGAATCTGGTCCTGGACGATGTTTCGCGCCACCAGGTAGCCGACCCAGCTCATGCTGCTGCCGGTCAGCACCAGAACGACTGCGACAAACAGCGTCACCCTTAAGACGATTGAGGAGCGCCCGAAGGTGCTGGGCTGGGGATTGGCCGATGAGGCGCGTCCCGGCCGTGCAGCGGAACTTCCGTCGGAGTTTGGACGGTGACTATTCAAGGAGCAAGCTCCACATGACGCACCAGCCGCTTGAACTCTGCCATCTCGGTGGTGCCGCCGACGATGAAGGGGGTGCGCTGATGGATGCTCGTGGGTTCGATGTCCAGGACTCGGCGGGTGCCGGTGGTGGCGATGCCACCGGCTTGTTCGGCGAGGAAGGCGATGGGGTTGGCTTCGTAGAGGAGGCGGAGTTTGCCTTCGGCATGGTCGGCGGTGGGGGGATAGAGGAAGACGCCTCCTTTGAGGATCGTACGGTGGAAATCGGCCACCATGGAGCCGATGTAGCGGGAGGCGTATTTGGTGCCGAGTGCTCCCCTTCGCAGCCGGTCCAGATAGTCGTTGTATCCGGGCGGGAAGTCGTCGCGGTAGGCTTCGTTGACGCTGTAGTATTTCCCCTTGGACGGCATTTTGATGTTGGGATGGCTGAGAATGAACGCGCCGACCGAGGGGTCAAGCGTGAAGCCGTGGACTCCCAGGCCGACGCTGTAGACCAGGATCGTGGACGAGCCATAGCACACGTAGCCCGCCGCCACTTGTTTCTTGCCCGGCTGCAACAGCCATTTCTCGGGGTCGTCGCAATCGGCTCCTTCGGGCCGGCGAAGGATGGAGAAGGTCGTCCCCACGCTCACGTTCACATCGATGTTGGAGGAGCCATCGAGCGGGTCGAAAATCACGGCGTAATGAGCTTCCGGCGAGCAATGCGCCGTCAGTCGCGGATGCTCGTTTTCCTCCGATGCGAGCACACCGATGCTGGCTCGGGCGGAGAGGCAGTGCATCATCGCCTCGTTGGCGTAAACATCCAACTTCTGCTGAACCTCCCCCTGCACGTTCGTTTCGCCGGCGTCCCCGAGGATATCCGATAGCCCGGCTCGGCGCACTCGTGCCTGCACCATCTTGGTGGCGAGAGTGATGCCCGAGAGCAGCCAGGAGAATTCGCCGGACGCACCGGGAAAACGCTTTTGGTCGTGCAGGATGTGTTGCTGGACGGTGACGATCATGTTCTATCGACTCCATTCCCGAATCGCACTCTCGCCCACCTTTGCCAGTGGCGAATATCGCGGATGCCGGCTCTCCTTGTATGGATCATTCCTTCTCGCGTTGTAGCAGCAGATGAGGGACCAGCGGGGGTCATCGGAATCGTTGGCGTCGCTGCGATGGAGGAGGTTGCTGTCGAAGAAGATGGCGTCGCCCGGCTCGCATTCGCAGTAGACCAGTTCCATCCGCTCCAAGGCGGCGTTGACGCGCTCCATATCGGCTCCGGTCTGGTCCCCCGTCTTGCCGTGGTCGATCCGCCCCATCAGGTGCGAGCCACGGAGGACCTGCAGGCATCCGTTCGCCTTGTTTGCCCGGGTGACGGCGATGAGGGAGCTGGCGAGCAACGGAAAGAGGCAGCCGTTGCCGTACCAGTAGCCGTAGTCCTGGTGCCACTCCCACGCGCCGCCGACGCGGGGCTCCTTGAGCATCATCTTCATGTGATAGAGATAGACTTCGCCGCCCAGCGTCTGCTCCATCCGGTCCACCACGCGCGGGCTGCGGGCGAACATGCTGTACAGGTCGTCGCTGGCAGTGTTCCAGAGTGCCAGCTTGGTTTCCTTGCCGCTGGCGTCCTTGCGGCCATAGAGCTGGCTGGCGAAGGCCTGATCGTGCTTCGCGTAGTCGAGCAACTTGCCGATTTCCGCCTGGTCGAACAAGCCGCGGGCGATGAAGAAGCCGTCGCGCTGGTAGGCGGCAAGGTCGGTAGGGGAAAATGTGCAGGTCATTGGAGATTGGATGGACAGGGGGATCCTGTGTTTGTTCCATGATACCGTTTTCTTGCCAGGGCAAACTCGGACGCTCACGGTGGCGGCGCATCCCTCGAGCCGCAGCGCCGCGCCGCAAGACTTGAAAAAGTCACCGGCCCGAACAATGAGACCATAATCGTGTATTATGTCGCCGTGGAAGAATTCATTGCACTAGCAGGATAGTTCCATGCTCTCTCCCAAGGCTTTCGCCGGCATATTTGCCTTCTTTTGCCTCGTGCTGCTCTTGGGCATTTCCAGCTCAGCGATTGCCGCCACAATCAATATACAATCGATTATTGCCAACGGTCGAACCTTGAGCATCTTGGGTCTGGGAGTTGCCCTGGGATGCCTGGTTTCGCGTTCCGCCGCCACCTTGGTGTTCGGGCTTTCCACGCCGGCTCTGAGCCTCGGCATCTTCTTCTTGATCTTTTGGAGAGGCTGGAGCCCGAATCAAGCCGCGGTGCCGGTGGCGTTGATCATCCTGGTCTACGAGGCACTCATCGTCCCGCTGGGTCTTTATGCCCTTTATCGCACGCTGGCGCCGGCCCTCGGGACATTCGATCCCGGGGCCGGACGGTTCAGCCTCCGTTCGCTGTTCATGCTGATTCTGATTCTCTTGCTGACGCTCGGAGCTGTCAGCCCGTTTCTCCACTTCGACATGCACCTCAGCCACTCCATCACCCAGGTCATGTTCGTACTCACCCTCTTCGCCAGTGCCGTCACCCTCTGGCTGAGCCTGCGTTTGCATTTTCTTGCCGCCCCCTCGGTTCTTGATTCGCCGCAGCGCGCGGAAACAGCGGATTCGAGCACAATCCCCCCAGAAATGTCCTCCTGATCTCCTTCGGACGTAGGCGGACCCAATCGGCGACGGCTGTGACTCGTTCATCCCTTACGCCCTTTGGACGCGACAGTTATGTTCGGCGGGTAACCCTGGTTTTTGGCCCCGGCAACTTTCTTCTTCCGGTTGCACCCCTTAGACTGGGGAATATGTTGGCTCGGGGAGCGACGATAGGTGTAGGATGGCTTGTCAGCATCCCGGACAGGGATGGTCCCGTATCCCCCAAAGTTTCCCTTGGCTGGAGCGACATTTCTGCCGCTGATCTCGTGTAACGGACTGCTTATGAAGTGCATTTCTCCGCGCCGCTCGCTATCCGTGCAACTCACGGCGCTGCTCATTCTGCTCCTGGTGGGCGCGGTTTCCCTGCCAGGATGCGGCGGCTGCCAGAAGGAGACGGCGGCCCAAAAGAAGAAGCGGGTGGACGACGAGAAAAAGAAGGAAGAGGATCGCAAGCGAAAAAAGAAAGCCGAACAGCCCAAGCCGAATTTCGATCCCATCATCAGCCAGATCCTGCCGAACACCGTCACCACCAATCCGCCGGCCAAGAACAAGGAAAAGGAAAAAGAAAAGGAAAAGGAGAAAGAGGACAAGCAAACTGCGCTGGAGTATTCCTACGTCAAGCCCGGGCATTTCGTCACCGTGATGCAGACGCTCAAGGCCAATAACTTTGATTACCCTGGAATGTTGAAGACGTATCCCACCGACGCCAACAACAATCCCCTGGATGTTTACAAGACGAACTACCGGGTGTCGATGTTTCGCCCCGCATCGCTTCCCAAGGGACAAGGCAAATTCATCGAGTCCACCTACTTCCTGCCGCAGCGGGAGAATTTCGCTTCGCAGGGGCGGTACAACATGCGGGTGGAATTGCTTTCTTCGCGCGGCGGCAGCCTGGCTACGCAAGATTCCGCCATGGGAACGTCGATGCGCGATCACGAGTACTTCATCGTGGTGCTGGCCGCCAATGCGGAACCCTACGTCGGCCTCAAAGACCCCAAGATTCACAGCGTCGTGGTGAGCGAGAGCGAAATTTCTCGTGACGGAAGCCTGCGGTTCTATCATGTGGTCCTGCCCAAGATAGAGCGCCGAGTTCCGCTACCCAGCACGTCGTTCGCGTGGACGACCATTGCCTACATCATTTGGGACGATCTCGATCCCGCCATCCTCACGCAGGACCAGCAGAACGCCATGCTCGACTGGATTCACTGGGGGGGGCAGGTCATCATCAGCGGTCCCAACTCGCTGGATAAGCTCAAGGGGAGCTTCCTGGCCCCCTATCTGCCGGCGGAAAGCGGCCAGGCCCTCAAGCTGGATCAGACCTCCTTCGACGAATTGAACACCAACTGGTCGCTCCCTTCCATCGGCAACGACAAGAAGAAGCCGATGACTGCCGCGGAGCGGAGCATCAAGTTTGTCGGAAACAAGCCGATGCTCGGCGTGGAGCTGGTGAAGCATCCTCTGGGCGACTTCCTGGAAGGGACCGGCAAGCTGGTGGTGGAGCGCCGGGTGGGGGGCGGGCGCGTTGCGGCCACCGCTTTTCCGCTGACCGATATCCGCATCCGCCTGTGGCCCAATTTCGACGGTTTTTTGAATGGTTGCCTGTTGCGCCGCCCGGCCCGCGAATTCCATCGCAACGACCTGGTGGAGCTGCGGATGAATTGGGCCGCCCCGGACCTGGCCAGTTATGTGCGCGACCCGCGCATGGCCTGCACGCTTCGCTACTTCAGTCGCGACATCGGCTTTCCCACGGGCACGGAGCATCCAGCCGGCGTCTCCCGCATCGCCACAACCAGCCTGGACAACACTTCCCCGCAGAAGGGCGGTTTTCGGGGCTTTCCGGGCTTTCAGGATGTTCCCCCGGAAGCTCCGCTCGAAAACACCGTCGACAAGCAGCCGAAGGTGGATGACTGGCACTTTGCCGGCTACCGGGCGGATAACGAGTCGGGAGTGGGCGGATGGAGCGACCTGACGCCTGTCTCGGCAGCCGCCCGCGAGTCGCTCCTCGAGGCGGGCAAGATCGCCATTCCCAAGGCAGACTTTGTCCTGAAGGTGCTGGCCATCTACTTGCTGGTGCTGGTGCCGCTCAATTGGCTGTTCTTCTGGCTCATCGGCCGGGTGGAATGGGCCTGGGCCGCGGCTCCCATCATTGCCATCATCGGCGCGGTCTGCGTCATCCGCCTGGCTCAACTGAATATCGGCTTTGTCCGCAGCCGCACGGAAATCGCCGTGCTGGAAACTCAGGCCGAATATCCGCGCGGCCACGTCACCCGTTACACGCGTTTGTATACCTCGCTATCGACCAGTTATGACCTGAGCTTCGACGACCCTTCCGCGGTCGCGTTGCCGTTTGTCACCAAAGCCGATTACCAACGGCTGCCGATCGACTCGCCGAAATACGTCGAGTATCGCCAGGATAAGAACACCACCCTGTCCGGCGTGCAGGTGAACTCCAATTCCACGGAAGCAGTCCATTCCGAGCACATGGTCCCGCTGGGCAAGAGTGCGAACAAGCCGGGGGGCATCCGGCTGACCGGCAATGCCCAGCAGGGACAGAGTGTCCGCAACGACACTCCCTATACGTTGCGGGATGTCGGCGTGCTCCGCAAGGTCGATGGCGTCATTCAAGTTTCCTACGTGGCCGAAGTGCAGCCCGGTACGACCGTCCCGCTGCCCTTTGCTCCTTCTCCCAACAATGAGACCTGGGTTGCCAACTGGGACCAGTCCCTCGTGATGTCCGCCAAGGTGCAGGCCCAGGAAGACGACAAAGGGGTTGTTCGCCTCTACCGCCTTGTCGAGCTGGCTGCGAAGCAGCTCAAACTGGCGTCCGGGGACGTGCGGCTGATTGCCTGGACCGATGATGCTGTCCCCGGCATGAATGTCTATCCCGCGCCAGCTCAGAATAACACCCGTACGCTCATTCTCTCGCACCTGGCGCGGGCCAAGATTCCGGCGGCGACGCACGACAAGAATGTTGCGGAGGACTACGTGCTTCCGGAATTGGAAGAGGAGATGAAGCCGGAAGAGCCCCCCGCGGGCGCCGGCGCTCAGCTAACCCCCGTGCGGCCCACGTTGGCCGCCCAAAGATAGGCCCCGCTATATGATCGAGCTCATTGATTTCGGCAAGGACTACGGCGATTTCCGCGCCGTGGAGCGCCTCAACCTCAAGATCGAAGCCGGCGAGATGTTCGGCTTCATCGGCCCTAATGGTGCGGGGAAGAGCACCACCATCCGCTTCCTTTCCACGCTCCTCAAAGCCAGCCGCGGCGAGGGAATTGTCAATGGGCACAGCGTCACGCGGGACCCGATGGCTGTCCGCTACAGCATCGGCTACATGCCCGATAACTTCGGCGTCTACGACGGCATGAAGGTTTGGGAGTTTCTCGATTTCTTCGCCGTGGCCTACAAAATCGGCAAAGCCAAACGGAAGCAAGTCATCAGCGACGTGCTGGAGCTGCTCGACCTCGGCCACAAGCGGGACGATTACGTCAACGGCCTCTCCCGCGGCATGAAGCAGCGGCTGTGCATGGCGAAGACCCTGGTCCACGACCCGCCGGTCCTCATCTTGGATGAGCCGACGAGCGGCCTGGATCCCCGTGCCCGCATCGAAGTCAAAGCGCTCTTCAAGGAGCTGCGGCGGATGGGCAAAACCATCCTCATCTCCAGCCACATCCTGACCGAGCTCGCCGACTGTTGCACCAGCATCGGCATCATCGAGCGGGGCCAGCTCCTGATGAGCGGGCCGATCGAGGACGTCTACCGCAAAATCCGCGGCAACCGGACCATCGAAATCCGCTTCAACAACAATATGGACGTCGGGCTCTCCGTCGTCCGCTCCCACCCCGCTTGCCGCAACGTGGCCGTGGACGTGAACCACTGCGTGGTCGAGATGGACTGCGACGACAAGGGAGTCAGCGAGCTGCTCAACCAACTCATCTACAACAAAGTCGGCATCCACAACTTCGCCGAGAAAGACCCGTCGCTGGAAGACGTGTTCATGATGGTGACGAAGGGGCTGGTGTCGTAAGCTATAATAAGGAAGAGCATGCTCGTTACCGTCGCTTGTCGCAAATTGCCATGAAGACTATTCACGCGATCTATAAAAACGGCGTCTTTCAGCCTCTGGATGAGGTGGAATTGCCCGACGATTGCCAGGTAGAGTTTGAGCCTCGCCCGGTGGTATCGCCCCAACAGGACATGTCTGACATCTATCGTTTACTTTCCGAGCGATATTCCTCTGGCGAACGAGACGTGGCCGCACGTCATAATGAGCATCAGCCGTGAGAACGGTCTTTCTTGACACTGTCGGACTGCTGGCCCTATGGGATACCAGCGACCAATGGCATCCCGCGGCCGACGCCGCTTTCCAAATTCTCTCCACCTCCAAGATTCTCCTCGTGTCCAGCACATTCGTGCTGCTGGAGTGTGGCAATGCAGCCGCCCGAAAACCTTATCGAGCAGCAGTCGATAGTCTGCGTCAGAAGCTTGAGCCTGGATTGCTCTTTTCGCCGATAGCAGGTGAATGGGATGAAGCCTGGCTTGCGTATCTTCGTGGGGAGGGAGCTGGAGCGGGAATCGTCGATCAATTCTCCTTCTTACTCATGCGGCGATTGGGAATCACTGAGGCGTTCACGAACGACCGTCATTTTCAAGCTGCTGGCTTTGTGACGTTGTTTTGATGCACATCGCTCAATGCTTGAATTGGTTCCTCCCCCCCTTCACGCTCTCCGCCCGCACTTCAAACGGCCCTTTTCCGCTCACCAGCCAGCGGACATAGAGGATGCCGTGGGCGGAGATGGTGTCGAGCTTCATTCTGGCGGGGTCGCGCCTTTGCTCGGTCGGTTCGCGAAAGAACGGCTCGCTGGCGGTCAGGCCGAGGATGACCTTTAGCTCCTTGTCCGCGGAATGGAGTGAGACGATGTCCGGAGGGGTGAGCTTACGGCGGACGTCGGCGGTGGAATGGGTGGGGCAGGTCTTGGGGTTCTCGATGATGGCCGTCACCTGTGTGATTCCGCCGGGAAGCGACTTGGTTTCGACCGATTGGATTTTGACAAGCGGCAGCTCGTCGGCGTGGAAGAGAGAGAAGGCCATGTTGCGGTGGCACTCTTCTTCCAGCAGAAAGCTCGGCGGCTGGCGCATCCAGTTCTTTTTCATGCCGCCGACTTCGACCTTGCCGTACTGCGGGTGCTCCACCTCTTTCCACGGGGCCAGCCCTTCGTCGAGCAGCAGGTATTTGTTAAAGGTCTCCTGCACTTCGCTGCTGCCGAAGAAGCCTTCGTGGCCGGTAGTGCGGAAGTAGTTGAACGGCGTAAACAGCTCGTTGGTGAAGGTCCAAGCTCCGCGATTCTGATGCAGCCAGTCCACTTCGCCGCCGTAGACCTCGTACAGGTCGTTGGCGATGTTCATGTAGCGATAGCCGGGCAGGATTTGCTCCCCCCGCTTGCCGATGACGTCGTAGACGGCTACGTCGCTGTTATCGAAGGCATCGTCCTTCGCACCTGGGCCGCGGAGGATCATGCCGCCGGCGTTGTGATAGGACTGAGCCCCCGCGATCTGTGGGTGGGCGGCGATGAAGTCCGCCACCAGCCGGTTCTCGCCAATCGAAAAGGGATAGCGGTGCGCTCCGTTCTGGATGTAATCCGGCTGCCAGTTCCAGCCCCAGTCCCGGTTGGGATCATAGGAACCGTCCCCATCTTCGTTCACCCGGCCGTCGCCGTCGTTGTCCTTCCCTTCGGGACCAAGCAGCCGATACTCTCCCTTTTCGCCCGGCTTCGCGGAGATGAGCAGCGAGGGAAAGTCCGGATGCGGCTTGAGGCGGCCGTTCTTGTCCTTCACCCGCATCATGGTGATGCTGCCGTCGCCGTCCAGGTCGTCCGGGCCATCCTCATCGACCAAGCCGTCCTTGTCGTCATCCACCGGTCGCTGTCCCGTGCGCGGAGAATGCGTGGTATTGGGCTCATAGAAGTGGGCGTCCCGCGAATCCGGGCTCATCATCGGCAGCAGGTAGAACGTCCGCTCATCGAGCAGCCGCTTGACTACGTCGCTGTCCTGCCGCATCTCGCAGAGATACCAGGCGGTGTAGAGGACCACTTCCGTGGCCTGAATCTCATTGGCATGAATGGCCCCGTCAATCCACATGGCGGGTTTTTTTTCCGAATCCCCCTTGGCGAAGTTCGTGACCGTCAGCACCCACATCTCCCGGCCGCCGTAGCTCTTGCCAAGGCTCTGCACCTTGGCAAACTCCGGATGGGCCTTCGCCAGATCCGCCAGCAGTTTCGCCGACTCGGCATAGTCGTGATAGATGTTCCAGCGCGCGGGCACCTTGGGATTGGCCGGCGCGCCGAGGGCCTTGTAGGGGGATTTGTCCTTGGCGAGTGCATTGGCCGGCTCTTGGGCAAAAACGCCTCGGCAGCCCAGCAGCATGGTCAGTACGATCGCGCAGAAAGTCTTCATAGCCTTGACTTTAGTTGCCCCGGAGAGCGGATGCCACCCCCGCCAAAGGCCGCTGGCAACTCCACCAGCCGCAACTTATTCTGGCGGCTGGGGTTCAATATGGGTTATGATGAGAGGGTCGGGAAACGATCATCAGGAGCCTGTTCCATGAGCACCATTTCCAAAGTCGCTTTTGGGATCGCGTTGGCCGCAGCACTTGTGCCGGCCTTGTCGGTGCATGGGCAGCGGGAACGCCGGCGAGAGGGGTACGACCCGGCGGAATCGCTTAAGCGGATGGATGAAAACAACAACGGAAAGATTGAACCCAACGAAATATCCGGGCGCTCGCGGTCGTTTGTCGAAAAAGCGGCGGAGCGAGCCCGGCTCGATCCCCGGGAAGCGATGCCCATCGACCGTCTCCTCCCGGCCATGCAGGCAGTTTCCGAAGAGTATCGCAAACAGCAGGAAGCCAGCTCCCCCAATTCCTCGTCGACCAAGACCGGTTCTAGCTCCAGCGCCCCCAAGCCGTCGAGCGGCTTTGGAACGCCAGCGGCTGGCAGCTCGCCAGCGACCTCCAGCAGCGGTTTCGGTGCTCCATCGTCGCGAGCCGGCTCGATTATCTCCTTGGAGGCGAAGTTCGAGCAGTCCGTGATCGAGTACGTGAATGGTGACTTGCTGCGTCGCCTCGACAAGAACGGGGACGGCAGTCTCGACAGCGTAGAATGGAAAGCCAACACCTGGTCCAAACCCCCCGAGGATTCCGACCTGAACAAGGATGGCAAGCTCAGCCGCGAAGAGCTCTGCATCCGCATCTCCAAGAGCCGCGGCATTCCAATCAAGGGGGAAACGGCCTCTACCTCCCCCGGTTCCTCGTCTTCCTCCAGCGGCCCTCCCGGCGGCATGTCTGTCACCATTTCGTCCGGCTCTGGGGACAAGGACAAGGTCAAGAAGTACGCCGAAGGTCTACTCAAGCAGCACGACAGGAACAAGGATGGCATGTTGCAGCGCGATGAATGGAAGGAGTTGAAGACGGAGCATCAGGGAGCCGACACGAACAGCGACGGCACTATCACGCTCGCTGAATTGAGCACCAGGATTTCGGCATATTCCAGCGGCGGCGCGAGTTCCTCGCCCCTTTCGTCCAGCTCAGGAGGCACCGGCTACGGCGGCCGCTCGTACAAGGGGAGCGGCGACAAAACCGCCTCCGCAACCAAGAAGAGCTACCGATTTCTCACACCCACCGAGCGGCTCCCCAAGGGAATGCCCGATTGGTTCCTGAAGAACGACGCCGACGGCGACGGCCAAATCATGATGTCCGAGTACTCCACAAGCTGGACCACCGCCACCGCCGCCGATTTCGCCAAGTATGACCTGGACGGCGACGGCATTATCACGCCCAATGAATGCTTGGAGGTGGAGAAGAAAAAGTAAACTATTCCTACCAACTATCTTTTCTGTGCCATTTTTTTTCAAGAAATCTCTCCCTAAAAGATTGAACCATCTGGGTTTCTTATGGGTAAAGGCTTAATCCGCCGCAATGGAAGTAGATGGCGGTTTTGAAGTTTTCGGGGTTGCGGAAGCCGCCGGCGCGGCGCTTGATCGACATGATCTTGCTGTTC
>JBPCKT010000152.1:0-36965 GCA_051004015.1 Pirellulaceae bacterium | reverse complement strand
GGAAAAGAGTTTGTGAACATCACTCCTTTCTACCGGAGGCTCGCGTTTGCGCGTACTTCATGACGATATCATCAATAACGTGCTAGCACCTATTAACCTAATTGCCACAAAGACTTAGGACTAACTTAACGCCATTCGGGACAGGTCCATATTCGATGGTGAGATCCGCTTCATCGTTTCATTCACGCAAGGAGCAACCTATGACAATGTTTCATTCTTCCGGTCTTGAAGGGGGCGGTAATTCCAAGCTCACGCGCCGTAAGGTTCAAGTACCCGAGGCTGCGGATTTGGCGCGGAACGCTGCACGGCATTTCGATCAGATGCTCGGCCAGTGGATTAGTGAGGAGCCGATTGTTTTCGCCAGCGGTGATCAGAACCTTCGGCGTTATGTTGGTGGGGCAAAAGAGAATCCGTAATCGACCCCTCCCTGATCCCAACTGCGCCGAGTCTATGACGCCCTCAATCGCCGCACCAGCACCGATGCCAATAGCGGCGTGACGAGCTTTGCGTTTGATGCGATCGGCAATCTCAAGAGCCTGACCGATCCGAGCAGCAACGTCACGACCTGGGGGTACGACAACCTCAACCGGGCCGTCAGCGAGACCAACCAGCTCAATTTCACCCGCACCTTTGTTTATAATGCGGCTGGGGACCTGACCAGCAAGCTGGACCGCAACGGGCGGAAGACGACGTATGAGTACGACGCCCTGCACCGGCAGACAGCCGAGAAGTGGCGTGACGGAAGCGACAACGTGATCCGCACCATCAGCAGCACGTTCGATAACTCGCTCGACCTGACCGGCGTCAGCGACCCGGCGGCGACCTACAGCTACGTCTACGACAACCTGGGTCGCGTCACGCAGCAAACGCAGGAAATCGCGGGCCTGACCCCCGACATCATCCTGGCCCAGCAGTTCGACGAAGCCAGCAACCGCACCAAACTCTCCGCCACCCCCAGAGACAACGCCGACTTCATCAACGACTACATCTACGCCGGTGTCGACCTCCGGCGCGAGCGTGGGGATGTCTGAATGCTGAAGTTTCTGGCGGGCAGGCTAGATGCCTACCCACCCAGCGCCCCCGCTCCCTTCTCCCGCAAGAGTCCGCTATCATCGCTGTCATAAGGAAGGCAAGGCATGAAGGAAGAACTGTCCAGCGACGCGGCGGAGCCGGCCAATCCCCCCATCCGGGTGCTGGTGGTCGATAATGACGAAGCGCTCGCGCGGGCCATGGAGGAAAGCCTGGTCAAAGTGGGCTACCAGTGCGTGGTGGCCACCTCCGGCTCGGAAGGGGCCCGCCGCATCGAGCAGGACACGTTCGATATCGTTGTCACCGATCTCGTCATGAACGACGTGGACGGCATGGAGGTGCTCTCGCGGGCCCGTCAGGCGCTGCCCGATGCGGAAGTCATCATGGTCACGGGGCACGCCACCGTCCCCAAGGCGGTGGAGGCGATGCAGCAGGGGGCGTTCAACTTCCTGGAGAAGCCGATTACCCCCACCCGCTTGCGGGCTATCGCTGAAAAGGCGGCCGATGCCGTCCGCCTCAAGCTCAGGAACGTCGAGCTCAGCCAGCGGCTCGACGAGCGTTTTGGCTTTGAAGGGATCATCTACGCCAGCGACGGGATGAAAGCCGTCATCGATCGGCTTAAGCGGATTGCGCCGACGGATGTCTCGGTGCTGATTACGGGCGAAAACGGCACGGGGAAGGAATTAATCGCCCAGGCCATTCATCAGAACAGTCCGCGGAAGGGAAAGCGGATTGTGGCCCTGAATTGCGCGGCCATTGCCGAGAACCTCGTAGAGAGCGAGCTGTTCGGTCATGTGAAGGGAGCCTACACGGATGCCGCCAACGACCGCATCGGGGCCTTTGAGTACGCCAGCGGCGGCACGCTGTTTCTCGATGAAATCGGCGACATGCCCCCACAGACGCAGATCAAGCTCCTCCGGGTGCTGGAGGACCATCAGATCACCCGCGTCGGCGACAACAAGCAGATCAAAGTCAACATCCGCCTGGTCTCCGCCACCAACCGGAGCCTGGAAGACGCCATCGCGGCCGGCACTTTTCGCAACGATCTCTATTACCGGCTCAAGGTGGTGACCATCCATCTGCCGGCCCTGCGGGAGCGGCGGGACGACATCGTGCCGCTGACCGACCATTTCCGCCGCCAGTTCGCCAAGCGGCACCACAAGACCATCAAGGGAATCGCCCCAGCCGTCACCCGCAAGCTGTTTTCCTACGAGTGGCCGGGGAATGTGCGGCAGCTCCGCAACGCGGTGGAGACGATGGTGGTGCTGGACGTGGACGGAACGCTCGACCTCGACGACCTTCCCCCCGAGCTGGCGGACGTCGAAGAGGCGAAAGCCGGAGCCACCGCCCTGGGCGGCCCGGTCGAGCTCGTTGGCCGGACCATGGACGACATCGAGCGGTGGGCGATCGAGCAGACCCTGAAGCTGACCGGCGGCAATCGGGAGGAAGCGGCGCGGATTTTGAATATCGGAGCGAGGACGTTGTATCGGAAGCTGGAAAAATATCAAGGAAAGGCGGAGGCGCCGGAAGAATGACCAATGACCAAGTCCCAATGACCAATGAAGAAACCGATTGGTCATTGGGACTTGGTCATTTGAATCCTAATCATGCCCACCATCCGCCAACTACCTCCGAGCGTTGTCAACAAGATCGCCGCCGGCGAGGTGATTGAGCGGCCGGCGAGCGTCGTCAAGGAGCTGCTGGAGAATGCCGTCGATGCGGGAGCTTCGCGGATCGATGTTTCCCTGGCGGCGGGGGGGATGGATTTGATCCGCGTCTCCGACGACGGTTGCGGGATCGCGCCGGAGCAGTTGGTGCTGGCGATCTCCAGCCACGCGACCAGCAAGATTGCCGATGCGGACGACCTGTTCCGCGTCGGAACCTTCGGCTTTCGGGGCGAAGCCCTGGCGAGCATTGCCGAAGTCAGCCAGCTTTGCCTTCGCAGCAAGACCCGCGAGGCCACGAGCGGCGCGGAGCTGGAAGTGGACGGCGGCAAACGGACGGAAGTGATGCCCTGCGGCGCGCCGGTCGGGACGACGATGGAAGTCCGCAACCTGTTCTTCAACACGCCGGTCCGGCGGAAGTTCATGCGGGCCGTGCAGACCGAAATCGGCCATGCCAGCGAGGCCTTCACCCGCATCGCCCTGGCCCATCCGCAGGTTCACTTCACGCTGCGGCACAACGACCGCCAGCTCTTCGACCTTCCCCCGGTCGCCACCTGGCGGGAACGGATTGCCGCCTTCTTCGGTCGCGAGATCGAAGCGGCCCTGATCCCGCTCGACAGCACCGACGGCGGAGTGCGGCTGACGGGCTTCGCGGTGGACCCGCAGTACTCGCGGGGGAATAATCGGATGCAGTACCTATTCCTCAACGGACGGCACATCCGCGATCGGGCGCTGCAACATGCCCTGGGCGAAGCTTATCGCGGACTGCTTCTGCATGGGCGGTTCCCCATGGCTTTCCTGCTGCTGGAGATGCCGCCGGACCTGGTGGATGTCAACGTGCATCCGACCAAACTCGAAGTCCGCTTTCAAGACAGCGGCCGGGTTTACTCACTGCTGCTCGGCTCCCTTCGCAAACGGTTTCTGGCGACCGACCTGACGGCGAAGGTGCGAGCGCCGTCCTCGGAGGAAGGAGACCCGGCAGGGGCTCACGACGGAACGGCCACGGTGAAACAGCGCCAGGAATTGGTGCAATGGGCGAAGGGGCAACTGGCAGGAAGCGGCACGGCCGCTAACTCCGCCGTCGCTCTGGCGGAGGATGATGAGCAAGCCGCCTTGGAGCTCCGCTTCGACAAACCGCCGGACCAGATGCTGCACCTCAACCGGATTGACCGTTCCTGGTCGGCCGTCGGAGGGCCCCAGGCGTATAATGGCGCTGTCGAAGTCGAGCCGGTTGTTTCCGAACAAGGGAAAGGGGCAAGTGGCGGCAAAGGCGTTCCCGCGACCATCCTCGGTTTCCCCAATCGCTCCCATCTCGGTTTTCAAATCCACAACCGCTACCTGGTAACGGAGAATGAAGCGGGAATGGTCGTCATTGATCAGCATGCCCTGCATGAGCGGGTCCTCTACGAGCAGATTCGCGCCAAGGTCCTGTCCGGCCGGCTGGAGTCGCAGCGGCTCCTCGTCCCGGAGCCGGTGGCGCTGGCTCCCGCGGAAGCGGCTGCTGCTCTCGAGGCAAAAGAGACGCTGGCGAAGCTCGGCATCGATATCGAGCCCTTCGGCGGCGATACCATCCTGGTTTCCAGCTATCCCGCGATGCTCGCCAATATCGACCCGGCGGAACTGCTGCGGCAAGTGGTGGATGGCCTGCTGGCGGGCGGCAAAATGCCGGAGCAGCGCGATCTGCTCAATGACCTGTTGAACATGGTGGCCTGCAAAGCAGCCGTCAAAGCCGGCGATTACCTGGCTCCCGAGGAAATCACGGCCCTGCTAGAGCAGCGGCACCATTATCAGGACACGCATCACTGCCCCCACGGACGGCCTACGGCATTGGTCTTTACGCGGGAAGAACTGGATAAGCGATTCAAGCGTACGTAAGCTCTCCGCCCTTGATTACCCTGGATCCGCGGGTCAATGTAGAAGTTACACGCAACTCGAATTCTCTCAGTCCCATCCTGATCAGCCCGTCATGATTTGCGTCAGCATAGGTCGCGGCCGCCATCGCCACATGATCGCCGAGCATAAGCACCTCGCCGAGCATGGGGCTCAGCTCGTGGAGCTGCGCCTGGACTACTTGATGACGCCGCCGAACCTCAAGCGGCTGCTCACCGAGCGGCCCGGTCCGGTGGTGGTGACTTGCCGGCGACAGAAGGACGGCGGCCGCTGGACCAAGAGCGAGGAGGACCGCCAGATGCTGCTGCGGCAGGCGATCGCCAGCGGCGTGGAGTATGTGGACCTGGAGGAGGACGTGGCCACCACTATCCCGCGGTTCGGCAAGACCAAGCGGATTATCAGCTACCACAACTTTCAGGAGACACCGGAGAACCTGCCGGCCCTGCAGCACAAGATGGCCGCCCTGGATGCCGACGTCGTGAAGATCGCCACCATGGCCCACAGCCCGCACGATTGTCTCAAGGCCCTGCGGATGATGCGCTATAGTCCGGTGCCAACCGTGGCCATCTGCATGGGAGAGATTGGCACCCCCTCGCGGATTCTGGCCAGCAAGTTCGGCTCGCCATTCACCTACGCCACCTTCCACGCCGAGCGGACGATGGCGCCGGGGCAGCTCAGTTACCAGCAGATGCAGGAGATTTATCACTACGACAAGATCAATCCCGAGACCGAAATCTTCGGCGTCATCGCCGACCCCGTGTCGCATAGCCTCAGTCCCCTGATCCACAACGCGGCCTTCGGCCAACTCAAGATGAACCGCGTCTATGTGCCGTTCCGCGTCCCCCAGGAGGAGCTGCCGCAATTCCTGGCCGACTGCAAGGAGCTCGGCATCAAGGGGCTTTCCGTCACGATTCCGCATAAGGAGGAAATCCTGCACCTGGTGGACAAGTGCGACGAGCCCAGTCAGCAAATCGGGGCCGCCAACACCGTGGTTTGGGTCGATGGCGAGAAGCGGGCTTACAACACCGATTACAAAGCCGCCATGAGCAGCATCGACAAGGCCTTCGGCGGCAATGAGGATGGGGGCTCGGCGCTCAAGGGAAAGTCGGCCCTGGTGCTGGGGGCCGGGGGCGTGGCGCGAGCCATGGTCTTCGGCTTGCAGCGGCGGGGGGCGGACGTCGTTATCGCCAGCCGCACCGCCGAGCGGGCCGACGAGCTGGCGAACAAGTTCCATGTTCGCTCGACAGCCTGGTCTCTCCGCCACGCGGTCAGGCCCGACCTCGTCGTGAACTGCACGCCGGTAGGCATGCACCCGAACCTCGATGAAACCCCCTTCGACCAGACGTATCTGAAGGCAGGCATGGTAGTCTTCGATACCATTTACAATCCCGAGCAAACGCTGCTGATCAAGCAGGCCCGCGAGAACGCCTGCGAAGTCATCACCGGCGTGGACATGTTCGTCGGCCAGGCCGCCCATCAGTTTCGCCTCTTTACCGGCGAGGACGCCCCCACCGAAATGATGCGCCAAGCCGTCCGCCGGGCCATCAGCGCGGCCAAGATGTAGGTGGGGCAGGCTTCCAGCCTGCCCAAGCTCATGATGAACCTCTACCTCATTGGCTATCGCGGCAGCGGGAAGACGACCGTCGCCGCGGAGCTCGCGCGGCTGCTCGGATGGAAGTGGCTCGACGCCGATGAGGAGATTGAGCAGCGGGCGGGGAAGACCATCAAGGAAATCTTTGCTTCTTCGGGGGAACAGTCGTTCCGCGATTTGGAAGCGGCGGTCATCGCCGACCTGGCCGAGCTTAGTGACCGCGTGATTGCTCTCGGCGGCGGCGCGGTCCTGCGCGAGGAAAGCCGCATGGCCATCCGCGCAAGCGGCAAGGTCGTCTGGCTGCAAGCTTCGGCCGGGGTCCTCTACCGGCGGATTAGCGGCGACGCCTCCACCGCCGAGCGACGCCCGAACTTGACCGCGGCTGGAGGACTGGCGGAAGTCGAGCGGCTGCTGGCCATCCGCGCGCCCCTTTATGCCGCCTGTGCGGACCTGACGCTCGATGCCGAGGCGTCGTTGCCCGCGGAACTCGCCAGCCAGATCGCAATCTGGCTGAAAGGCTAATGCTCGGGAGGCAGCGCCCACGGCGGTGCGTGGGCGCCGAGCACTAGGATTGCCCTCTACGGATTCGGCCACTGCGACCTATAATTCTGGACCTGTCCAACCTCACAAGTAGCAGCGGCTGACCCTTGCTCAACCTCCTCTTGACGATCCCGCTGGAGCTGCGACTCGCTGGCTGCTTCGTCATCGGCTTGGTCATTGGTGCTGCCGTGAACTGGGGCATCTATGCACTGGCCTGGGATGCGAGAGCCATCAGCCCCTGGTCCCGCCGGCAACCGGACGCTCCTCCCCGCCGCTGGCATGACTTCGTGCCTCTCGCCGGCTGGCTCACCCTTCGCCGGGAAGCGAGCCTGCACGGCCGAGGATTCTGGATCCGACCGCTGCTGATCGAGCTCGCTTGCGGTTTGGCCCTCCCCGCGCTCTACTGGTGGGAAACAACCGGCCATTTGGTTCCCGCCTGGGCTAGCGCAACCTTGGTGGCGATGCCTGCGGTAACTTATGCGCAGTTTCTGGCTCATACTATCTTGATCGCGCTGATGCTGGTCGCCACCTTCATCGACTTCGACGAGCAGACCATTCCCGACAGCGTCACGGTGACCGGGACTCTGCTGGGCTTGCTATTCGCCGCGCTTCTGCCCGCCTCGCATTTGCCGGAAGCCTTTCCAGGTCTACCACCTGCCGTTGCGAGTCTCCTGTTCACCTCGCCCAATCCCTGGTTCGCCGCGCTCGGTGGCTGGCGGTATCTCGCCATCGGTTGCCTGATCATTGCCGCCTGGTCGTTCTCATTGATCCCGGCCACGGCCACGCTCCGCTACGGATTGTCCAAAGCGGCCATTTATTATGCCGCCAGCATCCGCCGCGACTTCTACTGGCCGCGCTACGCGCTGCTGGCCGCGGTGCCGATAGCAGGGATCTTTATCGTCTGGCTCCTCGGCGGCCCGCGCTGGCAGGCGCTGCTCACGTCGCTCATCGGCCTCGCCTTTGGCGGCGGCCTGGTCTGGGCCGTCCGAGTCGTCGGCCGCATTTCCCTGCAGCGGGAAGCGATGGGCTTTGGCGACGTTACCCTGATGGCCATGATCGGCGCGTTCCTGGGCTGGCAATCGGCCTTGATGGTCTTTTTCCTCTCCCCTGCGGCAGCACTCGTAATCGCCGTCTCGCAGTACCTGCTCACCGGCCGCAAGGATATCGCCTTTGGCCCCTATCTCTGCCTGGCGGCCCTGTTCGTCATCGCCTTTTGGGAGCAGGTTTGGACATTCGCCTCGCCTATCTTCGCCCTCGGCATGATGATTCCGCTGCTCGTCGGCGCTTGCCTCCTGATGATGATGGGGATGCTGATGTTCTGGCGGTTCTTCCGGGAGCTGGTGTTTCCGGAGCGGGACCAAGAAGATAGCGAAAATGAGTCGCCACAAGGCTAAGTACGTACGCAGTACTCAGTACCGAGTACCTAATCCAGATTGACAGCATCTCCCAACGGCTTCCGGCTTCTAGAACAACTCCTTGATCAGCTCGCCCCCTTCGACGAGCTTGAGGGGCTGGTTCTGGTCAGTGATGTACTCGTCGTGGGGGTCCATGCCCAGCACCTTGCAGAACGTGACGAACAGGTCCTGCACGCCGACGGGGCGGTCGGTGACGTGGACCCCTTCCTTGTCGGTGGCTCCGATGACTTGTCCCATCTTCACTCCGCCGCCGGAAAAACCTGCCAGCCACCCTTCGCTGTAGTGGTCCCGGCCGCCGTCGGGGTCGAACTTGGGCGTGCGGCAGAACTCTCCCATCCACACAACCAGCGTGTTCTCCAGCATTCCCCGCTGGGCCAGGTCGGTCAGCAGCGTGGCATAGCCGCCGTCGGTCTCGGCGGCGAGGAGTGGATTCTCCTTGAAGCCCCGCTTGTGCGTGTCCCATCCCTGGTCGTTAATGCTGCCGGTGCTGATAACTTCCACGAAGCTCACGCCGGTCTCAATCAGTCGCCGCGCCAGCAGGCATCCCTGACCGAACGGATTGCGGCCATAGGCGTCGCGAAGCTTCTCGGGCTCTTTGTCGAGCTCGAACGCGGAGAGCAGCGGGCTGAGGACGAACCGGCTGGTGCGGTCGTAGATTTCCCGCTGCTCGCTGGCGGCCTTCTTGCTGCCGGCCTTGGCGAACTGCTCGTCAATCTGGGCGGCGAGAGCCAGACGGCGGCGGAGCACTTCGGGTGTGGCGGCCGGATGCACGTCGGGCGGCAGCTTGCCGGGCTCGTCAATTCTGAAGGCGGCATACCGCGGGCCGAGCACTCCGGAATTCACGTCCCGCGTGGTGATCCGCGGCTTGCCGATGCGGACAAACGCCGGCAGATCAAAGCCGGGATCCCAGCGGTCCCGGGCCACGACGCTTCCCCAGGTCGGATAGTTGATCGTCGGCTTGATCGGATAGCCGGTGCGGACCAACTTGATCGCCCGAAAATGGTCCCGCTCTTCGCTCTTCATGCTGCGGATGAGGGCGATCTTGTCCATCACCTGCGCCGTCTGCGGCCAATACTCGGCGAACTCCACGCCGGGCACGTTCGTCGGAATTGCTTTTGCCGGCCCCTGAAACTGCGACCCGATCTTGGGATTGAACGTATCGAACTGGCTCGGCCCGCCGTCCATCCAGAGGAAGATCATGCTCTTCCCCTGCTTGCGGACCTCGTCCGCCTTGGCGATGAGCATGTCTCGCCAGGAAAGCGACGCCACGCCGGCCGCGGTTCCCGCGGCAAGCTGCGCGAGGAAGCCGCGGCGCGAGCGGATGCCGGTGGAAGTGACGTCGAGATTGACAATGCTGCGTTGCATAGTTGACTCACCTACAGGAATACCCAGTACTGAGTACTTAGTACTAAGTACTTCTTTCCTACCTCCGCGACAAGAACTCCGCCCCGTTCACCAGGCTCCACAGTAAATCCTCATACGCCGCCTTCCGCTCGCCAACCTTGGCAATGTGCTTCTTGGCCAGGTCAATCTCTTCGGCATTGGGCTTACGGGCCAGGACATTTTCATAAAGTCGCGTGACGGCCTTAGCGTCGTCGGTTTCGGTGGCGACCAGTTTGGCTAGCATGGTGCCGCTGCCGGGGGAAGCATCGATCTGCTTCTGAATTTGCTCGTTGTTCATCAGCAGCATGGCCTGCTGCATGGTGCGGGAGACGTTGCCGGCATCGCTGGAGGGATCAAAGCCGAAGGCGTCGCTGACCAGGTCGCGCGTGCTCTTGGGGGGCGGAGGAAAGCGGATCGCGTCCGTGGCCGGAGTTGGCGGCGGCGTGAGATTCGGCAAGTCGATGCCGATGGCCAACGATTCAAATACTTCATCCCCTCGTAAGCGCCCGGCCGCAATCACGGCGAACGGCTTCGCCTCGTCCTTGTTTGTCGCATCCGGATCCCGAAGGGTCCGCTGATACGCCTTGCTGTTGGCGATGAGCCGGAACACGTCCTTCATGTCGTAACCACCGGCGACGAAATGCTCGGCAACCGCGTTATGCACTTCCGGCAGCACGCGGTCCCCCAGCTCGCCGATTTCATCCACCGGCTCGCTGAATCCGCGCCCCATCATCCGAGCCCAGATGCGGTTGGTCATCGCCTTGGCGAACCAGGGATTTTCCGGAGCCACAATCCAATCGGCCAGCTCCGTTCGCCGGTCCACGTCGCTCTTCCCCAGGTCCACCTTTCGCTCCGAGAAGGCAATCGGCTGCATTTCGCTCTTGCCGCCGGGCATCTTGTGCTCGCCGTCCGCCTTGCTGGAGACGATGATCGCGTCG
This sequence comes from Pirellulaceae bacterium, assembly GCA_051004015.1. GTDB lineage: Bacteria > Planctomycetota > Planctomycetia > Pirellulales > Pirellulaceae > SXOA01. The sequence goes on along the minus strand of JBPCKT010000152.1, from coordinate 26,515 downwards.
CTGTCGTTCCAGGGCAACTTGGTGTTCACGCGGACAAAGAACGCGGCGACGTGATGAAAGGTCTCCTGCGGCATGTCGATGAACTTATGGTCGTGACATTCCGCGCAGGCGATTTGGGTGCTGAGGAAGACCCGCGTGGTCTCCGCCGCCAGACGCGACTTGTCTCCCTGATGAAAGCCGACGAAAGTGGCCGCGGGATTGTCCCCCACTTTGCCGACAGCCGTGAGCATGGTGTACGCCGTCTCGTCCCAAGCGGCGTTTTGGTTGAACCGCCCCGCCAGCCAGCGCTTGAACGTCGTGTAACTCAAAAACGTCAATTCCGGCTGTGGCGTGCGATAGCTGATGACGTCGCTCCAGTAGTTTGCCCAGTTGACGCCAAACTCCGGCGAGGCCAGCAGCTTCTCGACGGCCTCGGCTCGTTTGTCCGACCGTTCGTCGGCCAGAAACGCCACCATCTCCTCCCGCTTCGGCTGACGGCCAAGCAGGTCCAGCGTGAGCCGGCGGAGAAATGCCTCCTCCGAAATCGGCTGGCTGACCTTGATGCCGCCGACGTGCTGCTCCATCAATTTATCGAGCTGCGCGGGGGTGAGTTTAGTCAGCGGTTTTCCTGGCACTTTCCGCACAAACCTAATCGGCTGCTGCTGGGGCGGCTCTTCCTTCTTGGCCCCTTCTTTCGGCTTGGCGGGGGCAGGATTGGGAGTTTTCGGCGGCGTATTCTTCGCCAGCGCCGGCAGCAGCTTCGGCGGCTTTTTGGGTGCTTCGGCCTGAGCAATCTTGAACTGCTCGGCGGTAAGCAGTTGCACTCCGTCCGCAATCACAACCCCCTTCATATTCCCTTCCGCGGAGACGACAACGACCGCCTTGCCCGCCCCGAACTTGAATTCCCCGAGCGGCTGAAAGCAGTACGGCCCCTCCGGCTTCTTCATCTGATTGAAGACGACGGACTTCACCCCATCCGCCGCATGCACCAGCACAGCCGCCTTCTCCGTCCGGTTCGGCCCCGGAGTATACGACAGCAGCACCTGATAAACGCCCGCTTCCTTCACGTCGAGCGAAAAGGTCACCGTCTGCTTCTCGCCTCCCGCGGCATAGAGGTAGCTTTCGCCTAAGAACGGTTTGGTATGCACGGACTTGGTCCAAGTCCCCAGTACGGTCGCCTGAGCGTCGTCTTGAACAAGTCCGGAAAGGGTGGCCGGGTCGATTCCCGATTCCTGGGCATTTGCCAAGCCTGACGTCATGGCCGCAATGATTCCTGTGGCCAAGACGGCAATCCTTCGACTTCGAGAGCCAAATCGCATGTCCTAAGTCCTTGCCCTAAGGAAGTTTCCGCTCTGCGGCGGCAAACTATGAGTTTACTAATTAGCCTCGCGCCATGTCAACGAAATAACGCTGCGAATGCGATGCGCAGCGGGGGCAATTTATTGCCGTAAATCGAACAGGCAATTCACTTTCGCTTCGGCGAGACGAATCGCTAGAATGGAAGAGAGCGAAGACGACCCCAACCGTGGCGCACCAAGCGAAGGAACGAATCATGCCCCGAATTTCCTGGCTCACATCAGCTGCTCTCGTGGCCGTGCTGTTGCTTTCTCGCAGGGCGCTTTGTGAACAACCCGTTCATCCGTATGACGGCATCCAGGCTGGCTACGACGCTTACCAGCTCGGCGAAGAGCAGCGGCAGCAAAACATCGGCCAGCAAGTCTATCTCAATGACCGCATGCGCGCTTGGACCACGCCGCTGGCGACGTATGGGTACGGCTACGGACCCTACCTGAGCACTTATGGCTGGGCACCTGCCTCGCGCGATTATGCGTACGCCTACGGCAACTCACCAGAGCGCTACTATCCCGGTTATGGCTCTCGCTATGCTGATCGTCCGCTCACGGTTTTCGAGCCCTGGCCTTATGTTCCCGGCGACATTTGGGGTGGCTTCTACACTCCGCCCCTCCGTCAGCCCGTCGCGCAGGTGCAATCTCAAACTGGCCCAAATCGCTGGGAATCCCATCCCGTTTACAACCCGCCACTTTATTCGTATTCCGTCTTGCCCCCCGTGAACTCGCCGGCTCCAAAATCTTCTCCTCGTCCCCCAGCCGTCGAACGTCCCTCCGTTCCCGAGCCCCCTTCCCCCGGCCCTTCCACTGACGACGAGCCCGCCCGCCCGCGCCGTCGAGTCTTCTGACCTCCAGCCGATCGCTCCAAGAACCTTCCCGCTGCTACATCTTTCCCTGAACCTCGCCCTGTTCTGGCGAGTCCAAATGAGCTCGGCGGTTCGTCGCTTCACACCCTTGTCACCAAGAGTGAATTTGCTAGGCTAACGAGTCTACGAAAAAGCCGCCCCCTTAGCTCAATTGGCAGAGCATCTGACTCTTAATCAGAGGGTTGATGGTTCGAGTCCATCAGGGGGCACTAATGCCACGGCTGCCACAGTTCCGCCGCGTCGTACTCTTCCTTGACGGCTGCCGCGTACCAACTTCGCTCCCACTGGCTCGGGCGGATCACGCGAATCCGGGCAATTGGTCGCAAGGTCTCTCAAATCAAATTCGGGAATCATTTTCGTATTCCCCAATTGGGATTCGTTCCTGGATTGAATGAGGGTCAAGAATCCCACTGCCGCGACTGCATGGCCTGCTTAACCTGGACGGGAAATGCGGGTGAGCTGTATGGCTTTAGAGGCGAGAGCTGCTTTTCTTGAACACCTGAAGCAAAAGCCAGAGAGACGGAAGAATGAGTGCGGCGCCGAAGGGAAGGGAAATGACGAGAAAGCGGAGTGTAGCTTCCGGAGCGGCGCATAGGCCTGCGTTTTGAATTGCCCTTCCATGGCGGCAGTGAGGTTGTCCACGGGGAGTTAGCGAGAATGACGGCAGCGGGAAGAACTTAAGGTTGGCGGCCAACTCAACAATTCCAACCGCCACCATGACGCCAGGGTCCTTGTCGCCATCGCCGCGCGAGCATTCACGACACATGTGCGCCTTGCGTCTCCACGTATACGGCATAGAGCGAAGTGCTGCCGGTCATGAACAGCCGGTTCCGCTTGGTGCCGCCGAAGCAGACATTGCTGCAGATCTCTGGGAGCCGAATTTGCCCAATGCGATCGCCACTGGGGGCAAAGACATGCACACCGTCGTAGCCGTCGCCCACCCAGCCGGCACTGGCCCACACGTTGCCGTCGACGTCGGCCCGGATCCCGTCGGCAAAGCCGGCCTTCTCGAATCCATCGAGTTTCATCGAGGCGAATTCCCGTCCCTTGGCGAGCGTCTTGCCGTCCACCACGTCCCAAACCTTGATGTTCCGCGGCGCATCCGGGTAATGGGAGGCCCCCGTGTCGGCGACGTATAGTTTCTTGTAATCGGGCGAGAAGCACAGCCCGTTGGGCTTGAAGATTTCGTCGGTTACCATCTCCAGCTTGCCGCTTTTCACATCGATCCGGTAAACGGCTTCCTTGATCTCCAGCTTGCCTTTGACCCCTTCGTAATTCATGAGACTGCCGTAACCGGGATCGGTGAACCAGATTGCCCCGTCGTCGGGATGAACGACGGCATCGTTGGGAGCGTTCAGTTTTTTCCCCTGCCAGCCATCCGCCAGCACCGTGATCTTGCCGTTGTGCTCGTATCGCACCACGCGGCGGGTGCCGTGCTCACAGGAGATTTGCCGCCCTTGATAATCAAACGTGTTGCCGTTGCTGTTGCCGGCCGGGTTGCGGAAGACGCTCACGTGGCCATCTTCTTCGAGCCAGCGCATCTGCACGTTGTTGGGAATATCGCTCCAGAGCAGGAACTTGCCGACGGCGCTCCAGGCGGGACCCTCCGCCCAGAGCATTTCCTTGCTGTGGTAGAGCCGCTGGATTGGCGTGTTCCCCAGCTTGTAGGGTTCGAAACGCTTGTCGAGGGCGACAATGTCTGGATCCGGATAGCGGACCGGAGCCGCGTTGGGCCCATAATCTCGGCCGATCGCTTCTTGCGACCAAATTGCGGCCGCTGTTGCGGCCGTCGCCGCCAGGAAGGAGCGCCGCGTGGAAACGCCAAGCAGGGACGACGAAGTGTTGCTGGTGTCTGGCATGGGAACTCCTGGGTGTAAAGGCAATGAGTGTCGGTGCGGGAGGGTCTACTACTCTACACTGAGCATCAGGACGGCATCAAACTTAAACGAGCAAACGACGGGAAACAACTGCTTGGCGGACCGGAGGACAATCGATGCAGGGTAATTCTCGGCCCTCCGCATGGCCGTGAAGACAATTCGGATGGATAATCGAAGAAGCCGGCTGGAGGCCGGGAACCGCTCCTAAATGATCCTAATCGCCACTTCTGATCGAATGAAGCACCATTCCATTTCCACGTTTGTGATCGCTTGCGCCCTGCTGCTGGCCGGCCCAGTTCTCGCCGCCGACAAGCAGGTCGATTTCGCGCTTCACGTGCAGCCGATCCTGGCTGCCAAATGCATCAAATGCCATGGGTCGGGCAAGGCGTCCGGCGGCATCGCTTTCAACACCCGCGACCGGGCTTTGGCCGCAGCCGAATCAGGAGCGCCTGCCATCGTGCCCGGTAAGCCGAAAGAAAGCGAGCTCCTGCAGCGAGTCTCGTCCATAGACGATTCCGTGCGGATGCCGCCTGAGGGGAAGTCCCTCTCGGCCGCGGAAATCGATGTGCTGCGCCGTTGGATTGCCGAGGGAGCGGAATGGTCGAAACATTGGTCGTTTCGTCCCGTGAAGAAGCAGGAGGCCCCTGCGACACAAGATAGAGCCTGGTCCCAGAACGAGATCGACCGTTTTGTTCTTTCCAAACTGGAAGGAGCAGGTCTCAAGCCGTCCCCCCGAGCGGATCAAGTCGCCTTGGTGCGGCGAGCGTACTACGATCTGATCGGCCTTCCCCCCAGTCCGCGCCAGGTTGCGGACTTCGTGGGCGATGAGCGCCCCGATCGCTGGGAGCGACTGATTGATGCGCTGCTGGCCTCCGAGCATTACGGCGAGCATTGGGGGCGAAAATGGCTCGACGTTGTCCGTTATGCGGAAACCAACAGCTTTGAACGCGACAATCCCAAGCCGCATGTCTGGCGTTATCGGGACTATGTCATTCGCTCGCTGAATTCCGACAAGCCCTATGACCAATTCATCCGGGAGCAGCTTGCCGGGGACGAGTTGCCGGTAGTGACTGCCGATTCGCTGATTGCGACCGGCTTTTGTCGCTTGGGCGTGTGGGACGACGAGCCGGCCGACCGCGACCTGGCTCTTTATGAAGGGATGGACGACCTCGTCACCACGATTGGCCAAGGATTCATGGGGCTCACTTTCAACTGCGCCCGCTGTCACGACCACAAGATCGATCCGATCAGTCAGGCCGATTATTACCAGCTCGTCGCGTTCGTGCGAAACATCACCCCCATGCAAACGAGCGGGCCCAACATCGAAGAGCCCATCTTCCAGAACGAAGAGTCGCGCAAGCAGTACGAGATCGCCGTCAGCAGCCGCACGGAAAAGCTCAACGAGATCCAGGGGGAAATCACCCGCCTGGAAAAGAAGTTCATTGCCGCCTTCGACGCCGATCGCGCAGCGACACGAGACATCGACGAGCTCAAGTACTCGTTCTATCGCGACACTTGGGAAAAACTACCCGACTTCGACAATCTCAAGGCCGAGGATCAGGGCAAGATTGAGTCCGGCCTGCTCGACATTTCGCTGGCGACCCGCGAGTTTTCGTTCGGTTTCGTGTTTTCCGGCGCGCTCAAAGTGCCGGCCGACGGCGAGTACACATTCTACCTCGATTCCGATGACGGCTCGCGGCTCTCCATCGATGGCAGGACAGTGATCGAGTACGACGGCATTCACGGCGAAGGGACGGAGCGTTCGGCCAAATTGACGCTCAAGGCAGGCCGCACGCTGATTCGCGTCGACTATTTCCAAGGCCCAACCGGCGAGAAAGGTCTCTCCGTTGCCTGGTCAGGGCCGGAACTTAAACGCCGCTCCCTCTCCGTCAACAAGGTCGAACCAGCAAAGCAGATTGACATCGTCCGGCTGTTCAAAGGGAACGGCAAGGAGTTTTTGGGAGCAGAAGAAACCAACCGATATATAAAAGCCCTGACGCAGTTGGAAGAGCTGAAGAAAGACCTGCCGGTTGACAAGGCGCTCTGCGTGAAAGAGATGGGGCCGATCGCACCGGACGTCTTCATTCTCGGCCGCGGAATGCCAGGCAATCCCGGGACGAAAGTGGAGCCGGCGTTTCCCGCTCTCTTCGAGTCGCCGAAACCTCCAATACCTACGCCCAAGCCGGATCAGAAGTCCGCCGGCCGGCGGACCGCACTCGCGAATTGGATTGCCTCGCGTGACAATCTGCTGACGGCGCGAGTCATGGTGAACCGCATTTGGCAAGGGCATTTCGGCCGCGGGATTGTGCGGAGCCCGAATAATTTCGGCGGCATCGGCGTTCCCCCCACGCATCCGCAGCTGCTCGACTGGCTCGCCAGCAACTTCATGGTAGGGGAGTGGAAGCTCAAGCGGCTCCACAAGCTCATTATGATGAGCGCTACGTATCAGCAGTCGTCGCGGGGAAATCCCGAGGGACTGGCGAAAGATCCGGCCAACAATTTGTTCTGGCGACACGACCTGCGCCGCCTCAGCGCCGAGGAGCTGCGTGACAGCATCTACGCCGTGGATGGCCGGCTGAATCTGAAGCAATTCGGACCCAGCATTTATCCCGAAATTCAGGCCGAAGTGCTGCAAGGTCAATCGATTCCCGGCAATGGCTGGCATGTGTCGCCACCGGAAGAACAAGCTCGCCGCAGCGTCTACGTCCATGTGAAACGATCCCTCATTTTGCCGGTGCTCGCGAACTTTGATTTTCCCGAAACCGACACCAGTTGCGAGGCCCGCTTTACGACCACGCAGCCAGGTCAATCCTTTGCCCTCCTCAATAGCAAGTTCATCAGCGACCAGGCAGCCGCTTTCGCGGAGCGGCTGAAAAGGGAGGTCGGCGACGACCTCGATGCGCAAATCAAGCTCGCCTATCGGCTCACCATGAGCCGCGAGGCGACCGCCAAAGATCTCGAACGGGCACGGAACCTGGTCGCTGATTACGAAGCGAAGCACCGCCAGAATCGGGACCAGGCGCTGGCGAAATTCTGTCTGTTCATGTTCAACCTGAACGAATTCATTTACCTCGACTAATCCGTAGGATGGGACTCCTGTCCCGTCCGCCCAAAAAAATGACTCAAACTCCTCGCAATACTTTCTGCGGCCACACACGGCGCGAATTCCTGTGGCAAGCCGGAGCTGGCTTCACGTCACTGGGACTCACCGGTTTGCTTTCAACGGACGGGTTCTTCGGTCACCCGGCGATTGGCGCGGAATCACAGAGCATCGCGAGCCCGCTCGCGCATCAATTGCCGCATCACCCGGCCAAGGCCAAGAGCGTGATCTTCCTGTTCATGTACGGCGGGCCCAGTCATATCGACACGTTCGATTACAAGCCGGACATGTACGCCCTGGACGGCAAGACCATTTCCGTCAAGACCAAGGGCCGCGGCGGGGCGAAGAACCAAGGCCGCATTGTGGGACCCAAATGGAAGTTCAAGCAGTACGGCGACTCGGGCCTGTGGGTTTCGGAGCTTTTCCCTCATCTCGCCCAGCATGTGGACAAAATCGCGTTCCTTAAGTCGATGACCGCCGACAGCCCCATCCACGGTTCGGCGATGCTCATGATGAACAGCGGCAAGCTGCTGAGCGGCAGTCCGTGCCTGGGTTCGTGGGTCAATTACGGGCTTGGCGACCCTAACGCCAATTTGCCGGGATTCGTCGTGATGCTTGATCCGACGGGGGGGCCGATCAGCGGAGCCAAGAACTGGTCGAGCGGCTACATGCCGGCGACGCATGCCGGGACGATTCTGAAGGCGAAAGGTGCGCCGCTCGTCGACTTGAGTTTGCCGGCCGGCACCACGCCTGAGGATCGCCGCGATTTGCTCGACGCTCTACGCTGCGCCAACGAGGAGCATTCCCTGTCGCGGGCCGACTATAACGAACTCGCGGCGCGGATTTCGTCCTACGAACTAGCGTTCAAGATGCAGCGGAGCGCGCCGGAGGCCGTGGATCTGGCTCAGGAAACCCAAGCCACGCTCGATCTGTATGGCGTGGGGGATAAAAAGCGGACGGACGATTTTGGACGCCGCTGCCTCATCGCCCGCCGGCTGGTGGAGCGAGGCGTTAAGTTCATTCAGCTCTATTCTGGCGGCAATCACAGCGACTCCAATTGGGATGCCCACGGCGACCTCGTCAAAAACCACGAATATCACGCGGGCAATACGGACCAGCCCATCGCGGGGCTCTTGCAGGATCTGAAGGACCGGGGCCTGCTCGATTCCACGCTCATCGTCTGGGGAGGCGAATTCGGCCGCCAGCCGACAGCTGAGTATGCCGCGGGAACGGGACGGGACCACAACAGCTACGGCTTCACGATGTGGATGGCCGGCGGCGGAATCAAGGGAGGCCAGAACGTGGGGACCACCGACGAGTTCGGCGCGGCCGCGGTGGAAGACCCCTTCCACGTCAAAAACCTGCACGCCACGGTGCTCTGGCAGATGGGATTCGATCCCAATCGGCTTGCCTACTTTTACGGAGGGCTCGACCAGAAACTGGTAGGGGTCGAAGAAGTGCATCCCATCAAACAGGTGATTTAGCGATCGGAAGCGAATTCGTCGTCGATCATAGAAGTTTGAAACAGGCTACGCTCTCTAAGGTAGCGCCGCCAAGAATTGTTCCATTTTCAATGCAGCACGATCGCCCGCCCTGGCCCGCCGTGGCAGTCGCAAATCTTAAGCGCCGCGAAGAGGAAGTACCCACCTTGAGAAACCTTGCCGACGTTGTGCAGAAACTCGACGCCGACCATTTCCCTGCTGCCGAGCGCCCAGTAGGTCATGAGGGCCTGCTGGGGATCGACCCCTCCCAGGTCGGGCGCATCGGTGGCGATGCAGCGAATTCCTTTTTCCTTCAGATAAACGACCGTGTCCGCCGCCACCGCGGGCCAGCCTTCGCTCTTGCCGGCCAGCGGCGCGGACCAAACGCCCCCGTCATTGGGCTGCGGCCGAAAGTGCTTGTCGAGATGGCCGGTGTGAAAGAGGACAACATCGCCAGGGTTTAGCGCACCATGTTCCTTCTCAAACGCCTCAACGTGTGCGGGCTTGATGGTCGGAGATGCGGGCCAGCTCTTCGCTGGCGTGGTCCCGACAAGGGGCCTCACGTCGATGACCCGCACCGGACCGCATGTCCAAGCCAGAGGAACCTTCTCGGTCGTCATCGAGCTTGTACCCCGCGGACCGAACTTCTTCTCGTATTCTTCCAGCCAGCCGCGGACCTCAAGCGAGTAGGCCGGCTTCGCCCCTTCCAATGGCAGGGCAAAGGACGGCGGAACTAGATGTGTCCCGGCCATCGCATCCATCATGTGCGTATGGTGCCAAATGTCCAGGTACTCGGAGTAGAGAAAGTCGATCTTGAGATAGACCTGGCGATGCTGTCCAGGACCGATTCCCGGCGAAGTGACCGGCAAGTTGGGAGCCAGCGTAGGCGACAGATCGATCGCCCGCTTGTTTTTCGCCGCCTCAATCAGCCGCTTGGGCACATCTCCGCCGACGATCGAGAAGGCGCGGCATTCGCTATAGGGACCCCCTTGGTGCTTGGGCCCGAGCATACAGTAGAAAGCCCCGGTAGGCGGCAACTCTCCCAAGTTCGTTGCTCCTTCCGTCCAGATCATGCCGTACTTAAGCCCCGCATAGTGCGTCGGCTCGGCCAGGTCCGGCAGCGGGCCCATGCTGGCACTGTCCGTGCCCAGAGTCATCACGCCACGAGTGGCAAGATACTCCATACATTCGGGATCCGGGTCGGGAAATCCGGGCGACTTGCGATTCAGAGCGTCCGCGACAAAGCGGCTGCCCTCTGGAAAAGGGACGTAGTACTTGTCCGAATAGCCGCTTCGAAACAGCACGACGTCCCCAAGCCGCACCAGGCGATGCCGCTGCTCGAATCGCTGGACATGCTTGGGGGTAACCAGCGGGCTGACTCCCTTGGCCGCCTGATCCAACAAGTCGCGGACATCGACCACGCACGCCTCGCCGCCAAACTGCCAGGCTTCGATCTTGTCGGTGTAGGCCAGCCCCAGCGGTCCGGATTTCTCGCGCTTGAGGTCGGGGCGCGCGACGGAATGCGGCGGTACATCGAGCTGTGTTCCGGTGTTTCCGTCAATCAGCAGCACGTCAATGTTGTAAGGGGAATCCGGTCCTATCACCCGCTGATGTGTGATTTGAAAGCGGGGAAACGGAAAGGAGGGCCAGGTGCAGGGAAATTCAGGCGCGACGAGGAGCGAGTGGTCGACAAACTTGGGGACGTTACCTTTGGAGCGAGGAGTCTGAGCTTTCCCATGATTCGCCAAAACGATCATCGCCAAAAGCGCGCCCAAGAACGGTTTCCAATCGACACACTTGCAGAATCGTGTTGTCATATCATGTTTCCCCACGAGTAGCATCCAAGGATCGCCGCCTACCTCATCTTCCCCCACGCCGCTTCAGCAAACTTCTCCAGGTCGCTGAAGTTCGACTCCCAGGTGCAACCAGCGGACGACATTGTGGGGGTCGGAGTCATTATAGCCGGCCACGATTTGCAAGTGCCCGCGGCTGAGCGCGAGGCCCGATTCGTGATAAGGACATACATCTTGAGCCGCCGTTGACTGAATGCAGTTACCAGACCAATTGTCAGCAGGTGGCAAGAAGACAGCCGATTGGTTTTCATGATAGAGACTTTTCTGGAAACGCGGTGACGTTGCGGCTGCTCTAGTTCCACGGAAACGCCATCGTCGGCCTGTTGACGTAGCGCTTCATCCCCAGCGTCAGCCGTGCGCCCGCGCCGGGAGCCAACTCGATCATGATGTGGGGGGCGTCGAGTGGCGTCGTCTTGTCTCCGTGCTTCACCGCGGTGAAGCGGTGCTCGGCGTATCCGCCTGCCTGGACAATCACGCGGCGAGCCTCGAGCTGGTTGACGTTGACCAGCGTCACGGAGACTCGGTCAGCGGTCATTTCATCGATCAGGGCGGCAACTCCTTCAGGAAAACCGGCCCGCCGATGGGCGGGATCGAAATAGCGCAGCCGGCAGAACAGAGAGGATCCGCTGCGACCTGGATGCAGTCCGCCGAGTGCCAATTCAATGAGCGACACCACGCTGGCCGGATTGAATGAGAGCGGATCGTCGGCCAGGCGAGTATCGGGGGTTGAGGTGTCGCTTCGGATCCCCTGCACTTGCTTCCCAACACGGGCGAGATCCCCCCGCAGGACCTGTTCTGGAAAGTCGGGATGATTGCCGCCGAGATACCGTAGCCAAGGCTCGTCCGAAACCCGCGCAAGGTCGTCGGGCCTCATCGAGAGGTAAGCGATTTCCAGCGCGCCGGCCGAATATTTCTCGGGGACGAAGTCGTACCATCCCTTCTCCCCGTACATGCGAGGATACACCGTCTTTCCCGATGCGATTTTCTTGTTCGCATTCACGGCATCGATCTGCTTCCGCCACGGATCGAGATAGCGGTCGTCGCCGGTGAGCATGTAGGCATTCATGAAGCCCTGCAAGCCGGACTCATGCTGGTTGCGGCTGGCCATCTTTTTCGTCCCCGGGTCGTAGACCGTGAAGCCCCAGCCGTAGACCCCTCCCCACCATTTGCCACCGGCAGCGCTACCGATTTTTCCGTCCAGCCCGATATTCGTCGGGATGATATTGCCGTTGGAGAGCATCCGCTCGCGCCAGGCATCCACGTATTCCAGCAGCCAGCGGCGATATTTTTCGTCATGAGTCACAAGGTAAGCATTGAGGGCTAGCGTGGTGGCCTTGAGATTCTGAGGATGATCACCAACCGTGTCGTTATAGTCCTTGAAGTGCTCGAGCATCTGCGCATAGGTGGACTCGCCGTGCCGCGGGCGAAAGCGGTTCTCGATGTCGATCGGATCGCCGGCCCAGTCGAGGCCGGTCGCCTTCCGCAGAAGCGGTCCCCGGCTGCCGTTGAACATGCTGCGGATGATCTTATGCTCGGCGTCGTAGTTGGGAGCCCCGGGATCTTCATTGAGGTAGAACCCGGCGTATCGTTTGACTCGCTGGACGAACTTCGGATCCCGCGGGTCCGACAGACCTTGCAAGTTGAAGACGACCAGCCCTTCTCCGTTGTGCAGCCAGTCCATCATCACGGGAAACTCTTTGTAGTACATCCCTCCCTTGGCAAACGGAACATCAACGGTTTTCGCCAACGTGTATTGCCGCAGGTGCCCTTCCCACGCTTTCGTGTACATCCGAAGCACCTCGTCGCTCGCCCCCAACGCGTGCAGCGTTGGCCAGTCGAGACAGTTCTCGATGGCATCGTCCGGTCCATCGTCACCACCCCAACGCTCGACGCAGAGCAGCCAGCCGCGATCATCGAAGTACTTTTCAAAAAACTCGCGGCAGCCGTCGGCGTTTTGGCGCAACAGTTCGCGTTCGAGCAGCGCCCAGCAGGGAGGAGAGAGGGGCGCGTCGACGGAAATCGTTGGCTCCTCCGCGTGCGCTGGCTTTGCACAGAGCGCCACTGCCAGGCAGAGGTAAGCACCAGTTTCCAGAAATCTCACAATGCCGCTCAAAGCTGCCATCGCATTCTCCCAAAGGCTGGCGGTCATGAAGCCCATAATAGTTTTTTCATTCGCTGAATCGGCCTAAACTGTCTACAGGTAATGACTTGCCTCAAAATCCATGTAAAAACCCATAAGGGTTGGCTCCGGGCGATTATAAGGTGTTTTCAAGGCGCGTTTCGTCCCCAATGAGCTTCCTAAGACATTGTGCTATAAAGAGTTGCAAGCATTCAATTGAAAAAACTCCTCAAAACGTTATAAGCAGTGGAAGGTGTCCGCCCAACTTGGTCTCCACGCAAGGGAAGTCCGGCTAGGGTGTCAACTTCGCGCGCCTCCGGCCGAAGACTTGATGCGCGAACATATACTTTTATTCAGAGAGCTAAAGAAATATCCCCCGCCCTTCAGCCTGATTGATGGTGTGCTAATTCACTGGAGAAAATGCCGATCAGGGCGGCCCGCTTTGTTCGGCAAGGGCCCTTACTGCCTCTTCTTAATCCGCATCGGCTATCAGGATAAAAGCCGCCCAATAGCTGGAATGATCGAGCGACTTGAAGGTTTTCAACGCAGGCTATTGACAATCAAGACATTTTGTCTTAATCTCGTGCTTGTCGATTGACAAGGGACTCTGCCGGAGGTCACTGCCATGGTGCGAAACCTTCTATTCTTCTTCGCGGCGCTCTTGTTCAGCGTCGCCAATTCCAGCTTCTCTTCCGCCGATGAAAAGCACCTAGCGGAGAAGTCCGCAGTGAAGATGACGGCCCAAGAGTTAGCGGACTGGATCGACAAGCGATTCGAGGAGGAATATCAGAAGGCCGGGACGAAGCCCGGGGAGCTTGTCGACGACGCGACGTTTCTCCGCCGCGTATACCTGGATCTGCAGGGGCGGATTCCGACAGTCGCGCAGCTTCGCGACTTCATGTCGGAAGAGAGCTCCTTCAAGCGGCAGGATTATGTCGACCGCCTGCTCACCAGCGAGAAGCGGCCGGAGCAGTTTTCCAAGCGTTCAGCCGATCATCTGGCCCGTGTCTGGCGGCGGATGATGGTGCCGGCGGCGAGCCCGGGAGTTGGAGTGGGTCCGCAGCTTGATCCGTGGCTGGCGAAGCAGTTTTCGGCCAATACTCCCTACGATCAGGTCGCCCGCAAGCTGCTGCTCGTATCGCCCTCACAAAACTTACGCGGTCTGGGATTTGCCCCTGTTCCTGCGGAGCCAACGACACCCGACCCCGATGCGGCTGCGGGCGTCTTTCAGCAGGCCGTCGGTCAATCGCCGGAGAATCTGGCGGCGGCGTATGTGCGGGTGTTCCTCGGTGTGCGATTGCACTGTGCCCAGTGCCACGATCATCCGCTGGCGGATTGGAAGCGAGACGATTTTTGGGGCGTGGCCGCGCTCCTTTCCACGGATAACGCCAAAAATCCTGCCGCGGTCAAGGCGCCGGTCATCACGCCGGGGACCGAGCAGATTTCTTACGCTGCCAAGCTCCTCTGGGAGAAAGAGCCGCTGAAGGAAATTCCCGCCAACAAGTCGTCGCGCGAGCTGCTCGCGGACTGGATGGTTTCGAAAGACAATCCAAACTTTGCCGCTACCGCGGTCAACCGCGTCTGGCAATACCTGTGCGGCCGGGGCCTGGCGGGAAGTGTCGACAATCTTGACCAGGTTTCGCCCCAAGAACGGAAAATCCTGGACGATCTGGCGAAATTGTTTGTAGAGAACGCCTACGACGTCCGCTGGCTGATCACCGGCATCTGTAAGAGCAAGGTCTATCAGCAAGCTGTCATGCAGGGGACCGAGACCGAGCAAGAGGGCTTCGTCCACCGGCCGCTCAAGGCCCTGCTCCCCGAGCAGGTTTTTGATTCGCTGGAGCAGGCCCTCAGTTTGCCGGTGGCCGTGGCGGACAAGGGACCGCGCTTCAACGGCGAGCGAGAGCAATTTGTCGCCCGCATGAACGAATCCACTACCGAGACGCCAGCCGACTTTAAGGGAGGTATTCCCCAGGCCCTGATGCTGATGAACGGCAAGTTGACTGCCGACGCCACCAGCCTCGAAGCCAGCCGTACCTTGCGGGCGGTGGTCGAAGCCCCGTTCCTGAGTAACGAGCAGAAGATTGAAGCGTTGTACCTGGCAGCCATCACCCGCAAGCCACGGGCGGAAGAGCTGGAATTCTTGAAGTCGCACGTGGCCAGCAAAACGACCGACGACGAACGCAAACAGGCCTATGCAGAGATTATGTGGGGGCTGCTGAACGGTCCTGAGTTTGTGTTATCGAGATAAACCAAAACGTAGGATGGGACTCCAGTCCCGTCCATAAAACATCGGACGGCTTAGGAAAGCCATCCTACGAAAGACCTATCACGGAATCTCATTCCTGGAGCCATTTATGTCGCACTCCTTTTACCGCGATTTCAGTCGCCGTGATTTTGTGAAATTCAGCCTGGCCGGCGCGCTGGGCGTTTCCTATAGCGGCTGGCTGCCGAAGCTGGCCCGGGCCGCGGCTGAATCGCCAGCCGCCAAGCCGAAGGCCTGCATCTTGCTCTGGATGAGCGGCGGACCGAGCCAGATGGATACGTTTGACCTCAAGCCGGGGCACGCAAACGGCGGCACGTTCAAAGAGACACAGTCGGCCGTGCCGGGCATCAAGATCAGCGAGCACCTGCCCGGCGTCGCCAGCCAGATGAAGGATCTGGCCATCGTCCGCAGCCTCACCACAAAGGAAGGGGAGCATGGCCTGGCCACGCAGCTCATGATGACGGGCTATCAGCCCCAGCAGGCAGCCGTCCGCTATCCGAGCCTCGGCTCGCTCCTTTCCAAGGAGCTCGGACGGGAGGACACCGACCTGCCGAACTTCGTCAGCCTCTCGCCGACGCGAATGGGGGACGCCGGTTTTCTCGGCCCGGACTATTCACCACTCACCGTTTCCGGCGCGAGCGACGATCCCAACGCCCGCGCGAACCTGTCGCTGGAAGATCTCGCGCCGCCGCGCGATCGTAACGAGAAGACCGTCAAGAACCAGTTCGACATCCTCCGCTTCATGCAGCAGGACTTCGCCGCCAAGAACTCCGGCGATGCCATCAAGGCTCACAAGGCCAGCTATGCGAAGGCCATGCGGATGGTGGAGACGCAGGCTCGCAAGGCATTCCAGCTCGAAGATGAAAAGGCGGAGCTGCGGGATGCCTACGGCCGCAATCGCTTTGGCCAGGGGTGCCTGCTTGCCCGCCGGCTGGTGGAGCGGGGCGTGGCGTTCGTCGAAGTCACTCTTTCCAGCGTTCCCGGTGGAGCCGCCGGTTGGGATACGCATGGAGACAATTTCACGCAAGTGAAGGCCCTCTCCGGCGTGCTTGATCCGGCTTGGACAACCCTGATGAAAGACCTTCGCGACCGCGGCCTGCTCGATTCGACGCTCATCATCTGGATGGGCGAATTCGGCCGCACTCCCAAGATCAATCCCGGCAGCGGACGGGACCATTTCCCGGCCGCTTGGAGCATGGTCATGGGAGGAGCGGGCGTGAAGGGTGGCCAGGTCATCGGTAAGACGGATGCCGGCGGCGAGGCCGTGGCGGACCGGCCCGTGACAGTCGCCGAGCTGTATGCCACGTTCTGTTCGGCGCTTGGGATCGATCCCAAGAAGGAGAACATTTCCCCTGAAGGGCGGCCGATTGGGCTGGTGGACCGCGGAGCGGATCCCGTCAAAGAACTGATTGCTTGATTGGCTCGTCTTAACCGTACCTGTAAGTTGAATTCAGTCAGGACTGCTGCGATGAACGGGCCGCTTCGCAATTCGCCGCTGAAAGCCGGAAGAGGCTGGCACTTCGCGGCGGCGCTGTTGCTGCTGCTTGTGGCGATGCACCTTTCTGCCCAGCAGCCCACCAGCATTCCCAGAGCGACTTCCAGTGCGTCCCCCAAGGCGCCGGTTCGCCCGCCGGCCAAGACCCCGGCGGCGGGCGACCGGCGCGATGTGCTGCTGCTCCTGGATGGCGAGCCGCTGCACTTGCGATTGAATGTGGCGCTGGGGGGGGTATCGCTGGTCGAGTCGCGGCGGCAAGTGGTCAGTCGCCTGATGGAGTCGCTCGACAAGGACAAGGACGGCAAGCTCTCCCGGGCGGAAGCCGCTGCTTCACCGATTCTGCGCACCAAGGAGCGGAAGAACGCTAATGCGTTCCTCGAAAAGCTCAAAGCCGACACCAAATTGAAGCGGAGCGACGTGGAGCAAAAAATTGACCGGATGGGAGGAGAGGCGGTGGCTTACCGGCAGGATATGCGCACCTCGGAGAACGACGTCGAGGTTTTCAAGCTGCTCGACAAGGATAACTCCGGCCAGCTTGACGTGACCGAAATGGAAACGGCAAACGACCTCATTCTCTCCAAGGATACCGACGGCGACGAATGCGTCGCCTTCCAGGAATTTCTGCCGCCTCCGGACCCCGCGGCCATGATGCAGGTGGCGCTCACGCCCCCAGCACGAACCGCGCCCCCGGCAACCATCCAGTTGGCCGACATGATTCGGGACATCCGCGAGCCCCTCCTGCCGGCACGGCTCATCAGGAAATACGACCGTGTTCCCCGGGACTTGCAACTCTCGGCTCAGGAGCTCGGTTGGACCAAGGAGCGGTTGGCGAGCATCGATAGCGACGGCAACGGGAAGCTGGACGCTGAGGAGCTCAAGGATTTGGGCGAGCTTGCCCCCGACGTCGATTTGTCGGTTGATTTGAAAGCCCCCAAGAGCGAAGGGGGTCTGCTCGCCGTGCAAGGGACCGCGGGAAAGCGCCTGGATGATTCGACGCGACTGGATTACGCCAAGGTCAGCTTTAACGCGGCCATTGTCACTTTCTCGCTTCGAAATATCGACCCGTTCACTTCGGCCATTGACGACGCCATGCGCAAATTCAATACCCTGGACGCTGACGCCAACGGCTATCTGACACGGGAGGAGGTGGTTGATAGCATCCGCTTTCAAAGAAACCTGTTCGAGCTGATGGACGCCGACAGCGACGAAAAGCTGTTTGCTGACGAAATGAAGGATTTTATCCGCGCCAGCAGTGACCCTGCGGCGACGAGTTGCCGGATGAACGTGTACGACACCGGCTACGGGTTCTTCATGTCGCTCGACGGCAATGCCGACGGCCGCGTGAGCGTGCGAGAAATGCGGCACGCGGCTGAATCGCTGATGCAGCTTGAGCGGGACGGCAAACCGGGCGTCACTCAGAAGGAGCCGGTGCGCCATTTCCACATTGAGTTCGTACGGGGAAGCTTTCAATTGTTTGGGGCCAGCGAGTCGCTCACGGCCCAGACGCCGGCGTTTCAGCAGCGTCGGCCGAGCGGCCCCATTTGGTTTCAGCGGATGGACCGGAACAACGACGGAGACTTGACCTGGAACGAGTTCCTCGGCCCCCGCGAGGTTTTTCATCAACTGGACGCGGACCACGACAGCCTGCTCGACCCGCAAGAGTCGGCGAAAGCAAAGTAGAGAATGCCATGATTGAAAAAGAAGCTCCCCCGATCAGCAATGAAGATACCGCCGTCATCGCCCGTTTGCGGCAGGCACGGGACCGCGTGAAGCAGGAGATGGCGAAGGTCGTCGTCGGCCAGCACGATATCGTCGAATCGCTGCTCATCGGCCTCCTCTGCCGCGGGCACATCCTGCTGCACGGAGTGCCAGGGTTGGGCAAGACTCTGATGGCCCGGACGCTCGCCCGCACGCTCGAAATGGAGTTCCGCCGCGTGCAGTTCACGCCTGACTTGATGCCCGCGGACATCACGGGGACGGATGTGATGGAAGAGGACCACGCCACCGGCAAGCATCGCGTGACCTTTATGCAGGGGCCGGTCTTTACCAACTTCCTGCTGGCGGACGAAATCAACCGGACACCGCCGAAAACGCAGGCAGCACTGCTCCAGGCTATGCAGGAAGGGGAAGTCTCCGCCGGCCGTGAGACCTATAAGCTCAAGCCGCCGTTCTTTGTGGTCGCCACGCAGAACCCGATTGAGATGGAAGGGACCTATCCATTGCCCGAGGCGCAACTGGACCGGTTCATGTTCAACCTTAAGGTGCAGTATCCGACAGTCGATGAAGAAGTGCAAATTATCAAGGGAACCACCAGCAAACTCTCCGGCCACGCCGAAAAGGTCCTCTCCGCCGACGAAGTCCTCCGCTTGCAGGAGGTCCTCCGCGGCGTGCCTATTGCCGACGAAGTCATCCGCTATACCGCACGCCTTGTGGCGGCTACGCGCCCCGGAGCGTCCGCCGCCCAGACCGGCGCTCGTTCGCTCGAACCGATTCACAAGTATCTGGCCTACGGCGCAAGTCCGCGGGCCTCGCAGTTTCTGGTGCTGGGGGCCAAGGGACGGGCGATTCTGGCCGGTAAATACCATGTCGATTTTGCCGACATCCAGGCGATGGCACCTCCCGTCCTGCGGCACCGGCTGGTGCTGAATTTTCACGCCCGGGCCGACAATATCGATTCCGACGCCCTCATCGAGCGGCTGCTGCGGACGGTTTCCGTGGAGGAGAACAATTAATGCGCGCGATAGGAACATTCCTTCTCAGTTTCATGTTAGCCATCCTCGTGCCACTGTTTGGAACGGCCGACGATGAGCGCGACGCGCGGCGGGTCAAGATGCTGGAGCAGATGCTGACGGTCGCCCGAGGGACGAAGGTTGCGTTCGCCGAGGGGACTGGAGAGGTCTCCCTCGTTGAAAAACCGACCTTCCGTTATGACGACCAGCCGCGGCGACTGATCGACGCGACAGTTTGGACCTGGATGTATGACGGGCGTCCCATCGCATTTCAGAAGATTGAGGCGCTGGACCGCGACTCGAAACAATGGCAAATATGTTTTACATCTTTGGCGGAGCATCCACTGCAAGTGCAATGGGACGGCGGCAGAAAGTACCAATCGAAGGAAGCAGGCGTGACCTACCGGGCGGTGCCCGCTGCTCCCGCGCTCGCACAGGGCAACCTCGAGCGCCGCAAACAGCTCCGCGAGCTGGCACGCAGCTTTTCCGCTCGCATTCTGCTCGATTCGCGCGGTAAAGATTCGCAAGAGATGCGGTTTCTAACAACGCCATTGATTGAGTTTGATGATGCAAAAACGAAGCTGCTGGACGGCGCTGTGTTCGGATACTCCACCAATGGCACCAACCCGGACCTGCTCATCGTGTTCCTGGCTCGTCCGGCTCAAGGCAAGCCCGCCTGGCATTTTGCGCCGGCGCGGATGACCACCGGTGGGATCACGGTCAGCTATGGAAAAAAACCGGTGTGGGAATGTTCCTTCACAGAACCCGGTGAAAACTCATTCCCGACTTGGACCTACTTTCAAACGATTCGCCCTGATGCTAACGAGAATAAGTGAATCATCGATCGAACAATTCCATGTCCTACGATCCCCGCCAGCTCACCAGCCCCGCGTTTTTCTCGCGGCTCGATAATCTCGAGCTGCGTGCTCGTGGAATTGTGGAGGGGTTCATGCACGGACTGCATCGCAGCCCGTTCGTGGGGTTCAGCGTGG
Source organism: Pirellulaceae bacterium (assembly GCA_051004015.1). GTDB lineage: Bacteria > Planctomycetota > Planctomycetia > Pirellulales > Pirellulaceae > SXOA01. Next base: position 6,409 of record JBPCKT010000152.1, on the reverse strand, counting down.
AGTTTGCCGCCCACCGCGAATATGTGCAGGGGGACGACCTGCGGCACGTCAACTGGAAGCTGTTTGCCCGCCAGCGGCGGCTGTATGTGAAGCAGTTCGACGCCGAAACGAACATGAACCTGTACCTGCTGATAGACGTCAGCGGCTCGATGAGCTGCAAGAACACCGGCGTGAGCAAGCTGGAATATGGCGCGGCACTGGCGGCGGCCCTGGCCCACCTGGCCCTCAAGCAGCACGACGCCGTCGGCCTGGTGCTGTATGCGGACGAAGTGCTGGCCCACCTGCCGCCCCGCTCCCAGCCGCACCAGCTTAGCGAAGTGCTGCGGGCGATCCACGGAGCGAAGCCACAGCGGCAATCGAACGCGGCCCGGGCCTTGCCGCAGGCGGCGGAGCTGTGCAAGCACCGAGGCATCGTGGTGGTGCTGAGCGACTTGTTCGACGACATAGACGCGATCATGCAAGGCATCGAGCAACTGCGGTTTCGCAACCACGAAGTCATCCTGTTCCACCTCTGGGACAAGTGGGAGCGGGACCTGCCGCTGGAAGGGCACTGCAAGTTTCACGACCTGGAGACAGGGGAAACCCTGCTGACCCAGGCCGACGGCGTGCGCGACAGTTATTTGAAGGAGGTCCGCCAGTGGTGCCGTGAGCTGGAAGCCCAGTGCCGCAACCGCTCGGTGGACCGCGTGGAGTTGACGACCGATGAACCGCTGGACCAGGCCTTGCTGGATTACCTGGTGAAGCGGGCGAAGAGTTTTTGAGAGTTGACGGCTCTGTGTCCCAAGCTCTGCTTGGGACACCAAGTCTTCGAAGCTCCGCTTCGAGGGGACTGGAAGCAGAGCTTCCGAACGTGTGTTCCCAAGCAGGAGCTTGGAAACAAGTAGTCGGAGTTTTTGAGAGTACAGAATCATGTCCTTTGTCCAAATCGGTTTCCTGGCCGCACTCGGCGGGCTAGCGATTCCGATTATCATCCACTTGGTCTTCCGCCAGCGGCCCAAACGGGTCGAGCTAGGGACGCTCCGTTTTCTGCGGATCGTCCTGGAGCACAACGCCCGCCGCCGCCGGGTGATGCGATGGCTGCTGCTGGCGCTACGGCTGGCGTGCGTAGCGCTGCTCGCGTTCCTGTTCGCCCGGCCCTATCTCTTGGAAGCACGGCAGGGGGGCGAGAAGACCACGGTCGTGGTGCTGATTGACCAGTCCGCCACCATGGAGCTGAAGGCGGACGGCGCGAGGGCCATCGAACGCGCAGTGGCTTCAACCAAAGATCTCCTCGCCTCTGCCAATGACAACAGCCGGTTTGAGATTGCCTTCTTCGACCATGCGGTGCATCCGCTGGTGGAAGCCGCAGCGGACGAGAAGAAAGATATCCGTCGGCGCGATCTGAGTGCTGGCGAACTGGCGTCGAAGCTTAAGGCCCCGACAGCGTGTTATGGAGCGACCGACTACGGCAGGGCGATGGAATGGGCCCGTGATATTTTTGCGAAAGCGCCCCACGGCCCGCGGCGTCTTCACGTCTTCACGGATTTTCAGCGGAGCGGCCTGGCCTGGAGCGAGGTCGACGCCCTACAGGAAAATGTGGCCACCGAGCTGCACGACATGGGGAAAGCGGCCGTCAATAACATCGCCATCACCGAGGCTCGCCCCGAGCGTTCCTGGCTCCGTCCGGAAGAGCAGACTTCGCTGCACGTGACCGTCTACAACGGCGGCCCCTTCACGGCCAACGAGCTGACGATTGTTCTTAAGCTCACCAGCCAGAGCCGCAAAATTGAACTCAAGGAGCAGGCCAAGCTGGAACCGGGAACCCTGGCGTCGATTCGCTTCGATTTGCCGCCGCTGGCGGAAGGCGAGTGGAAGGGGACCGTTTCCGTGGAGAGCGAGGAAGATCTGCCGCTCGATAATTCGCGGCCGGTAGCGCTGCTGGCTTCCCGCCCGTACCAGGTGCTGCTGGTCGATGGCAAGCAGGCGGATTCGTCCGTAACGGCCTCCACTTATTTTTTGGAAGCGGCCCTCCGCCTCGCGCCGCCGGGAGAGATCTATTCCGCCAGCCCCTTTGAGCCCCAGCGGATTGGCCCGGCCGAGACGCTGCCCAGCCTGGAGAAATTCGACGCGGTGGTGCTTTCGAATGTCGGCGACTTGAGCAAGCGGGACGCCCAGAAAATCAAGGGCCTCGTCGAACGCGGCTGCGGCTTGCTGGTCTTCTGCGGCGAGAATGTGACCGCCGAGAAAACCAAGGAGCTGGAAGCGGCTGGGCTGACGGCCGGCAAGATCGAAAAAATCAGCCGCGTGACGGACCTTCCCTGGCGGTTGAAAAGCTGGGACAGCAAGCATCCGATTTTTGCGGCCTTCAGCGATCCGCAGCTCGGCGATCTGCAGCGACTGTCGTTTTCCGCCCACGCGGACATCGCGCCGGCCAAGGATGCGGTAGTGCTTGCTTCCTTCGGGGATGGTAAGCCGGCAGTTGTTGAGAGGAAAATCGGCAAAGGGAGTGCCGTCTGGTTTACTTCCACCTGCGACCGCGAGTGGAGCGACGCCGCCCGCAGCCGGCTTTATCTGCCGCTGATGTACCAGTTCCTCGGCTATCAAACCGGATTGACCGCCGGCGGTAAAGTGCGGCAAGAGATTCTGGAAGGGAATGTCAGCGAAAAGACTCCCGCGGAGCCCGGGGTTCATGCTCTCGATGGTTATACGCTGGTCGTCGGCGAGAGCCCGCGAGAATCGGAAACGGAGCGCTGCACCAGCGAAGAATTCGCCACCCGGTTCGGACTCAAGCTGGCCGATGCCTCCGCGGCGGTGGAAGCTCCGCAGGAGGAAAAAATCGCCGCTGGGACGGAGCTGATGGATAGCGAAATCTGGCCCTGGCTGGCATCGCTGCTGCTCGTGGCCGTGGTGATTGAGGGGTTGGTGGCGAACAGAACTGCGGCCTAGCGAACAATTGGTCGAACAAGTTGAACTAAGGAATCATCGAGGTAGTTATGTCCACAGACACACGCTCGGCATTCGTGACGCGGTTTGATCGCATCTGGACGCAAGCTCGCCGCGTGCAGCTCTGGCAGTCTCTTTGCTGGGGCGTGCTGACGGCGCTCGGGGGCATCGCGCTGCTCGCCGCGGTGGACTATCTCCTGGAGCTTCCGCACCTGCTGCGGATCGTGGCGATAGGAGCCATTAGCGTGGCTTCCATTGCAGTGGTGACCATGCTTTCCGTGCAGTCGGTTCGCCGCTGGCGGCGAACAGCGACGGCAGCCGCCATTGAGCAGGTTTTTCCGCAGCTCGGGCAGCGGATTCGCACCACGGTGCAGTATGGTCCTCTCTCGTCTGAGCAGCGCAGCGAAGCGGGAGTCGCCACCAACCTCGTCACGGCTCTCGAAGACGATACGGTCCGCCGCGCTCAGCCGCTCCCCTTGGATGCGGTGATTCCCTGGAAGTCGCTGGCGGTGGCGTCGCTGCTGGCGGCGGTTGTCGGCCTCGGCCTGGCCGGCGCGTCGGCTCTCAATTGGGAATGGCGGGCCGCGGCCCAGCGGGCGTTTCTGGGGGATGAGCCCTACACCAAAATCACCGTCACGCCGGGCAATCTGACGGTAAAAGAAGGAGAGTCGGCCAGCGTGGAAGTGGTGATCGAAGGCCGCACGGGAAAGCAGATTTCCTTCCTCACGCGGCAACTCGATGAAGAAGGAAGCGAGTGGGAGCCGGAGCTGCTGGCGGCAGCGGATGCCGAGCCGGCGGGGGAGCGGGCGCTCAAATTCAGCGTGCCTCAACCCGATGCACAATTTTGCTCTGGAATTCCGCTCGCCTACCAGCCATAATGGCTTGCGGTGTCAGGGGTTACGGCATTCGACGAATCCCTGGAACCAATTCTCAAGATTCTTTTCGGCCCTATTGTAATTTCATGGGCATCGGCTAGCATCCCATTTCGTTGAGGCTGATTTCGATGAAGATCGGAAGCCTATGTCCACCAAGATTGATAACGAACCGTGGGTCGCGGAGCCATCTCCAAGCGGCAGCCAGGATTTCGCCGGGGAACTGAAGCCCGCGGTTTCAACGGGCGAAATCGTTCTTTCGCCGCCGCAGACGAAGGGGCTTTTACGTATGCGGACGATTCTCAATTCGCAAGTTCTAGCCATCCTGGTCGGCGTCATAATCTCCGCCTGCACTATCTCGGCGCTGTCGCAATTGGGCCCGGGTATCCCTTTGCATCGCGTTGATTTTGTCGAGGAAAGTCTCGATTTGGGCGAACTCCTCTCCCCTGGAACGAATGCGAGGCGTATTCGCGTATTTAATGCTTCCGAATCAGATATTGAATTGTCCCGTGTAGAAACGTCCTGCGATTGCACCGCGGTTGGCCGATTACCGATAATTGTTCGAGGCAATTCTTTTGCGGATATCCCGATTTCGATCACGCTAAAGGACGTTAAAGGTAAGAATGGGCAAGAGGTATTTAGCGGTTGGGTTCGCGCTTTCAGTGGCAACGGGTCGTGGAATGCAACAATCAAAGGGACAATTGTTTATCCTCTCCAAATCTCTCGGCTGCCGCTTGACTTGGGTCTTGTTGACACAAACTTGCAAGGATATCGCCGAATCGCGCTCCCATTGTCCGCGGTGAGCCCATTTGAGGTTCAGTCGGTTGAGATTGATTTCCCCGCCGCTGCCGCTGGCTTGGTTTGTGGCCAAAAAAATCTCATCGAGGTTCACTTGCCCGGGATCGCTCCCGAGCGTGAGTATGCAGCAGAGTTACGGGTGCGATTTTCAAAAAGATCCCGTCCTGTTGAAGGACAAGCGACTATTCCGATACGATGGCGAAACAGAGGCGGCCTCACTCTTGCGCCCAAGGAAATCAATTTTGGTCTTGTCGAGGTGGGTAAACCCGTGGAAGCTGTTTTTGACTTTGTCATCGAAGACGCGTTTGAACCGGTATTTACGAGCGTGTTGAGCAGTTCCTCCGCTGTGAGCGGTTCACCGATTGCCAATGATGGTGCCAAGGATCTGCACTTAACCTTGAAGTGCAGCCCTAAATTCCCAGCAATCGAAGATGGGAATTTGTATATCGTCGGTAGGACTGCGACTCGCGGTGAGTTTTGTATTGTTTTGCCATTTCACTTTGCTGGCATCGACGGAAAGCTGAGCAACGGGACCTCGACACCTCACGTACCAACTCGCTAGAAGGTGCCGCCATGCTTGCCCATAAACACTCGGCGACGCGGCATATCGCAGCGATCCTCGCACTATTGCTCATCGCGACGACTGAATCCGCTTTCGCCCAAACTCCAACCCTCGTTCAAATCGAGGATGCGTGGAAAAGCAGACAGAACAACATGCAGTCGGTTTCGTTCAAATGGGATTCAATCCACGTCGTACCCGCTGGCGCTTATAACCACAGGGATCTGAAGGGGCGAAGTCACACAGTGCCGGAAACGAGTGCGACAATGAAGCGACAAACAGAGTTATTATTGTGCGGGAATAGAAGTCGCCTTACTATTCGAGGCGAACAGTTTCGAATCGGGATTTCGCGGATTATCGACGCGACAACAGTTTTTGGCACCGATGGCAGTAAGGCGTGGCATATTGACTTTCCGTCCCAAGCACGGGGCGATTATCCGTTCTGTATGCAATTTAAGGATCCTGGAAACGTCGGTGTTACGGCAATGTGCCTCCCAATTAAGATGACCTGCAGAACTCATGATGACTCGTTCCTTATGCCCCTGCATCTTTCTGATTTTCAGATCCGCGAGTCCGGACCTTCTCTCACGCTTGTTTCAGAGAAAAACCTGCCACAACGGGAGACGCTAACACTTGGAAATAGGCCAGGATATCCAATGTTGACCTATCGTGTTGAATCCGACGGTCGCAAACTTGTGGAAGTCGAGTGTTCGTACTCGGCACCCAATGTGTTGACTGGGTGGAAATATCTATACTATTTTAGTTCTGGCGCTCTGTCGGAACAAGCGCAAGCGACCTCTGTAGTTTCAGAGTTGGGCAAGTGCGATGATTTGCAAGTATTTGCTCCGAACTTTCCGAAAGATGCGCTTGTTAATGACATCGACAAGGATGAATACTACATTCTTAACGCCGACGGTTCGAAGCGTTTGGTGCTACCCAACGAGCAACAATTTGGCATTGATTATGCGGAACTGCGGGCCACCACATCGGGCGGAGCTGGCAAGACTACGTTTAGTTTTCTTAATACTCTGTTCTATTCGATTTGTGCTTTAGTAGCAATAGCGTTTGCATACTATGGAATTAAGCGGTTTTTCGTCCCACCAAAGTCATAGGAGTCTAGTATGTTGCACCCCACGGCCTACGCACCGATTTTGCGTTAGAAGTCGTGAATCGGTATGATCTTCCGTCGAGCACGGGGTTGTGAGTCGCGGCTGGGATGCCGTGGAGCCTCGGTCTGGTGCTAGCGGAGGGATTGGCC
>JBPCKT010000151.1:0-27677 GCA_051004015.1 Pirellulaceae bacterium | reverse complement strand
AAGACGGCCCCGGGGTGCGATCTCACCGGCCAGCTTACGCAGGCCGCTCGCCGACGAGAAATGCCGGCTACAAACGAACTTACTTCTTCCGCTCTTCCAGTCCCCAATTGGCGATGATGATTTCCGCCCCGGGGGTCATATTGCGGATTTTGTTGGCGATCACGCCCTTTTCCGTTGGCGTCGCCTTGCCGGCTTTGCGCTTGAGGACTTTCATCTTCTGCTTCCGCTTGCGGCGGCGGCGAAGCTCCTTGTGACGTTCGATGATTCCACCCACGCGCGTACTCCTGACTCATTTGGCCTGTGACTAGGGAACCCAGCTTTGTAACAGCGATCCGCCGCGGCGTCAACTTGGGCGAGTAATGTGGTCATCTTTGAGGTTCTTCAGTCGCTCAACAGTTTCGTCGTCAAGACGAGCATTATAGAACCGACGTTTCGTCCAAAACGTTGCCCCGGCTGCAATAAGGATTACGGCAAAAATCACCAGGAGCAGGTACATCGCCTTGAGCGGAAATAGCCCAGCCAACACCGGCAGCCATAACATCGCCGCAAATATCGGGCGTCGCGGGTCGAAAACCATGAGGTCATTGTAGCGAGGAGCGACGCTCTATCGAATTGCTAATCTATGTTTTCTGTCTTCCATTTTTCTGTCAAACTCCGAGTACTAAGTAAGGAACTGACAGAAAAATGGGGGACAGAAAAATGAGGACGAAGGAATCGGATTAGCGCGTTTTGGTTGACACGCGCCCCGTCCCCGGCGAACAATGAAGGTTCAGGGGAAGACGCGCTTACAGCCAGTGCCGACTTTTGAGCCATGAAAATCCTGTGCGTCCATTGCGGCGGCGAATTCTCCATCAAGGCGGAGCAACTCGGGGGCAAGGGGAGCTGCCCGCACTGTGCGGCGGAAATCACGCTTCCTAAAGCCCATGAGGATGCTCCGGCTCATGCCGCTCCCCGCCGCAGCCTCTTTCAGATCCTCGATGGCTCCATTTCCGGCCTGGGCTCGATGATCATCCACATGGCCGCCTTGCTGCTGATCGCCCTTTTTCAATCGAACACCGGCGGCGGAGCGGGGGAGGGGCTGACGAATGACGTGCTCATCGGCGTGCTCCCTTCCGAGCAACTGACCGACCAGCAGGAAGAGCAAGTCAGCGCCGACAACGTGACGCAGAGCAAGTCCGCAGAGAGGGCCGAGGAGATAGTGGAGGTGGAGCCGGTCACCTCCGCGGCTGAATCCTCGGCGGCGTCGGATTTGTCGGCTGCCACGCCCTCACCTAGCGGCGGCGAAACTGGCGGCTTTGATTTGGGGACCACGCGCATCGGCGGCGGATCGATGTCGGGGGGCGGCGGCAATTGGGACGGCATGATCAAAAACCTTCGCCGCAATGGCCTCGACATTGTCATCTGCTTCGACAGCACCGGCAGCATGGGGGGCGAGATTGATGGAGTGAAGAAGAATATCGCCAAGATCGCCGCCACGCTCTTCAAGCTGGTCCCCAAAGCCCGCATCAGCCTCGTCACCTATCGAGACACCGATGACAAAGACGTCGTCCGCATGCTGCCGCTCACCGCCAACCTGCAGGAGATGCAGTCCTGGCTGAGCCGGATCGAAGCCGGCGGAGGCGGCGATCATCCCGAGGCGGTGGACGAAGGCTTGAGCTGGTCGATCAAGCAGAACCAGTTCCGCTCCTCGGCCCGCAAGGTGATCCTGATCTTTGGGGACGCCCCGCCGCATGTGGAAAGCAGCGGCAACAAGGACAGCGGCCAGGTCCGCTGCGTCAAGCTGGCCAAATCCTTCCGTGGGCAGGAGAAGGGGATCGTCAGCACCGTCACTTGCCGGGCCGGCAAGCCGATGGAGGAGTTCTACGAGATCGCCGCGGCCGGAGGCGGCGAGGCCTTCATCAGCGAGAACCAGCGCGAGATCATGCAGCAGCTCATGGTGCTGGTGTTCGGCAGCGCGCACAAAGAGAAGGTGCTGGAGGCGTTTGATCTGCTGGAGAAGTAGGCGGCACTAATACGCATTTTCCCGCTTGAGCACCACGAAGATCGTCCGCACCAGGATCTTCACGTCCATCCAGATCGACCATTCGCGAATGTACTCGTGGTCGCACTCGACCCGCTTCTGCATCTTGTCCAGCGTGTCGGTCTCGCCGCGAAAGCCGCGGACCTGGGCCAAGCCGGTGATGCCGGGCTTGATCTTGTGGCGGAGCATATAGCCGTGGATCAGTGCCCGGTACTGTTCGTTGTGGGCGGTGGCGTGCGGACGCGGGCCGACGAGCGACATAGTTCCTTCCAGCACGTTGAAGAGCTGCGGTAGCTCGTCGAGCGACGTCTTGCGGAGAATGGAGCCGAGGCGGGTGATCCGCGGATCGCCTTGCGTGGCCTGCGTCACTTTCGCTCCATTTTCCAGCACCCGCATCGAGCGGAATTTCCAGACCAGGATTTCCTTGCCGTCCAGACCGTAGCGAAGCTGGCGGAAGAAGACTGGGCCACGGCTGGTGAGCTTGATGGCCAAAGCGATGAGCGTCATCGGGATGGCGGCGCAGGCCAGAATCAGGCCGCCAACCACAAGGTCGAAGAGCCGCTTGACGACGCCGTCCACTCCGTAGAGCGGATTCTCGAACACGCTGACCGCGGGCAGGCCGCCGATGTCGGTCCACCGCGAGTGCAGCAGTTGGAAGACGAAGAAATCGGGAACGATGTAGACGGAAGCCGTGCTGTCCGCCAGCTTGGCCAGCACGCCGCGGATGCGGTCTTCGGCCCGCATCGGGAACGTGATGTAAATGCGGCTGACGAAGCCGGCCTTGGCGTCGGCGACCAAATCTTCGATGCCGCCGATGCGGGTTTTCAGTCCCGGCGGCAGGTTGGGATTGCGGTCCTCGGGGCGGTCGTCGTAGAAGCCGGCCAGTTTCAGGCCGAGCTCCGGCGATTGCTCGATGTTGCGGGCAAGCTGAAAGCCCAGCTCATTCACGCCGACGATGGCGAAAGGTCGAGTATTGATGCCGCGGGTCCAGAGCGCCCGGCAGACCTGGCGCAAAATCGTATGCGACGCGACCGTCAGTAGTGGCGTGAAGACCAGCCACAACGCGAGCAGCGAGCGGGGAAACTCCACCAGCCGACCCGTCGCGAACCCGATGGCGGCGAGAATGGCGAACGATCCGCTCCAGCTCAGTAGCGAGCCAAAAATCTCCCGCTCGGGGGAGGCCCCGCGCCAGGAGCGATACATCCCGCTGAACTCCGCCACCAGGTAATGCACAATCACGGCCGCCGCCCCATGCAAGGCATACGCGCTCGCTTCCACTCCTACAAACCGCACCGCCAGCAGCAGCCCCCCCGCCACGCTGGCTGCATCCGCCAGCCGAAGCAACGAGCTGCCGAAAGAGAAGTGCTGATGGATGTGGCGGGAAGGGAGGGACATGGGAGCGGGGGCTGGGGAATCGGGGTGAACTGCCGGCTGGAAAATATAGGTCACGCGGGAGCAGCGGCAGTGAGAAAAGCGTCGGCATTCCTGCCCACTAGCCACCGGCGGGGTCGCCCTCAAGGTTCGGCGCGGGTCTCCGACCCCGCCGCACGCGTGAGCGAAGGTCTCCCGAAACATTCTAGAAGTATGGCGCTAGTCAGTGGGCGGTCGGACGCCCACGAAGAGCCGGGAATAGCGTAGCCACCGGTAAATCGGGGAGACCTTCGATCGGTCGTGAGGGCGGGGTCGGAGACCCGCGCCCCACGCCGGGGGCGAAACCCCTATTTCGCCAGTTTCGCCCGCAGCTTGCTGGCGTTGCCGGCCTGGCCGAAGGATTTCATGCGGGCCACGCAGACTTTTTGCATGGCGGCGCGGGCCGGCTTGAGATAGTCGCGGGGGTCGAATTTGTCGGGGGTTTCCCAGAGGACTTTGCGGATGGCGGCGGTGATGGCCAGGCGGCAGTCGGTGTCGACGTTGATTTTCCGCACGCCGTTCTTGATGCCGTGCTGAATCTCTTCGACCGGCACGCCCCAGGTTTGCTTGATCTTGCCGCCGTAGCGGTTGATCTCGTCCTGCAAGTCCTGCGGGACCGATGAGCTGCCGTGCATGACCAGGTGGCAGTTGGGGAGCTTCTTGTGGATGGCCACAATCCGGTCCATTGCCAGCACGGCCCCGTCGGGTTTGCGGGTGAATTTGTAGGCGCCGTGGCTGGTGCCGATGGCGACGGCCAGCGCGTCCACGCCGGTCGCCTTGACGAACCGCTCGGCCTCGTCGGGATCGGTCAGGAGCTGATCGTGAGAGAGCTTCCCTTCGGCGCCGTGGCCGTCTTCCTTCTCCCCCTCGCCGCTCTCCAGCGAGCCGAGGCAGCCGAGCTCTCCTTCGACGGAGACTCCCTTGGCGTGGGCGAGCTTCACGACCTCGGCGGTCACTTTCACGTTGTAGTCGTAATCGGCCGGTGACTTGCCGTCTTCTTTCAACGAGCCGTCCATCATCACGCTGGTGAAGCCGTTTTTGATGGCGGAGAGGCAGGTCTCCACGCTATTGCCGTGGTCCTGATGCATCACCGTGGGAATCTGCGGATAGAGCTCCGCCGCCGCGAGCATCAAATGCCGCAGGTACCCATCCTGCGAATACTGCCGGGCTCCCCGCGAGGCCTGGATGATCACCGGCGAATCGGTCTCGACCGCAGCTTCCATGATGGCCTGGATCTGCTCCATGTTATTGACGTTGAAAGCCGCCACGCCGTAGCCATTTTCGGCGGCATGATCCAGTACGACGCGGAGGGGGACGAGTGCCATAAACGGGCTCCTGGAAGGCAGGCGAAAAGTCCGCGGAAAACGGACTCTGCCAAGGATTATCGGCCGCTCGACGCATATCAGCAAGGCACGAAGCCGAAAGAAAATGGCCGTCGTTCCCTAAGGGAAAAATGGCATCCCGTGAAGCGCGGGGAAGGGTGGACGTAAGTATTTCTACGCCGTCGCTGCCGCCTCCTGCCGCACGACGGCGGGGACGGAGCCGAGGGTGAAGGGGACCTCTTGCAGGTACTCGCGTCCGCGGCGGAGGAAGAGGCGGACACGGATGCTCCAGCGGATGCTGAAGATCGCGCCGGAGTAGCTGAGGGGGCTGCTGGGGAGGGTGGTGCGGAAACGCCGCAACGGGCGGAGGTCTCCGTCTTCGGCGTCGGCGGGCAGGCGGCGCTCGAAGAAATGCACGCCCAGGTCCTCTTCCCCCTTGCCTTCCGTGTACCACAGAATGGAGGCCTCCACCGCCTGCACTTCGTCCGGCAGCACGGCATCGAGCTGGTATTCGGCCACCAGCTCATCGCCGGCGGCATAGCTGCGCCGCGGCCCGACCAGGCAGAGGCTGATGAGCGGCTCCATGGTCATGCCACCACCTCAATGGAGGCGGCGGCGGCTTTACGCTGGCCGCGGGTGGCTTGCCCCGTTTGCGCGGGCGTCACCACGGCCCGCAGGGTCGCTTCCCCCGGGAAAACGACGATCGGGTAGCGGCGCTCGAACTCCGGCCAGTGGGCGGGGGTGCAGCGGACAACCACCTTCCAGCGGACGGAGTTGTGCTCCGACTGAAAGGAGTGCATGGACGCCGCGGGGATGGGAAGCGTGCAGGTGACGCGGAATGGCTTCACCGGGTCTATCTCCACGGCTCCTTGAGAGTGCAATTGCTGCTGGAAGACGATGCGGAGCTCATGGCGGATGTCAGTTCCTTGGCGGTACGTGACCTCTTCTTCGCACAGCAGCCAGAGCTCAATCGATTTCATATCGATGTGGCCGGCTTGCGAGAGATGCACCTGGTACTCGCGCCCCGGCAACAGCGGGTGATCCGAAATTTCAACAGCCGTCTGTCCCAGGCCGGTATGAATCCAGATTTGCTGCAGCAGGTAGTAGATGCTCCAGCCGCTGACGGCGAGATACGGGATGAGGAAGCAGGTGAGAAACCATTGCGGCTGCCCTTCGAGCCAACTTTTCGCGGCGATGACAAACAGCACGCAGGCAATGCCATTCCAGAGGAGGGCAAAGATGGTCTTGGCCAGCAACTGCCAGCCGGGAGATTGTGAGGAGGGAAGGCGATAGGCGAGCTCGGTGCCGGGGCTGTCGGTCAGGCCGTCGAACGCGGGGACCGTGGGATGGTCCTTGGGGCGCGGGACAGTTTCGTGAATCAGGTCGAGAGCGCCGGCGTGCGTGGCGAATGCCGAGCGCCGCTCCGCGGAGATTCCCAGCCGCACCACCGTCCAAATGAGGCCGATCCCCCCCGTGACGACGAACGACGAGAGCACGACGACCATCAGCCAGAAACCGACGCCGACGGAATACCAAGCGCTCTGCGGCTGCCAGACGTGGACCGCGACGAGCGTGCTGAGGGCGGTGACGCCGAGCAGGAACATGGCCCCATAGAGCAGGGCTTCTCCCACGCTGCCGACCAGGTTGGAACCGGTGCGGCGCTCTCCTCGTTTTTTCTCGAGCAGGCGAAACAAGCGTGGCAAAATGAGCTCCGTGAATTGAGGCGGGCGCAGGGGGGAACCATTTCATAAACAGGAGTAGCACTAAGGCAACTTCCAGGCCGCTGCCTTGCTAACACCGTTTTCCTCCCAAACAACCTCGCTCACCGCCCCCTATGATAAGACTAATCGTTAAAATTGACAAACTCACCCGGCGCAAGAATGGCAAATAGTGGGACGGAGGACGGCTCCGTCTCACGGACCCCCAGCTTTGGAAGGGCAACCCCCCATGAATCGAGTTAAGAGCGGCATGTATCCCCTTGGGCTTGCCAAAGTGCTGGCTGGAATGCTGGTTTTTGGCGGATTTTCAAGCGTTCTTGAAAATTCGACAACCTCCGCGGGAGACTGGCCGCAGATCTTGGGAAAGACCCGCAACGGCAAGGCAGAGGGGGAAAAGCTCCCCGATTCCCTCCCGGCAAAGCCGAAAATCGCCTGGCGGGCCAAGGTCGGCAGCGGCTTTGCGGGGCCGGCGGTGGTGGGAAAGAAGGTGGTTGTCTTTCACCGAGTGGCGAAGCAAGAGCTGGTGGAGGCGCTGGATTCAGGGAGTGGCCAGCGATTGTGGAAGGCCGAATTTGAAGCTCGCTATCGGGTCAGTTATGACAAGGACCTCGGCCCGCGATGCGTGCCACTGGTGCAGGACGGCAAGGTCTATGTCTTTGGCGCCGCGGGAGACTTGCACTGCGTGGCGTTGGCGGATGGCAAGAAACTGTGGACCCGCGAGCTGTATGTGGACTACGACGGCGATGAAGGGTACTTCGGCGCCGGAAGCACGCCAATTCTTATCGGCGGCAAGCTGGTGTTAAACGTCGGCGGGAAGGACGCCGGCCTCGTCGCGCTCGACCCTGCAAACGGCAAGACTCTCTGGAAAGGGACCAGCGAAGTCGGCAGCTATTCGTCACCCGCGGCAGCGACGATCGGGGGCAAGGAGCAGGCCATCTTTGTCACGCGGATGAACTGCGTGTTGTTCGACCCCGCCACGAATGCGGTGAAGGTCCTCTTCCCCTTTGGCAAGTCCGGGCCGACCGTGAATGCTGCCACGCCGCTCATCTTCGACGGCAAGCTGTTCGTCACCGCCAGCTACAACATCGGCGCTGAGCTGAGATCGCTCGACGGCGGCAAAGTGAGCGAGGTCTGGGGGAACGACGATTCGCTCTCCAGCCAGTACAGCACCGCAGTGGAACACAAGGGCTATCTCTACGGCATCCATGGTTGGGACGGAACGGGAGGATCCCACCTGCGGTGCGTGGAGGCAGCCACCGGCAAGGTCGCCTGGTCCGAGGACCACTTTGGCATCGCCCACGCCATTCTGGCCGGCGACAAAATCCTGCTGGTTGGCGTCACAGGAAAATTGACGCTGCTTGCCGCCGACCCGAAGAAGTTCCACTCCCTCGGCTCCGCCCAGTTCGTCTCCGCCGAAACCCGTCCTCTCCCCGCCTTCAGCAACGGCAAGCTGTATGTGAAAACGAACGAGGGGGAGGGGAGCGAGGTGTTGTGCGTGGACCTGGCCTCCAATTAACGTACCACTCACCACTCACCACTCACCACTAACCACTCACCCCCGCCTTCACTTCTTCCCCAGGTGCTTATCAAACCAGTCCACAATCGTCGTCATGTCCTTGCCCAAATCCGCCCAGCCGTGGGCGGCTCCTTTTTTCACGACCAACTCGGCGGGGACCTTGGCGGCTTTGAGCTTTTCGATGACGATCTCGGCTTGCTGGATGGGGACGAGATAATCCTTGTCGCCGTGGATGATGAGCGAGGGGGGGTCGTCCTCGGAGACATGCGTGATGGGTGAAATCTGCTTGCCGATTTCGATCCTTTTCTGCTCGTCCGTCACCAGCACAAAGCGCCCCTGAAAGCCCCTTTTCTCGAATTCCGTGAAGTCGAATGGCGCGGGGAAACCCTCCAGCACGCCGCGCCCCAGGGCATTCTCGCCGGGCTTGCCGTAATTGAGAAAATCGGTCGGCGGAAAGAAACAGGCCACCGCCTGCACGCGGCTGGAAAACTGGTCGATGGGGTCCTTGGCCTTGGGGTCGCCGGCATCGCCCGCCAGGCCCTGCATCAGCGACAGATGTCCCCCCGCCGAGGCCCCGGTGATGCCGATGCGGTTGGGATCAATCTTGTAATTCGCCGCATGAGCGCGGATGTAGCGAACGCTGCGGTGCATGTCCTGCAGGATTTCAGGAATCGTAAACTTGGGCTGGCTGCCATGCACCACGGCAAACACGGTGTAGCCGCGCTTCATCAGCTCCGCCGGGAAGGCCGGGTTGACGTTGTCGTGGGTCGAAAACCAGCCGCCACTGACAACCCAAATCACGGCCGCACCATTTGCGTTCTCCCTGGGCGTGAACACGTCCATCGTCAGCGCCACGCCATGCTTGCGGCCATAGATGACATCAGCCTGATGGGTGAATCCTTCATCCGCCCCCAAAGTCCATCGACCAGCCAGCGTCAGGGCCAACAAGCCAAGGATGCACGCCAGTGAAACTCGATTCATGAAAATCCCGTTGCCTTTCTGCTTTGCACCTTCGCGCCTTTGTACCTTTGCGTTACTTCTTCTTCTCCGCCACTGCCGGCGCCTTAATCGCCGCTCCCGATACCGTCACATCCTTCCCCAGCAGGTGCTTCTCCAAAAACGCCTTCACCCGCGCGCTCACTTCCTCCCCGCCAAAGCCGTGGCCCCCTCCTTCAATCTTGACGAAGGTGACGTTGACTCCAGCTTCCTTGGCTTTCGCGTGGAGCAGCTCCGCCTGGCGGATGTTTACCGTGGTGTCCAAGGTGCCGTGCATGATGAGGAATGGCGCATCGTCTTTCGTGACATAAGTGACGGGCGACGCCTGCTTGGCCTCGTCTTGCTTGTCGGCTAGCGGGCCGCCGAGCAGCTTGAACACCGGCGATCCGGGATCGTTCAGGCGCGGATTGCTCTTGCCGATAGCCAGAAAATCACTCGGCCCGCAAAAATCCACGACGCAAGTGACGCGGCTGGAGACTCCTGGTGTGCCGTTTTCTCCCTCGAGCTCCACCACGTCGCCGCTGGTGCCCAGCAGGCTGACCAGGTGCCCGCCGGCCGATGAGCCCCAGACGCCTATCTTGTCGGGGTTGATGTTGTATTTCTTGGCATTGGCTCGCACCCAGCGAATGGCCGCTTTGCAATCATGAATCTGCGCCGGCCAACTCGCCACGTCCGTCAGCCGATAGCCGACGGAAATCCCCACATAATCGCCGCTGGAGACCAGGCCCGCCAACCGCTGCGTGCCGCTGTTCTTGTTCCCGCCCTGCCAGCCTCCGCCATGAATCCACACAATGCACGGCCGCGGCTCAGCACTTTCTTGCTTGGGGCGAATCACATCCAGCTTCAGGCCCCGCTCCCCCGCTTTGCCGTATTCCACGTCCGCTTCGACGGCAATCTTGTCCGCCAGCGCCGGCGGCACGCGTTGGGCAAGCAAACTGCGGCAGGAGATTAGCGATGTAAATGCAACAAGTGGGAGGATGAAGAATCGAGACATGTTGGCTCTCCACGAAAATGGTAACCAGAACGATTACGCAAACGCTTCCCGCATCTGGTCCAGATATTTTGGGCACTCTTCCCGCGGGTTCCCCTTTTCTTCGAACTCCAGAACGATGTAGCCGCGGTAGTGGGCCTCCCGGAGCAGGGTCGCGAGCTTTTTGAAATCGGTGGGGGACTTCTCTTTCTTGTCGTTGGCAACGACGACCTTGACCTGCACATTGACGGCATAGGGGGCGGCCTTCGCCAGGTCGCCGTAAACATCGGCACTGGCGAAGTTGCCGGTGTCCAGGTTCACGCCGAACCAGGGGCTGTTCACGTCCCGCACGAAGGAGAGCAGCCCGTCCGCCGTTGCCGTCGGCCCGCCGTGATTTTCCAGGGCCAGGTAAATGCCTTGCTTGCCGGCGTATTCGCAGCATTCTTCAATCCCGGAAACCATCAGCGAATGGGCCTGGGCCGGCGTCGAGCCCGGCTGCTCGTGCCCGGCGAAGATGCGAATCACCGGGGCCCCCAGCACCGCCGCGAAATCGATCCACTGCTTCGTGGCGGCAATCTCCTTGAGCCGCTTCTCCCCCGGCGGGTGGCCGAAATCATTGCCGACCGCGGTGCCGCTAACATCCAGCCCCAGGCGGAAGCACTGCTGGGCCAGTGTTCGCAAATAGTCATGCGTGACGTTCTTGGGAAAGTAATAGCTGGTCAGCTCGGTCCCTTCCAGGTTGAACTTGGCACAGTCGGAAACGAAGTCGTTCATCGTCAGCTTGGGAGCCATGCCGCCGAGCAAATCCCGGTAGCTGTAGGCGGCCAGGCTGAATTTGAACTTCGCCTGCCCGTTGCGAGCGATCGGCTCAATCGCTCGGGCTGGTGCAGTTACGCCGGCTAGAGCGGCCCCGGCAGTGAGCGTGGCGGAAGTGGACAGGAACGAGCGGCGGGAGAGGGAAAGCATGGATGGACCTCAAGCGGCGTTGCCAGAATGCCGCGCCGAAGGGTCGCGGCTTAGCACGCAATCATACCGCCCGGCGCAAGAGAAGTGCAGAGTGCGGAGTGCAAAGTACGGCGTACTGGAGTGCGGCGAAGGACACAACCATGCCGGACATCAAGCTCTTACAGCACCGACAGCCAGTCGCTGTCCAGAGCGAAGAGCCCTTCCAGGCCGCTGGAAGAGTCCGCCCTGCGGACGTGGCGGCTGATTTCGCGGACGAGATCCTGGGTGTCTTCCAGCAGGCCGAGCTCGGGAGCGAGATCGAGGTTGCTCGAGAGAGCGGCGTCATGCGGCTGGGAGTTGACCACGCCGCTGTGAGTCTCGGCTTGCTGTTCTTGGCTGAAATGGTTTGGCGTGCTACTGGAGAGAGAAGCGACAAAGACGCCGCTCCCTTCGGAGCCGGAATCGCCGCCGATATCCAGGACCTCGCCGCGAGCGACCGCGGAGCCGGTGACGACCCGCTCGATGCGGACGGCGTCGGCCACGACGTTGCCGTTGGCCCGATTGGAGAGCACGACTTGCAGCGTCGTCCCCGTGATGGTGACGTTCCTGACGCGGAACCAGTTGGTGCCGTCCGCGGAGTAGCCCGAGGAGGCAGTTCGCTGATTGACGAAGCTGGTGCCGAGATTCTGCGTCCCGGAGACGACAGTGACCGGGGCATTGGTGGCGTTCAAGCGGTCGCCGGTCCAGCTCATCAAGATTCGGTATTGTCCGGGGGGCAGGCTGGTGAAGGTCCAGCGGGAGACGGCCGTGTCGCGGCTGGCCTTGCTGGCTACATGCACGTCTCCGTCCCGGCCGCGAGTGCCAACCCGCCAGGTTCCGGTGAGGCTGTTTCCCGCGCCGCCGTCGTCGATGGTCCGGGTGGTCGTGCCGCCGCTGCCCCCCCCGCTCGTCGAGCCAGCCGTCACGGTCCCTTGCAGATGCAGGTCGTAGGTCCCTTCGTTGGCGTCGCTGTTGGCGAAGGAGATATTGCCGCCAAAACTGCCGACGGCAGCGGCGTTCATGCGAAGCGTAAACGTGATGGACTGGCCGGCTTGCAGCGTGGTGGTGCTGAGGTTCGACACCAGCGTGAAGCCGGCGGGGATGCTGGAGGTGATGGAACTCACCGACAGGTCCGCGGTGCCGACGTTCCTGACCGTGATAATGCGATTGACCGAGGCGCCGGCCGTTGTGCTGCCGAAATCGATGGTGCCGCCGTCGGCGATGTCGGTGGTTCCCACGAGGACGCTGACTTCCGCGGCCGGAGCGGCAGTCGGCAGCGTTCCGGTCACCGTGTATTGCCCCAGGTTGCCGTACGCCGAGTTGCCGAATGTCCCACTGCCGCGAACGATCAGGAAATAGGAGCCGGCGGAGAGGCTCGTGGAGAGCGACGCGCCGAAGGAGTCGCCGGGGTCGCTGACGCTGACGACGGTGCCCGCGGAATTGCGGATTTCGATGGCCCCGTCCAGATTGTTGCCGAACTGGGCGACGTTCATCTGGAAATTGACGTTGCCGCCGCCGGTGGTGAACCGGAATACGTCCACGTCGCTGCGCGAGCCGATGAGTCCGCCAAAATTGACGCTGGTGCCGCTGACGGACAGGTTGCTGGGCGTGGTGAAACTGTTGCTGAAATCATCCGCCCGCAGGCCGAAGTTGTTGGTGCCATTGGCGAGGATGGAGACGTCGTCCTGAAAGACGCCCGCCCCTTGGTTGGTATTGCCGTTGTGCCAGGTGGTGCGATTGGCGTAGTAGCCCACGCCCATGATGGGGGCCCAGTTGGAGTTGCCGGAGTTGTATTCGTCCTGCAACTGGCCGTTCACCCAGGTGCTCTGGTGCAGCAGGCCGAACAGGTGGCCGGCTTCGTGGGAAGTGGCTTCGGCGACGTAGCGGGCGGTGCCGTTGCCCAGGGCGTCCTCGAAGACGTAGCCGACGTTGCTGGCGCTGTTGGTGAATCCGCCGACGTAGGCCACGCCGCCGGCTGCCTGACCGAACCAGTCGCTGTAGTTGCCGCCGATGGCCAGGCGAACGGCATTGCCGTTGGAGATGGCGCCCGGGTCGATGGTGGTGACGTCGATGTTGAAGGGGGAGTAATCTTCGGCCACGCGAGCCCAGATTTCGCGGATCGTGGAAATCTCGCTGTCGCTGAAAGTGGTCGCATCGCCGTCCCGGTCGAAGACGCGGGTGGTGACGTTGCGATACGCCCCCCAAGCCGCTTCGAAGTTGCCGTTGAAATCGAGATACAGCTTGACCCGCGCGCCGCTGTTGCTGGAAAGCTGCGGCAGCGCGGAAATCGGGCTGGCGGAAGAGGTCCCGCCGGAGCCGGTCGTGCCGGTCTGGGCGACGTCGGCGGGAAAGAGGCTGTCCAGGTTTTGACCGGAGCAAATCGGGCACGAGCAAGCCCCGCCATGCGAAAGCGTGAGCGGCAGATTGTCGCAAGCCGACAGCGAGGCCGTCATCGCCAGCCGCGGCTCGAGGATTTCGAGCCGGGGGAGGTACTTGGTGTCCTCGGCGGGCGAAGTGGCTCGGCGGGCGCGCAGCCCGCTGTCAAAAACACTGCGCAGCATGAGACAGGTTCCCTGACAGAGGAAATCAAGAGATGCGGAGTCGGTGAGGTGTGGCTAGGGACCGAGACTTCGGCTGCCCTGTACGCCATCTGAACTCTAGGTCGAAACGGTCCCGAGTCAAGTTTGCGTGGGGTAGGCTTCCAGCCTGCCCGGATTTACCGCGATTGGAGTGGCATTTTCCGCTAGAATCCGCGGCGTAGATTTACTTAACAAAGACAGCAGAAAAGAGGGACACGGAAAACACGGAGGACACGCAAAGAAGCATTCTTTCGTCGCCTGGCCGTGTCTTCCATGTTCTCCGTGTCCCAACCCGCCTTTTTTTGGAATTTGTTCCATGTCCTATTGGCAAAACAAAGTGGCGATTGTGACCGGCGGGTCTTCCGGCCTGGGGCTGGCGATTGCCCGGCAACTGTTCGCGGCCGGGAGCACCGTGGTGCTGGCCGCCCGCGATGCCGGGCGATTGAAGACGGCTGCCGACCAGGTCCGCGGGCAATCGACCGAGTTGACGACCGGCCCCGTGAAGGGGAGCGGCATTGAGCGGCGGGCCGCGGTGGGCATTGCCTGCGACATCACGCAGGATGACCAGGTCTCGGCGCTTATCGGCTCCACGCTCGACCGCTTTGGGCAACTCGACGTGCTGGTCAATTGCGCGGGGAAGTCCGGCCGCGGAAAAGTGCTCGACACCACGCCGCAGCAGTTCCAGGAAATGTGGGAGCTGAATTTTCTGGCCCTGGTCCGCTGCACCCGCGCCGCCGCGCCGCATTTGCTCAAGAGTCGCGGCCACCTGGTCAACATTGGCTCGCTGGCTTCCAAGTCGGCGTCGAAATATCTCGGGGCGTATCCGGCCACGAAATTTGCCGTCGCCGCGTACACTCAGCAACTGCGGCTGGAGCTCGAGCCCGAAGGGCTGCACGTCTTGCTCGTCTGCCCCGGCCCCATCAAGCGGGACGACGCCGGCCAGCGCTATGCCGACCAGGCGAACAACCTGCCGGGATCGGCCGGTGAACCGGGGGGCGGAGTGAAGCTCCGCGGCATTGAGCCCGACCGGTTGGCGAGGAAGATCCTTTCGGCCTGCGAACGACGGAAGAAGGAGCTGGTGATGCCGTGCAAATCGAAAGTGCTGTTCGCGATGTCCCAGCTTTCGCCGAGTTTGGGAGACTGGATGGTGAATCGGATGACGGGGCCGTAAGTGAGGTCGCTTATTCTGGAGGCTCCGGCGCGCTACAATGGTGGCACGCTCTCTGCCCCCTGTTCGGGCCGCGAGAATGCAAGTGTCAACGGAGGAAGAAACCATGTCTTATCGCATCTGGGCCGGACTCATCTTGATTGCTGGAATGCTAGCGGTCGGCACCCTGAGTCGCGCCGCCGTTCCGGAAGACAAGCTTCCCGCGTCAGCCAGTCTGGTGCTCCTGCTCGATAAGCCGAGCGAAGCGGCTGCGAAGTGGCAGAAGACGGCGCTTGGGTCGATGTTCGCGGGCAAGGACTTTGCGCCGTTCTACGCCGAGCTGCAAAAGGGGGAGATTGCCGCGCCCCTCAATCCCAAGCCGGCCCTCGGACTGGATTGGGCCGATATTGCCAAATTCAAGGAGCCCGCGGCACTGGCCGTTCTGGAAGGGGAGGCGAAGCAGCCTGCTCTCGTCTTCCTGGCGGGCGGGAAAGAGGATGCGGGCGAAGTGAAGCGGGTGATGGCCGAGGCGGAGAAGTATTTTGAAGGCCGCAAAGCCAAGCGCGCCGCGAAGAAGACCGCGGGAGCCGAGGTCGTCACTTATGAAGTCGCCTCCGCCGCCGGGAAGGATTCCAGCGTCTGCATTCACATCACCCAGGGGGACCTCTTCGCGGCCACCAGTTCCGCAGCGGCCGCCGACAAGCTGCTGAAACAGTGGGAGGCCGGTGAAAAATCGAGCCTCTCCCAGGACAGCGATTTCCAAAAGGTCGATACTCAGTCCCGCAAGCTGGCCGGCGAAAAGGGGACCGACGTGCGGTGGTTCGTCCGCCCGTTCGCGCTCGCCGAGTTGCTGCGGAAAAAGGTGGACACCAAGGTGCCGGGCGTCAGAGTCAGAGACCGGATCGCCATTGCCCGCAAGCAAGGGGTGAATGCGGTCACCAGCATCGGCGGGGTCGTCACGCTGCAGCCGGACAAGAGCCACGACTTTGAAGTCGCCAGCCTGATCGTCGCCCGGCGGCCTTTCGAGAAAGGGATGCGCCTGGCCGACATGAAGCCCGGCAATGCCATCGAGCCCCCCGCCTGGGTCGAAGCCGACGTGGGCAGTTACATCTCTTGGAACTGGGACTTTGCCGCGGCGCTGGAAGGGGCGGGTGATTGGGTGGATGAGAAGCTCGATGAGCCGGGGATCTTCAACTCGATTCTCGCCGACCTGCGGCTGGCAAAGGGTGTTGATGTGCGTACGGACGTAATATCGCGAATGGGCCCCGGCATCTTTGAAGTGGGCGATTCGCACCGGGCCAAGGACCCTTCCAATCCCACCGGTTTCCGCTTGCTCATTGGCGTGCAGAGCAAGGAGCAGGCAAAACTTGCCAAGAAAATGCCAGGGCTCACGCGAGATGACCCGATGTTGATTAAAGATGAAGTCGTAGCCGGCAATCCGCTTCGCTCAGCACCCGACGGCGAGCCGCTCTTTAGCGAGCCTGATGCGGACGCCCCCAAGAACACCAAGTCCATCCAGGCCTACGGCATCACTCCGACCCTCACTATCCTCTGCACCGACGTCGCCTGGCTCCGCTCCAAACTCGCTGGCAAGGAAAAAGTGAAGCCGCTCGTCGAGGACCCCGCCTACAAGCAGCTCGCCCTTTGGACGGCGAAGCAAGAGAACGACCGCACCTGCCTCCGCGGCTTTATGCGCAGCGACCAGTCCGGTCGGCTGGATTATGACGCGGTACGGGACGCGAAGGTCACGAGCAAAAGCTCCTTGCGAGCCCAGGCTCTCAGGTTCGTCCTGCTCGGCAATTCCGCCGCCAAAGCCCCCGCTGCCGCCCTGCCGAAGTTCGACGCCCTCGCACCCAACCTGCTGCCGACCGGCACTTCCATGGCCGTCTCGCCCGATGGCTTTGAACTGCGTGCGGCCGTGCTGAGGAAGGAGTAGGTAGAGGCCAAAAGCGGAGGTCGGAAAGCCGAAAGCGGATGCAATACTTGGCCGCTGCGGACGAAATACTGCTGGAAAAATGCGTGCGAATCGTTTACAACGGTTTTCGTCGCATTATTATCCGCTGTCCGCTTTCCGACCTCCGCTTTCCCCCCGAGTCCGCCATGGGCATCCGAATTGAAGTCCTCCAGTTCTTCGACAACACCAACCGCGAGATTGTCCACCGCCAGCCGCCGGAAGGTTCCGCCGATATCAAGATCGGGGCCCAGCTCATCGTGCAGCCCAACCAGGAGGCGGTGTTCGTTTACGGCGGCAAGGCCCAGGACAAATTCGGCCCGGGCCGCCACACGCTCGTGACGATGAACGTGCCGATCCTCACGCGGCTGCTGACCATCCCGTGGGAGAAGTCGCCGTTCCAGGCCCAGGTCTATTTCATCGGCAAGCAGACCTTCGTCGACCAGAAATGGGGAACCCGCCAGCCCATCACCGTGCGTGACAAAGATTTTGGCATCATCCGCCTGCGGGCCAACGGCAAGTTTGCGTTCCGCGTGGCGGACAGCAACACGTTTCTCGATACGCTGGTCGGCACCGTCGGCAAATACACCACCGAGGACATCTCGCAATACCTCAAGGACCTCATCGTCAGCCGCCTCACCGACATGCTCGCCACACGGCAGACCAGCATGCTCGACCTGCCGGCCCAGTTCGACGAAATCTCCGGCAGCGCCCTGAGCGGCATCGCCGGCGAGTTCACCAAGTACGGCCTGGAGC
Source organism: Pirellulaceae bacterium (assembly GCA_051004015.1). Lineage (GTDB taxonomy): Bacteria > Planctomycetota > Planctomycetia > Pirellulales > Pirellulaceae > SXOA01. The sequence continues at coordinate 10,308 of JBPCKT010000151.1, read as the reverse complement.
TCCGCGAGTTCTTCATCAACGCCATCACGCCGCCGGAGGAAGTGCAAAAGGCCATCGACACCCGCAGCAGCATGGGAGTCATCGGCGACCTGCAGGCCTACACCGTGTTCCAAGCCGCCAACAGCATGGGCAAGATGGCCGAAAATCAAGGGACCGGCGGCAGCGCGATGGGAATGGGCATGGGGGCAGGCTACGGCATGATGATGCCCGGCCTGATCCAGCAAGCCATACAAAGCGGCGCGCGGGTGAACCCGAACCAATTCGCCAGCGACCCGGCCGCTTCAAGCGGCCGGGCCGCTCCCCCCGCCGGCATGGACTTCGGCGCTCTCAAAACCGCCGCTCCCCCCGTCGCCGATCCCAAGCAGCTTGTCCGCTCCGTCGTCAACAGCTCCGGCTGGAAACTTTCCGAAACCGGCGATGCCTGGCAGATCGTCGTGCCCATCGGCTCGCTGAGAAAGCAAACCGTCACAGTCCGGTTCGACCAGAAGGACGAAGCCGGCCACCCGCTGATTTCCTACGCCTCGGTCTGCGGCCCCAGCACGCCCGAGAACGCAATGCAGCTTCTCAAGTTCAACACACAGATGGTCGCTGGCGCATTCGCCATCCAGGACACCCCCGCCGGCGAGATGGTCGTCGTCTGCACCAGCCAGCTCGCCGCCACCACCAACCCCCTCGACGTCACCCGCACCATCACCGCCATCGCCTGGCAAGCGGACAAGGTGGAAGAGAAGATTTCTGGCGGGGATGAGAACTAAAGTAGGCCGCGACTCCGTCGCGCGCCATTCATCGTTCCCACGGTCCTCCGTCGGAACGCGAGTCTTGGACGCTTCTGGTTGATGCAGTATCTAGGGATACTCGCGTTTGCTGATTCATAATTTCTGTCTTGCGAGGCGAACATGTCCAAAAAGAGCTTCATTCCGAGAAAGCCCATCATCATGCCCCTCCCGGACGAGCTACTTGTTTCCTACGGTGATCGCTTACTCTGGCACCAACTAGCGCTACAAATCACCGGGCATCATCCCTTGATGCTCACCGAAGATGAGTACGTCAATAGCGTCTGCGGTTTTTTTCCTGGTGCCTTGGAGCACAATGTTCGCCAATATCGGAGCTACTTCAACGGACGCCAGGACACGATGGGCTTTCGCGATAGCGGCAAGGAAATGCCGACGCCAGTTGAGTTTTCGGTCGATGTACCTCGATAGGACTCTATAGCAAATCTTTTTCTTGTCCGTCAGACTATCGAACGAGCAAAAGGCGATTGGCAAAAAATGAGCCTCGCAACCATCTGTCGAACTCTTTCCCTGCAAGAGTATCTGGCACGCGAAGAAGTCGCAGAGGACAAGCACGAGTATCGTGACGGCATTGTCTTGGAAATGCCGGTCAAATCGACTCGGCATTGCGTCATCAGCGGAAATATCCTCGGGAATTTGTGCCAAGCCCTTCGCCGAACAGACTGGCAGCCTTGGATCAGCGGGCAGCGCTATGCGATGGATGCAAAACGGGTCCACACGTATGCGGATGTTGGCGTTTCACCCCGCGAATATTGCGTCCATGCGTTTGACCCGGGCGCAATCACCAATCCTCACACCCTCTTCGAAGTCCTCTCCCCCACAACGGAAAGCTACAATCGCGGCCTCAAATTCGAATTCTACCGCTCGCTACCGTCTCTCCAGGAATACATCTTGGTGGCCCAAAACCGCCCGGCCGTGGACCGCTTCGTCCGGCAGGCGAACGGCCAGTGGCTGCTATTCGATTACCACGGCTTGGATGCGACCATCCCCCTCCCCGGCATCGGCTGCGAGCTTCGCCTGGCGGACATCTATGAAGGAGTGGAATTTGGGGAGGAGGAGAAAATCAGTGGCGGCGATGAGAACTAACGTGGGGTAGGCTTCCAGACTGCCAGAAACCGCCTCACTTCCCCTTCGCCCCCTTCAACGTCTTGACCGTCACGATGTGCCGCACGGGGATTTCAACCCCCGGCTTCTGCTGATAGCGGCCGGTGACGACGACCGGCTGCTTGTTGAGCTTCTCCGCCAGCGCGATGAAATCCTTGTTGCCCGCCAGGTCCAATTCCCAGGTGACTTTGCCCACCTTGATAATCGTCCCCGTCGTCTCTCCGCCGATGGTGACAATTCCCGTCTCCAGAATCCCGTTGATTTCCACTTGGATATACGACTCATCCGTCTCTTCGGCCCCGAGTATCGCAGTGCCGAGTAGGGGAAGAATAACTGCCAACGCAAAGAGCAGGGATTTCATGACGGAACTCCTGGGAAAGGAATAAGTATTAGCCGCAACGAGCGGTATTATACTGCGGTCTGGCTTCGTTGCGGCTCGGCGCAATGTTCCTGAATTACACAATCCGCACGGCCGATGGTAGAATCGCACTCACGGAAGTGCTTGTACGCCTGGTGGCGGCCTCAGTCTTCAAAACTGCTGGGCTGAGCGTTAACCGCTCGGCCGGTGGGTTCGATTCCCATGCACTTCCGCCATTTTTTGACCTCGTTGGCCGTTCTGGTGACCTTGACTTAGATACTACCAAGTAGTATCATTTAATTCGGTGAGCAAACAGCAGAAAACGCTCGCCGCGGTTTTCGCCGAACCTGCCCGATCGTCCGTCCGTTGGCGGGACGTTGAGAGCCTATTACGGCATCACGGAGCCGTGATTACCGAAGGGGAAGGATCGCGAATCCGCGTCCTCCTGAACGGAGTCAAGGCGGTTTTTCATCGACCCCATCCTCCGCCACATACTGACAAAGGTGCCCTGCGCTCGGTGCGTCGCCTTCTGACAGAAGCCGGAATTACGCCATGATCAAAAACATTCCTCAGCGGTGCGATTTTTCCTGCGGCCCATACAAGGGATATTGCGGCAGAGCAGAGTACGATGCGGGGGAGGGCATTTTTCACGGAGAGGTGCTGGGCACTCGCGACGTTATTACGTTTCAAGCCAAAGAGTTCAAAGACCTGGCGGTCGTCTTTCAGGAATCAGTGGACGACTATCTGGCTTTTTGCCAAGATTCAGGCGAGCCGCCGGAGAAGCCGTTTTCGGGAAAATTCGTGGCCCGGCTGAATCCGGAGTTGCATCGACAAGTCGCCTTTCTGGCGGAAGCGAGCGGCAAGAGCCTGAACCAGTTTGTAAGTGATTGCTTGGAAGCATTTACGAAGGACGGGGTGCCCGCCTCTTTTTCTCCAGGATCTACGGCGACCGCTCGTGTTCGTAAGCGCAAGCAGACACACAAGCGCAAGAGACGGCAACCTGTTTCCTAATGGTCCAAGAAATGGCGTATAATGCTGTCTCGGCAAGCCCCTCACAACTGCCCGAATGGACGGCCTGGGAAGGCCATCCTACTTTCCCCTTTCCCCAGCTTCACCCGTGGAAAAAATTCAGATCATCGGCATCGGAGATGACGGCCTGGAAGGGCTGACCGCGGCGGCGCGGCAGCTCATTGCAAAGGCGGAGTTGATTCTGGGGGCCAGGCCCACGCTGGCGGCGGCCAGCAAGTCGCCGGCGGAGAAAGTGGAGGTCGGCGGCGACCTGGAAGGGATCATCCGCCGCATCGAGGCCGCCAAGGGGAAGCGGATTGTCCTGCTCACCACCGGCGACCCGATGTTCTACGGCACCGCCCGCTTCCTCTGCGACCGGCTGGGGAAGGAGCGGTTCGAGGTGACGCCGCACGTCAGCTCCATGCAGCTCGCCTTCGCCCGCGTGAAGGAGAGTTGGGACGAGGCCTACCTCACCAACCTCGCCACCCAGCCGCTCGACCGCGTGGCGGAGAAGGCCCGCACCGCGGCCAAGGTCGGCCTGTTCACCACGGAAGCGATTCCCCCGGCCCAGGTCGCCCGGGCTCTGCTCGAGCGGCGCATCGACTACTTCACCGCTTACGTTTGCGAGAACCTCGGCTCACCGGATGAATGCGTCACGCAGGGGGAACTGGCGGAAGTCGCCGCCCAGGAATTCTCGCCGCTCAACGTCATGATCCTCGTCCGCAAGCCGGACCTGCCGGACCGCCCCAGCGCGATGGCTGGCCGGCGGCTGTTCGGCAATCCGGACGAGGCCTTTTTGCAATCGCATCCCAAGCGAGGCCTGCTCACGCCGGCGGAAGTCCGCTGCATCGCCCTGGCGGAGATGGACCTGGGGACGACCAGCATCGTCTGGGACGTCGGAGCCGGCAGCGGCAGCGTGGCGATTGAAGCCGCTCAAATTGCCGGCGGTGGGCGGGTCTATGCTATTGAAATGGACCCCGCGGACTACGACCTGATTTCGTCGAATGCGGCTGCCTTCGGCGTGGCCAACCTCATTCCGGTGCTGGGCAAAGCGCCCGAAGCCTGGTCCGGCCTCCCCGCCCCGGATGCGGTCTTCGTCGGCGGCACCGGCCGGCAGGTGAGCCACATCGTCGAGCAGGCGTTCGATCAGCTTCGCCCCGGCGGCCGGCTGATGGCCAACGTCGGCAGCATCGACAACCTGGCCGACGTCCGCAGCGTCCTCGTCGCCAAAGCGGGTGATGCCAAGGTCTGGATGATCAACCTCGCCCGCGGCAACGACCAGTTCGACCAGTTGCGGTTTGAGTCGATGAGCCCGACGTTTTTGGTGGCGGCGGTGAAGCCCAAGGGGCAATGACGAAATTCGAATGGCGAATGACGAAGGGAAGAAGCGTGCGGGCTCAAGTTTTCATTGCCGTGCTGGCCAGCGTTCTTGCTTTTGGTAAATCGCAGGGTGCGGATGTTGATTTCCGCCGCGATATTGCCCCGATCTTTGAGCAGCGGTGCCTCAGTTGCCATAACGGGGCGGAGAAGAAGGGGAAGCTGTCGCTGCAGACCGAAAAGGAAGCTCTTGCCGGCGGGGAGAATGGAGCCGCGATTGAGCCAGGGAAGCCGGCGGGGAGCCTGCTGCTGGACTACATCAGTGGCGACAAGCCGGAGATGCCCAAGAAGGGTTCGCCGCTGAAGAAAGAAGAAGTGGCCCTCATCCGGGACTGGATTGCCGCCGGTGCGAAGTGGCCGGCTGACGTCGCCTTGCTGGACCGCGCGGTTGCCGACTCCAACTGGTGGTCCCTCCAGCCGCTTGTCTGCCCTCCACTGCCGATGCTGGCGGTTGACGACGAGAAACGGGTCCGCACTCCCATCGACGCCTTCATTCTCGCCAAACTCAGTGAGCAGCACCTCGCGCCATCTCCCGAAGCCGACAAGCTCACGCTTCTCCGCCGGCTTTATTTCGATCTCATCGGCCTGCCGCCGACTCCGCAAGAGACAGCCGAGTTTCTGAAGGACCAAGACTCGCGAGCCTACGAAAAACTGGTGGATCGGCTGCTGGAGTCTCCTCGCTACGGTGAACGGTGGGCTCGTCACTGGCTGGACGTAGTCCACTATGCCGACACCCACGGCTACGACAAGGACAAGCTCCGGCCCAACGCCTGGCCGTACCGCGACTACGTCATCCGCTCGCTCAATCAAGACAAGCCCTACGGGCAATTCGTGCGGGAGCAGCTCGCGGGGGACGTGCTCTACCCTGGGTCCGTGGACGGCGTCACGGCTCTCGGCTTCATCGCGGCGGGTCCGTGGGACTTCGTCGGCCACGCGGAAGTGCCGGAGACAAAAATCGACGGGATGGCAGCCCGCAACCTCGACCGGGACGACATGGTGACAGCCACCATGAACGCCTTTTGCAGCACAACGGTCCAATGTGCCCGCTGCCACAATCACAAGTTTGACCCCGTCAGCATGGAGGACTACTACAGCCTGCAGGCCGTCTTCGCCGCGGTTGATCGGGCGGATAAACCATTCGACGCCGACCCCACCGTCGGGAAGAAGCGAGGGGATCTGGCCGCGAAACTCGCCGACTTGCAAAGGCAAAAGCAGCTCGTCGATGCCAAAGTCCGTGAAGCGGGCGGAGCCGAGCTAGCCGCAGTTGAGAAAAGCTTAGCCGAGCTCTCCAGAGCCGGTTCTTCCGAAGAGAAGCCCGAGTTCGGTTATCACAGCAGCATCGAGCCGCGGCAGGACGTGGTGAAATGGGTGCAAGTCGATTTGGGAAAGAGCGTTCCTGTCGAGCGGCTCATCTACGTCGGCTGCCACGATGACTTCAATAAGATCGGCGCGGGGTTCGGGTTCCCGGTCCGGTTCAAGATCGAGGCATCCGACTACGAATCTTTTGCGGCCGGCGTCGTCACCATCGTGGACCAGACGCAGACCGACTTCGCCAATCCCGGCGTCGTGCCGCAATCGGCCGTCGCGCCCAAGGGAACATCTGCCCGCTACGTCCGTATCACCGCCACCAAGCTCGCCCCGCGGCAAAACGACTTTATCTTCGCCTTGGCGGAATTGATGGTCCTCACTCCCAGCGGCGAAAACTCGGCTGCCGGCAAAGCTGTCACTTCGCTTGATTCCATCGAAGCGCCAGTCCGCTGGAGCCGCAAGAATCTCGTGGACGACTATTACTACGGCATCAAGTCAGCAGCCGTGGGAGAGATTGCGAAGCTGACGGAGAAGCGGCAAGCCATTCTGGCACTCTCTCTCTCGCCGCAGCTCAAGAAGGAACTGGATGACATCACAAGCGCCACGAAAGATTCCGAGAAGGCCCTCACAGCACTCCCGCCACAGCAGCAGGTCTACGCCGGCACCGTCCACACCGGCAGCGGGACGTTCGTGGGCACCGGCGCTTCCGGCGGTAAGCCGCGGGATATTCGCGTCCTGCTGCGCGGCGACGTCACACGGCCTGATAAGGTCGTCGCTCCGGGGACAATTCCGGTAATTCTCAACGAACCTTCCCGTTTTGATCTGCCGCCCCACCACCAGGAAGGGGACCGCCGCGCCGCCCTCGCGCACTGGATCACCCACGAGAAAAACCCGCTCACCTGGCGGTCCATCGTCAACCGCGTCTGGCAATATCACTTCGCCCGCGGCCTGGTCGATTCGCCGGGCGACTTTGGCCGCATGGGGCAGCTCCCCACGCATCCCGAACTGCTGGACTGGCTCGCAGTGGAGTTCCGCGATAACGGCCAGTCCCTCAAGAAGCTGCATCGCCTCATCCTCCTCTCCAGCACCTACCGCCAAAGTTCCGCCCACAACGACGCTGCCGCCAAAGTCGACGCCGGCAATCAATTCCTCTGGCGGGCCAATCGCCGTCGCCTCGATGCCGAGTCGCTCCGCGACGCCACTCTTGCGGTCGCCGGAAAGCTCGACGCCACGATGGGGGGCCCCGGCTACTGGGACTTCGTGCTGGAGAAGCCGGAGCATTCGCCGCACTTTGAGTACGACAAGCAGGACCCCGATGACCCCAAGACTCACCGTCGCAGCATTTACCGCTTCATCGTCCGCTCCGCCCCCGACCCCTTCATGGAATGTCTCGACTGCGCCGATCCCTCGCAGCTCGTGGACAAGCGGAACGAAACTCAAAACGCCCTCTCCGCCCTCGCCCTCCTCAACAACAAGTTCATGCTCCGCATGAGTGAGCACTTTGCAGGGCGAGTTGACGCCTCTGCTAAATCCGCCGACGAGAGAATCACCGCCGCCTTCCGCCTCGCCGTCACGCGCGACCCGACAGCCGATGAGCTTCGCGAGCTGACTGTCTACGCCGGGCAGCATGGAATGGCCAACGCCTGCAGGGTGATTTTGAACCTCAATGAGTTCCTGTTTGTGGACTAGGTGATTCCGATGAGCCGCGACATTGGAACCTCCGTACTCAGTACTCAGTACGCAGTACCCAGTACTTCGGCCTCCCTCTCCCGCCGCGCCCTCCTCGCCTCCCTCGGTCAAGGCTTCGGCTCCCTCGCGCTGGCATCGCTCCTTGGCAAAGACGCCGCCGCGGAAGACCCCTCATCCCTTCATCCCCTCACTCCCTCACCTTCCTCCCGCGTCCTCCACCACCCCGCCAAAGCCAAACGGGTCGTCCAGCTCTTCATGTCCGGCGCCGCCAGCCATGTGGACCTGTGGGACTACAAGCCGATGCTGGAGAAGCGTCACGGAGAGCCATCGGATTTCGGCGAGAAGGTGGAGGTTTTTCAGAACGGCTTGGGGCCCTGGCTCAAGTCGCCCTGGAAGTGGCAGCAATATGGCAAGTGCGGCAAGCACCTCAGCGAAATCACCGCCCCGCTCGGCTTCTGCGTCGATGACATCGCTTTCGTCCACAACATGGTCGGTAAAACGGGGGTCCATAGCCAAGCCACCCTGCTACAAGCCACCGGCTTTCAAACTCCTGGCTTCCCGGGGATGGGGGCGTGGGTCAGCTACGGGCTGGGGAGCCTGAACGACAATCTTCCCACCTTCGTCGTCCTGCCGGATCATCGCGGCTTTGGGCCGAGCGGGCCGAAGAACTGGGGCTCGGCATTCCTCCCCGCCCAGCACCAGGGGACCGTCATCCGCCCCGGCACCGCCAACCCCATTGCCGATCTCTTTCCGACCGGCGGCAAGTTCATCACCAAAGACAGCGAAGCAGCCGCCTTGTCCCTGATGAAGAAGCTGAACAAGCAGCACGAAGCGTCCCGCCCCGGCGACGACCGGCTGGAGGCCCGCATCAAGAGCTACGAGTTGGCCGCCCAGATGCAACTCTCCGCCCCGGAGGCCCTGGACCTCTCAGGCGAGCCCGCAAATATCCTGAAGCTCTACGGCCTGGACCACGGCAAAACGGCGTTCGACAAGGAAATCAACGAGGTCGAGGAGACCGACTATTTCGGCCGGAAGTGCCTGGTCGCTCGTCGGCTGCTGGAGCGAGGCGTACGCTTCGTGCAAATCTGGTCCGGCTGCGACAACGGCTTTCCTCGCCGCAACTGGGACTCGCACGAGGAACTGCACCGCGACCACGGCCCGCTGGCCCTGGGCATGTCCCGCGGAGCAGCCGCGCTTATCGCCGACCTAAGGCAACGGGGGCTGCTAGAGGACACGCTCATCCTCTGGACCACCGAATTTGGCCGCATGCCTTGCAGCCAGGGGGCGAACGGCCGGGATCACAACCCCTTTGTTTTCACCAACTGGCTCTGCGGCGGCGGCATCCGCGGCGGCATCAGCCATGGACCTAGCGACGAATGGGGCTACCGCCCGCTCGACCGCGAGCATCCCACCCAGGTCTACGACATCCACGCCACGATCCTCCACCTCCTCGGCATCGACCACACCCGCCTCACCTTCCGCACCAGCGGCATCGACCGCCGCCTGACCGACGTGCATGGGCACGTGATCAAAGAACTGTTGGCGTGAGTTAGAAGACGCCTTTAGGTCTTCCGCCCCAGCATCCGGTCGAGCGCATCCGACGTGTGATACACAATGGCTTCGTGGAAGTGCGGGAACGGATTGAAATACTCAAAAGTCAGGTAGCCGCGGTAGGGGATTTTATCGAGGGCTTCCAGGACGGCGGGCCAGTTGGTGGTGCCGTCGAGGAGGAGGCGGAAGGCGTTCAGGTTGAACTCGTGGACTTTCTTGGAGTATTCCTTGAGGTGGATGTTCTTGATCCGCTTGCCGCAGATTGGAATCCAGTGCTCGGGGAAGTGGTACTGCATGATGTTGCCGGTGTCGAAGTGGATCTGCACCTGCTCGCTGCCAAAACTGTCCACGAACTGGTTCATCTCCTGCGGGCTGTGCAAAAACCCGTTGGCGAAAATGTTCTCCATGTTGAGCGACACGCCGTATTTTTTGGCGGAGGGAATCAGCGACTTGACCCCTTCGGTTGCCCGCGCCAGAGCCACGTCATGCGGCACCGGCGGCTCGTCGGGGATCCAGGGGGCGTAGACGGAACCGGGGACGACCAGCAGATTGTCGGTCCCCAGCAGCCGGGCGGCCCGGATCATCTGCTGGGCGAGGTCGAGCCCCTTCTTGCGGCGCTCCGGGTCTTCGTGCGTGAAGGCGTAAGGCCAGAACAAGAAAGAGCAGACGCCGCTGATCTCGATCCCGATCTTGCGGGCCATTTCGCCGATGGCTTTGATCTGCTCGGGACTTGTCTCGGGGCACAAATCCCCTTCCAAGGCGTAGTTCACTTCAACGCCTTCAAAGCCGGCATCCTTGCAAAGCTGAAAGCACTCCTTGAGCGTCATCTTCTGCGGGTACGGCAGCGCCCAGAGATTGATGGACTTCTTCATCGCGTACTTCTTCGCCGGTTCTTTGGCCGCAGGAGATTCCTTCGGCTTATCGTCCTTCTTCCCCTTGGGGTCATCAGCGGAGGCGATGCCCTGAGCGGCCATGAACGCCGAGCCGAAGGCGGCGGAGTAAGCGAGGATTTCGCGGCGGGAGAGGTTGTCGGACATGAGAGGGCTCCTTCTCTTGGCGAGCGGGGGGCGTAAGCCCCCTGATATTAACCAACCGGGCGTGCGTAGTATCAGGGGGCTGACG
>JBPCKT010000150.1:0-131714 GCA_051004015.1 Pirellulaceae bacterium | reverse complement strand
CGCTGTCAGGGATTTGGCTTTGCAAAACTGCCGCGTTTTGTCCGACAGCATTTGTCGATTGCATCGCTAGCACAGCAACGCTTAACGACGTTGCGGCAATGACTTGGGCTTAATTTGATGCCATTCGGACCAGTCCCCTTTGCTCTTCTCGCGCTCAATCCTGGCGCTTCGGTTTCCTGCCGCAGGCCGAGGCGATAGGGAGTCACTACACCGGCCGCTGAGAGTCGGGACTGCCGCCAAACTTGGCGAGAAATTCTTCGTCGCTGTAGGTCGGCAAAGCCCCTTTGCGGCGGCCACCCATGAGCAAATCGCCGAAGGCCACCAAACCGGCGACAACGGCACAGCCGCATCCCAGGGGCAGCGGGTATCGCCGGAAGGTGCGGGCGGCTGCCGTCGGGCTACCGGAGCCGGCGCGTGACTTGTTTGCGCCGTCGCGCATCGCCAGGCCGATTGCCGAACCAATGACCAGGATCAGGAGCACAACCTTGAAGACCATCAGTCGAAAGAACATGGCGACTGCTCCGCAGCAAGAACAGGAATCTGCCAACTCATCCACCAACTCTAGTTCACGGCGCAGTCCGTAGAGAATCGGCGATTCGACTGGTAATCGTGGTGGCTGCAGTTAAAGGTCGTACAACCCGCAAACGCGGTGGCGGCCTCCCTCTGGCGAGCGGATCTCGATGCGTCTCCTAATGCTTGTAGATCTTGTGCTGCGGGCGGCCAGAGAGGATTTGCTCTTTGCCCCAGTTGGTGACGTCGCGGAAGGCCTGGCTGTGGATGAAGTCCGTGAAAGCCTGCTCTTCGGACCATTCGCTGGTGATGAGGTAGGAGGCGTCGTCCGCGACGTCGCGCCACAGGGTGGAACTGGTGTGCCCCTTGGCCGCCTTGAGGGCATCCACGACGCCGGCGAATTTGGATTCAAAGTCCTGCTGCTTGCCAGGCAGGACGTGGTAGTTCATGCCGACGGTAACCATGGTCTATTCTGCTTTCTTTGCGGTGGGTTTGCTTTCCTCAGGATTCTTCTCTGGCTTTGCGTCCGCTGGCTTCGCGTCCGCTTCCTTCTTCGCCCGTGGAATGAGGACGACGCGGATTTTAGTGCCCCGCGGCGGAATACGCTCCGTGAAGGCGGTGAACAGTAACGAGGCATTGGCCTGCGAACTCTCCACCGGCAGGTCGAGTGTGGCGGTATTGAAGTTGGAGACGCAAATCAGGTCGCCGCTGTTGGCCATGTAATGCACCTTGCCTGTGTCCTCGTCGGTCCAAAACCCGCTGCCGGCAAAGACCCAGTCGAAGGGCATTTCCTTTTCGGTTTTGGCGTACTTGACCCATTCCTGGGCCCGCACCTTGTGCTTCTCCCCCTTCTCGTCCAACCACAGGATCAGCACGTCGATGATGGGACCAGTGGCCGGCTTGTATTCCGGATCAAATTTGACCGTCGTTCCGGGCTTGGCGCCGACCGCCAACAGCGCGGCATGAACTTGTTCCGCCGTGCAGTTGAGCGAGACCACGGACTCATGCTCTTTGGTCCCCTTGGGGCAGGCGAACATTTCCAGTTGCCCTTCCCGCAGGCAAACCTCACCATCAATCACGACCGCCTTCCGCTTCAAGTCCAGATAGACAGCATGGTCCTTGGTGATTTTCTTCAGGCCGCTGTTATCGGCGTTGGCCGGCTCATTCTTCGGTGCCGGAGCGGGCTTCGCGCCCTCAGACTGTTCGTCTGTGGCCGCGGCTTTGGCCTTCGCATCGGTTTCGTCCGCGGGCAGCGAATAGACGACGCCCAGGGCGACTGCCCCGCCGACGGCCAGCAGAATCTGTGCGAACCATGTCATCTTGCAGCACATATTGTTGCTCCCATTTCAACCGTTAGCACGTCAAGGTCGGCTGAACGACAACAGTCCGGCCTACTCAGAAATCATGCCGACAAACCCAAGGCGGTTTGCCAGACCCGCGCGAGCCATTATACACGTTCTGGCACGCGGAGGCGCACCCACGCCCAAGTCCAGGCGGCACAAGACGACCGCCAAGAACAGCGGCTCGAACTGGATTATTCCGGCAGGTTGTGCCCCATCTTTTCCCGCTTGGTGGCGAGGTAGCGGGCGTTGTGGGGGTTGGAGGGGGCGACAATGGGGACCTGGTCCACGACTTCCAGATTGAAGCCGTCGTAGATGAAGGCACTGGTCTTTTTGGGATTGTTGGTCAGCAGCCGCACCTTGGAGAGGCCGAGGTCCTTGAGAATCTGGATGCCGACGCCGTAGTCTCGCACGTCCGCCTTGAAGCCGAGGGCGTGGTTGGCTTCGACGGTGTCCATTCCCTTCTCTTGCAGCTCGTAAGCTTTGATTTTGGCGACCAGGCCGATGCCGCGGCCTTCCTGCGGCAGATAGATGATGGCTCCCGCACCGGCCTGGCTCACCATCTCCATCGCCATCTGCAATTGGCTGCCGCAGTCGCAGCGGAGGCTGTCGAGGAGGTCGCCGGTGAAGCAGGAGGAGTGAAGGCGGACGAGCGGGGCGTCCACCTGGTCCGGCTCCCCCTTAATGAGAGCGATTGGGTTTTGGGACTCGAACTTCACTTCATAAACAATGACCGTGAAGTCGCCATACTTCGCCGTCGGCAAATGGGCCGTGGCCAGGCGGCTGACCAGCTTCTCGCTGACGCGGCGGTGCGCGATGAGCTGCTCGATGGAGATGATGTGCAACTTGTGCTTCTTGGAAATGGCGTGAAGCTGATCGCGCGTCGCCCGGTTGCCGGTTTCGTCCAGGATTTCGCAGAGCACGCCAACGGGAGCGAGGCCGGCCATGCGGCAGAGATCCACCGAGGCTTCGGTATGGCCGGCCCGGCGAAGAACGCCCCCCTCTTTCGCCAGCAGCGGATGGACGTGGCCGGGGCGAACGAAGTCGAGGGCGGTGGTGGTGGGATTGGCCATCTCACGGACCGTGCGGCAGCGCTCCTCCACGGTGATGCCCGTTTTGCCGCTGCGATGGTCAATCGGCGTCAAAAAGCCGGTCCCCAGTGGCGCGGTATTCGTATCGACAATCGGCAACAAGTTCAGCCGGCGAGCCACGTCCGGCAGCAGCGGCACGCAGAACTCCCCGCGGCCGGAAAGAATGAAGTTTATCGTCTCCGGCGTCGCCTTTTCAGCCGAGCAAATAAAATCCCCTTCGTTCTCCCGATCCTCCGCGTCCACGACGATGATCACCTCGCCACGGGCGATGGCATCGACGGCGTCTTGAACGGGGGAGAAGGGCATGGGGGACTGGGGACTGGGGACTGGGGGCTAGGGACTGGGGACTGGGGTGGAAGCGAGCAAAGTATCTGAGAGCAAGCGTTAGGGCTATTATAGACTGAAGACGCTAACCGCGGTTTTCGGCTTCAAACTCTTCCCCAGCCCCTAGCCCCCTGCCCCCAGCCCCCATGTTCGACCGCGAAGAGTATGTCGAACAGGCCTACCTCTACCGAGCCCACGGCGAACGATGAAGCTCAGCAGCGGCGGCCGCGCTGAGAGCCTTGAAACTCCGAGAAACCAGGATCGCGGCCGCCGTCTGCTGCAGCGTTTGGTTCGGCCTGGAATCTTGAACCTCCCTTTTCCTCTCGCTCCAAGAACGTCAGGATTGCCTGCATGGTCAATTCGGGCTGATCGTTTAGGATCAGGTGGTCACATTCGGCCAGTTGTTCAATACGGGCTTGTGGTATGGTCCGTCGTACCCGCGCGATAAGCGCCGATGGATCACACCAAAAGTCGGTCGCGCCAACTACCATGAGTACCGGCATCGTCAACCGCCGCAAAGCATCGTCCGGGATGACAAAAGGATAGACAACCGTAAACCATTTCTGGTAACGAGCGGTCTCGGCAGCAAGATCCAAAGCGGCCTGGTCAATTGGCTTTACCGCCATCGCTTGTTTCAGGCTCTCTTGGCCACGGCGCCCCTGGAGAAGCAAAGGCAGGACGTGAGGAAAGAAGTTGCGAAACTGCGGGCGGACAATCCCCATCGGGACGAGTAATGCTAACCGGCTGACACGCCCGGGGTAGGTGACGGCAAACTTGAGCGCCATCCAACCGCCAAGCGACGCGCCGACAACATGAGCGGCCCCAACGCCCAACCCGCTCAAGGCTTGGGCAAGCCAGTCGGCCGCACCGCTGCCGCTGCTGGCCAGGCGACGGGCAACGCTCTTTCCCGGATAGCCGGGTAAGTCAATGGCGTAGGTGCGGAAATGCGCACTGAATTGGGCGATGAACTTGATCCACACGAGAGCGGTATCGCCACGGCCATGGAGAAGCACCAGCGGGTCCGCTTCCCGGTCTCCACTGATGAGGACGTGAGTTGGCCCAAATTCCGTTTCCACCATCCGCGCTTGATATGGCACGGGGTACTTTCTTAGTTCACGGTCATACCAGTCGAATGGACTTGTCGTCATCGGTTTCTTCCACTGGCACCTGCTCGAGGCAGATGATTGCGACTACTCGCGCCCACCAACGCCTGCCAACCGCGACTGCGGCCGAACGACCAAGCTCAGCAGCGGCTGGTTCGGCCTGGCTTGGACCACCCACTAATTGCTCGACCACTCGTTCGCCCGGAAGACCCGCACTCTCTTGAAGTAGAAGGTGTCACCGCTCACGTGGCACAGTTCCCAGCCCTGCGTTCCTAGATCGTTCAGGCCGAACTGGACACGCGCCTTCTTCGTCCTGGGCACCGGATCTCCTTCGCGCGGGGCACCCAGGGCGTCGATCTCATCGAGTTCGAGCACTCGGTAGTCCCACCGGATCCGTTGGTCGTTGAGCTGCCGGCTGCACGGTGCGTTCCCTGTGCCGTTTCACGTGGCTGAGGCTGCTTTTCTTCGCCAGGGGACAGGGCTGTTGCATACAGGCCTGCGGCAACGAGGCCACAGAGCACGACCGCAGCGAAAGCGACTTGCATACGTTTCATCTCCTCATCCTCCTTCCCCATCGGGATGGTGATTGTCCGGACCGTGAAGGACGCTTCCCCAGCAGTAAGACGAGCGAAAGGCGGTTTCTGTTTCGTCGTGGGCCGAACGATTGTTTATACAGAACCTGCCCGCATAATACCCGCCGCCAATTTGCCCGTCAAACCAAAACTTGTGCGGGGATTGACTTTAGGATTGGACCTTATGTACACTGCTAAACGCGTTATCCAGCGCAGGCGGTTTTCGCGCGCAGCACACGCTTTGTCCGTCTAACGCGCTCTTTGCCGTGCAGACACCGACGGGAGCCGCTTTCATGAAACTGTTCCTCAACGTGGCCCCCGCCCAAGCTCGCGCGCCAAGCGGCAAATATTCTTTTGTACACAGTGAATAAATGACCCCATCCGAGCGTCTTAAGATTGCGATTCTATCGCGCCTCCCCGCTGGCTCGGGCAGGCTCGCTCCTTGACAATTCGGTCGTAAGGGAAGAATAGTTGCCACTGATGGAGTGCGCGAGTTGGCTTTAAGTCGTGAAAAATAGGTTATAAACTCGCGCATACACCTCCCCGGATGGGTCGGAATTATTGAAGCGGCGGTATTCCGGGTATTTAGCTGGTGAGAAACGCCGCAAGCCATTTTCTGCCAACGACTTGCAGCGCCGCCCGGATGGCAAAACAGGACGATTTTGGTAGGAATAATCCGGATCGAGCCGGTGCTTGTAACCGTTGGGCGGCTGGCGAAGTCCGGAAGCTCCGTTAGGGCGCATTTCGAACGGCGAAAGAACTACTTCACGGTCATCTTCTTGATCGCCTCTCGGTCGAGTTCGATTCCGAGTCCCGGCCCGGTGGGAATTTGCAGCATTCCGTCGGAGTCGAGCTGGAAAGGTTTGGTGATGATGTCCTCGATGTAGGGGACGCCGGTCTGATACTCGACCCATTTGGCGATGGGGAGGCTGGCGGTGAGGGCCAGGTCGGCCGCGACGCCGACGGCGGTGTTCCAGCCGTGCGGGACGAGCATCAAGCCGTGGTCGTAGGCCATCCAGCCGAGACGGCGGGCTTCGGAGAGGCCGCCGCATTTGGTGCAGTCGGGCTGGATGATGTCGAGGGCCCGGCGGGTGATGAAGGGCTGGAAGGCTTGCCGCCGCGTGAGGACCTCGCCGGTGGCGATGAGGACGGGGGAGTTTTGCCGCAGTTCCAGAAATCCGTCCACGTCGTCGGGGCGGAGGGCTTCCTCGAACCAGGTGATTTTGTAGTCGCCGAGCATCTTGGCCGTTTCGCGGGCCCACGAGATGCCGTGCGGCCAGAACTGCTCGCTGCCGCCGGCGTCGACCATCAGCTCCACGTCGGGGCCGACCGTGTCGCGGGCGGTGCGGATCAGCAACTCGTCGAGCTCGCGGCTGACGCGGCCGAAGGGACGCCAGCCCATCTTGATGGCCTTGAAGCCGCGGCTCGTTTGCTCGAGGAGCTTATCGCGGAGGACCGGCGGATCGTCGAACAGGATGCTGGCGTAAGGCTTGATCCTGTCCCGGTAAATGCCGCCGAGCAGCCGCGCGACTGGCTGATTGAGGGCTTTGCCGAGCAGGTCCCAGAGAGCGATGTCGATGCCGCTGATAGTGTGCTCCACGCTGCCGCCGCGGCCGAGCCAGAACATGCTCTGCCGCAACTTCTCGCTCACCCGCTCCGGCTCCAGAGCGGATTCGCCCAAGAGATGCGGCAGCAAGAGGGCCAACGAACCTTCCACCAATTGCCGCGTCGTATAGCAACTGCCGATGCCGACAAAGCCGTCCTCGCCGATGACCTCGATCAGCGTGTTGTATTGCACGTTTGGATCGGTGCCTCCCGGCCAGCCGTGATCGTGCGTGGCTCCGCCGAGGGGGATGGTTTTGACGGCCGTGATTTTCATGGCGGAGATGGAATGATGGGAGAATGGTTGGAGCGATGGAATGCTGGTATCGTAGCAAATGACGAAATTCGAATGGCGAATGACGAATAAAAAACATTCCTCGTGGTTCTCTCGGGACATTTTTTCTATGCGTTACTTTCTTCTCGCCGCCGTCCTCCTCTCCGCCGCTGCCTCACTCGCCGAAGAGCCGAAGGTGAAGAAGGTGCTGTACATCGGTCTGGATGGAACGCGGTTTGACGCGATGGAAAAGGCCGCGACTCCCCATTTGGACGCGCTGATGAAGGACGGTATTTACTCGGATACATGTCTGATTTTGGGAGACCGGTATCAGAAGAACGACACCATCAGCGGGCCCGGCTGGAGCACGATTCTGACCGGGGTGTGGGCCGACAAGCATGGCGTGCATGACAACAGCTTTCTGGGTTCGCACTATAAGGACTTCCCCCATTTCTTTGCCCGGCTGAAGGAAGTCCGGCCCGACGCTAAGACCGCCAGCTACGTCACCTGGGAGCCGATCCACAAGCTCATCGTCTCGGCGGCGGATGAGTCGAAGAACTTCGAGCAGAAAGAACACGCGACCGCGGACTACGACCGCTACGACCACGAAGCCGCCGCAGCCGCGGCGCGGCAGCTCAAGGAAGGGAACCCGGACGTTCTCTTTTTCTATGTCGGCCAGATTGACGTTGCCGGTCACACCAACGGATTTCATCCCACGGTGCCGCAATACATTGCGGCGATCGAGCGCGGAGACGCGCTGGTGGGGGACTTGGTGGCGGCGGTGAAAGCACGACCGAGTTATGACAAGGAAGACTGGCTCGTCATCGTCACCAGCGACCACGGGGGCCGCGGCACCGGCCACGGCGGCGGGCACAAGATCCCCGAGATCCTGAACAGCTTCCTTATCGTCAGCGGCCCGAGTGCTCAGCGCGGCAAGTTCATGGAGCAAGTCTATCTGCCAGATGCTCCGGTCACGGCTCTCGCCCACCTGGGAGTAAAGGCGAAGGAGGAGTGGAAGCTGGATGGACGGGTGATGGGGCTGAAGTAGTAGGCTGGTTACCGCCGACCCCAATCGAATTCGACGTGATCCCCTATTTGCACGGAGGCTCCCGGGCGAAGGTCCAGTCGCGCGACGCAGCGGTCGCTCGACATCCTCTGGACGATGGCTTCTCCCAAGTGGGAGTCTCCGCGAATTACAGCGCCTCGAGCATTCGACTTAAGCCCGTCGTCGCGGCCGACACTGATCTCGCACAAGCCGGCATCGACACGAAGAACGATGGCTGCTCCGTAGACACACTCCCGCGACGCCTTGAATGGCTCCAGCTCTTTGTTCAGCCGCGCGACTTCTCCATTGCGAGATGCCCTCCCTCCGAAAAAGCATGCGACCGAAGTCAATATGACAAGCAAGGTGCTAAGGCTATATCGCAGGGCAGGAATCCAGCGGAATGGTTTAGCCACGTAATGCTTCCCTTGAAACTACCGCTGCACCTTCTTCGCCCCGGCCCACAGGTCTTCCAGCGCGTAGTAGTCGCGGCTAGTGGTGTCGAAGAGATGGACGATGACGGAGCCGTAGTCGAGCAGGATCCACTTGCTGTCCTGGTAACCTTCGGTGCTGAGGCGGAGGTGGCCGAGCTCCTTTTGCAGCACGTCGTCGATGGCGTCGCTGATGGCCCGCAGTTGCCGCTGGCTGCTGCCGGTGGCGATGACGAAATAGTCGAAGATGACCGTCTGGTCCCGCAGGTCGAGGACCGTGACGTTTTGCCCCTTGTTGTCCTCCGCGCTTTGGGCCGCTGCCAGGGCCAATTGCAGACTCCGCTGGGGACTGACACTAACTGCCGACTGAATTGCTGTGGCCACGCACGCTCCTTTCGGTTTGTTATCTTACTTCGCAGGGCAGCGGTCTGCCGCCAATTCCATTCTACGTGGAGTTGACAGGAAAGTCAGGCGTCAGGTTCGGCTGCAAGCAATTTCTGGGCAGGCTGGAAGCCTACCCCACCGAATTACTCGTACCGCAGCGCCTCAATCGGGTCCAATTTGCTCGCCCGCCAGGCGGGGTAGAAGCCAAAAAAGATGCCGACGGCAGCGGCGAAGAGGAAGGCGATGATGGCGGCAGGGATGGAGATGGTGAGGGTCCATTTGGTGCCGCTGGTCAGGAGGTTAATCACGCTGATGAACCCCCAGGAGGAGAAGACCCCCAGCAGAAATCCGATGACCCCGCCGATGCAGGAGAGCAGCACCGCCTCGACCAGGAACTGGACGAGGATGTCTATGGGACGGGCTCCCACGGCCATGCGAATGCCGATTTCGCGGGTCCGCTCAGTGACGGAGACCAGCATGATGTTCATGATGCCGACGCCGCCAACCACCAGCGAGATGCCGGCAATGGAGGTGATCATCATGGTGAGCGTCCCCATGACAATGCCGAGGACCGCGGCCATCTCCTTGGTGCTTTGCACGGAGTAGTCCTTGGGCTCGCCGGGAGGAATCCGGTGCCGTTCCGCCAGGAGCTGGTCGATTTCAACCTGGGCGTCCAGCATCAAGAGGGGCGAGCGGGCGGAGACCAGGATGGCATTGACGTTGTCGAACTCGCTCCCTTGCAGCCGTTTGCGGACGGTGGTGTAGGGCATCAGGACGATGTTGTCCTGGTCATCCCCCATCATGTTGGCCCCCTTCTGCTCGAGCACGCCGATGACCTTGAAGGGGATGTTTTTGATGCGGATAGTCTCATTGACCGGGTTGGTCGTCTGAAACAACTTGGCGACCAGCGTGTGGCCGATGACGCAAACTTTTTCCGCGGAGTTGATTTCCCGCTCCGTGAAATACCCGCCGCGGGCGAGGTTGAGGTTGCGGACGGTGAGGTATTCCGGCCCCACGCCGTACATCTCGCGGGGACTGAAGTTGGAGTTGCCGTAGATGATTTGCCCCTGGGCGCCGACGAGCGGTGACGAGGCCAGCACCGCGTCGCACTCGGCAGCGATGGCGTCCGAATCGCGGGCCGTGAGTGTGGGGATATTGGCCTGGCTCACTCCGCCGCGGCGTTTGCTGCCGGGAAAGACCACGATGACGTTCGTGCCAATCGCCTCAAACTGGCTCTGCACCAGGTGGCTCGCGCTCTGTCCCAGCGACACCATGCTGGTGACAGCCGCGATGCCAATCACCACTCCCAGCACGGTCAAGCCGGCACGCATCTTGTTTTTGGCAAGTGCGCGGAGAGCGATGCGGAGGATGAGGAGGAGGGACAAGAGAAAATCCGAATGACGAATTCCGAATGACGAATGAAAGACTGTGTGGACCTGACCTCCAACCTCTAACCTCTACCTTCCGTACTGCGGCTGTTGGATGCCAATGATGAGCTTCGCTCCGGGCTGGAGGCTGCCGGAGACCATTTCGGTGAACTGGCTGTCGGTGAGGCCGACGACGACTTCGACCGCTTTGAGCAAGTCTCCCTCTTGGACCCAGACATGGCGGCGGTTCCGCTTGCGGCGATTCTCGGCTCGCTCCTCGGCGGAAAGCGTCGTTTCGCTCTGCTGGGATTCCTGTTCGTCGTCCTTGATCTGCGTCCCTTCCAGGAGAGGAATGTCCTCTTTACGCACCTGCTTGGGAAGCGGAAAGAAACGCAGGGCCGAGTTGGGAATCTTCACCACGTCCTTCCGCTCATCCACGCGGAAGGAGATTGCCGCGGTCATCCCCGGCAGCAGCTTGAGATCCGGGTTCGGCGTTTTCACCACCACCGGGTAAGTCACCACGTTCTGCGTCGTGGTCGAATTCAGCCGGATCTGGTCAATTGCCCCGTGAAACAGCTCGTCGTAGGCATCCACGGTGAAGGAAACCGGCAACTTCCGATCCTGAGCCAACTGGATGCGGCCGATGTCCGCCTCGTCGACTGCCGCATGAATCTGCATCTCTTCCCGCATGCCGACGCCGATCTCGAACAACTCCGGCGCTTGGAACTGCGAGGCGAGCGTCTGCCCCGGCTCAATTTTGCGATTGATGATGATGCCGTCCTTGGGGGCCTTGATTTCGGTATAGGCTCGCTGTGTTTCCGAGTATTTGTAAGACTCCTTCGCCTGCTTGGCGGACGCTTCCGCCACGATCAGCTGAGCGTCCAGCGACATGCGGGCAAATTTGAATTTGTCCATTTCCGCCGGGGCGATGAAGGTCTTGTCCTCCGCCCGCAGGTCCAGGGCTCGGCGTTCGTCATTAATGGCTTGCTGCAACTGAGCCTTGACCCTCTTAACGTCGGCATCGCGAGATTCGAAATTGGCCTGGTCGCGACGGACGTTGGCGTCGTAGATCATCGGATCAATTCTCGCTATTACCTGTCCTGCCATTACTGGATCATTAAAGTCGGGAAGCGAGTCTTTGAAGTCGGGTAGCTTGTCCGGCAGGATCGGGCCGGAGACGAACGCTCCGATGATGATCTTCTCCCTGGGCTTCACCGTGCCGGTCGAGTTGACAACCGAGATGATCCCGCCCTTCTCGACGTCGGCCGTCCGCCACTTCGTAGCGGTCACGGACTTCCAGTACGCCGCCCCGCCGAAATACGCCGGCACTCCCAGCACCGCGAGAGCGCCGATAATCAGTAGAATTCGGAGAAGAGTCTTCATACCGCCTGTAAACAAGAAATGTAGGCCGCCCACTCCGTGTGCAGCAATGTCCGCCGAGGGAGTGAGCGGACTACTATGGGATTCGTTGCCATGGAGCCGTTCTTCCTACCATAACTGTCGCTCCCTGCCGGAGAAAGAGCTTGTCGCTTATCGAAATCCAGAAGATTACTAAGACCTACGACCTGGGCGAGGTTAAAGTCGAGGCGTTGAAAGAGACCGATCTAACGATTGATCAAGGGGAGTACATCGCCCTCATCGGCCCCAGCGGCAGTGGGAAAAGCACGCTGATGAACACGCTCGGGTGTCTCGACCGGCCGACCAGCGGCAGCTACAAGCTCACCGGCGTGGAAGTAGCCAATATGTCGGCCAGCGAGCGGGCCCGCATTCGCAACCAGCGGATCGGCTTCGTGTTTCAGAATTTTAACCTGCTCGCGCGGACGACGGCGCTGGAAAACGTCGAGCTGCCGCTGCTTTATAGCAAGGGAATCTCGGCATCCGAGCGGCGGAAGCGGGCCAAGGACAAGCTGGCGCTCGTGGGCCTGGCGGACCGGATGGATCATCATCCCAGCCAGCTCTCCGGCGGTCAGCAGCAGCGGGTGGCCATCGCCCGGGCCTTGGTCAACGAGCCGGCAATCCTGCTCGCCGACGAGCCCACCGGCAACCTCGACTCCAAAACCAGCCGCGAGGTCATTGCCATGTTCCGAGAGCTCAATGAAAAGGTAGGGCTGACAGTAATCGTGGTGACTCACGACCAGAACGTGGCGAAGTACGCTCGCCGGATCATCGTCCTGCGGGATGGGCATGTCGTGCAGGACACGGCAGACATTCACCAGGCGATACAGGCGTTACAGGCGGAAGCGGTGGAAGAACCGTCAAGTGAAACAAATCCGCGCTGATTGGATTCACCGGAAGAAGCGCTGCCTGCGGACCGAACAATCCTGGTATGGAAACCGGCACGATCCGCAAGATTGTGACCAGCGCGCTCATACTATTTGCGCTGCCGCTCCAGCTTGCGCTGACGGCAAAGTTTGCCAGCGCTCAGCTATCGTCGTCGCAGCACGTCTTGCCGCCGACGTACTTCCCGGAGCAACGGACAATGCAGGTCCGGGATCCATCGCAATTGCCGCGGTACGAGTTGCCCGAGCTGCCGCCCCCCCCCACGGTCACGAACCGGACTCAGGATTTGGAGCCGCGGTACATCACACTCGATGAGGCCATCCGCACGGCACTTGGCAACGCTCGCGTCGTGCGCGTGCTCGCGGGGACCACCGCCGTCGCCAGTGGCAGCACGATCTATGATGCGGCGCTGACGAACACGAGCATCGACCGGGAGAATGCTCGCTTTGATCCGACCGTTACCGTTAATCAAAGCTTCAATCGCCTGGAGTCGCCGTCCGCAATTCCCGATCCGCTCAATCCGGCCAATCGCTCGCTGATCACGGGCGCCGCCAATCAGAATTACAACCTGGGCGTGGGCATCACTAAGCAAAACGCCTTCGGCGGAACGACGGCTCTCGATGTCACGTCCAATGCCGACCGGCTATCTCCGGGAGTTTTCCCGCTCAATCCCGCCACCCGCTCCTCCGCCGGGCTCAGCTACACCCAGCCGCTCTTGCAAGGAGGCCGGCTGGCGCCGAACCTCGCGCCGATCATGCTGGCGCGAATTGACACCGAGCGCTCGTATTTCCAGCTCAAGGACTCCGTGCAGGAGCAGGTCCGCGGCGTCATCGAAGCTTATTGGAACCTCGTCTTTGCCCGCACGGACGTGTGGGCCCGACGGCGGCAGCTCGATCAACTGAGGGAAGCGGTGCGGCGGATTAAGGCGCGTTACGAAAAGAGCATCGACAACCGGGCGGACCTTGCTCAGGCGGACCTCGCCCTCGCCAATGCCCGCGCCAACCTCGTCTCGTCGGAAGCCAACGTCCTGCAACGCGAGGCGGCCTTGCGGAACATCCTGGGAATTCCCCCGTCGGATAACTCGGTCTACGTCCCCGTCACGCCGCCGATTAACGATCAATTCGTGGCGGACTGGCCCAGCATCGTGCAAATCGCCCAAGAGCGGCGGCCCGACCTCGTCGAGCTGAAGCTCATTCTCGAAGCCGACAACCAGCTCCTCATCCAGGCGAACAACAACGCCTTGCCCAAGTTGGATGCGGTGGCGCTGTACCGCTGGAATGGCTTGGAGGGTGAAATGCCCAATGGAACTACGTTGCGGAACGGGCCGGGGCAATTCACGGACTGGACGCTGGGGGTGAATTTCTCCGTGCCAATCGGCTTGCGAGCCGGCCGAGCGGGACTGCGACGCGTGGAGCTGCTGATCGCACGCGACCGCGCCAACCTGGACCAGGGGATGCATGCCACGGTGCATTCGCTGGCCACTAACGTCCGCTCCCTCGACCAGGCATATGAGAACTATGCCGCCTTCAAAGCGGCCCGCGAAGCGGCGCGGGTGAACTTGGACTCGCAGATCTTGCGGTATCAGACCGGACAGGGGATTCTCTTGAATGTGCTGCAAGCGATTGCCGACTGGGGCAACACCATCAGCGGTGAAGCCAACGCCCTGGCTCAGTACAACGTGCAGCTCGCCACGCTGGAGCAACAAACGGGGACGATTCTGGAGACGCACGGAGTTTACCTGTATGAGGAGCGGTACGGCTCCATCGGCCCGCTGGGGAGATTCTCCTCCCCTGTCTGCTACCCGGAAAGCAATCGTCCCACTCCCAATGACGAGCGCTACGGCAGCAGCGACGAGCCGGCGGAAGAATCGTTCGACCTCAAGCCGCCGCGCGAGTTCGGCGAAGTTCCGCGGCGCTTTCCGGCCGCGGAGGAGGTGCCCAACCCCGCGCCCGCACCGACTCCATCTCCGACGCCTATTCCTACTCCTCCTCCTGGCGTTCCTCTCAATCCAACTTCTGCTGCTCGTGCCGCTCATTTTCTCCCCGTAAGTCCAATCCGCCAAACTACCAACACTCGCAAAACGCAGCCCCTGCCCGCGCGCTTCCTGCCCAAACTCAATCTCCCTTAGTTTTATTGCCAACCATCTTCTTGCCATTTCGTTTGAGACGCCTACAGTGAGGAAATGCTGTTTTTCCTCGTTCTCTTCGCGGCCGGCCCCCTTGCCGCGGATGCTCCCTCACCCGTCACCGCGCTCCTCTTCGCTCCGGATGGCGAAATTCTCGTCGCAGCTTCGCAGCAGGGACTCGCAACATACTCCTGGCCGAAGCTTGAGTTGATCAAATGCGTCAAGCCGCCGTTCTCGCATCTGCATGATCTGGCGTTTTCACGGGACGGCACTCGTCTGGCGATTGCCGGTGGCGAGCCGCAGGAGAAAGGGGGCGTGGAGATCGTGGAGTGGCCGGGACTCAAGCCCGTCCAGCGGGTTGAAGCGGGAAATGACGTGGTCTATACCGCCGCCTGGAGCGGCGACGGCAAGTCGCTGGCAATGGCATGCGCCGATAAGACCGTGCGGCTGTACGACCTGGCCAGCGGCAAGTCGAAGGAAATCACCGATCATTCAGCCGCGGTGCTCTGCGTGCTCTTCGTTCCGCAGTCCAAGGAGTCAGGAGATGAGCTGCTTATCACGGGCGGTCGCGACCAGACGATCCGCGTGTTCGATGCGGCGAGCGCCCGCCCGATCCGCGTGCTCGACAATCACACTGCCACGGTCAACGACCTGGCCTTGCGCCCTGCGAGAAACGGCGAGCTTCCGCTGGTCGCTTCCGCCGGGCAAGATAAAACGGTTCGCTTCTGGCAGCCGAGCATCGGCCGGCCGGTGCGATTTGCCAAGGTCCCGTCGCTCCCGCTGTGTGTTCGCTGGCTCCTTAGTGGCGATTATGTCGCCGTGGCTTGCACGGATGGGAATATTCGCGTCATCGACTGGCAAACGCTCCGCTTTGTTCTGGAGAAGAAGACCAGTGAAGGTTGGCTGACTTCGCTTGCGGTTTCGCCTGATGGCACGCACGCAGTCGTCGGCGATGAGCAGGGAGAGTTGCACGCGGTCAGCCTGGATGGGATAAAGCGGCAATGAAACTCCGGCTCCATGCTTACGACCTGCCGCTGCGGCACACCTTCACCATCTCCCGCGAATCCATCACCAGCCAGCCCTCGCTGATCGTCGAGCTCGAGCACGGCGGCCAACGCGGCTATGGCGAAACGACGGCGAACAAGTACTACGGCTTCACGATGGAGAGCATGGCCCGGGCGCTCGCGGCCGTGGAAAGCGAGGTCGCCGCCGCTGCCGATGTGCTGACGCAAGATCCCGCCCGCTTTTGGGACCGCCTCGCCCCGCGGCTAAAGGACAATGCCTTCGCGCTGTGCGCTTTGGATCAGGCAGCGTATGACCTGTGGGGCAAGCTCCGCGGCCAAAAGGTCCATGAGGCCTGGGGACTGTCGACCGACAGAATCCCTGCCTCCAACTACACCCTGGGCATCGACAAAATCGAGGTGATGGTGGCCAAGCTCGCCGAGTTTCCCGATTGGCCGATTTATAAGATCAAGCTCGGTACCGAGCGCGACATCGAAATCGTCCGCGAGCTCCGCAAGCATACCTCCGCCACGTTCCGCGTCGACGCCAACTGCGGCTGGACAGCGGAGCAGACTCTCGCCAACGCCCCGCGACTCAAGGATCTCGGCGTGGAATTCATCGAGCAGCCACTGCCGGCGGACAAGTGGGACGACTACCGCCGCGTGTGCAGCGAATCCGCCCTCCCCATCATCGCCGACGAAAGCTGCATCGTGGAGAGCGACGTGGAGAAGTGCGCCAGCCTGTTCCACGGGATCAACATCAAGCTGACGAAATGCGGCGGCCTGACTCCCGCCCGCCGGATGATCGCCCGGGCCCGGCAACTCGGCCTGAAAGTCATGGTCGGTTGCATGACCGAATCCACCGTGGGCATCTCCGCCATCGCCCAGCTCCTGCCGCTGCTCGACTACGTCGATATGGACGGCGCGGTCCTCCTGGCCAAAGACATTGCCGATGGCGCCAAAGTCATTCGCGGCATCTGCCGTTACTCCGCCGAAAACGGCAGCGGTGTGACGCTGCTGGAACAGGGGCGGAATCCGCTAGAATCGGCTCCATGACCGATATCGACTCCTTCACCTGTCTAGCTTTTCCCGTCCTGGCACAGTCCACCGGATTCCTGGGAACGCGCGGCTCGCTGATGCTGGACGTGGTTTTCTTGGCGATGTTCGCCGTGCTGCCGCTGCTCGCGCTGAGCATCTATCTGGTGAAGCAGAAAAAGTACGGCCTGCACAAGCTCATCAATCTGATTTTGGGCGTGGTGCTGCTGATTGCCGTAGTGGCCTTCGAGATTGACATGCGGTTCTTCACGGATTGGGAAGACCTGGCGAAGGACTCGCCCTATTTCGACGAGCAGCATAAGTGGACGAGCGTCGCAGGCCTGGCGCTCATCATCCACCTCTGCTTCGCGGTTCCCACGCCGCTCTTGTGGATTTACGTCATCGTGCAGGCGCTGCGGAAGTTTCCTTCCCCGCCATTGCCGGGCGAGCATAGCCCGTCCCATGCGCGATTTGCCTGGCTGGCCGTCGGCGGGATGTTCATGACGGCCATCACCGGCGGAATCTTCTACTACCTGGCGTTTGTGGCGACACGAGCGGCCCTTTGACCCCGCGTCAGCCGATAACCCAGGGCGTGCAGGAACATCGTTCCGCCCGTGGCCATGCCGGCATTGAAGAGCATCCAGATGGACCACTGGGACGTGGTCGGGGTCCAGTCGGGCAGATTCACACTCCAGGCGCTCGCGACAACGCTGGCATCGACGTATGGCGGTCCCCAGGCGTGAATGCCATAGCCCATGGCGATTGTATAGATCAGCGGCGGGAGGTAGCGCGCCGCGAAATTCGCCCGCAACAGAATCGAGTGCGCCGCGAAGGCGACGGCGAGCGCAGCGGCGAGCCCCACTCCGAGCCCCCGCTGCACGTCCGCGGCGTCGATTTCGCTGGCGGCCAGGTCGGCGAAGTAGGTCGGCTTGATGACTCCCAGCAGGCGGGCCAGGCCGAGCAGGCAGGAGGCCACGAACAGCCCCGCCATCAGGTGCCAGAGCTTGTACTGGCCCTCCCCCTCGGCCCTAGATTCTTCCGGCGGTCGAGCCAGATTCTGTTTTGTCAGACTCACACATCGAATTTGAAAGCCGGCGAATCGGAGCAGCACCGCCGCGGCCATCACCCCCAGCGTCTCGCTCATCCAGATCAAGTTCCAGTCGGCCGTGCTGCGGCGGGCGGCATATCCGTACCAACCGACGATCAGGATTCCCGAACTAGCGCATGTCCCCAGAACTTTCCAGCCCAGCGATTGCTCTCCCAGAACCAGCCAGACTGCCAGGAATGCTAACTGCCCGGCGAGGAACGCCGAAGCATACCCGTAGTGTGACGGATGCTGCGCCGCGTAGATCGCGATGGCGGCGTTCACCAGGAGGAAGTTGGCAACCCAGGCCATGATCGCGATAGCGGGTGATGGAATCGCGCGGCTCACCAGCAGCGAGAGGAAGATCGTCTGCGCGACCAGGCAAGCCAGGAACTGCGGATCTCGGCCAAAAAGTAAGCGCTGACCGGACAGGCCGGTTACCAGGCAGAGATCGAAACAGAGAATCAGGCCCAGAAAGGCTGCCGTCAAGGAAAATGAGTCCCCTATTCCCGGACGAGGGAGCTGCGATGGGGGAGCGGGCTGGCGGGAAGCTGCGCCGGACATAGCCGCATCTTGATCGGGGAATCACTTCGCCTTCGACCGCTTTGCACCCAGGAGCGAAGCTGTTAGGGAAACGAGTCCGAAAGCGAGGGCGACGAGCGACGCCGTCAGCCAGCGGCGGCTCGAATCGCGGACGGCGGAAATTTGCGACCAGGGGGGGATTCCATCGATGGTCAGCCCCGTTTTTGCCATCTCTTGAAATTCGGCGAACGCCTCGACGGGAGACAAGTAGTCCACACCCGCGAGCATCTCGGCCAGATGCTCCTGCTTCCAGGCTTCGCCGCCGTCCAAAAGCTGCCAGTACATGTACAGGTGGTAGCAGACCAGCACTGTCGCCATCACGGAAACCAGCGTTCCGACGGAAAACAGGATCCCGCGGGTGGTACTCCACTGGGAGCTTTCCGCAACTGCGATGGTCGGCGTCACCCGCTCGAGATCGCGCAAGGCTCGAAAAGTGGGAACGGTGAGCTGCTGGCCGCAAGAGCAAGTGACCTTGGCGCCAGCCTGGCCGGCATCGACCGGGACTTTATTGCCGCAGGAGCAGGGGAGTAAGTATTCGGCTTTCATGACGGGTGCTTTACGCCGAGTAAGGGCTGGGGGTTCGGGCATAACGGGGTCGGGAGGGGTTTCGCGGTAAGAGCTTTGGAAAAATGAATAATCATCGCTCGCGAAACTCCTCCCGACCCCTTTTCTGTGGCTAGGCCGGGGCCGCGGAGCCGCGGTTGGCCCACCAGGGGAGGCTGATGCCGCCGTCCACAAGCAGGCAGGCTCCGGTCATGTAGTCATTGGCGGGGTCAACGAGGAACAAGATGCTGCGGGCGACCTCCTCCGCCGTTCCCAGACGGCCGAGCGGGATTTTTGCTCCCGCGGTTTGCAGGGTCTCTTCGCTGGCGAATTTCCGCTCGCCGGGCGTATCGGTCCAGCCGGGCTGGATGACGTTAATACGGATTTTGTACTCGGCCACTTCAATGGCCGCGGTTCGGGCCATGTGCTCAAGGGCGGCTTTGGACATGTTATAGGCCATCGCCCTCGGCGCCGGGATGAAGGCATGGGGGGAACTGACCAGGCAGATGCTGCCGCCGCCCCCTTGTTTAATCATTTGCTGGGTGGCGGCTCGCGTCAGATAAAAGGCACCCCACATGGTGACGTCCACCGTGCGGCGGAAGCCCGCCATATCGGCTTCGAAGAAGCGGTCCCGGTCGCTATAGGCGGCATTGCTGACCGCAATGTCCAGTTTCCCAAATTTCGCAGCCGTCTCGGCCACCATTTTTTCCACCGCGGATTGATCGGCGACGTCCGCCTGCAGGAGGATGGCATCGGAGCCGGCCTGACGGATTTCGTTGACAACTTCCTGGGCCTTTTGTTCATTCGAGCGGTAGTTGACGCCAACCTTGGCTCCCGCCTTTCCCAGGGCAATCGCGGTCGCCCGGCCAATCCCTAAACTGGCCCCGGTGACGAGAGCGACGCAGCCGCGAAGATCAATGCCAGCCATAAGTTACGTAAAGGAATGGAGAAGATTTGAAGCGGGAAGAAATAGTGCCGAGCTCCGTCCCTGATTGCGTCCGACAGGGACCCAGTTTGGTGCTTCATGCTAGCCGTCTGGATGGCAAGCCGCAAGCGTCATACTGACTCCAACGCCCACGCAACGCCGTGGGCGTGCCACCCTCATTGTCGCCGCCCCATAAGCTCTGGAGCCTGCGGAAATTTCAGGCCCAATTCCCAGTTTTAGACCCTAGACCCTGCCCTCAGCCTAGGTACAATTGGGACAACCGCTACCAGCTGCGACGCTCGTCCCTCCCCCCCCAACCACTGGACATGTCGCTGAGGCTGAAACGGTTGACGTTTGGAAACGAGTACGAGAGGACGCTTGATGGTCAGTCCAAAGAGCGTGAGCGAGTTCCCCGCGGAGCGGGGTCTGTTTTCCAAGCGTCGTGCCGGCCCCATCACGGAAGGCGCCGGCAAATCTTCCTTCACCCTCACCCTTTCGCGCGATGCTGTTTCGTCAGCTGGCCCGAATGTCCGTGAGTGTGACAGTCTGGAAGACTGATGGTGTGAGGTAAGCGGTAGCGTGCCTTGGCAAACTGGCTGCACACGTAATTTCTTACCAATTGCTCAGTTGCGCCGGACAAATCACGTAAGGGTGTTACAATTCTTTTGCCTGACAACTCCGGCCTGAAAAGTGGCGCGCACCCGCGCGTCCAGTTGACCGAATCCATGCCCGACCCCGCCCGCCGCCCGAACCAACTCATGTGCTGCCCCCGGCAGCCGCAGTGGGGCGTACGCAGGCCCGTTCCGGCCCCTATCGTTGCTTCGCAGCCCCTTTCCGCCCCACTGGTGTAGGAGTACTCCCCTTGTACGACCCGCTCCTCGAAGAGTTTGATGAAGAAGCCGTAGCCCGCGCGCCGGACGAGGAAGAGGGCTTTGCCGCCCAAGCCGTCGCCGAGCTCGATCTGGAAGAGGGCGAAGACGTCGAGACGGCTGATGCCGCCGACGCCGACGCCCCCGTCAAATTGGAAGAAGACCTGCTCAACTCGCTGAGTGACGAAGCGGAATCGTGGTCGGATGACCCGGTCCGCATGTACCTCACGCAGATGGGCGAAATCCCGCTGCTCACACGGGCCCAGGAAATCTTTCTGGCCAAGAAGATCGAAGTCACCCGCCGCCGCTTCCGCACCAAGCTGCTGGAATGCGACTATGTCATCCAGCAAGCGTTCAAGATTTTGCGGCGCGTGCATGAAGGGGAGCTCCCCTTCGACCGCACCGTGCAAGTCTCGGTCACCGACAAGCTGGAGAAAGACCAGATCCTAGGCCGGCTGCCGCACAACTTGCGGACGCTGGAAATCCTGCTCAAGCGGAATCGCAAAGATTACCTGACCGCTCTCGGCAAATCGAACCCCAAGAAGAAGCGGGAATCGGCCTGGAAACGGCTCTCTCGCCGCCGCCGCCGGGCGGTTCGCCTGGTGGAAGAGCTCGGTCTGCGGACACAGCGGATCGAGCAGATGATTCGCCAGCTCGAGGATTTCTCCGGCCGGCTCACCGAACTGCGTTGCAAGATCGAAGCTCACGCCAAAGACAAGGGGGCCGCTACCGAGCGAAAGCCCTGGGTCAGCGAGTTCCGCAACATCCTGGTCGCCACGCAGGAAACCCCCAGCAGCCTCCGCAAACGCGTGGAGACGCTGAAGGCTGTCTACTCGGAATACCAGCGGGCCAAGCGGGAACTCTCCGAAGGGAACCTGCGGCTGGTGGTCTCGATCGCCAAGAAGTACCGCAACCGCGGCCTCTCGTTCCTGGACCTGATCCAGGAAGGGAATGCCGGCCTGATGCGGGCGGTGGACAAGTTCGAATACCGCCGCGGCTTCAAGTTCTGCACCTACGCCACCTGGTGGATTCGCCAGGCGATCACCCGTGCCGTCGCCGATCAGAGCCGCACAATCCGCATTCCGGTCCACATGGTGGAAACCATGTCCCGCGTGCGGAACGTCTCGCGGCAACTGCTGCAAGAGCTCGGCCGCGAGCCGACGCTGGAAGAAACCGCTCGCCGGGCCAAGACGACCGTCGATGAAGCCCGCCGGGTACTCGCCATGAGCCGTTACCCGATCAGCCTGGACCGGCCGGTCGGCAACAGCGAGGACAGCCACTTCGGCGACCTTCTGCCCGATGGCACGGCGGAAAGCCCCGCCACCGGCGCGGGCCAAGAGATGCTCCGCACGCGGATCAACAAGGTGCTCAAGACCTTGTCTTACCGCGAACGGGAAATCATCAAACTCCGTTACGGCCTCGGCGACGGCTACAGCTACACGCTGGAAGAAGTCGGCCACATCTTCAAGGTCACCCGCGAGCGGATCCGCCAGATCGAGGCCAAAGCCGTCCGCAAGCTGCAACAGCCAAGTCGCAGCCAGGAGCTGGTGGGCTTTTTGGACTAAAGTAGTCCGTCACCGGCGAGCGGCCAGCGTAAGCTGGCCGGTGACACGCGACTAGTTCGCCGACTTACCGGCCAGCTTACACAGGCCGCTCGCCAAGTAAACACGGCTTGAGAACGCGGCCTGGAAGCGAAAGCTCCCAGGCCGTCTTCGTTTTGTCCCCCGGGGAATTGGCACGCTGGCGGCCCACGAGACGGAGAGGCGGAGTACACTAGCGAGAGGGCCAATCCGGCCTTGATGCTGGTCCGGGAATGCACCGCCGCCGCTTCTCTTTGCTTGGAGCCGCCATGTCCACTCTCACCTCTGCCATTTTCCGGCTGCTCCACCAGTCTGGTCAATCCTTGTTTCTCGGCTGCATCCTTCTGTCTGCGGCAGCCCTGTTTTTCCAGCCGGGAGTGTTGGGCGCCGAGGACAAGGAAAAATCGACCGACATCCCGGTAAAGCGCGTAGTGATGTTCAGCTCGGGGGTCGCGTTCTTTGAACACGCCGGCCAGGTGGAAGGGAATGCCCAGGTCGATCTGAAATTCAATGTGAAGGACATCAACGACCTGCTCAAGAGCATGGTCTTGCAAGACCAGAGCGGCGGCAAGGTTTCCACCGTCACTTACGGCAGCAAGGACCCCATCACCCGCACACTGGCAACGTTCTCCATCGACCTGACGGCGAACCCCACGCTGGCCGACCTGCTCAAACAAATTCGCGGCGAGCAGATTGAAATCGAAGCGCCGACCAAGATCGTCGGCACGATTCTGGGAGTGGAAACTCGCCGCATCCCACAAGGCAAGGACCAGGTGCTGGAAGTTTCATACCTGAACCTGCTCACGGAGGAAGGGCTGCGCAGCGTCTCGCTCGATAACGTTGGCCGCATCAAGCTCTCCAATCCCAAGCTCGATGAAGAGCTGCGCAAGGCCCTCGCAGTTCTGGCCACCGGCAAATCGCAGGACAAGAAGGCGGTTTCCCTCAGCTTCCTCGGCGCGGGGAAGCGGGACGTGAAGGTCGGTTACATCCAGGAAGCTCCCATCTGGAAGACCAGCTATCGCCTGGTGCTTGAGGACGAGAAGCCGCCATTCCTGCAAGGCTGGGCTATTGTCGAGAATACGACCGAGTCCGATTGGAACGACGTCAGCCTCACGCTCGTCAGCGGCCGGCCGATCTCCTTTGTGATGGACCTCTATGAGCCGCTGTATCTTGCCCGTCCCGAAGTGAAGCCGGAGCTTTATGCTTCGCTTCGCCCGCGGACCTATGACCAGGACTTGGCCGCGAAAGACGGCGAGTTCCGGGCCGCCGGCGAACGGCTGGAGAAAGGGAAGGCGGAACTTGCCGAGGCGGATCCTTTCGCGGATCCTTACCCTCGCCGCGCCGCTAGGCCTGCTGGTTCCGCTGGCGGGATGCCAGGAATGGCGGGAGGCGGTGGGTACCTGAAAGAGGCCAAAGAGGAAGCCAGCCGGCTTAACTTGCGGCAAGGGGGCCAATCACTGGCCCAGGCTGGCGACGTGGGAGAAATGTTCCGCTATCAAATTGCCTCGCCTGTCAAGCTGGAGCGGAGCAAGTCCGCCATGCTTCCCATCGTGAACGAGTCCGTGAGCGGCGACAAAGTCTCCATCTACAATGAGGCGACTCATGCCAAGCATCCGCTCCACGGCCTGCGGCTGAAGAACACTACCGACCTGCACCTGATGCAGGGGCCGATCACTGTCTTTGATGACGGCGCTTACGCCGGCGATGCCCAGATTCAGGCCTTGCCCCCCGGCAGCGAGCGGCTGATCAGCTATGCGATGGACCTGGATACCGAAGTCGCTCCGGCCAGCAAAAATGAGCCGCAGAGGCTAACCAGCTTGCAGCTCATCAAGGGAACGCTGCAAACGAGCTACAAATACGCCCGCAACAAGACCTTCATCGTGAAGAACTCTGGCAAGAAGGCGAAGAAAGTCCTGATCGAACATCCGCTGGAACCACAGTGGACGCTCATCGCGCCCAAGGAGCCCGCGGAGAAGACCCGCGGCATGTACCGCTTCCTCGTCGCCGCGGAACCGGGCAAGCCGGCCACGCTGGAGGTGAAGGAAGAGCAGCTCCTCACTCAGCAGTTCGCGGTGACGAACATCGATGACAACACCATCATCCAGTACATCAACTCCCCGGCCGTCAGCGAAGGCGTGAAGAAAGCCTTGAGCGAAGTCATCAAGCGCAAGCAAGCCATCGCCGGCGTCATCGCCAAGCGGCAAGAGCTCGAGCGGCAGATCGGCGTCATCGATCAGGAACAAAAACGCATCCGCGACAACATGGCCCAACTCCCCAAAGAGTCCGACCTCTTCCGTCGCTATGTGACCAAGTTCACCGCGCAGGAGGACTCCGTGGAAGCCCTCCGCGCTCAAGTCACCGCTGGTTTAGTGGAGGAGCAGAAGCTGCGTAAGGGGCTGGATGATTATTTGATTGGGCTGGAATTGAAGTAGGGTCGTCTGGTCATGCCGCGATGTTTGCAAGCAGGGAACGTCATCGGTATAATTGGGGCCGATAGGAATTGAATTCGGCGACAAGCGTCATGACAACCGAAAACTTTGACCATGTTTTGGAAGCACTACGCGAACTGCGTCCGTTTCGCGTCTTTACCGTCGAGCTCAATGGTGGGAAGAGATTCGAAGTCGACCATCCCGGCGCGCTTGTGGTTCGGGACGGAGTGGCCGTTTTCCTGGCTCTCGGCGGAATCCCTGTTTGGTTTGATCACGAAAGCGTGAACCAGATTATTGGCGTGCCCGCTGGAAGCTCAAACTTTCCTGGGTCGGCAACGGATGGCATTTAGGCGCATCTATAAGTGCTTTTGCTGCAATGAGTTGCGGGATTATCGCGGGGCTTTGTTTGCGATTCTAGTTGTTACTCTGGAGCTTTCGCCCTCCTCTTTCGCGAGTCCCTGAAATCCCGAGCCCACGCCTTTTTGCGAAAATCTGCTTGGTTTAACCCCCTGCGTCGATTATCCTGGTAGCTGATTTCTTCCCTTGGTCAAACAAGAGGCAGGATGAAGTCAAGCGGTCACGGGCTGGGTCAAGCACGGCGCTGTCGCGCCCCATGCTGGCCGCGGCATTGCAGGGGACATTGAAGAGCAAGCTGGAGGACAGCAATGAAGGTTTTACTCGCGCGTCATTTCGTTCTGGTTCTGGCGGTAGCGGCTTTGGCCGCGGTGCCGCTGACACTGTCGGCTGCGAAGCCGGAGGCGGTCAAGCAACCTCCCGCCGAGACCGTGGAGTTTTTCTCCGCGATGAAAGCCGGAGACATTGAAGTCAAGCTGATCATGAAGGACTCCACCGCGGGGACCGTCTCGATCAAGAACAACACCAAGAAGCCGCTGACCATCAAGCTGCCCGAAGCGTTCGCCACCGTTCCCGTTGCCGCCCAGTTCGGCGGTGGAGGCGGTGGTGGGGGCAGGCGAGGCGGTGGTGGTGGGATGGGCGGTGGTGGAATGGGTGGTGGGGGCATGGGTGGTGGTGGCGGCCAAAACCAGGGTGGCGGCGGCGGCATGGGTGGCGGCATGGGTGGCGGCGGCATGGGTGGCGGCATGGGCGGTGGCGGCATGGGTGGGGGCGGTGGTGGGCTCTTCAACGTGGCCCCCGAGAAGGCCGGCAAATTGAAGGTCATCAATGTTTGCCTCGAGCACGGCAAAAAGGATCCCAATCCCCGCGTCGCGTATGAAATCGTTCCCATGGAATCTTTCAACAAGGATCCCAAAGTCCTCGAGATGGTGAAGATGCTGGCTCGCGGCGAAATCGATCAACATTCGGCTCAGGCAGCTGCCTGGCATCTGGCGAACGGATTGACCTGGGAAGAGTTGGCCAACAAGGTTGGCGTCAAGCACCTGAACGGCAGCAAGGAACCCTATTTCACGCCCGAGCAGCTTCTGGCCGCGCACAAGATCGCCGGCGAAGCAGATCGCCGGGCCGAAGAAAACCGGCGCAAGTCGCCGGCAAAGGGTTCGTCCCTCAGCCAGCAGTAACACTGCGGGTTGCCTCCAGTTCTGAAACATGCAGGCGTCCCTTCCGAGGGACGCCTTTTTTGTTGCGCGATTTGCCGCGAAACACCTGCCACGTTGATTTGCCCGCTGCCCCTGGAGCGCGGTACGATAACGACAGGGGTACGCTTCGACTCGGCCCGTTTTCGGAGACGGCAGGTATGATGTCCGCGAGTAAACGATGTACGGCTGCAGTCTTGCTCGCCGCTTGTGGGGTTGCGGTCGGGATGTGCTTTCCGGCGGTCACCAGCGGCCAGGGGAAGGCGGCAGCGAAGAAACCTGCCGCAACCACGAACCCCTTTCGTAACCGCGTCGACCTGCCCGAGCTTCCCCAGGGAATGGAGTGGTACAATACCAAAAAGTCCATTTCCAAAGCCGACCTCAAAGGGAAGTTCGTACTCTTCGATTTTTGGACGTACTGCTGCATCAACTGCATGCACATCCTGCCAGAGCTCAAGAAGCTGGAGCAGCGGTATCCCAACCAGCTCGTGGTGATTGGCATTCACTCCGCGAAGTTCGAGACCGAAAGGGACCGCGAGAACATCATCCAGGCCATGCTCCGCTACGAAGTGGAGCATCTTGTTCTGAACGACGACAAGCACCACCTGTGGGACTTTTACGGCATCAACGTCTGGCCGACGATGTTGCTGGTGGACCCGGAAGGCAAAGTGGTTTCGCGATCTACTGGGGAGTTCAAAGCCGACGACGTGGCAAAAATTCTGGAGCGGGGCATCCCCTACTATCGCCAGCGGAACCTTCTGAACGAAAAGCCGTTTCCCATCGACCTGGTGAAAGCCGCCAATACGCCGCTGCTTTTCCCGGGTAAAGTGCTGGCCGATGAACCGGGCAATCGCCTCTTCATCAGCGACAGTAACCATAACCGCATCGTCGTGACCACGCTCGACGGAAAGCTACTCGATACGATCGGCAGCGGCGCGATCGGCCGCGACGATGGTGATTTCGCGTCGGCGTCGTTCGATCATCCACAGGGCTGCGCCCTGCATCAAGAGATGCTGTATGTCGCCGATACCGAGAATCATCTCCTTCGCAAGGTCGACCTGAAGGCCAGGACCGTGCAGTCCATTGCCGGCACCGGCCGGCAGGCGGATCCGCTGCAGCCGCGGGTTAAGAGCGGCACGCCCAAAGGGACGCTGCTTTCCAGTCCATGGGATCTGTGGATTCACAAGAAGAGTCTCTTCATAGCCATGGCGGGCTCGCACCAAATCTGGAAGATGCCCCTCTCCGAATCGGAAATCGGGCCTTATGCCGGGAACGGCCGCGAGGACATCGTCGATGGACGCCTGCTGCCGAAAACTGCGGGCCAGCAGAGCTACTCCTCCTTTGCCCAGCCCAGTGGCCTGGCCTCGGATGGCGAATGGCTCTTCGTCGCGGACAGCGAAGGGAGCTCGATCCGAGCGGTTCCCTTGGAGGGATCCAGGGAAGTGGTGACGGTCGTCGGAACAGCCCATCGCGCAGAGGGCCGGCTGTTTGACTTTGGCGACGTCGATGGTCCCCGGACTCTGGCTAAGTTTCAGCACTGCATTGGAGTGACCTTCGCGGACGGCGCACTGTTCGTCGCCGATACCTACAACAACAAGATCCGAGAAGTGAATCCTCGGACCGGCGAAACGACGACGCTCGCGGGCAAAGGATTCAAACAGGCCGGCGACGACGATGCTGAGGGAACTTTCGACGAGCCCGCTGGCATCACCCATGCCAAGGGAACGCTCTACATTGCTGACACGAACAATCATTTGATCCGCACGATCGATCTGGCCTCCGGAAAAGTGGGCACGCTCACCATCGCCGGACTTGCGGCCCCCAACCCTCCGAAGGTCGAAACCAAGCCGGACTTTCGCGGGGCGGCTCAGCGGAAGCGGGAATTGACCATCGCCAAGGCGGCGCAAAATGGCCTCACTCTGCATGTCACCTTGAAGCCTCCGGCCGGCATGGAGATGAGTAGCGAAGCCCCGATGGTGTACTGGCTCGATTCGCCACAGGAGAGCGGCCCGCTGGACCGCGCGGCCTTTGGCAAACGCAACCTGGAGAAGCCGTGGGCCGAGTTCGATGTCAACGTCCCCGTGAAAGGGACGGGTCAGGACGTGTTAGCCGTTTCACTCAACTATTATTATTGCGAGCACGGCGATGACGGCGTTTGCAAGACAGGATCCGTCATTTTCACCGTACCTCTCAACATCACTACCAGCGGCAGCACGAAGCCGATCGAGCTGACGCATACAATTACGGATTAGGCAGTAACTCTTAATCTTACTCTTAATCTTCATCCTCACCTCCCCTTCCTCTGCTTCTGAACGGCTCGAAGACGATTGAGATCAAGATATAAGATTAAGATGAGGACTGGCATTCGCTCCCCCTCGACTTTACATCCCCCCCGAATTGACTCACAATAGGATCTTGAAAACTCGGTAACCCCATGCGGCCTCCCTTGGAGGTCGCATTTTTTTGTCCGCTTGGAGTTTGCGAACATGGACGAATACATTCCCATGACTCGGTCCGGCTTTAACAAGCTCAAAGCCGATCTGGAGCGGATGGAAGGGGTGGAAATGCCCGCCATCGCCGAAAAGATCGGCGCCGCCCGGTCCGAAGGGGACCTCAAGGAGAATGCCGAGTACCACGCCCAGCGGGAGGCCCAGGGGCTGCTCCAAGCCCGGATCAACCTGATCAAGTCCAAGCTCTCCAAGGCCAACATCATCGACCCCTCCACGCTCCCCAAGGACCAGGTTTCCTTCGGCGCGACCGTGGTGGTGAAGGACGTTGATCTCGGCGACGAGGAAGAATACACCCTCGTCGGCTCCGGGGAAGAAGATTACGACCGCGCCCGGATCCTCGTCACCAGCCCGCTCGGCCAGGGCCTGCTCGGCAAAAAAATCGGCGACACCGCCACCATCCCGGCCCCCAAGGGGTCCTACGACCTGGAGATCGTTGCTATCCGGTTTGATTTTCTGGAAGGGGAGTAACGATGCAGTCTCGAAGGCTGTTTCTTTCGTCGAGGGACATTCCCTAAATTCAGGACAAAGCGATACCACGCTCCCTCCTGGCCGTGCCGATTGTGCGGCCTATTCCCCCTCGGCAAATGCTAGCTCTCCGCCAGGCAAAGATGCTTTCGGCTGCGGCGAGCTTCCGATGAAGGAAGAGACGCCTTAGTTTCTTGGTGCAGGGACGCGCCGCTACCTTCCGCGGATGCGCCTGTGCCTGTCAGCTCGAATTTGAAGCGGGATTTGTTTGCCCTAGGGCTGCTGGCGCTCGTTGTTTTCTTGGGGGCGGCCCTCGTTACGTATGATCCGGCGGATCCGGTGGTGGAGCCGGTTGCGCCGCTGAATTTGCTGTATCAGCCGGACCCGTTGGTGACGCCGGCAAATAGCCATGTGCATAATGTTTGCGGCCGATGGGGGGCGATGGCGGCGGATATGCTCTTCGCGGCATTCGGCGTAGGAAGCTGGTATGTCGTGCTTTCGCTGGGGGTGCTCGACCTGACGCTGCTGCGGCGGAAGTGCATTGATACGCCCATTCTCCGTGCCGTTGGCTGGACGATATCTATCGTGGGGTTGACGACGAGTGCGGCGATGATCGCCCCTAGCCTTTCACCCGGGCCGGTTATTGGGCCGGGGGGATACTTGGGGGCGCTCGGCAAGTCGCTGGTCGAGGTGCATTTTGCCCGCATCGGCGGATTGATTCTGGCCGGCAGCTTGACGCTCGGAGGGCTGCTGCTGGCGACGGATTATGCCCTGTTTCGCTTCGGAAGTCTGGCGGCAAGAGTCGCCGTGGCCGGAGCGGTGGGAGCGAGCGCCAAGCTGAGGCGGAAGAAGCAAGCGCGGACGGATTTGGATGCGCCGCTGCCGGGGGCGGAGGTTGGCGGGCTGGCGGTGAAGATTCGGGGGAAGAAGGTGACGCGGGCGGAATTGGAAGCAGCGGAGCTTGATGAGGAAGAAGCCGAAAACGCAGAGGGACGGGTCGGAGACCCATCCTACGAAGGAGACGAGGAGCCGGATGTTATTCCGGTGAAGAAGCTGGGGCTGGTCGTTGCCGCGAAGCTTAAGGAAAAGACGCGCCAGGACGGCCCCGAAAATCCCCTGCGGGTGAAAAGCCCCACCGACCGCAAACGGGAAGCGGCCGAGCGCACCCCCCAGGACGAAGTCCGCCAGCGGCTGGATGAAGCGAGCCTGGGCAAAGGGGCTGACGATTACAAGCTGCCGGAGCTCGACCTGCTGCTGCCGGCGGATGACGTGAATTTTGAGGCTCAGGCGATTGAGGTCCGCCGCAAGGCGAAGATTCTCGAAAAGACGTTCCTGGATTTCGGCTTCACCGTGAAAGTCGTCGAAATCGAGACCGGCCCGGTCATCGCCCAGTACGAAGTCGAGCTCGAAGCGGGGCTGCGGCTCAGTAAAATCACGGGGCTCTCCGACGACCTGGCGATTGCCCTCCGGGTGCCGAGCGTTCGCATCGTCGCCCCCATTCCCGGCAAGAATACCGTTGGCATCGAAGTCCCCAACGAGCAGCGGCAGGTGGTCCGGCTGCGGGAGGTCATCGAGGAAGCGAACGGCAAGACCAAGAAGATGCGGATTCCGATTTTCCTCGGCAAGGATGTCTCCGGCAATCCGCTGGTCGTGGACCTTTCCACGCTGCCGCACTTGCTCATCGCGGGCCGCACCGGCACCGGCAAGTCGGTCTGCCTCAACGCCATTATTTCGTCGATGCTGATGACCCGCCGCCCCGACGAAGTCCGCATGCTGATGATCGACCCCAAAATGGTCGAGCTCTCCGGCTACGCCCGGCTGCCGCATTTGATGCATCCGGTGGTGACGGACATGCGGAAGGCGGAGGCGATTCTGGCGTGGGCGGTGGAGAAGATGGAGGAGCGATATGCCCTGCTGGCCCGCGTCGGCGTGCGGCACATCAGCAGCTACAACCAGCTCGGCGAAGAAGAAATCATGGACCGCCTGCAGCCGGAAACCGACGACGAGCGAAAAAGCATCCCGCTGCACCTGCCGTTCATTGTCATCGTGGCGGACGAAATCGCCGACCTGATGATGACCAGCGGCAAGGAGGTGGAGCAGCACATCATCCGCCTGGCCCAGAAGTCCCGGGCGGTCGGCATCCACCTCATCCTCGCCACGCAAAAGCCGACGGTCGACGTCATCACCGGCCTCATCAAATCGAACCTCCCCGCCCGCATCGCCTTCCAGGTCGCCAGCCGCACCGACAGCCGCGTGGTGCTGGACGAGATGGGTGCCGACAAGCTGCTCGGCAACGGCGACATGCTGTTCCTCTGGCCCGGCACCAGCACGCTCCTTCGCGGCCAGGGGACCTACCTCAGCGACGAGGAAATCAACAAGATTGTGGACTGCGTCAGCACCGGCGAGCAGCACTTCGTCAATGAGCTGGTCAACATGAAGGTGACCAAGCCCGGCGAACCCGGCGAGGACCGCCTGGCCGCGATGCGGAAGAAGGACGACATGTACGAGTCCGCCGTCGACGTCG
This sequence comes from Pirellulaceae bacterium, assembly GCA_051004015.1. GTDB lineage: Bacteria > Planctomycetota > Planctomycetia > Pirellulales > Pirellulaceae > SXOA01. Next base: position 100,172 of record JBPCKT010000150.1, on the reverse strand, counting down.
TCATCCGCGAAGGCCGCGGCAGCGTCTCCCTGCTGCAGCGGGCCCTCGGCATCGGCTACGGCCGCGCCGCCCGGCTCATCGACTTCATGGCCGAAGACGGCATCGTCGGCCAATACGCCGGCTCGCAAGCGAGGGAGGTCATTATCTCCGTGGAAGATTGGGAAGCCATGCAAGCCGGGGCGGGTGCCGAGGAAGCCAAGGGGAAGGGAAGTGCTCTTACCGCGAATTCTGCTCCCGCCAAGAAGCGGAACAATAAGGTGCGGCTGGATGAGCCAGAGGAGTCCGATGAAGCTCCGTTTGACTCCGACGACGACGAAGCGGCCGAAGCCGATTCCGCGGCGGAAGAAATGGACGCCGAAGAGGAAGAGGACGCCTTCGCGGATTCGGACTATGAGGCGGAGAGCGCGTAGCGTGATGAATATCCTTAGAGCCGCGATTGCTAAGATAGGCACATGTCCGAAAATGTCCTAGATGACGCTGACCCCTCACCGGAAACGGTACGTCGTTGGGCTTACAACGATGACTTGGTGTTTATCGAGCAAGACGAGGACTTGATACTACACGACACGAAATATGTGCCGTTACTTTTGGAGTTCGCCTCGGACCCGAGTTGCCCCAAGGGTGGCTATTCGCTCGGTATTCTTGAGGACTTCGGCAAGTTGCAATTGCGACATCGGACGGACGAAACTCTTGAGATTGCCGCGCATGCTCGTCGCTATCTCAATGCAAGCGAAGGCGAAGTCAAAGCCTGGGCAACTGACTTTGTGCGAGCATTCGAGATGCTGGTTACGCCAAAGGCAATTTCAGATACCGACACGGAGTGGCTGGCCCGTTATTTGATCAAATATGGCCGCCAATTCTGTAAAACGGGAAGGTTGCTTGGTCCTTACACGGAATTCAAAGCGTGGACGGATTCCTATGCGATATTTCTGTACGTCAACCAGAATTCCGGCATTTGGAAACACTCGACGTACCAGCCGCTTCCTTAGAAACATCTCGGCGTTTGGCTATTTTGACTCCTGGCACGTCACGAAGTGACGGCCTAGTCTTAGGACATGAAGCCCCGTCCTATCCAAGTCAACGACCTCATGCAGCAGAGCTACGTCTACAAGTTGACGGAGCCGATAGGACACTGCTCGCATCCAGATTTTCGCCCCGAGTTTACGCCGAAGGAGATGCTGGAATTGGGAGTGTTCGGCGGCAAGTACATGACCGATTGCCGGGGGGAGTTTCCGCCAGATTGGTTCGAAAACGCGAAGCTCTGCGCCCAGAAGCACGATGCCAAGCTCAATTTTTTCGGCGTGAATGCTTCGCAGCCTCTTGCCGTCTGGCGGGAAAAGGGATGGATTTATCACGAGGACCCACGCGGCTGGTTCCAGTGGTATTGCCGCTACTATTTCGGACGGCGGTGCGAAGACGACGAGCGGCAGATTAAACGATGGCGGGCCATTCGCCGGCACATCGCGCAGATCAAACAAAACTGCCGCCGCGGCGATCTGACTTGCCGCCCCCGCCAGCGACAGGCGGTTCTGCACTGGGCATATGATTCGCGAAAGATGTGACCTGGAGCCAATGATGCGTCAGGCTGCTATAATACGGCGTCCCACCTTGCTCCCGCCCGCCGATGTGAGATTCCCATGCTCCGAACCGCATTCTTTGCCTTGATTGCCATTTCGCTCTCCCTGCCGCTCCTGGCCGCCGACCACAAAGTCGAAAAGGTCGAAGAGCCCGCGCCGAAGGAAGGAATTGCCCCTGAAATTGCCGCGCTGCTTAGCCCGACGGGCTTCAAGGTCATTCGCGGAGAGTCGCGAGTAGTGTGCGAGGTGTGGCTCTGCAAGGAGTGGCCTATCAAAGAAGCCAAAGTCGGCGGCGAAGTTTTGTATCCGTTTCAGCCCGGTCAGGTGATGGGAGTGGCCCGTTATCCTCGCAAAGGGAGCGACTTCCGCGAGCAGGACATTCCCGCCGGCCTCTACACGCTCCGTTACGGTCAGCAGCCGGTGGATGGGGCCCATGTGGGGACCAGCCCGACGCGGGACTTTCTGCTGCTGACGCCGGCGGACAAGGACAAATCGCCGGACATCATCGCCGACTTCAAGGCCCTCTCCAAAGCCAGTGCCCAGACCACCGGCGCCAGCCACCCCGCCATCCTCTCGCTCCAACGGCTCAGCGACCAGGAGCCGCTGACCATTCGCCATCAGGAGGACAAGGATTGGTGGATTGTCCGGTTCACCGGCAAGACGAAATCGGGCGACAAGACGGCTGACCAGGGGGTGGAAGCGGTGTTTGTGGGACACGCGGGAGAGTGAGGGTGCGGAAATGACAAAAGCGGAGAGCGGAAAGCGGAAAGCGGATTGGGTTTGCTGCCTCGCGGTCGCGTTTCTTGGCTCGTCGTCGCTCGCCGAAGAGAAGGCGGCCGCTCCCAAGTTCACGACCGAGACGCTTCGCGGCCGGGTGGTGTTCCTGGCGGAGGCGCTGGAAAAGAAGTATGGCGTAAAGTCGGTCACGGAGGCGAAAGAGGCCGCGCTGGCCTTGCAGGATGATGCGGGCAAGCTGCATCCGCTGGTGGAAGATGTTCGCGGCCGGGCCTTCCGCGTGGACAAGCGGCTGCGGGACATCAAGGTGGAGCTGCTGGTCCGCCGATATCAGGATTCCCCCGCGGCGCAAGTCATCGGCGTATACGAAGTAGCCAAAGACGGCCGCTTCGAGATCGACTACTGGTGCAGCGTCTGCGCCATCGCCATGTACGAGCTCAAGCAGTGCGAATGCTGCCAGGGAGAGACTGAGCTGCGGAAGAGGAAGGCGGAAGGGAAGTAGCTTCGGTTCTTAATCTTAATACTCTTCCGTTTCCGGCCGCGCCCAACGAAGACGATTTAAACCGACTATACTGCAGCCCGGTGCTCCACATCTTCGGTCTACGGGGAGTTTTCCTTGCCCATTTCCTTCACCTGTCCCCAGTGCGGCACCACGCTCAAGGTCAACGAGGAGCTGGCGGGGAGGCGCGGCAAATGCCCCAAGTGCCAGGCGGCCGTGCAGATACCGGCTGGGGAGCGGGCTGCCGCCAAACCGACCGCTGTGGTCTTGGTAACGAAGGCAGAGGTTCCCGCCTCGCCCGAGGAGCGGCGGGCAAGTGTATTGGTGCCACTCACAGGGAGCATCGAAAAACTGCAATCGCCGGTTTCCTTTCGGCTGAGGATGATGCTCGCGGCGATGGCGATTTGCCTGTTGCCAGTGCTTTACGTTGTTTTCATCCTGCTGTTGGGCGGCGGCGCAATCGGCTGGTATTTGTATGCCCCGTCGCTGCTCGGGAACGCGGCCGGCCTTGGCCGCGAGATGCTGTTCTATGGTCCGATTGCAATCGGACTCGTCCTTGCGGTCTCGCTCCTCAAGCCTCTGGTCGCTCCCCGCCCAACGAAAGGTAAAGCCAAATCTCTGGCGCGGGACAGAGCGCCGCTGTTGTACGAATTTGTGGATAGAGTCGCCGCCGCCATCGGCGCGGGCGCTCCCCAGCAAATCGCCGTCGATGGCAACACAGCTCTCTACGGCTCGAAGTCGCGCCTGCTCATCGGCCTGCCGCTCGTGGCCAGCGTCACCGCAGAGCAGCTCGCCGGGATGATTGCCCATGAATGCGGCCGGCACGTCCACGGCACAGCGGCTGGAACCGCCGGCTTTGTTCGGGGTATCAGCACTTTCTTTTTTCGGGCGGTGAAAGAGCGTGATGCCTGGGACGAAGCCGTGTATGCCGCCACCACCAGCCGCCGCTCGTGGCTAGGCAAGCTGCTTTGGCCGGTTCGCGCGCTCTTCATGCTCGTAAAAGTCTTGCTCTGGCCGCTGATGTATTTGTCCCGGATGTTCTCCGGCCTTCTGCTCCAGAAGACCGAGTACGACGCCGACCTTTGCCAGATCCGCCTCATCGGTAGTAAGCCTTTTGAGGCCACCTTCCGCGCCTTGCGGGTCATGGACTTCGCCTGGCAGCAAGTGCAAGCCGACCTCGTCTTCCAGCACAAGGAGAGCCAGCTTCCCGACAACCTGCCGCGGCAACTGGAGAGCGCCATCTCCCAGGTTCCCGAAGACTTCCGCGCGGGGCTGGCGATTCAAGCCGACACGACGGAAACCGCCGACTTCGCCCTCATCCCCGCGGAGAAAGACCGCCTCGCCGCCGCACACTCCGCCGCAGCCCCCGGCATCTACACTTGCCCCCTCCCCGCCACGGTTCTTTTCGACGACTTCGACTCGCTCGCCAAAGATGTCACCTGGGATTATTACCTTGTCGAACTCGGCCCACCCCTAGAGCGTCGCTTCTTGCATCCAGTTGTGTAAACTGACCGTCATCCTCTTCAATACAGGAGAGTTAGGCCGTGGCAATTTCAGTGAATTGTCCGCAGTGCAATGTCGCATTGAGGGTGAAGAATGAAATGGCCGGCAAACGGGGAAAATGCCCCCATTGCCAGGGCCTGCTGGTTGTTCCGCAAGGCGAAACTACTCTGGAACGCCACGCCGGATTGTCATCTCCGACCGCGGCAGCCGTTCAATCTGCACTCCCCCTCAACGGTCCCATCGACCTCATGGCCGCAGCGGAGGAAATGAAGCCTCGCCCCAGACCCGCTGGCCCATCCCCCGTCCAAATTCGCCAGCAGGTCCTCGCCGGCTTCCGGGGAGAAATCCAGCGCATCGCGGTTTCCTCTTCCTACCGCCTGGGAATCGCGCTCACTGCCCTCTTCATGGTCCTGCTGCCGCTCATCTACGTCTCGCTGATTGGGCTGGCCATCTTCGGTGTCTACTGGCACCTCACGCACAGCTACGTGATGTTCGAGCACGTTCGCGGCCGGGCCGCCATCTTTGCCTTCCTGGTTTATCTCGCTCCTTTGGTAATAGGGGCCATCATGATTTTCTTCATGATCAAGCCTCTGTTTGCCGGCCGATCAGACTCCGGCCGCACTCGCAGCCTCACGCCCCGCAGCGACCCGCTCCTCTTCGAATTCGTGGAGCGGATCTGCGCCACGGTCCGCGCCCCTATGCCCAGCCGCATCGACATCGATTGCCAGGTGAACGCCTCCGCTCATTTTCGCCGCGGCTGGCTGAGCATCGCTTCGCGCGACCTGGTCCTCACCGTCGGAATGCCGCTGGCCGCCGGCATGACGCTGCAACAGTTCGCCGGCGTTCTGGCCCACGAGTTCGGCCACTTCAGCCAGGGAGCCGGCATGAGACTGACGTATGTGATCCGCAGCGTGAACTTCTGGTTCACGCGGGTCGTTTACGAGCGCGATAGTTGGGACGAATGGCTGGAGACCAGCACCGACGATTTGGACATCCGCATTTCCTGGATTCTTTACCTGGCCAGATTCTTCGTCTGGGTCACCCGCGGAATCCTCTGGGTGCTGATGCTCTTGGGCCATCTCATCGCCGGCTTCATGCTCCGGCAGATGGAGTTCGACGCCGACCGTTACGAGGCCCGCGTCGCCGGCAGCGAAACCTTCGAAGCCACCTGCCGCCGTCTGATGCTGCTCCACGTCGGCTGGCAGGGAGCCCAGGGGGATCTCTCCAACTTTTGTCAAGAAGGGAGGCTGGTCGATAATCTCCCGCGCCTGATCCTGGTCAACATCGACCAGTTCCCGCCGGAATTGCGACAGAAGCTGGACCTGGTCATCACCGAGTCCAAGACCGGCCTCTTTGACGACCATCCCGCCGACAGCGAGCGGATTGCCAGTGCCAAGGCGGAGCAGACCCCCGGTGTCTTTCACAGCAATCTGCCCGCCACGGTTCTTTTTCAGGATTTTGACGCCTGCGCGAAGAACGTCAGTTGGGACTTGTACTGCGACGTTCTCGGCCCTGACATCAAACCCTCTTCCCTGCACCCCATCGATTCGCTGTTGGTCCGTCAGGAGCGCGAGAAGGTTTCGCACGAGGCCCAGAACCGCTTCTTCCTCGGCGCGTTCAACATTCTCCGCCCCTTGCGGCTCCCCTCCACCTGGTTAGCGGAACCCCAGGATCCGGCGCAGGTGCAGGGGGCACTCACCAAGGCACGGGAATATATGCAGGCCGGCATCGAGCCTTATCGCCAGTCCCTGGCCGTTTTCGACGAGGCAGATACGCGCGCCTTGGAAGCCCGGCAGGCCCGGGCCGTGTTCTCCGCGTCGCTCTGGCCCAAGCCCGGCCAGTTCAAAACCTCCTTCAACTCTCGTGGCGAGGCGGAACATCAGCGCGACCGGGCCTACGTCGAGCAGTCCCGGCTCTCCGCTCAGATGGAACCGTTTGAGGATGCCGCCGGGCAACGATTATATGCGGCACTGACGCTGCTGCATAACCATTATGTTGCCGGGGAAATTGAAAACGCCGCGGAGTTGCAGCGAGAGGCCCAGAGGCTGATGGCCGTGGTCTCTCTGATCATCACGAACACGGCCACGCTCTTGGAACTGCGAAACATGAACGCGTCGCTCGGGCTCTTGCTGGAGAACATCGACGGCAACGAGAAGAACCAGACCCTGATTGGCGAAATCCTGGACCTGATGAAACGCATCCATCCGCCGCTTGTGGGCGTCCGCTCCCAGTGCGACCGGATGGTATATCCGTTCGATCATGCCGACGGGCAAATCACCGTGGGACGGTATGTTCTCCCCTATCCGCCGAATTCCGAGGACCTGGGCGCCATCTATAACGGCGCGGGGCAGCTCCTTACCAGCCTGGCCAACCTCTACCACCGGTCCGTCGGCCGCCTCTGCGAGATTGCCGAGATTGTCGAAGCCGAACGGGGCTTTGAGCCGCTGGAAGCGCCGGCTGCGTCATGATCGACCTCCAGCGTCTTAAAGCCGCCTACGAAACCGCCAAAGCCGACCTGCTGGCGGAGCGGACGCCGGATGGCCATTGGGTAGGGGAACTCTCTACCAGCGCCCTCTCCACGGCGACGGCAGTGAGTGCTTTGGCGATTACGCAAAAACAGGGAGGTGCAAAATTTGACTCTCTCATCTCCGGCGGAATCGCCTGGCTCACCGCCCATCAAAACGACGACGGCGGCTTTGGCGATACCGACAAGAGCTACTCGAACATCGCGACTACGATGCTGGTGGTGGCGGCGATTCATCTAGCTGGAGTCGCAGACAAGCACAAGGAGCTGTTGGAGCGAGCGGAAAAATACATCGACGCCAAAGGGCGCCTCAAGGGGCTGCGGGCGCGGTATGGGGTGGATAAGACGTTTGTCGTCCCCATCATGACGAACCTGGCCCTGGCGGGGCTGGTGGAGTGGAAGGAGGTCTCGCCGCTGCCGTTTGAGCTCGCCTGCGTGCCGCAGTCGTGGTACCGCTTCATGCGGATGCCGGTGGTCAGCTACGCCATCCCCGCCCTCGTTGCCATCGGCCAGTGCCGCTACTTCCACCAAAAGCCGTGGAACCCTGTTTCGCGACTCATAAGAAGCCTCTCCATCAGCCGCAGCCTGAAAGTTCTCCGCCAGATGCAGCCGGAAAGCGGCGGCTATCTGGAAGCGGTGCCACTGACGAGCTTCGTGGTGATGAGCCTCGCCTCCACCGGCCGCCAGGACCACGCCGTGACCCACGAGGGAATCAAGTTCCTGGTCAGTTCCGTCCGCCCCGACGGCAGTTGGCCCATCGACACCAACCTGGCCACCTGGGTCACCACCCTCTCCATCAACGCCCTCGCCAGCGGAGGCGAAGACGTGGCCGCCCTCCTTGGCCCGAAGTGCCTCCACTGGCTCCTCTCCTGCCAGCACCTCGCCCGCCACCCCTTCACCGACGCCGACCCCGGCGGCTGGGGCTGGAGCGACCTCAGTGGCGCGGTGCCGGACGCGGATGACACGCCAGGGGCGCTGCTGGCGCTGCGAGCAGAATTTCCATGGATGATAAGAGCCTTTCCACACCACGGATCTCCCCAAGTAGGACACCGTGTGACGGATGCCAAGATCTGGCTGATAGACCTGCAAAATGGAGATGGCGGATGGCCGACGTTTTGTCGTGGATGGGGGAGGTTACCGTTCGATCGCAGTGGGACTGACATAACCGCGCATGTGCTCAGATCTTTTCGGGCTTGGTCCCTTACGGACAATAGCTCGCGCATCGAACTCGCTGAGCACAAATCATCGCCGCAGCAAAATCGCCACGTGCGAATGCTTCGACGTGGACTGGAGTTCTTGAAAACCAACCAGCACTCAGATGGTTGTTGGTCACCTCTTTGGTTCGGCAATCAAGACCATCCGACGGATGACAATCCCGTCTATGGCACGTCGAAGGTTCTCATGGCCTATCGCGATCTCGGCTTAATGGAATCGAGCGAGGCCAAACGCGGCTTGGCTTGGCTCCACCAACACCAAAACCCCGATGGCGGCTGGGGGAGCGGCGTGTGGGGGAAGAGCGGAGTACCGAGTACTGAGTACTCAGTACTTAGTACTCAGTACCCAGTACCCAGCACCGACCCCCACGCGGCTGTAACAAGCAGCTCCAGCGAGACCACACCCAATTGCCCCCTCACCTCCTCCGTCGAAGAAACCGCCCTCGCCGTCGAGGCCCTTCTCGCCGCGGCGAGCGAGCCGGAATTCATGCCCGCCATCGAAAAAGGCTTGACTTGGCTCATTCAGCGGGTGGAGCGGGGGGGGCACCGGAATGCGGCTCCGATAGGTTTTTACTTCGCCAAGTTGTGGTATTATGAGAAGCTCTATCCGCTGGCGTTCACCGTCTCCGCCCTGGGCCGAGCTGTGCGGACGCTGAGCCCCGCCTAACGACGAGCCCGCCACTAGGATTTGCACCTTGGACTACGCACCCACCACTTCCGATTCCGGGCAGGCTGGAAGCCTACCCCACGACGGAAGCGACGCGGCCGCTTCAAGCGGCCGGGCCGCTGAATTTGTGCCCCCTGAGTTTGCCGGCGAAGCTCCCAAGCGGAGCAAGCGGCGGCAGACGACGCACCTCAAGCTGGTGCCGGAAACGCGGGAATTGCGGGATAAGCTCCATGCCAAATGCCGCGAGGTGGCGGCTGGGCTCGACAAGGCCCGTCCGCTCGGAAAGGACGAGATGGAAAAGGTCGTCCGGGACACGCTCACCGCGCTCAATCTCCCCGAAGGATATGTCGGCTGGATGATGGTGGTCCTGGCGAGCGAATTCTGGCGCGACCAGGTGGCCGCAGTGCCGCCGTCCCGTCGTCTGTTTCTGCTGCCGCACTGTTTGAAACACGCGGAAGGTTGCCCGGCCGACTACGACGAGTTCGGCCTGGAGTGCAAGAAGTGTGGCGCGTGCGCGATCGCCGATTTCCGCGGCCTGGCGGACGAGATGGGGTACAAGGTTCTCGTCGCCGAAGGCTCCCCCATCGTTCTCAAGATCATCGTCAGCGGCTACGTCGATGCCATCGTTGGCGTCGCCTGCCTGAACGTGCTCGAAAAAGCGATCGACAAAATCCTGCTCGCCGGCATCCCCTGCATGGCCGTGCCGCTCCTCTCCAGCGACTGCCGCAACACGAGCGTGGACGAGGACTGGGTGCTGGACATCATCAAGACCCAGCCGGGCGAAGCGACGCAGCAAACCGCCAGCTACGTCCACCTGCTTCGCTCCGCCAGCAGCCTGTTCAAGCCAGAAGAGCTGGACCGCATTTCGCCGCGGCTACGCGGCGGACCGAAACTATCGGAAGTGAACGGCCAGGGGATTGCCGCGATTGACCCCATCGCCGCCACGGAGGCCATCGCCTACGACTTTCTCGGCAAGGGGGGCAAGTATTCCCGCCCCTTCATCACGCTCGCTGTCTACGACGCCATGACCGGCGGCAAAGGGACATTGGCTGGCGGCGAACACCATCTTGCCACAAACGTCAGCGACTCCGTCCGGCGGGCGGCGATGTCCATCGAGACGTTCCACAAGGCCTCCCTCGTTCACGACGACATTCAGGACAACGACTCCTTCCGTTACGGCGAAGAGACGATTCACAAACGGTACGGCATCCCCACCGCCATCAACGTCGGCGACTACCTCATCGGCCTCGGCTATCGGCTCGTCAGCCGCGAATCGAAGACGCTGGGGGCGGACGTGGTGGCCGACATTCTCGATAACCTCGCCGACTCCCACCTGCGGCTCTCCGAAGGGCAAGGGGCCGAACTGCTGTGGCGCGACGCCCGCGACAAACGTCTCAAGCCGCTCGACGCCCTCAAGATTTACGCCCTCAAAACGTCCCCCGCCTTCGAAGCCGCCATGTTCAGCGGCATTCGGCTGGCTGGGTCCGCAGAAGAATACCGTGAGCCGGTGCGGCAGTTCGCCCGCAACCTGGGGGTGGCCTTCCAGATTCTCAACGACCTCAACGACTGGCAGGGGGACGAGCACAACAAGCTCTCCGCCGGCGGCGACATCCTCGGAGGCAGGCCCACCGTGCTTTGGGCCCTCGCGCTCGAAGGGCTGTCCGCTGCTGGGCAGGAAGAATTGTTAAATCTCGTCAATGGCGACCATCGGATGGCTGGCGACCGCATCTCCCGCGTCCGCCAACTCTACGAACAGGCCGGTGTTTTTGAAAAAGCCGCACGTCTCATCGACAAGCATCAAGAGCGCGCCGAAGCCATCGCCGACAAACTGCAGCCCGAAGAGCTGCGGCGGCTGATGTACTATCTCATCGACAGCGTCCTTGACGGGCCACGGGGTGTCCCGCAGTCACAAGAGCGCGAACTGCTGCCGCTACAGATCCCGACGTAGACTCGGTCATTTGCGGCGGATACGGACCGTCAGCACTTGAAGATCGCCAAACGCCTGCCGTTTGACGACTTCACTCTCGGCGATGCGTTCGGCAAGATCATCTTCGACAGCGACGGACCGTTCCGCCGACAGCCGCAGGAGGACGATGGCCCCGCCGGCTTTCAGAACTTCCGTTCGCGTTTCCTCGGTGAGCTTTCCTGGCTCCCTCATCGGCAGTGGGATCAGCGATTCCTCCCTGGCATGAAATGGATAGAGAGCCTTCACGGGCAGCAGTCCGTACTCTCGCGCTGCCGCGTCATGCGGCTGACGCAGGGCGTCCGTTTCGATGAGCCCCGAATGCACAAGGATTTTCCAGCCGGGATGTTGCAGGTGCTCGTCTTCGGCGGCGGCGATGGCGGAGCGCCAATCTTCCTGCCGATCGGTGAAAACGCAACCCGTCCGGACTATGTTTTCGGCAATCCCGGACCACCCGAGCGCCAATGCCGCGACGACGAACAGGGCACCGATGCGAATCGGGCGACGCGAGGGCAATTGCGTGGCGATGGCTACCGCAATCCACATTGCGGGCAGGGCTGAGACCACATATCGCGGATGGAAGAGCATCGCGACTTGCCAGTGCGACAGGCTCCAGGCGAGCAGGACCGGTAGAGCGGCTGACGTGCAGATGAGCGGCAGCCCTTGCGGCAAGGGGCGCGCGATTTTCCAGAAACAAAGCGGCAGCAAGCAGACTGGCACGGCCGTCCACGGATAGCTAAAGAGCAAGTCAGAAACCTTCGGTTGTTCAATGAACGAGCCCCAATTCTCCCGCCGCGCAGCGATGTCGAAGAGTTGCACGAGTGCCGGCGCACAGACCGCGGCAGTCCCCCCGACATCCACCAACCAGGATTGCCAGTTGTATTCTTGGCTCGGACGAAAGACGGCCCAAATCAGCAGCGCTCCCATCACGGCTGCCAGGAACAGAACGCTGGTGTACTGGAAGTAAAAGATCGCGGCACAAGCCCAAATGAACCAAAGCGGTGCGGCGGCAGAGGGTTGCCAAACGAGGTTGAGCGACGCAATCAGAACGGCAACCGACAGGAGTTGCACGACGGCGTACGGGCGGGATTCCGTGGAATAGAAAATGGACGTGTGATCAATAGCGACCAGAAATGCCGCGAGAATCGCTGGCCAATCCCGCTCTACGTTTCCATTCTGCTTCGCTGGATCGTCTCCTTCCCGCGGCCACAGCCTGCGCACCAGAAGCCACATGATCCCCGGCAATGCAGTTCCCGCCAACAAACTCGGAAGACGCAGAGTCAATTCGCGTTCACCGAGCAGCCGCGTCACACCCCACACCAGATAGAAGTACATCGGCGACTGGTTTCCCGCTGCCGCCCGCTCCGCCACCTGCCACAAGCTTCCTTGCACGCACCAGGAAGTGTGCAGCTCATCGACCCATAGGCTCTCGTTGACTTGCCACAGGCGCAGCACTGCGGCGAGCGCCGTAATGCCGGCGAGCATCAAGCAATTTGGCCATGAAAAAGTGCGGAACATTTCCCCGCATCATACGCTACTCGCGCTACTCGGCTGTCGCGCCGGCGAGTTCTTCGGAGATGGCGGCAATCTGGTCCGGGCCGATGGAAGTCAGCTCTTCCGCGAAGCCGACGAGCAGGGCCAGGTCGCAGAGGCGGTTGATCCGCCGCGGAATGCCGAGCGTCTCCTGATGGATCGCCTCAAGAGCACCGTCGGTGAAGATGGATCGCTTCGCCCCGGCCGCGGTCAGGCGATGCTGGATATATCCCATCGTTTCTTCCGGCTTGAACCGCCGCAGCAGGCACTTCACCGCCAGCCGCTCTTCCAAATCGGGGCGGCGTTCGATGGCAAGGAGCAGCGATGTCTGTCCCGTGAGCAGGAACGACGCCAGCGGCCGGGCGTCCTGCTCCAAATTCAAAAGCAGGCGCACAGTTTCCAACGCTTGGGAGTCATCGAGCAAGTGGGCCTCGTCGATGACAATGACCGCGTGCTTCCCCGCCTTGGCATTCTCCCGCAGCCGCGTTTCAATCCGCCGCAGGCTCTGTTCGATGGTCAGCGTCGGCCCGCCTGCCGCGCCGAGCTGGTCCGCCAGATACGCCAGCAGTTGGCCGGCCGGCATTTGCGGAAAGACCAGATGCACCTTGGGCGACAGACTCTCACCGAGTTGCCGTGTGAGCGTCTGAGCCAATAGAGTTTTGCCCAAGCCGGCGGCACCGGTGAGCAGCGCGGCTCCGCGGCGATTCTCGAGCGAGTAGCGCAACTTGAGGAGCGCCCCTTGCTGGGACTCGCCCGGATAATAGAACCGCGCGTCGGCCGAGTGGTCGAACGGTCGGGCCGCGAGTTGCCAGTGCGTCTCGTACATTAAGCGACAAGCTTCTCGTGGGGAACGAAGTTCTCGGCGATGCCCACGGCCTCGATTCCGCTCAGGCTCAGCCGCTCGCCGATGGCCTGGCTTTCGGCGGAGGTGCTGTAGCGGAGATCTCGCACCACGATGGCCGCGTCCGCGGGGGGTGGCTCATCCTCGGGAAAGAGCGAATCGCTCCCTGCCGAGGTCGGCCCCAAATCCAACACCAGCAGGTCGAAGCTGCGTGCCGCGTCGCGCAGCGTCCGCGTCAGCCGCGGGTCCGCCAGCGACAGCGGAGCGGCCGCGGTGGAGACATCGAGCGGCAGGACGGTGAGGTTATCTTCGATGGACTTGATGGCAACCTCCGCGAGGGAAGTTTTTCCCAGAGCCGCCTCGTGCCAACTGGCGGCGATTTCCAGGCCCAGAGCGGCCGCAAGCTGCGGGCGGGCGAAGTCGGCATCGACCAGGACCACCTTCAGCCCCGCCTTGGCCGCACTGCGGGCCAGACACAAGGCCAGCGTTGTCCGCCCTTCGCCCCGCCGGCTGCCGGTGATGGCGAGCGACTTGAGGCCGTCCCGAACAGCCGAGGCAATCTTCCCGCCGGCCTGAGCGAAGTAGGATTTTTCGTCGCGGAGCAGCTTTTCGCAGAGGGCCGGCCAGAGAAATCGGTCCACTTCCCACGCAGGGACCATCGGCTGGAAATGCTGCGGAGTAGGGATGATTGGTTTTACGGGAGCGGCTTCGATGCTGGGAGCATGAATCGCAGCTCCGACCAGTTCAGCCGCCTCTTCTTCCGAGACCACGAGGGGTCGGTCTTGAAGCTTCGCCTCTTGAGTCTTGGCCGGCAATTCTTCCGCCGCCGGTTTGATCAGGTCTTCCAGCGTCGGCTGGGGCGGCTGATGGGGCGCGGGGACTGGCGTGTGAGCGGCGTCGAGGCGATAGGTCTTGACGGACGACGCCTCGGGAGCTCCGGTTTCCATGGCCCGTTCGTATACAAATTCGGTCACCGGAGCCGGCAGCTCGGGCATCGTTTCCAGGTCGAGGGTAATCAGCGAACTGGCTTGCGCAGCCGCCAGGTCTTCCTCCCTCGGCCAGACGGCTAGCGCCGAATTAGCGACCACGGGAGAATCCCCCAGGAGCTCGTCCCACGATTCGCAGACCTCCATCGCGTTGGCCAGAGGCAGGATGGGAACTGGAACCTCAACGGGCGGAGCCTTGACATCCACCACGGGAGCCGGCGGCAAGGCAGGCGGGGCTGGAATTTGCGCCTTCATTCGCCGCGCGGGTTTCGGCGCTTGCGCGGTGGGTTGAACGACCGGCTGCGGCACTCTCTTCGCCGGCGGTGCAGCGATCTCTTCACTTTCCATCTGCGCCAGCCGATACCGCAACGGCAGCCGGCGGGAAGCGCGCATGCCAAAATGGGGCGACGGCACCGGCGCGGGCTCGGCGGCTCGCGGCGTCTCAATCCGGTACAGCGTGCCAGCGGCGTAGATGTTTTCAATCTGCGTACTCGCCATGTGGTTCAGCGGCGCGCGGGGCGTCCGCTCCGCAACAGCAGACGCACGCACGACCTCGGCGCTGCCGCCGCTTGGGGCCGCATTCTTCGCTGCCGGCTCTTTGGCGTATGCCTTAATAAAGGCCTGATCCAGTGCGCTCATATCGGGGTCCGCTGGTTCGGGATGGGGGGGCAATGTTCTGAGTGCCCGGCTGGTAGGAAGCAGGGGTGGCTGATCGGCTTGGTGGCGGCTCAAATTCGCGGTAGCGGTTCTGGTCGGCAGCCGGGTAGCCGGATGGGGCGTTTGGTGGCGGTCCCATGTCTCTGGGTTGTTCGCTGGGAGGGTCTACCCGGCGAGTGGGCGGACCATAAATGCTCGGAGCTTCCTCGCCCGGCGACTCGCCTACGTAAGCTTCTTCTCGGACCTCCGCGTTTGGCCCTTTCAACTTGGACTCCGCTTGCGGTTTCGCCCTTCCATCTTCTGGCTTCGACGCGATCCGCGCATCTCCCGCTTCTTTCCAGGGGAAGAGTGATTTGGAATCGGCAATCTCCGTGGGCTGCGCGGGTTCCTTGATCGTGTGGCTGCTCCCTGGAGCATGTAATTGAGCCTGGGTTTCCGCGGCAGGATTTCCAGCGGCGGGGCTCGTTTCATCCAGGAGCGAGGGCGAATGATTGTGATGGGCGATCGGAACCGACTCCTTGGCCGCGTGTGCGTCGGTGACTTTGGTTTCGCTCTCGCTCGACGTCTTGGCCTCAGCCTCGGCATTCGTGCGTGAGGCCGCATTCGGATTGGCCGGCGGCGGCTCATCCCCATTCTGGGCCAGATAGATGGTCCCGATCAGGGCGAACACAAAGACGACCGCAATGTATTTGCCGTGCGTCCGCATCCAGTTGCTGTGTCCGGAAACCGGCTGCCGGCTCTTGGTCCGCTGCTCTGTTCTGTCGCGTGGCGAAGGCGCGGTCGCTTCCGTCGGGGGAGTGACGTCCGTCACGCTCGTTTCACTCACCGCGGTTGGTGTTGCTGCGATCTCGGCCGATGGCTCCTCCGCTTTTGGAGTTGGAGCTTCAGCCCGCAATTCAATGTCTATGGAGACAGCGGGCGAGGCGGCTTCCGTTATCGCCTGGGAAATGACCGCCTCCGGCCGCGGTTCCGCTTTCGCGGCTTCCAATACCGGCGATTCAGCCGCTGCCGCAGCAGTCGTTTGAGCTTCTTCCGGCGGCGCCTCAACCTCCTGCGGAACTTTCACCTGTGCCAACTCCACCATCGGCGTGGGGGGAGCAGCAATGACTGGCTCGGCAATCGGTGCCGCAGCAACGGCAGGCACCGGCGGGCTCGGCGGCGCAACCTTGACGTGCTGCAGGCTCAGATCCGCCAATTGGAACAGGACCGGCATTTCCAGCGGCGGCCGGCCCGGCTTGCGGAAGGCATCCCGCGCGGTGCGGCGGGGATCCGTTTGCAAAGAGGTCGTCATGCGGGGTCCTTCCCGTAATGTGGGGCAGGCTTCCAGCCTGCCCATTTCTCTCCAACCCTCCCACCATGCGCCAATACCATCAGCGCAGCGTGCGCGGCCCATCCCGCCCCTCTGTTATCGGTTCCGCCTGCATCAATCTTGATACTTGCGCAGACTTTACCGCCTGCGGAAGAAATTCCCCAGAGGGAAAGCTGGAGGGACGTTCGCCGATGCTAGCACCGACTTCGATCCCTTCCACGAAACCGAAGCGCCAGTCTTGGCAGGCAATGACCTTTCTTGCTAGTGCGTCGTGATAGTGGTCCGCCCTTAACGGCCTCCAACCACCTCCGGCTTCGCTTCAGCTTATAAGCGGCCGATCTGTGACCCTTCTACGCATTTCAACGTCACTTTTTTCCCCCGCTTCCTCCTCCGCGGATTGCCGCAACTCATTTCCCCCAAAACGCTTCCGCGTCATGACATCGACATCTCCCGATTCATTCAAGCTGTTGTTTGATACAGCCTTTCCAGGGTTCATCAGGAGTTTCATAACCTGTTTATCAAAGTATTTCGCCCAATGAAACGGCATCTAATGGAATGGATTCTTCCCTTACGACCACAATGTCAAGGAACATGTCGTCCCTGGCCCTCGCGCGCGGCTTCGCCGCTTTTTGCAGCCGGGGAATCGCCCCTCTCGGCGTGTCGATCCGGACGGATTCCGCGATGAAAAACGAAGTGTCGGCGAGATTCGTTTTCCGCCAAATCTGCTGACGACCGCAAGATCTCGTGCGGCAGCAGAACCGAGAGCGGTGCCAAGGCGGCCAGAATCCTCATAACCTCGTAACCACCCCCTGCCAGCAAGCCCGCGAGTTTTTCATCGAATTCGCCGCTTTCTGATCCTTGCCAGCACTGACAGCGGGCTAAGCAAGTAAAGTAAAATCAATGGAGATAATCACTCCGCTTCACCAAACACACCCGCGGAAGAGACGTGGGCGTTTCACCCAATCCTACAGCAGCAGATGCCCATCGAGCTCAAAATACCCGCCGTCGGCGAATCGGTTCAGGAAGTCCAAATCGGTCGCTGGCTGAAGAAGGCGGGCGACTCGGTCGAGGAAGACCAGAGCGTCGTTGAACTGGAAACCGACAAGGCCTCGCTGGAGGTCCCTGCTCCCCGTTCGGGCGTGCTGGAGAAGATTCTGAAACAAGACGGGGAAACTGTCTCGGTCGGGGAAGTCATCGGGTACATCCAGGAAGGAAACGGAAAGCCTGGGGACGCGAAGGCGGAAGCGAAACCGAAGGCGGAGACAAAGCCAAAGTCGCCGCCTGAAACAAAAGTTAAGTCGCAGGAAGAGAGCCCCGTGCCGCCGGTCACGGAACCTGTCGCCAAAGACCAATCGCTTCCCATCACCCCCTCCGCCCGCCGCGCCCTTCGCGAGCACCATCTCTCGCCCAAGGATGTCGAAGCCTCCGGCGAACGTCTCCGCCGCGAAGACGTCCTCCGGCACGTGGAACATGGGGAGCAGGCCGAGCCTTCGGACCAGTCTCCGACTAAGGAAAAATCAACGACCGAATCAAAAGAGCTCGTCGCGGCCCCTTCCGAGGAGGGCCCAAGCGAAGTGCCCGCCGAAGATGTCCGCCGAATGAGTCTTATCCGCCGCCGCATCGCGCAGCGCCTAGTGGAGGCCCAGCATACCGCCGCCTTACTAACGACCTTCAACGAGATTGATATGTCTGCCGTCATCGCTCTACGCAAGGAGCACGGCGAACGGTTTACCAAACGCTACGGCATCAAGCTCGGGTTCATGTCGTTCTTCGTGAAGGCCGCTATCGACGCCCTCCGCCAGTTCCCGGAGATCAATGCGGAAATCCGGGGCGAGGACCAGGTGGTCTATCATCATGTTTACCACATCGGCGTCGCCATCGGAGCCACCAAGGGGCTCGTGGTGCCGGTGCTGAAGGACGCCCAGTGGCTGAGCTTTGCGGAAACGGAGCAGGCCATCGCCGATTTCGCCAGGCGGGCCGAAGAGAACAAGCTGCAGCCCCACGAGCTGACCGGCGGCACGTTCACCCTCACCAACGGCGGCGTCTTCGGCTCGCTGCTCTCCACGCCGATTGTGAACCCGCCGCAAAGTGGCGTGCTGGGCATGCACTCCATCCAGGAGCGCCCGATCGGCCGTGCCGGCCAGATTGTCCTGGCCCCCATGATGTACGTCGCCCTCACTTACGACCATCGCCTGATTGATGGCCGCCAGGCGGTCCTTTTCCTGCGACGAATCAAAGAGGCCATTGAAGAGCCGGCGAGGATGCTCGTGGAGGTATGATTGATTCGCTATTGTTCCAGATACACAATCTCCGCCAGCTTCCCCAAATCTCCACCGATCTTCTTGGTGTCGATGCCATCCCGGAGATGGACGCCGTTGACGAAGGCGGCGAAGGCGAGCTTGCGGCCCTTGGCGGTGGTCATGTAGCCGGCGAGGGCCTTGCTGGTGAGGAGCGAGTTGCCTTGCAGCAGGTCGTCCCACAGGAGCGTGCCCGTTTTGGCATGGACCTTGTCTCGGGCCGGACTGTCTTGGCGGATGCTCTTGGCCAGCGTGCCGTCCACGCCCAGCGAAGGCATGGCCCGTTCGTAGAGCGCGAAATCCTTGCGGGCGGTCATGGCAACGAGCAACTCGACGGTTGCTTTGGGAGTGACGTAGTCCGCCCGCGAGCCGCCCGCTCCGCCGCCGAAAGAGATGGCGTCCGCTTCGACGCCGGCTTTTTGCAGGAAGGCCCGTTCCAGAGTAAGCCCATCCGCCAACGTCCGTTTGCCGTTATGGGCAGCGACGATGAGCGGCAGGGTGCTGGCGTGGAGGTTGTGGCTGACTTTCAGGACCAGCCGGGCGTTCTCGGAAAACGGTGGTGATTCGAGCTGCGCGACGCGGGTGAGCTTCTCGATATCTTCCTTGGAGGGCAATTTGACCTCGGGATGCCGGATGGCAATCCCCGCGGAGACTTCCACGCCCGCTCGCTCCAGGGCCTCGATGAGGAGCGACCGCGCCCAGCCGGCCGGATCGGGAACTTCATAGATTCGCACCAGCGGGGCACGGCCGGCGGGAATCTTGCCGCGGAGCGTCAGCTTGTTGTTTTCAACGCGGATCCAGGTTTCCACCTTGCCGCCGGATTCCACGGTCTGCATGTCGAGCTGGATGTCGTAGAGGCCGGTCTGGGGCCGGACCGTGACCTTCGCCGGCTGGCCGGGTTCCGTCGGCTCGATGAGAAAATCGAGGACGTTGTCGTTGACGATGATGGGCGTCAGGTTCCCCGGCCCGCTCCCGCTCCCTTCGGCGTGTTCAAAGAGCCGATCATCGATCAGCAAGTTGCCGCTCACTTTCTTGATTCCCGCAGCCGCGATTTGGCGGGCGATTTCATTCAGGCCGGCGAGCGGGTCTTGCGGCGTGAGGGCGGCGTCTTCGCTGAACGTGGCATAAGTGTGGTCGGAGTTCGTGAAGGCAATCTTCCCCTTCTCCGTTGTCCGTCCACCCATCGTCAGGTCGCCGCTCGCCACCAGGATTAAATCTCCGTTGAGCTCTCCCGCTTCGTTCACTTCGCCCCGGCGATAGACCGGCGTGCGGAAGCGGTAATCCGCTCCGAGCGCATCGAGCGCAGTGGCGACGGTATAGCACTTCGTCACCGAAGCCGGGGCGAAGAGCTTGTCGGCGTTCTCCTGGTAAAGGACCTCGCCCGACTTGAGGTCGAGGAACAGCAGGCCCCAGTGAGCGTGCCGGTAATGCGGGGCCCGCGTCAGCTCGTGAATCTTCGCGGCCAGCGGGTCTTGCTGGGCGTCAGGCTTGTCCTCGGCAAGCAGCGGCAAATCGGCCGTACACAGCAGCCAGGCGACGCATCCGAAGGCGACATGGAACAGATAACGGGAACAGCTCATGGTGGAGTCTCGCGGAAAAAGGGTTGGCGGACTCATTCTAGTCGGAAAACAGCGGGAAACATCCGGGCCGGTGGGCGGCCCCGATTTTGGCTTCCCGAGCCCCAAAAAGCCCCGGCGGCGCCCACCCGCGGTAAAGACTCATCTGTTCACTATTGGACTTACGTCAATTTCGCTCTTCGCAAACCGTTACGCCGTACTCGCTTGCAACTATTTTGATAAATCTTATGTTGTAGTACTTGACTGTGACAACCTATTTCGTGAATAGTTACACACGATGACGACGCGAATACGTCACGCACATTTCTCTTTTCAGGAGCATCTGCACATGATCACCACGCTTGAACCCACCACTACCGAGGTCCGCCCGGACCAGCCGCCACTGCCGGCCGAAGCGGCGACTGACGTTGCCCCGGCGGAGAGACTGGGTGAGCCCAGTTTCGACGGCGCGGAGCCGGCACCTTCCCAAGCCAGTGAAATCGACACTCAAGCGGCCGCGGAACGCCACAAGCTCAGCGAGCGGATTCGCCATTCCAGCAGCCTCTCCCGCGGCATGCGGGACCGGCTGTCGGCGCTGCTCGAAGGCGATTCCACGCCGGCCGCGACCGATTCGCAGCCGCTCATCCGGGCCGCAGACGCCCTGGCAATCCTCGAAGAGTCCATTCCACCGCAACTGCGGCTAGATGCCACTTCGCTCGCGCAGCCGGAGCATCCTGCCGGCGACGTCTTCTTCACCGGGGACGCGAACCAGATGACCGACGATCAGGCCGAGCGCATCGCCCGCGAGCAGCTTTCGCGGAGTGCGTTTGGGGGGCAGAGCTAAAAGACGGGGCTGGGGGCTAGGGGCTGGGGACTGGGGAAAGGCAAGCACCACAATTCCACCCGAGTTCCGAGACCCGAACCCCGAGCCCCACGAGTTATCCAAACCAGTTTCATTTCCATTTTCACAAGGAGTTACCCATGTCTGAATTCACTACCGGCAATGTTCCGGGCGTCGGCACCCAGCGGGACGGCGAAGAAACCCAGGTGTGGTGGGCCGGCCGTCATGGCCAGGACCTCATCGCCACCAAGAAAATCACCATCGACGCCGCGACGGTCGATAGCGGCAACACGCCGACCACGACGGTCCGCGGCGGCAATGTGCTGGCCCTGGCCGATGCCACCGGGAAGGCCCAGACCTACAAGGGGGATGCCAATGACGGCCGGCAGATTGCCCTGGGCATCCTGGAGAAACACCAGAACATGCTCGTCGGCGGCACGGCTGCCGATCGCTTCACCCAGATGCTCGTTCACGGGTTTCTCAAGCAAGGCGAGCTGCTGGGCCTCGATTTGCGGGCCAAGCAGCAACTGGCGGGACGGTTCGTCTTCGACCGCGATCTGAATGCCAGCCTGGGAGTGCTGATGCATCCGCGCGGCATCTACCGCAAGTCGGCCAACTACGTCGTCACTGCCACGGACAACGGCCTGCTCTTCCTGGCATCGGCAGCGGTCTCGTTCACTCTGCCGACCAAGCAGAACGGCCTGGCCTTCCGGTTCTTCCAGATGGCCAATGCCGACCTGACCATTTCGTCCGGTGGCAGCGACATCATTCACAAGAATAGTGCCGCCGCCACGTCCGTCGCCTTCTCCACCGCCAGCCAAAAAATCGGCAGCCACGCCCTCGTCGAGTGCGTGTACACCGATACCGACACGCTGGCCTGGATTGTCAGCAACCTCGGTGGGACGACCGCGACGGTGTCGTAAGGCAGGGGCTAGGGGCTGGGGACTTGGGGCTGGGGAAGTGGGACAGGAGACAGGGAGCAGGAGACATCAGAATCTCCAACGACCGTCTGCTGTTTCCTGTTCCCTGTCTCCTGTCCCCTTGAACAACGCAACGTACTTCCTTTTTTTCACACACTTAAATTCGGAGAAGAACCATGTCACTCAGCACCGCTCAGGTCTTGGCTCCCAAGACCATCCTCAAGGCAATCTCGCAGCTCGACCTGCCGGGGACCGCGCTCCAGAAACTTCTGGGGTGGGGCCTTTCCAGCGGCAACGTCCGCCGGCAATCGGGCCGCAACTACGCCTGGGACATTTTCAACAATACCCGCAAGGTCGCTTCGGCCCGCGTCGGCGGTCAAGCCTCCAGCCGGCAAAAGGCGCAGAGGGTCAGCGACCAGACGGGAACTTTCCCTCGGGCAGCCGAAACGATTCCCTTGCTCGATGAAGACCTGCTCAATCGCCGCGGCATCGGCGGACCGGACTCGCGGCTGGACCATGAGGGAGAAAACTACCTGACCCATCAGGAAGTCTATCTCGCCCAGCGGTTCACCAACCTCATCGAGTTCCAGACCGCTGCCATGTTCCGCGGCACCTACACCTACACCAACGATGGTGACGAGCTGCGGCACGGATTCTCCGGCGGCGAGGACGTCGTCGACTTCAAGATTCCCGCCGGCAACAAGACGCAGCTCAACATGCTCGGTGCCGGCAATATCTTGAACGCCGATTGGGCGACGACCAGCACCGACATTCCCCGGCACCTGCAGAACATCAATACGGCGATGGTGCAGCTCACGGGAATGGGCCTGGCGCACGTTGTTCTGTCCGGCACGGGCTGGCAGTACATCGTGAACAACCTCAAGGTGCAAGCGCAAGGCGGCTCGTCGAACGTGGTGTTCGAATCGCTCCGCCGCGTCGGCCACGGGGAATTCTCCGCCATCCTGCGGGCAATCCCCTGGGTCACGTTTCACATCGTGGACTACGGACTGGAAATCTGGAACGGCTCCAGCGAGGTCTTCACCAAGCTGGTCCCGGATACCCACGCCGTTTTCCTGCCGCAACCCTCCGCCCGCTGGGTGCAGTACCTGGAAGGGAGCGAAGTCGTCACCGAAGGGCCCGGCGGCGTGAAAGCCGAACGGTTCGGCTTCTATCCGTTCGCCTATCCAACGCACGACCCCAGCGGCTGGAACCTCAGCGCGGTCTTCAATGGCATCCCCGTGCTCTATACCCCGAGCGCGGTCGCCTATGGACTGATCACCGGCGGGTCGTACTAGCCGGTTTCCACAACAAGTAGCAATCGTTACAGGTCCCAGCCGTTCGCAAGACGGCGGGACCGAACAGAAATGACGAAATTCGAATGCCGAATGGCGAATTCAGAATCCGATTCTGCTCCTCTTCCACTCGTCATTCGCCATTCGAGTTTCGTCATTCAATTTCCTGATACGTCTTCCATCCTCTAGCCCCCCCAATTCCCATGCCCCAAACCTACTGCCTCAAAGCCGATATCGAAGCTCTTTGGACCGCCGCTGCAGTCCTGGCGAGCGTGGACGACGATACGAGCGGCACTCTCTCCGCCACGGAAGAGGGCTACATCACTCGCGCTATCCAGCGGGCCGCCGAGCGGATGAATGCCTACCTCGAAGAGCGCTACGTCCTGTCGGACCTCGCCACCAACACCTGGTGCCGCGATGCGAACGCCGCCATCGCCGCCTACCTCCTTTCCATCCGCCGCGGCAGCAGCGCCCCAGTGCCATTCCAATTGCAGTACGACGGCCTGATGAGCGACCTCTTCGATATCGCCGCGGGCCGATTGAAAGTCCCGCAGGCGAATGAGAGCGTGGAAAACATTCCCACAGTTAGCAACTTCGCCGTGGACCTCACCGGCGGCAGTGACAAAGTCTTCCGCGTCGATGAAACCAGCACCGGCTCACCTCCTTAGATGAGTTCTTGCCACTTAACGCAAAGGCGCGAAGACGCAAAGGCGCAGAGAGGAGAAGAGAAGAAAGGAAAATGAGGTCTCGGGACACGGAGAACACGGCAGACAAAGTCGAAATCAGATTCCTTGCAAATCCGTGTCCTCCGCGTTTTCCGTGTCCCAAATCCACTCTCTCTTTGCCTTTCTTCTCTGCGCCTTCGCGCCTCCGCGCCTTTGCGTTGAAAACACTAACCTCCGCACCGCCAAGAATACTTTTCCCCAACATCCCTCACCTGAAAGGCCCATCCCATGTCCTTCTTCTCCCGCCTCCGCGACGCCTTCCTCCCCCGCTCTTCCACAGCGACTCCCAAACCCACCCGCGTCGATCCCATGCCGATGGACCTGGCGGGACTGCCGCCGTTCAATCTGCATGTGGCGGACATGATGCGGTACGATCCCCAGGTCCGCATCGGCCTCGGTGCACGCAATGGCCTGCTCATGTCGGCCGAGGTGGAGGTGACCGGCGAGCAGAGCGATATGGTTCGCTTTGTTCAAGCGCAATGGGACCGCATCTGGGGGACGGCCGGCCACCAGCTCTTGCGGGCCAAGCTCTTCGGTTTCCAGCCGTTCGAGGTGGTCTACCGCCTGGCCGACCGGGGAAAATTCGCCGGCCTCGTCGAATTCCAACAGCTTCTCGACCGTCCCGCTGGTTCGGTCCGTCTCCTGGTCAGTGGTGAAGAGCCGGTGGGATTCGTGCTCAAGCAAACCAATAATATGCCGAGCGACTTGAATGGTTCTCCCCGCCATGAAACGCAGGTTCTCGCCCCTCGCGCGCTCGTCGCCACTTTCGATGCCGAGTGCGGCAACCCTTACGGCTGCGCCCTGCTCGCCCGGGCCTATCCCGCCTGGTACGAGAAATGGATGGAAAGCGGCGTCAAGCAAACCATGCGGCTGCGGATGATTAAGGACGCCTACATTGGGGACATCTTTTGGTATCCTCCCGACCGCAAGGTGCAGACGGTGGACGGCAAGGAAGTCGCCTGGCGAGACATCGCCCGCGACATCGTCGAAAGCCGCATGTCCGGCGGGGCCCTCACGCTGCCGCTCCTCCGGGACAAGGACGGCCACAAGCTCATCGACTATTCGCCGCCGCAGGGAGTGACCGGCATCACCAGCATCTTCATGTGGAAGAAGGACGTGGACCTGGAAATCTGGAAGGCTCTGGAAGTCCCTCCGGAGATCATCCAGGCCTCCTCCTCCGGCAGCGGTTTCTCCGGCCGCTGGATTCCGTTCGTCGTCGCGCTCAGCGCCTGCCACATGGAGCTGGCCGAGCTGATCCGCTGCGTCGACCGCGACATCCTCCGCCCCCTCGCCCGTCTCAACTTCGCCACGGAACCCCGCTATGACATCCGCCCCAAGAGCCTGGTGGATATTTACGCGAAGAAGTTTGGAGCCAGGGCGGACCGGCTGCCGGCGCCCAATGACTCTTAGGTCAACCTACTTGAGACGAAACGGCTTTCGTGCTGCACAAACTACGGCATCGCACCCAAATACTGAATGCAGGCCGCCAAAGGAGTGGCGGCTAAGGCGTTTGCCAACTTCTGGTCCGCCGTTATCATCACTCCGCCGATCTGTTGGGCTAACGCAAGATAGAGGCAGTCATAGACGGTTCGCTGCGTCTTGTCGGCCAGGTCAAGTGCGGGAGCCAAGAGCTGAGTTTCCGAGTGGCGTGCCACGGGAAGAATCGCCAATTGCTGGACAATGTCATCGGCATCCTGACGAGTCAACTCGCCGCGCTGCAGCTTCTTCCAAGCGATGTTGGTGATTTCTACGTCAAAAAAATTTGGCGCGTGGAAATCGTGCCCGGACTTGCGAAAAGCCATGGCTTCCGGCGAAAGTATTTCCGGCACAAACCACTTGATGGCAACGCTTGCATCTACCACGAACAGGCTCATCGACCGCGATCCTCGCGCAGGAGCTCCACGCTGTCGCCAAAACTGCGGTTGGAAGCTGCCAGTCGCTCGCGAATTGCGTCAACGCCGGCCCAGGCGCTGCCGGAAGGAGTGCCGATCGCTTCCGTCAGAATCTGCCGGGCTTCCGCCTCGACTGTTCTGCCATGCGACGCGGCCCGAACTCCCAAGACGGATAACACTTGCGGGTCGAGCCCAGAGATCACTAATTGGCCCATGACAGCACCTTCGGAACGAGCTTCAAATCCCTACTTCCATTCTAATCCATTTTCCAGCCCTTTCACCTCAGGAGATTCGTAGAATGCGAGGAGCGCCCTGCTCGCACTCACGGCCAGTCGAAATCTTCATGTCCTCCTCCAACCCCTTCGCCACTCGGTTCACCCGCCCAGGAGCCATCGGCTACCTGTTTCCGCCGGGGCAAAGTGCCGTCGGCACGCTGGATTTGCTGCGGAACAACGACTGGTGGGGGGAGATCGTCGGCCCGCACGGCAGTGGCAAGTCGTCGCTCTTGGCGGAGCTATTGCCGCTGCTGGAAGCGACGGGGAGGCGTGTGGTGCTCTACGGACTCCATCAGGGGGACCGGACGCTTCCCATCTCCAAGTCCGACGTAGCAGCCTGGAACGCCGAGACTCAGGTCGTTATCGACGGCTACGAACAACTTTCCTGGTGGAGCAAGCGGCGGCTGCAAAGCTGGGTTAAGGCGCGCCAGGCCGGCCTGCTCATCACCGCCCATCAGCCGATGGGGCTTCCCCCGCTCTTCGGCACGCAGCCCACGCTCGCACTCGCCCGCGAAATCGTGGCCCAGTTGCTCAAAAGCGACCAGGTTCAATCCCTGACCGGCGACGACATCGCCGCCGCGTTCGCTGCCCACGGCGCTAACCTGCGGGAGATGCTCTTTTCCCTTTACGATGTTTACCAACAGCGACAGGCGGACGCACGCGAAGGCTAGCGCCGGCTACCCCCTCTCCCTTTGGGAGAGGGTCGGGGTGAGGGTCTTCGGTCAGCTTATTGACATTTCGTAAAGCCCCACAAGCAACCGTGTAAACCCCGCTGAACATCCCGCGCTAATCAAAAAACAGCCTGTCAACTTCTTCGCTCGACCGTAAGTACTGGCGACATCTTGTTTAACGACTTCTGCCAAGCGTTTGAATCCGCTTGTAACGATTGTTCGGCGCGCGACGTGCTTAGTGAGCACTCCGTCAATCTGCCTGAGCGGCACACTCGGGCAGAGGCGATTCCAGCGGGAGTCGCTCCCTGTTTTCCGTTTAACATCTGGTACAAGGAGCTGTGGTATGAAGAAAATGTTTGCGCGCATGTGGAGGGAAGACGACGGCGTCCTCTCCTTCGAGTGGATCCTTCTGGTGACGCTGCTCACCATCGGCATCGTGGCCGGCCTTTCCGCCGCCCGCGACGCCATCATTGACGAGTTCGGGGACGTGGCCCAGGCCATGCTCTCGCTCGATCAGTCCTACACGATTGATTTCCCGCTGAATATCGACGTTCACACCGTGGATAACACCAGCGCCAGCGACAGCTCGTTCACGGACGCCCTGATCTACACCGACTGCGGCCGAACCTCGGCCCCCATCGGCCAGATTCCGCAGTTCGTGCTGGACGTGGATTCGTGATCCAGTAGCCTTTGCCCCCGGAAAAATGGGGCAAAATCGCCAGGTTTCCAAACTCCCGCGGACCACTCGGCGTCGTCGGCCGCAAGGCGGGCGCCGGGTGTCTTTGGGGATTCGCCTCACGTTTCATCCCTGAAACCCCCTGCACACCGCACCGCGCAGGGGATGTTAAGCCTCCCTTGCGCCCCGGCTGTGCTCTCTCCGCGCGCTTCTCGCGCTGCAAATCTCCCAAAGCATTGCCGCTGCAATACTTGCAGCCCCTCTTAGCTCTTCTTTAGGAATTCCCCTCTTTCGCGGCACGGCCCGTGCAATAGGCCCACCTCAAGAAAGTCGGCGCCGTGGGCACTTCGCGCGACCGGCCGGGGAAAACCCTGTGTTGGGTTCCCCACACGTGTCTTCGCTTACTGGTACAAGGAGTTTGGGATGAAAATGGTTCTGTCTCGTATGTGGAAGGAAGAGGACGGCGTCCTCTCCTTCGAATGGGTCCTCCTCGTGACCCTGCTCACGATCGGCATCGTCTCCGGCCTCAGCGCCGCCCGCGATGCGATCATCGACGAACTGGGCGACGTTGCCCAGGCCATGCTGGCTCTCGATCAGTCCTACACGATCGACTTCCCGCTGAATATCGACGTCCACACCGTGGACGCCACCAGCGCCAGCGACAGCTCGTTCACGGATGCTCTGACCTATACGGACTGCGACCGCACGTCTCTGCCGATTGGTCAGCTTCCGCAGGCTGTCCTGGACATCGAGTCGTAATCGTCGATTGGCCTTGTGCTAAGCAAGCGAGTTCGCCCGGCCGGGAAACCGGCCGGGTGGACCGGTTGCGGTTCCGGGATTCCCTCCCCTGGAGCGGGGCGCAGTGGAGCGACTCCTTGAAAGGCGACTCAAACCGTACACCGAAATCTTGGATAAAGGGCTTTGAAATGCGGATTTGCATGAACATGTGGCGGGAGGAGGACGGCGTACTGTCCTTTGAGTGGACGCTCCTCGTCACCCTCCTGACAATCGGGATTGTGTCGGGCTTATCAGCCGCCCGGGACGGCATCATCGATGAATTCGGTGACGCGGCCCAGGCGATGGTCGCTCTGGATCAGTCGTTCACGATTGATTTCCCGCTGAACGTGGATGTTCACACCGTGGACCCCAGCAGCTCCAGCGACAGCTCGTTCACCGACGCGCTGATTTACACCGACTGCGACCGCGAATTGCTCGCTCCGCAGCAGATTGGTCCTTTGACTGACGTTGATTCGTAACCTGCAGGGAACAAATTCTCGCAAGAGGCACTTGAAGATGACACGACTTGTTGTACAAGCCTGGCGTGAGGATGACGGTGTGTTGTCCTTCGAATGGACCATGCTTCTCACGCTGCTTACCATCGGCATCGTCTCCGGCGTCGCCGCCGCACGCGACGGCATTATTGACGAGCTCGGAGATGTCGCCCAGGCCATGCTCTCCGTCGACGGCTCCTACATCATCAGCCAGCCGCTGGCAATTACTGTCGATCCCGATGGCGTGGGACCGGCGCCTGCTGAGCACATGGGTGGCGGCAGCGACTCGAGCTTCACGGATGCCATGATTTACACCGATTGTGACCGGGACATCTTCCTCGGCGGCCAGAATATTGGCCCTGTGGACGACATCGACAGCTAATTTTCAGTACTCAACACAGCCAAGCTAGTAATTAACTTTCGGGGAACTACGATGAAATCAAGCCTGAAGAATCTCTGGACCGAGGAAGACGGCGTGCTGTCCTTTGAATGGACACTGCTCCTGACCCTCCTGGTCATTGGCATCGTCAGCGGCGTCGCGGCGGTCCGGGATGGAATCATCGACGAGCTCGGCGACGTGGCCCAGATGATGTTGGCGGTCGACCAGTCGTACACGATCAGCTTTCCGCTGAATGTGGACGTGCATACGGTCGACGCAACCTCGTCATCGGACAGCGCGTTTACGGATGCCCTGCTCTACACGGACTGCGATCGGGACATCACTTTGGCCGGCCAGAACGTCGGTCCCATCGACGATATCGATTCCTAAGCGCGATGGTTTGATGCTTGACGGTTGAACACGGGCGCATCGTGAGAAAGCACCAGTTTGATTTTCACCTCCGATGCGCCGGCTGATATTGCCGGCAGAATCCTCACACGCGGATTTTTTGCCATGCAACGCTTGATTTCGCAGATTTGGACCGAGGATGACGGCGTTCTCTCCTTCGAGTGGACTCTCCTCCTCACGCTCCTCACGCTCGGCATCGTTTCCGGCCTCTCGGCCGCCCGCGACGCCATCATCGACGAGCTCGGCGACATCGCCCAGGCCGCCGGAGCGATGGACCAGAGCTACTCCTACCCCGCCCTGGTGTTCACCTTCGGCGGTGGCACCTTCTCGGTCGCCGGCAGCACGTTCACCGACGACGCGATGGTCTATACCGACTGCGACCGCACTACATCCCCCAACTCCAGTGATTCGCCGACGGAGTTTGAGGACGTCGATTCGTAATTCTGGGTGGGGTAGGCTTCCAGCCTGCTCGGAAAAGGCATTGTCAGGGCAGGCTGGAAGCTTGCCTCACGAGCCTTCCTGCCCGCCCGCCTTTTCACGCATAAGAGCCAATCCATGAAAATCCAAAACCTATTGCTTGCCGCCTGGCGGGAAGAAGACGGCGTCCTCACCTTCGAATGGTCGCTGCTCGTCATCCTGCTGGTTTTCGGCATCGTTTCGGGCCTGTGCGCCGCCCGGGACGGCATCATCGACGAAATGTCGGACCAGGCCGAGGCAATGCTCTCCTGGGATCAGAGCTTCAGCTTCTCGGGCGTTGGGCCGATTCCCCCCAGCTCCTATACCGATACCGTCGGCACCGTCACCGACTGCGAGCGCAACACACTCCCCGGCCAGCCGGGGGAAGAGGACGTGGATTCGTAAGTTACGCCGAGAAAGCAACACGGGGGTGGGAAAGCGTTTTTAACACTTACTGCACAAAGTCCTGAATGTTTTCACGGGCACGGGACTTGCCAGTAAGTCCGTTCTCCGCCGCGGGGCCGTGGCGGTGTTGCGGTTTGTAAACATAGTGACGCCGGCAGCGGCGCACGCGCTTGTCCCCAGGACCACCCGTCTATGATTTCCACGTACGTCCTCGCCGCGCTCGTCGCCAGCTTCACCCTGGCAGCCGCGGTGATTGATTACCGCACCAAGAAGATCCCCAACTGGCTCACGGTCCCGTCCGGCATTGCAGCCTTGCTGTTTCACCTCGTGAGCGGCGGCGGGACCGGTTTGCTCTGGGCCCTGGCTGGCTTTGCGGTCGGCTTTGCGCTCTTGATTTTGCCCTGGATTCTCGGCGGCGGCGGCATGGGAGACGTGAAACTCCTCGCCGCCCTGGGGACCTGGCTCGGCCCTCTGATGATCCTTCCCGCCTTCGGCCTGGGAGCCGTCTGCGCCCTGATCATGGGAGTGATGCTGATGGTCTCCAGCACCTTCACCAGCGGCATTTCCACCACCCAGCGGCGGTTCCTGAACAAAGGCGGAGCAGCCACGGCAACGGCCGGCTCTCCCCGCAAATACAAGCGAGTCCTTCCTTTCGCCGTTCCCGTGGCCATCGGCACCTGGCTCCTCCTGGCCTGGATGCTCATAAGCAACTCCGTTCAACACTGATGCAAAGAAGCAACAAGATGTTTCCACGATTCAAAAAAGCAACCAAGAACTCACGCAAAGGAGCCGTCCTTTCCGTTGAGCTGGTCATGGTCCTCCCCATCCTGCTTTTCGTTTTGCTGGCGTTCGTGGAATTCGGCCTGATGCTCATGTCCCAGCAGGGTTTGGCCGCCGCCGCCAGCCTGGGGACCCGCCAGGCCGCCCTCACCGGCGCAACTGAGGCCAGCATCGTCACTACCGTCGATAACGCCCTTACCGGTTGGTCCTGGAAGTCCGACCGCGAATTGGTGGTGCTGGTGAACGGCAGCAAGATCGTGCTGGGAGGGACGGACGACATTCAAAACGCGCCCACCGGGGCGGTCATCTCCGTCAGCGTGAACGTCCCCACCGACAAGGCGGCACCCAATTTGCTTAAGTGGATCGGCGTTGATACTGCTGGTAAAGACCTGACAACAACTTACGTTACCCGCAAAGAATAACCGGAACATTCGCTACGAATACACTGCCCCCGATGAGGAGAAGTTAACGTGACACGTATCAGTCCCGCAACAGTCACTTTCAGCGTGATGGCCATCGTGCTCGGCCTGGTCGGAGCGTACGTCGTCCGCAAGGCCATGCACAAGGAGCCCGTCGCGGAGGCTCCGCCTAAGCCCGCCCCCAAGGTCGATCCGGGGATCCCGGTCGTGTTCTATCGGGCCAATAC
Source organism: Pirellulaceae bacterium (assembly GCA_051004015.1). GTDB lineage: Bacteria > Planctomycetota > Planctomycetia > Pirellulales > Pirellulaceae > SXOA01. The sequence goes on along the minus strand of JBPCKT010000150.1, from coordinate 68,674 downwards.
CGCCAAAAATACCCGTCTGGGTCCCGATGACCTGTTCGTGGGTTATGTCCCCAAGGGGACCAAGGCCGCGGAAGGGGACTCTTTCCGGTCGCTGGACCGGGCTCTGGGCCGCATCACCAAGACTGTGCTGAAATCCGGCATGGCCGTCCGCGAGAAGGACTTGCTCGAATTCGGCGAGGCCCTGCCGGATCTGTCCGACCGCCTCCCGGAAGGGCACCGCGCCATCACCATCGACGTCGTCGGGGCTACCCCCGGCGGCAAGCGGCTCTCCGAAGGGGATCGCATCGACCTCACGCTCACCGTGGAAGGGACTCACCCCGACCTGGGCGAAGTGACCACCAAGACGCTCCTCAAGGACGTGCTGGTGATGGACTCCATCATGGATCGTCCCTTGCAGCGCGGGGCGCGGCGTTCCAATGGCATCATCACCGAAGGGATCACCGTCGCCGTCAACCCGGATGACGCCAACAAGCTGGTTGTAGCCGAGCGGACCGGCACGCTGGCCGCCGTCCTCCGCAGCACCAAGGATGCCGGAGACATCGATAACGACATCAAGTCCATCAATCGCCGCGAGCTCCTCGGCCTCAAGCCCCTTCCCGCTCCCAAGCCGCCGAAGCAGTTCCGCATTGAGCACTATTCCGGCAGCAAAGTGACCGTGCAGGAGTTCGACGGCAACAAGGTTCGCGAATCCCGCACCGGCCCCAGCGGCAAGCAGTTTGACGACGACTCGGATGTCCAGGCTACCGACGCTCCTAAGACCGACGACAAGAGCGCCGCCCACCGCAGCGGCGTTGCGGTTCCAACCGTCGTTGGCATTGAGGACGTGAACTAACGCCCGCTCGTAGTAACCCGCTTCAGCGGGTTGCGACCTTGAACCTCGACCTTTGAACCTTGAACGACGAACAGCGCCGCCGATGCCCTCCGCCACTCAACCCCGATCCTCCCGCCGGACAGCCCTCCGCTGCTCCGGTCGTGATCGTTTGGGCCGGCGGGGATACTCTTCCGTCGCTTCGCTGATGTACGTTCTCATCGGCATCCTGATGCTGATGCTCGTCGTCAACTGGACCTACCTCGTCCTCGCCAGCCGCCATACCTCCCGGCTCTCAGATGTGCTGGCCTATTCCGCAGTGACGGAGCTGCTCGACCATGCCTGGCTCATGAACCACGCCAATTTCGGCTCGGCGACGCAAGCCGACGACATCACGGCTGCCAATGATGCCGTCACCAATGCCGGCACCGGCTTTCTTAAGCGGAATAACGACGTCGCGGGAATGGCTCTCCGCGCTAGCTCGACGAACCCAGGCGAAGTTACGATTGTGGCCGCCAGAGTGCCGGTTCCTTCGCAAGTCGCCTCCGGCGCGAACTTTAACCCCGCTCCAGCCGCGACCGAACCCTACAACACCCTGCGGGTGGAAATCTTCCGCAATCCCGCCGGCCCCAACCCCGTCCTATTCATGATGCGGGGCTTCGGCTCGCCCAGCGCCGCCAAGATCACCGGAGCCGCCACGGTCACGCTCGATGCCCGCCTCGTCGGTTTTCGGCCAAGCGGCGTGTTCCGCGCCCCGGTCGCTCCGCTGGCCCTCGATCAGACGCAGTTTTTCACGGTTCGCCAGGCCGGCGCACTCGACAGCAACGGCAATGGGATCAAGGAATTGGACTTCTATCTGAATCCCACCGGCGGCGGCGAGACTCTGAACGCCGCCCTCGTCAGCCTCCACACCGGCCTGGCCCTCGACAATGGGGGCCTGACCATCGAGAACCAGATTCGCAATGGCGAGAGTTCCACCGACTTCGCCGGCGGCTTCCTCGGCCCGGTCGCGCCGCTCGGAGGCGTCCCCTATACCGCCGACACCACGATCAGCGTCGATGCCGACCGCAACAGCAATAACGGCTCGATTTCGGCCTCCGGCCTGGCCAACGCCTTTGACGACGTCCGCATCAGCAGCTATCCGCGGCGGGTCTTCCCCGTTTACAGCGGCTACTCGGATCCGCTGACCATCGTGGGCTTTGTCGGCGCGAGGATTGTCAATGCCGATTCCCTCGGCGGCCGCCTGCGACTTCGCCTGGAGCCCGACTTTATCGTTCACGCCACCGCGGAAACGCGACAGACGCAAGGCGGCAATCCCGTTCCGGAAAACATTTACATCCACAAGACACGACTGACCAGATAGCGCCAGCCGGCTGTCAAAAACACAGCGCCGCGTGCGCCATGTGCAAGGGAGCAGATTGACATGTTTTTGAACTCGTACAAGACCGCCGAATCAAACGGCAATGGCCACGCCGAGCCGATCGGGGAGACCCACGAGGCGGAATTCCAGAAGATCAAAACGGGCATTCACCGCGAATTGCTCGATTCACTCGACCTCTCCCGCATCACCGGCCTCTCGGATGAAGAGCTCCGCGAGGACATTCGCCGCCTGGCGGAAGGGATGCTGCATTCCCGCTCCCGCAAGCTGCCGCCCGTCGACGAGGACCGCCTTGTCGATGAGCTGATGGCCGAGTCCTTCGGCCTGGGCCCGCTGGAAATCTACCTGCAAGACCCGGACGTCACCGATATCCTGGTGAACGGCCCCGGCGAAGTCTATGTGGAGCGCCTCGGCCGCCTGCAGGAAACGAACACCGTTTTCGCTGACGAAGAGCACCTGTTGCAGATCATCCAGCGGGTCGCCGCCCGCGTCGGCCGCCGCATCGACGAGCATTCGCCGATGGTCGACGCCCGCCTGGCCGACGGCTCCCGCGTGAATGCCATCATTCCCCCGCTGGCCCTTGGCGGCCCAGTCCTTTCCATTCGCCGCTTCGGCCTCCGCCCGCTGCAGCTCAACGACCTGATGGTTCGTGGCTCGGTCTGCCCCGAAATCCTTAAGGTCATCGAAGCCGCCGTGGAAGGGCGGATCAACATCATGATCTCCGGCGGCACCGGCGCCGGCAAAACGACGTTCCTCAACAACGTCTCGCGGTACATCCCGGCCAACGAGCGTCTGGTGACGATTGAAGACTCCGCCGAACTTCTGCTCCAGCGGAAGCACGTGGTGAAATTGGAAACCCGCCCCAAAAGCGCGGAAGGGGCCAGCGAAGTGACGCAGCGGGATTTGGTCCGCAACGCCCTCCGCATGCGTCCCGACCGCATCATCCTGGGGGAAGTCCGCGGCGGCGAAGCCCTGGACATGCTGCAAGCCATGAACACCGGCCACGAAGGCTCGCTTACTACCATTCACGCCAACGACACGCACGACGCCCTTTCCCGCCTGGAAGTCATGGTCAGCATGGCCGGCTTCGACCTGCCGGTGCCCGTCGTGCGGAAGTACATCGCCTCCGCGATTACGCTTGTCATTCACCTCGCTCGCCTGCGAGGCGGCGTCCGCCGCGTGATGCGGGTTTCGGAAATCATGAGCCTGGAAAACGGCGACTACAAGATTCAGGACCTGTTCGGCTTCGAGCAGAAGGGAAGTGACGACCGGGGCATCGCCCGCGGGCACTTCTACGCCACCGGCAACAAGCCGGTCTTCCTGAAGCGGCTCAATCAACTGGGGATCGAGATTCCCGAGAGCCTGTTTGCCCAGCGGCAACTGACGCCCGATATGTCCATCGGCCCGATGACCACCGCTGCCGCCCTTGAAATGCAGGAGGAACGGGCATGAATTCAGAACTAGCGATTATGGGCGTGGCCTTCGCCACCATCTCCACCATGCTGGCGGCGATGGGAATGCTGGTCCGCGACCTGTTTTTTCCGCGCGCCCTGCCCCGCCGCCGGCTGGAGCTTGCTCCCGAAGAACCCCAAGGCGCTCTCAACCTGGCCTTCTTTCACCTGGTGGAAGAAAGCGGCACCTCGCTCAGCATGGGGACCGCCTTGCTCATCGTCATGGGGGGCGCGATTGTCGGCGGCGGCATTCCGCTGGTCTTCACCGAAAACCTGCTGGCGGCAGCCGGCGGAATGGTGCTGGGAGCGGCGCTGCCAATTCTCGTGTTTACGATCATTCGCTGGTGGCGTGTGCGGGCGATGATGACGGTCCTGCCGCAAGCCCTGCAAGCCGTCGCGGACTGCGTTCGCAGCGGCCAGACGCTTTCGGAAACGATGGAGCTGGTCTCCAAGGAAATCAAAGGCCCGCTCGGCAGCGAGTTTGCCTACGGCCATTCGCAACTCGAGCTGGGACATTCGCCTCTCTCCGTGATGAACCGCATGGTGCGCCGAGTCCCGATCGCCGAGTTCCGCATCTTTGCCACGGCCGTGGTTGTGCATCGCCGGGCGGGTGGAAATCTCTCGCTCCTCACCGAGCGGATGGCCCATTCCGCCCGCGACCGCCAGGACGTCCGCAGCCATCTGATGGCCGTTACCTCCGGCAGCCGGCTGTCGGCGATCGGCATGGTCGCGGGATCGATTATCGCCGTCGCCCTGATCGCCTGGTTGGAGCCGGTCTACATCCAGCCGTTTTTGACCCATCCGACCGGCCCTTACCTGATCGCCGGGGCCGTCGCCTTGCAGATTCTCGGCGGGCTGTGGGTTTGGCGCATTTTGAAGTCGAGCTACTAAAGTACGAACCATGAACGACCTCATCGCCCGCATTCAAGAAACTCTCTCCCAGCCCGATCTCTGGAGCCGGCCGGCCACCTGGATCGCCGTCGGCTGCGGTGTGCTGGTCCTCGCGCTCCTGATCCGCCTGATGTTCCGCCGCAAAAAGCCGGTGGAATCGCGGCCCGCGGCGCGTCCGGATCCCCGCGCCAATGGCGGCGCATTCGGCGTGCTCACCCCCGCACTGGCTTCGCAAATTCCCGAATCGCAGAAGGAAAAGAAAGAGTTCGGCCAGATGCTCAGGCAGGCGGGTATGTACTCGCCGACCGCTCGGGCCAGCGTGTACGCCTTCCGCTTCCTGCTGATGGTCTTTCCGCTGATCGTGGCGGGAATTCTGGCCGTCGCGGAGCCGGAGTTCACCTGGCGATACCTGATTGCCGGCGGCGTCGCGTCGATGGTGCTGTCGATCATTCCCCGTCTCTATGTCTGGATCGTGCGGCGGCGGCGGCTGCGGCAGATCAACGAAGGGCTGTCGGACATGCTGGACATGCTCAGCATGTGCCTCGGCGGCGGAATGCCCCTGGCCGCCAGCCTCGACCACGTCAGCAAGAACATCGCCCCCAGCTATCCCGCCCTGGCCGAAGAGCTGCAGATCATGAAGAAGCAGACCGAGGTGCACAGCATGCGGATGGCGCTGGCCGAATGGGCCAACCGCCTGGATACGCCCGAAGTGCGGCAGGTCGCCACCATCCTCACCCGCGGCGACCACCTCGGCTCCTCCCTCTCCGGCTCGCTCCGCGACCAGGCGGACCACTTCCGCACAACCCGCAAGCAGCTTGCCACCCTGCGGGCCAACCGCACGCCGGTGCTGCTCACCTTCCCGCTGATGTTCTGCTTCGCCCCGGCCGTGCTGATCCTGCTCATGTCGCCGGCCTTCCTGCAATTGTCTGACTTCTTCAATCCAAGCACCAATCCGCTCAACGCCAACGACCAACTCAGCGTCAGCACGGACCGCATCGTGAATACACTCAATGACTTGAACCAGAATCCCGACGCCATCCGCGACGCCACGCGGTCCCGGCCGGCAGCGGAGTAACAAGAATAGTACTCATCTCGCTCCGCGAGATGATTCCTCACGCGGAGCGTGAGGAGTACTTTGGGCGCTAGCTCGGCAAATCGGCGTTGTGATAAACGTTCTGCACGTCATCGCAGTCGTACAGCATGCTGATCAACTTTTGGAACACGAGCAAGTCTTCCGGACTAAGTGTCTTGCTGGTCTGAGGGAGAAAGGTGATCTCCTGAACTTCCAACTCGGTTCCAGGAAACGCTTGCATGAGCGCAGTCTTGGCTTTGTAAAACTCGCTGGGGGGCGCAAAGATCGTCAGGGAGCCATCCTTGGATTCGATCTCATCGACATTGACGTCGGCGCCCAGCATCGATTCCAGCACTTGCTCTTCATTGTCCCCTTTGAAGGACAGAATCGCGAGGTGGTCAAACCACAGGGCGACGGAGCCGGTGGCTCCCAATTTGGAACCGGTCTTGGTGAAACAATTGCGGATCTCGGAAATCGTACGTGTGTTGTTATCCGTTAGACAATCGACGATGACCAGGGAGCCCCCCGGACCAAAGCCTTCGTAGCGGGCGGACACGAAGTCCTCGCCCCCTGCGCCCCGGGCTTTCTCAATCGCCTTTTCAATGACATGGGCAGGGACCTGGTCCCGTTTGGCTTTCTCCACCAAACTTCGCAAAGCCACATTGACCTCGGGGTCCGCGACGCCACTCTTGGCAACGACGTACAATTGCTTGCCATACTTGGAGTACAGCTTCGATTTCTGATCAGCCGTCTTGAAGATCGAATTCTTGCGATTTTCGAAATTTCTTCCCATAACAATTCTTCGTCTTGTAGGTCTCTGACTCTGTTCACCGGCGGTGAGGCGGTTGCTCGTGGATTACCATTCTACGATTCGCCGAGCCGTTGGCGGAAGGCTGCACCTCCTATGGGTATTGTACCGGGAGGGGCCCGGCGCGAAACGCCCAAAGAATTCCGGCGACCCCTGGGCATTGGCACTTCTATAGTTATCCGCAGAACTGGCGTCGCCTAACAACGTCGAAAGCACTTTCCGTATGTGCAAGGCCAAGTTCGGCGACTCCCTTCGATCAAAGACGGACGTGGCGATGAAAAACGAGACTCTGTGCAAGTTCGTTTGCCACAATGTCTGCTGCGTCATTCAGGCGATGCACGAGCTAGGGATTAGCCCGGACTTCGCACAGGCGAGCTAGTCTGCCGCCAGCCCCGCCAGAGTAGCGGGGCTTTTTGCTGCGCTGGTAGAATATAGGCGTGGAACAAAATCCCTACGAACCACCGAAATACCCAAGCTCTCAAGATGAGGAGTTCCCAAATCATTCTTCAGGGGCTTGGCCGGGATTCGCTTTTCTTGTGGTAGCCGTGGGAGCCTTTTTCCTTGTGGTACTGGCAGATAACTGGCCGGCAATCGTCGTTGTTTCCATAATCCCCGTGCCAATTGGTGTGTGTACGCTGTTTTATTGTCGCCGATGGGGATTCGTGCTCTGGGGAGCAGCGGCATTTCTGGAAGGGCTAGTGCTATGCTCGACGGCTCAGGGCTGGATGAAAGCTGGATTTCCCTGGTAGGTTTGTGGGCAATATGACGAGTTGCCCACAAACTCAGTCATTTCCGCGCGTTTGTAGACAAAGCCACTTCTATAGTGTACAATAGAACCAATACGGGCCGGCGAGAAACCGGCGAGTTCTTTGATAAGTTGGTAGCAGGCGAGCGTTGAGGCGGGGAGAGAGTGCGTGCGGAGGGAAGCCCGGATTTGAGTTTGGAAATTTGAGAGCAGGGGACTTACTCCCTAATGATCTGACGTAAGTCGCGCAAGGAAAATCGACGCCAGGCGGGATCGTGGCCGTGAATCAAGAAATCGGGTTTTGCATCAGCGATGAATCAAGTGATTCGCCGTAAAGTACATTTGTACAAAGACTTGCGCCGGGGCAGAATCGCAAAAAGTGCCCCGCGCAAAGCACTTTGAATCATGAATCATTCCGCTCCTCCGGGGGGTGGCATGAATCAAGAGGGCTCGCCACTGATAAGACCTTGCCGCGAAACCCCTCCCGACCCCGTTCCAGCCGGGCGAGGTAGGCATCGAATTTGCTTTTCTCCGTGGAAGCGCTGAAAATCGGACATTCTGTCCGGCAGGAGATTTTTCGTACCCCAGGATTACCCCCATGGCCTTTCGCATGGACAAATTGACGCTGAAAGCCCAGGAAGCCCTGCAGGCTGCCCAGTCGGCGGCGGGGGAGCGGGGAAACCCCGAGATGGACCCGCTGCACCTGCTGGCGGCGGTCCTGGCCGACGGCGAGGGGATTGCCAAGCCCGTCCTGGAGAAGATCGGGGCCAATCCCCAGCAACTGGCCCGCCTCACCGAAGGGGAACTCAGCCGGCTGGTTAAAAGCTCCGGCGGCAACGTTCCCCAGCCGAACAAGACCCTGATGCAGGTGCTGGAGGGGGCGGATAAGGAAGCGGCGGCGATGAAGGACGAGTTCGTCTCGGTCGAGCACCTGCTGCTGGCGCTCACGAAAGTGGCGTCATCCGTGAAGAACCTGCTGCAAATCAACGGAGTGAGTGAAAAAGACATTCTGGGCGCGCTCCGCACGGTCCGCGGCTCGCAGCGCGTGACCGACCAAAGCCCCGAGGAGAAATACCAGGCCCTCAAGAAATACGGCATCGATCTCGTCGAAAGGGCGACCGCTGGCAAGCTCGATCCGGTCATCGGGCGCGATAGCGAAATCCGCCGCGTGATGCAGGTCCTCTCCCGCCGCACCAAGAACAACCCCGTCCTCATTGGCGAGCCGGGCGTCGGCAAGACGGCCATTGCGGAAGGGCTGGCTCTCCGCATCGTGCAGGGGGACGTGCCGACCAGCCTGAAGAACAAACGAGTTATCGCCCTGGACATGGGCCTCTTGATCGCTGGGGCCAAGTTCCGCGGCGAGTTCGAAGAACGGCTCAAGGCGGTGCTGCGGGAAGTGGAGGAATCCAGCGGCGGCGTGATCCTGTTCATCGACGAGCTGCATACCGTCATCGGGGCCGGCGCTGCGGAAGGGGCGGCGGACGCAGCCAACCTGCTCAAGCCGGCGCTGGCTCGCGGGCAGTTGCGGTGCATCGGCGCGACGACGCTGGATGAATATCGCAAGCACGTGGAAAGAGACGCGGCCCTGGAGCGCCGCTTTCAGCCGGTTTATGTCAACGAGCCGAATGTGGAAGACACCATCAGCATTTTGCGGGGGCTCAAGCCGCGGTACGAGGCCCACCATGGCGTGAAGATCAAGGACTCCGCGCTCGTGGCCGCGGCCAAGCTTTCGCACCGCTACATCACGGACCGTTTTCTGCCTGACAAGGCCATCGATCTGGTGGACGAAGCGGCCAGCAAGCTGGCGATCGAGCTGGGGAGCGTGCCGACGGAGATCGACGAGGTGCAGCGCCGGCTGCGGCAACTCGAGCTTGCCCATCGGCAGCTCGCCGAAGAGACGGACTCTTCCACCCAGGATCAGAAGGCCGACGTGGAGGCCGAAATGGCCGAGGTGAAACGGAAGCTGGCTTCGCTCCGCGAGCAGTGGGAGACCGAAAAGCTGGGGGCGGGGGACATCAAGGCCGTCCGCACCGACTTGGAAAAAGCCGAGCTTGAATATCAGCAGCTCGAAACGACCATCAAGGACAAGCAGTCCCGCGGAGAGCTCCCCAGCGAAGACGATTACAACCAGCTCCTGCAGCTTCTCAAGCGGAAGGAAGCCCTGCAAAAACAGCTCGAGGCCCAGGACGAGGAGGAGGAGAAGCCGGCCCCGAAAAAGTCCGAGCGGCGGCTGCTCCGCAAGGAAGTGACCGAGGACGAAATCGCGGAGGTTGTTGCCGCCTGGACCGGCATTCCGGTCTCGCGAATGCTCGAAACCGAGCGGGCCAAGCTCCTGGTCATGGAAGAGCGGCTGCACCAGCGTGTGGTAGGGCAAGACGAGGCGGTGACCGCCGTGTCGAGCGCCGTCCGCCGCAGCCGCAGCGGAATGCAGGACCCGAACCGGCCGATCGGCTCGTTCATTTTCCTGGGGCCGACCGGCGTGGGGAAAACGGAGCTTTGCAAGGCGCTCGCCGAGATCATGTTCGACGACGAGAACGCGATGGTCCGCATCGACATGAGCGAATTCATGGAGAAGCACAACGTCAGCCGGCTGATTGGGGCCCCACCGGGTTACGTCGGCTACGAAGAGGGGGGCAAGCTGACCGAAGCGGTCCGCCGCCGGCCTTACTCCGTGGTGCTGCTTGACGAAATTGAGAAAGCCCACCGCGATGTGTTCAATGTGCTTTTGCAAGTGCTGGATGACGGCCGCCTGACCGATAACCACGGTCATACCGTGAACTTCACGAACACCATCGTGGTGATGACCAGCAACATCGGCAGCCAGATGATCCAGGAAATCACCCGCGAGCGAGGGACCGCGGAGGAGATCAAGGTCGCGGTGAAAGAGGCCATGCAGGGAAAATTCCTGCCGGAATTCCTCAACCGCATCGACGAAACCATCGTCTTCCAGCCGCTGGCCAAGGATCAGATCACCCGCATCGTGGACCTGCAACTGCAGCGACTGCGAAAGCAGCTCGAGCAGCAGGAGATTGGCCTGGTGGTCAGCGATGCCGCCCGGCAGGCGATTGCCGACGAAGGGTACGACCCGCTCTACGGCGCTCGCCCGCTCAAGCGAGTCATCCAGCAGCGGCTGCAGAACCCGCTGGCCACGGAAATCCTCAAAGGAAACATTCCCGCCGGCAGCGGCGTGAAGATTGATTTTGCAGGGGACGCGTACACCTTCACGCCCATCGCCGCTCCGCAAGACGGCAACGGCGCGCCAACCAAGTCAAGCCGCCGCAAACCACGCGGGACAGTGGCCGACGAAGCCGCCAGCGTGAAATAGACGGCGTGCGGTCGGAGTCCTAGCCGCCGCCAAACGCTGGCAGAAAATGCACTTCGCTCCGCGGCCCAAGCTTCGCCCGCAGGCCGCGGCTGGACATCATGTGGTCAATGGACAGTTGCAGGCCCGGTGCAAGCTCGTCGCCCTGGCAGAGCCGCTCTTTCATGCCGGGAAAGCGGGCCTCCAATTCGTCGACCACTTCTCGGACGCTCCCAGCCGGCAACTCGATTTGAGATTCGCCGCCCGTCAGGCCGCGAAGCTGAGCAGGAATGAAAACCAGCGGCATCAGCGCCCCTTTACCTTCGGCGGCGGCTGCGGGCCAACCTGGGGACTAGGCTTGCCGGCGGCCGGAGTGGGGTTGTTCTGGCCAAACTCCAGCGGCTTCAAAGGAGAGGCCGGCGCTTTTACCGCGGGAACTGGATCATCGGTCATTCCGGCGACGACCCGTTCCCAGCGTTTGGCCTCTTCCTCCCGTCCCAATTGCCGGGAGAGCACCGCCAACTCCTTGCGAACGGCAATGTCTTTAGGGCGATGCGAGGCCTCGTTGCTGAGCTCGCTAAACCGCAAGTGCAAATCGAGCAATTCCTTGGCTCGCTCCGCTTCCTTTTTGGCCCCGTCCTTGTCATCCAGCCGGAGCAGGACCGTGGAAAGCTTCAGGTGCGCATTGTTGTCGAAGGGCGCTGCCTTGACTGCCCGTTCCAGAAAGCCGCGAGCCGCTTGCGAATCATCTTCCGTTAGGGCGATATCCGACCGCAGCAAGAGCGATGGCGCGTGATCCGGGGAGGTCTGGAGCGAGTCATCGAGAAGCTTCTTGGCTTCGGGGACATTCTTGGTGGCGTATTTGCACTGCGCTTCCAGAAATGACTTCTGAGCGGATGGCCGAGCCTCCTTCAGCGTGTCCAAGGCTTCGGGATATTTCCGAAGGTGGACGTAGCAGTCGGCCATTTCCAGCAGGACTTCCTCCCTGGTCGGCTGGTGAGGGCTGCGGAGAAGCGATTCCTTGTAGTCGAGGATAGCCGCCTCCCAAGTTTCCACCTCGCGCCGCAAGAACCCGAGATGGCGGTGCGGACGGTAATCGGACTGGTCGATCTTGGCAACTTCCAGGGCGTGGCGCTCCATGCGGTCGTAGTCGCCCAGGTCAAAGTAGAGTGACTGCAACCCGCGATGGGCGACGACATTCCGCGGGCTTGTCGCCAGCACCTCGTGGTAGGCCTGCTCCGCCTTGTTGTAATGCCCCAACAGGTACAGAGCCTCCCCCAGCATCGTCAGGGCCCGCATGCGCAGCTTGGGGTTATTGGTGAGACGCCCGAGCCCTTGCGCGGATTGCTCCAGGTCTTTGCGCTCGACCACATTCAGCCCGAGCGTGAGCAACTCCACCGGCTCGCGCAGGGACTCATACCTGGCCAGCTTGGGCAGCCCCTCGCGCACGGACTTGGCATTGCTATCCAGAAGATCGAGCCACAGCGCGTTGAAAGTTGCAACCGTTGACTGCTCGGCCAGGCCGCGGTGGTGCTCCGCCCGTTCGCTGTCCCCCTTGGAAACATAGTACTCGGCAAGCTTTTCGTGGGCTGCCTGAAATTGCGGATCAAGCCGCACGGCCATGTTCCACCAGCCCGCCGCCTCGTCCATCTGGCCTTCCTCGACATAGAGATTGCCCTGCTCGAACCGCAGTTGTGCATTCTCCGGCGCCTGGCCGATTTTGATCGCCAGGTCGCGAACCCGAGTGAAGCGAGCCATCTTCTCCTGGGAGATTTTCAGGTACTTCGCAGCTTCCTCGCGCTGCCCCAGGCTGGCATGGGCGGAGCTCAGCGTGCGATAAGGGGCCGGATCCAGCGGGGGAGATAGCTGCAGGGCCTCCGTCAAGTACTTAATGGCCAACTCGCCTTCTTTCTGGCCGCGGGCAATCTCCCCCAGCAGAAACAGGGCTTCGGCTCTCTGCTTGGCGGATAGCTCCTGCTCGAGCACTTTCTGCAGCCGCTCGCGGGCAGCCTCGATTCCCTTGCCGCTGCGGTATTCGCACTCGGCCAGGCCCATCTGGGCGCGGACTTCCTGCGGCGAGGCCTGCAGGCAAATGCGAAATTCCTCCGCGGCTTCCGGAATTCTAAGATCGTGCATCAGGACGCGCGCGTGCTGCACGCGGGCCTCCAAGTTGCCGGGGGACAGGGCCAGCACTTCGCGATACTCGCGCTCGGCGGCCTGAAAATTCGTCTCTCGCACGCGGATGTCGGCCCGCATCAATCGGGCAGGAACCGATTTCGGTCGGGCCTGCACCCAGTGATCAAGGGCGACCTCGGCGTCGAATAGCCGATAATTGGCCAGGTAGCCGCGGGCCCGGGCCTCGTAGAATTCGTCAATGTACAGGTCCATGCGCGGGCCGGAATACTTTTCCGCGTTCTGAACCAACTCATCGGCCTGCCGTTCGAGTTCCGGGTTAGCGGCTCCCGCCTGAATCTGCATGAGCAGATGTTGCCGATATAGCTCATCGTCCGGATAGCCGAGCTCCTTGGCCCGCAGCAGGTGCTCCTGAAAAATGCTGAGATGCCCGGCGCGGCGGTGCGCAACCGCCAGCCAATAGGCGATTTCCGCGCTGCGGGGCGTTACCTGCCGCTCCGCTTCGAGCAGGCTGATGGCGGTGGTAGGGTCGCCTGCTTCGAGAAAGCTGAGCGCGCCCTGCTTCCGCCAATGGGAGACATTGTATTGATACAGCGGCCAGGCCAGGGCCAGGCAGAGCACGCCCGCCGCGTAGGCCCACCAGCGGGTCTGGCGTTTACGAGCCGTTTGCGGGCCTGATTCCTGGCTGGCTTTGGCATTCGAGGGCGTTGACTTTGCCTTCACGATGAGTCCGCCCATGGAAAACTTCGGCTCGCTGAATCAGTCGTCCATTTCCAGCATACTCTCGACAGCCATTTCCCGCGAATTCGCTGCACCAAAAAGCGGAAACAAAACCTCCAGGTCTGGGTGGCATCCCGGCGCGCCGGGACTACTGGGAGTGGCCATTTCACCTGGAATTCACGCCCACGCAAAGCCGTGGGCGTGCCACCTGGCCCACATTTCTCACACGAGGTGTTGTCGGATTTCCCCGAGTTGTGAGAAATGCGGGCTAGACTTGCTCAGGGAGCGATCACTTTCGCGCCGCTCCTTAGTCCTTGAGGTCGAGGGGAAAGTTGTTGGCACTCTCATTGGAAGTGATTTCAAAGGAGAAGCCGCTCGACGAGGCATCGGCGTACTTCTTGGGAATCAGCGCCTGCGATCCCCCCGCAGCATTCATCGCCGCCTGTTTATCCACTAAATCCTTCGACGCGTTCAAGCTATTCATCTTTTCCCTTTCGATCTCCTCCTTAGTTTTTGCCGCTCCAGAAGCGGGTGGAGGGGCCATGGAGACGGACGAAACTTTGGTTACGCTAACCTTGCATTTACCCAGAGCAGCTCCGACCGATCGGCCCTGGTGTCCCAACTGATATTTGCCGTCTTTGTCCGAGATGCCGCTGGCAAAACTGCCGTCGTCGTAGGTGAATGTCACCTGCGCCCCTTCCACGGGCGCACTCTTGTAAGTCACCGTGCCGCCGGCCTTGTACAGCCGAGGGCCGCCGTCTCCACAACCACTTGCCACGAAGGCCAATGCCAGCACCGCGAGGCATTTCCAGGAAAGACTGTTCACTGTTGCACCTATGATTCAGGAAAAAAGAAAGGAACCCGGCAGGCCAGCGGGGCAATTTGCGGCCGCACGCTGGCCTCGGGAAAATCAGGCTGGATCAAGCCGCCAAGCCACCTGTTGTGATACGCAGGCGGTGGAGGCACGGTTCCAACTCTTGCCTATCAAGATACGGCAAGTCGGCAGGATATTCAATCCGCCAAAAAAAACCGGGTGGGGCTGAGGGCCCCACCCGGCAAAGTTTCCATCAAAGTACTCCTCACGCTCCGCGTGAGGGGTCATCTCGCGGAGCGAGATGAATACTTTTCTTGCGGATTATTTAGTACTCGCCCAGCGGCATGCCGTCACGACGTCCACCCAGTCGCTGGTACGTGGCGTAGTTCACGGTCTGGCTGATGAAATGGACGCTGCCGTCGCCAAACACGAACTGGCACCCCTGCGGATGCCGAGACTTGAAGCCCATCGACAGGTTCCAATTTTGCTTCGAGACACAGTCCGGCATGCTGGTGATCCCATTGTAGGGATAGCCCTTGTTCGCTGCTTCCTGCTGGGTGCCGGCGCAGGTCGTAAAGATGTTGATGGGGCAGGACGTGCTGGTAAAACCATTCGCGACCGTGTTCATCCGCCACCACCCGCCGCCCATGTGGTCCGTACACTCGCCGAGCACTTCGCCCATCAAGAAGGTGTTGGAGGTGCCGTCCCGAATCGCACCGAAGTTGAGATTACCCCGCATTCCCACGCGATTGAACACGCCCGAGATTTGCGATTGATTGGTCGAATTGCCGTGGCCAGCATTTCCGCCCGGCAAGAGTTCGTGATAATAGATGCTCAGGCTGGGGTTGGCATTGTTGATGACGTTGTCATGAAAAATGTTGCACGACCCGTTTATCGAAGGCGTTAACTGCGACCCTCCGCTACCGGCATAACTCGTGTAGGCCGCTTCCCAGTTCGGATCAAAGGTCGATGCGTCCGACGGGCACATGGCGTAGGGCACTTGAGTTTCTTCGGCATGCTGAATGCCGTTGACACCGTTCACAGGAGAAAAGGTCCCGGCACCGGGAGAGCCCCATGTACTGGAATTGTTAGGGGGCGAACTACGCGTTTGGGAGAGGGAAGCTGGCGCATTCCACCGCCAGATAATCTTGTCGTAGAGCGGCTGCTGCTCCATTTGCGGCAGGATCGACACATGAAATGAAGGACAATCATTAGTCCATCGTCCATTATGGGCAAAAGTGGACGTCGGCAGTTTGTTCCAGATGTCGTGATACGTGTGGATCGCCACTCCGTACTGCTTCAAGTTATTCGCGCATTGCATGCGCCGGGCGGCTTCGCGGGCTTGTTGCACGGCAGGCAACAGCAGAGCCACCAGAACTCCGATGATCGCAATGACCACCAGTAGTTCGACCAGGGTAAAACCCCGGCGATTGCCGAACGTTCGAACCATAACAACCTCCTCGACGAGAAAAAAAGGAAAGATGACGACCGTGAGTGTCACCCCGGTCAGCCCTGAATGTAGCACTGCCGATCATAAAAAACTAGCAAAATTCAGACTAATCCGGCAAGAAAATCGAAAAAAAAGGAAGTACAGGAATACCCCCTATAAGTACTGGCTGGGTTTGCGGGAGATAACCTTCTCGCCCTCGTCGAGCTTTTCCACCTCTGAAAACCAGCAAAAACTGGGAAAATCCGTGGTTTCTTGGGGACAACGGACTGGGCGGCTGGCAAGGCAGGTTTTTGCAATGCCGGTAAGCCATCGGCTCTTCCTCGCTTACGCTTCGGGTAAGTTTCGGCGAACACGATGCAGGTTGAAACGATCCAGGCTGAAACGATGAGTAGCCCTGCGTGCCATCCGTGATTCATACCTTCACATACCTTCATACCTTCAGAACCGTTAGAATGGCGCCAATTCCGAACTTCTCTTGTTCGGACTCCGTCACAATACTTAACCTGCATTTCTCACAACTCGGGGAAATCCGACAACACCTCGTTGGGACACGCCTGAAGCGCGAGCGAAGGAAAGTTCGGAATCGTCAAGAAATAACTACTTTTCTTCGCTGGCGCTTCAGGCTTGTGGCAGCAATGCGCGTTGCGTTCCAGGGCCCGAGGTGCTACCGCGAAGGTTCGTCAGGAATGGCCGCATCCTCTCCACGAGAATCATCCCCACGACCGCAGCGCGGCCGCGGAGTTTTGCTCGCTTCCGCGGGGGCAGCATTGGTACTGGGTGTTCTCGCGCTGGTCTTCTGGTCGCTGGCTTCGTCACGCAATTCGGAAACGGTTGATGAACCAGCCAAGCCCGCCCAGCCCCAGGTCGTGCCCGTGGCGGCCGTCAACCCTCGTGGCTACTTGGGAATCCAAGCTTGCGAGGCGTGCCACGCCCAGCGGGTGAAGGAGTTTAAGGAAACTCGCCATTACCTGGCCTGCATGCCGCCCGACTCGTCGCAGATGCCCGCGGCCATTGAAGCGGGCGAAGGGAGGCTGGACACGTCCGACCCCACCTTGCACTTCGAGATGGTGAAGGAGGGGGACCAGTACATTCAGAAAGCCATCCGCACCCGGGCGGACGGCACGGCGCGGGTATCGTCCTCGGTCGTCGCGCTGGTGTACGGCCAAGGGGGAACCGCGGACCAGGTTTATTTTGGCTGGCAAGGCAATCGGCTCCATGAGTTTCCCGTCGCCCGCCTGCTGCCGCAGAACGAGTGGGGAGCGAGCAAATTTGATCGCAATGGAGACTTGGGATTTTCTCGAGAGACGCACGCCCGCTGCCTGGAATGCCACAACTTGTGGGTCCAGCAAACGCCGGGCAAGCTCAGTGAATACGACCGCCAAGGCATGCTGCTGGGGGTGACGTGCGAGAAATGCCACGGCCCCGGCCGCGATCACGTGGCCTGGCACCAGACCAACCCCGCCGCCAAATCGGCCCACAAGATTATCCACCCTGGAAATCTCTCCCGCGAGAGCCAGATGGCGGTTTGCGGCCAGTGCCACAGCAACGCCGCGAAGTATAGCGCCGAACCCTTTTCGTATCAGCCCGGCGAACCGCTGGACCTCTACTACAAGACTCTGTACAGCCGTTTCCCCGAGGATGACCATGTGGCTAATCAGGACAAGTACCTGCGGCAGAGCCAGTGCTACCAAAAGAGCGAGACGATGACCTGCGTCACCTGCCACAATCCGCACCATCCCGAGGAGCACGCCACGCCGGCGCGGCAGAAGACTTGCCTGAAATGCCATCAGCCGGAGAGCTGCACGGACCGGCCGAACCTTCCCCCGGAGGTTCGCGAGGAGTGCATCGGGTGCCACATGCCGCTGGTCAACAAGGTCCAGGTTCATTTCCGCACCGCCACGGATGCTTACGTCCCGCCCGCCACACGCTACGAGCACCACATTGGCGTTTATCCTCTCCAGCGCCAGGAGCTGCTCCTCCAATGGCGAAGGATGAAAGATGACCCGGAAAGCCGCGAGCAGGCCCGGAAGCTGGAGCAGGAATTGGTCAGGGACTGGATCGCCCAGGGGGACGAGCTCCGCGAATCGCACCGGCTCCTCCCCGCCATAGACGCCTTTCGCCAGGCGCAGCGGATTCATCCGTCGCCTGCCGCGAAGGAAAAGCTCGCCGGCGTTATCGCGCTGCAATCCAAAATCGACAGCAACTGGTTCCAGGCCGCCAAGGAGATGGACGAGAAAAAATTCAAGGCAGCGGCGGAGACGTTTGAAGGAATTCTGGCCCTCAAGCCGGACCTGCCGTTGGTGCACGGCAAATTAGGCTCCGTGTATGCATCCCTGGGCCAGAAAGAGAAGGCCCGCGAGCATCTGGAGGCGGTATCCCGGTTCGACCCCGACGAACCCTATGGAGAAGCGATGCTCGGCTGGCTAGCTTATCTGGATGGCCGGCATGGGGAAGCCTTGGAACATTACCGCCGCGCGGAGGAAATGGAGCCGCGGAATGTGAAGGTCAAAAATAATCGGGGACTGGCCCATTTGGGCGCGGGTCAGTGGGAGGAGGCGGAGGCGTCCTTTACGAAAGTGCTCGCTCTGGATCCAAAACATTCAGGCGCTTATCAGGGCCTGAGCCATTCCCTGCGCAGGCAGGGACAGCATGCGGAAGCGGTGAAAAACGCCCTGCGGGCCGCGGAGCTGACCCGCTTTGAGAACGTAGACATCCTGCTTACCCTGGCGGACGCTTATGCGGATGCGGGACGCCTGAGCGACGCTCAAAATACGGCTTCCCGGGCGTTGGCGGCGGCCCAAGGGGGGAACCCCCAACTGGCAGCGCAGATCATGGCGAGAATCGCGGAGTTTGAAAAACGCGCCGGCGGCTCGCGCTAGGGTCATGAACTTCCTCCCTCCCTCGCTTGCGCCCCGAAGCTTTCGCCGCGTTATCCTAACTAATATGTCCCACCTCGCGCGGATGCACCTGATCGGCAGCTTCGCGGTCTGGCTAGCGTGTGCTACCGGTTGCCAGCCGGGTAACGCTCAGAAGCCGATTCCGACTTCGCGCGCGTCCCTGCCGGCGGCCTTGGAGCCCACGCGCATCGCCTTCGCGGATGTGGCGAAGGAAAGCGGCCTGGTGCTGTCGTTTCCCAAGCAGGCACGGCCGATGCGCACCTTGGAGGCTTTCGGCAGCGGCTGCGCGGCTTTCGACGGCGACAACGACGGCTGGCAAGATGTCCTGGTCGTGGCGGATCCGCACCCGGTTTTGTTCCGCAATACCGGGGCCGGAAAGTTCGAAAACGTGACCCCGGCCAGCGGACTTGCCGAGGTCGCCGCCGATTGGATCGGCTGCGCGATCGGCGACTACGACGGCGATGGCCTGCTCGATGTTCTGCTTACCGGATTCCAGCGACTGGCGCTCTACAAAAATCTGGGGGACTTGCGTTTCCAACGGATCACCGAAACAGCGGGGCTCGATCCCCATAATCATGGGCTCTGGGCCTCCAGCGCCGGCTTCATGGACTTGGACGGCGACCAGCATTTGGATTTGGTGATCCTCAACTTTGTGGAATTCGGCCCGCACGTCCGGCAATACTGCGAGCTCAAACCGGGGGTGCCTACCGGTTGTCTCCCGCGTGTCTATGTGCCGCAGCGAGGCGAGATCTGGCGCAACACGCGGCAGGGAGGTTTCGAGCTCGTCCCTCCGGAAAACGCGATGGCGGACACCAGCGGCGTGGGACTAGTGCTCGCCTTCAGCGATGTCAACCAGGATGGAAGGATGGACATTTACATTGGCAATGATGGGCCCCCGTCCGAGCTGCTGCTGAATCGGGGGGACATGGAATTTGAGAACATCGGCGCCATTTCGGGACTAGCCTACGATGGACGCGGAAAATCGGTAGCCTCGATGGGTTCGGACTGGGGCGACTATGACCGGGACGGGCAGATGGATCTGGCGGTCAGCAATTTTCAGGATTCTGGTTTCCTGGTCTATCGCAATCTGGCTGATAATCAATTTCTGGACAGCTCGATTCCGACCGGCCTCGCCGCCGCCACCAGGAATCGCCTCGGGTTTGGGACCAAGTGGGTCGATTTGGACAATGATGCCTGGGTGGATATTTTCTTCGTCAACGGCCACGTCTACGACAACGTCGGGGACGCGGTAGGACCGGACGTCCATTTTCGCCAGCCGTTGTCGCTCTTTCAGAATCGGCAGGGACAAACCTTCGTGGACGTGACGCCGCAAATGGGGCCGGACGTTCAGCGGCCGCTCGTCGGCCGCGGCTCCGCCACCGCGGACTTCAACAACGACGGGCGGATCGATTTGCTGGGCATCGATTTTGAAGGACCGGTGATGCTCCTGGAGAATCGGTCCCAGACGGGAAATCACTGGATCACGCTCGATCTGCGGGCCGCAGCTCCCAATCGGTTTGCCTATGGCGCTTTGCTCACGGGCAAGACCGGCGACCAGATCTGGGTGGGGGAAGTGACCCCGGCGTCGAGTTATCTATCTTCCAGCGATCCGCGAGTTCACTGGGGACTGGGGACAGCGGCCAGGCTCGACGAACTGAAGATTCGCTGGCCCAGCGGCAACACGCAGACGCTGCGCGATGTGAAGGCTGATCAGATCCTGAGAGTGGACGAGGGCGCTTATCCGCGTTAGGGATCGTGCGCAGGCGCTGCCACTTCCAATATGGTTAGATCGTCTCCTGCCTGGGGCGCAGCGATCGTTTGAATCTGCCCCGAGGGCCAGTAGATGGTCAGCGATTTGAGCCGCGATCCTTTCGGGAAGCCAAACAGCGGGCGGTCATCGCCATGCGACGCATAGCTGGCGCCGCTTTTCACGAACCGCAGCAATTTCTGGCTCTGTGTTTCTCCGGGCGTTTCTGAGCCCGTTTCCGGGAGCGTTTCCAGCAGCACGCGTGCGCCGATTGCATCGCGGTTGGACTTACTGCCAATCAGGCGCACTCGCAGCCAACCGTTCCCATCCGTGCTGTCATTGCGCAATAAAGCAGCGGGCTCGTCATTGTTGGTGAAGCCGAAATCATAATCCCCGTCGTTGTCCAGGTCGCCGATGGCCGAGCCGCGCCCGACATGGGGCGAATCCAGATACGAGCTATCTCCCAGTTGAATGCGGTCGAAGGAAGTGCCCCTCTGATTCATCAAAATGAACGGCTTCTGGCGGATCGGAGCTTCGAGGGGATGAAATTGCACATGTCCGTTGTTCACGATCAGGTCCTCAAACCCATCCCGGTCGAGATCCACGAACGTCGTTCCGAAGCCGACGTACAGGCCCCCAATCGCCGTGATTCCCAGGGGCTCGCTGACGTGGCGAAAGAAGCCGCGGCCGTCGTTTTCATAGAGGGCGAACGCTTCCCGCTCGTAGTTGGCCACCCCGAGATCCGGCAGTCCGTCGAGGTTGTAGTCCGCCATGTCGATCCCCATGCTGCCGTTGGGAATCCCCTTGTTATCCGTGGCGCAGCCTCGGAGCCCCGCATCCTCCTCGAACTTGCCCGTCCCATCGTTGAGGAATAAGAAATTCTCGGTCGTGTCGTTGCAGACATAAATGTCCTGGTCACCGTCGAGATCGAAGTCGCCGGTGAGCACGGCCAGCCCTTTGCCGTCGGGCTTGAGGCCGGCCGGGGCCGAGGCATCGCGAAAGGTGCCGTCTTGGTTGTTCATGTAGAGCGTGTCCGGCAGACCCTTGAACTGCTTGGGGGGACACGTATCCTTGAGATTCTTGGGGCCCTTAATCCGACAGTCAGGGTTATTCTTGAACGACCAGTCGACGTAGTGGGCAACATAGAAGTCCAGGAAGCCGTCCTGGTTGAAATCGCCGAAGGCGCCGGAGGTGCTCCACAACGTGTCGGTGAGCTGCGCGGCGGCGTGCCCTTCCGCAAAAGTTCCGTCCCCCATGTTCCTCCACAGTTGGACCCCGCCAAAGCCACAGATGAGGACATCCTGAAAGCCGTCGTTGTCATAGTCCGCGGCGGTGCAGCCGTGCTTGAAGAGATCCCCTTCCCAGCCCCCGGCCGCCTGGGAGATGTCGTCAAACGTCCAGTTTCCGCGGTTGCGGTAGAGCACGCTGGGGTGTCCCCCCATCTCCTTGTTCTGCGGACCGCGATAGAAGCCACCGCCGACATGCAGCAGATCGAGCAGGCCGTCCCGGTCAAAATCGAACATCCCTTGCCCGCTGCCGACGGACTCCACAATCGCACGGTTCAATTTCTGATTGTCGTTCTTGTACGTGAAATCGATCCCGGCCGAGGCGGTGACATCGGTGAACTTGATCGTCGCGGCTTGCGGGCTGCGGGGGGCGGCTGCGCCGGCTCCGGGACCAGGCGTGGGCACCCCTGGAAGCGTGGGCTTGGTGGTGACGACAGGAGGCGTCGGGCCGCAGCCAGCCGCAATGAGGGCGGCGAAGACAAGAGCAGTCGCCAGCGAGGAGCGCGAGATCATATGAGGCTAACTACGCACCTGGCAAACGGAAGGTTGCTTCCCCGCGAGGCTTCTTTCTTCTATTCCGGATAAAGCTGCGTCGATAGATAGCGTTCGCCCAGGTCCGGCAGCACCACCACGATCAGTTTTCCGGCGTTTTCCGGCCGTTTGGCGACCTGCAAACCGGCCCAGGCAGCCGCCCCGGAGCTGATGCCGCAGAAGATGCCTTCCTTGGTGGACAGGATGCGGGCCGTGGCGGCGGCGTCCTCGTCCTTCACTTGAATCACTTCGTCGATGATGCTGACGTTAAGGATGTCGGGAATGAAGCCCGCGCCGATTCCCTGAATCGTATGCCGCCCCGGCTGCAAGGGCTTGCCTTCCCGCTTCTGCGTGATGACCGGGCTGTTGGCCGGCTCGACGGCGATGGCCTTGAAGCTCGGCTTGCGAGCCTTGATCACTTCCGAGACGCCGGTGATGGTGCCGCCGGTGCCGACGCCGGAGATCAGGATATCCACCTTGCCTTCGGTGTCTTTCCAAATCTCCTCCGCCGTGGTCTTGCGATGAACTTCCGGATTGGCCGGATTCTTGAACTGCTGCGGCATGAAATAGGTTTCCGGCTTTTCCGCCACGAGCTGCTCGGCCCGCGCGATGGCTCCCTTCATTCCGTCCGCGGCCGGCGTGAGGATCACTTCCGCCCCCAGCGCCCGGAGCAGGCGGCGGCGCTCGATGGTCATGCTCTCGGGCATCGTCACCGCGAGCTTATAGCCGCGTGCCGCGCAGACATACGCCAGGCCAATCCCCGTGTTGCCGCTGGTGGGCTCGATGATGACGGTGCCGGGCTTGATCTTGCCGTCCCGCTCGGCCGCGTCGATCATCGCCTTGCCGATGCGGTCCTTGACGCTCCACAGCGGGTTCAGGTTCTCCATCTTGACCACCACGCTGGCCACGCACCCGTCCGTGATTTTCCGCAGCTTGACCAGCGGCGTGTTGCCGATGCACTGGGTGATGTTGTCCTTGATTCCCGCGGCAGTGGTGGCGGTCATGATCATCCTCTCATGGAGTGGAAAAGGGCGAGCTCCTTTGGCATAGGGAGAGATGAAGAGTATAGCAAAGGGTGGGAAAGAGGGTCAACGCAAGCGGCGTAGCGGTCGTGATACCGTTTGGATTTTCTGCCTATTCCGTGGGCGGATTTGGGGCGGGTGCCCACAGATTGTACAGCTCAATGAATCCGCTGTCTGGTGAAAGCCGCTGATCGAACGGGTTCGGAATCTGCTTTGCGAGGGACGACCTATCCACCCACCACCCCATGGCCAGTGCCACGATCACCGTCACGAGCAGCAGGTCGCGGATGGAGAATTTCATGGGGATGAACCGGGCGTTAGTGCAGCAGTCCAAACTCTCGGAGCATGCGATAGATCGGCAAGATGACTACCACATAGCAGCCCAGCGCGAGCGCCAGCACAGTGACGCCAACGAAAAATCGCAGTAGGCTGAATTGAAACCAGCGTAGTTTTGGCTCGGCAGTCATTCCTTCAGGCTCCGCAGGCTGTACTTCATAGTCTCATTCTATCAGGCAGGCGCTAGGAAACTCTCATACTCCCTTCCATCTGGCTTCTCTTTCGCCGCTCGGCTACCATAAACAAAGATAAGCGGCTGTAGATGGATGGGCCGCTTGTTTTCCCGCCTTGATGGGGAGCCAGTGATGGTCCTGCCTACCTCCCGCCGCTTCTTCCTCCATGCTTCCACAGCCGCGGCTGTCGGATCGTTGTGGGGGAGCTGGGCGCAGGCGCTCGCCGCTCAGCCGAAGGGGGCGGGGAAGGCGAAGTCGGTCATTCTGATTTTCAATTGCGGCGGGCCGAGCCACATTGATTTGTGGGATCCCAAGCCGGCGGCGGGAGATACCATTCGGGGCGAGTTCTCTCCCATCAGCACCCGCGTCCCCGGGATTCAGATCAGTGAATTGCTGCCGCGGATGGCCGAGCGGATGGACCGGCTGGCCATCGTCCGCTCCGTGCATCACAAGCAAAGCAGCCACAACGCCGGAATGTACAACTCCGTCGTCGGCCGCCCTTACCCCATCGACAGCACCACCATCACCCCCAGCCCCACCGACTATCCCAGCGTCGGCACACTCGTCGGCTGGCTCGCGCAGCGCGACGGCTTCAGCGGAACGGTGCCGCCATACGTCATCACTCCGTATCCTCACTGCGACAGCACCGTCTATCTCACCCCCGGCCAGTACGGCGGCTGCCTCGGCATCAAGCACGACCCCTTCGTCCTCGACGCCGATCCCAATGCCGCCGACTTCCGCGTCCGCAACCTGCGGCTGGAAGAAGGTCTGACGGCGGAGCGGCTGGGAGAGCGGCGGCAGCTCCTCGCGCGGCTCGGCTCCGCGGCCCAGTCCATCGCCAGCCCCTCCGCGGCGGACCTCGATGCCCGCGGCTCGCAGGCGGCCCAGATGATTGCCACCGGCGACGCCGCCAAAGCCTTCGACCTCTCGCAAGAGCCCACGAAAATTCGCGAGAGGTATGGCCGCCACCAGTGGGGCCAATCGCACTTGCTCGCCCGCCGCCTGGTGGAAAGCGGCTCGCGGTTTGTCACCACCGTCAACGGCCGCAGCATCATCTGGGATACCCACAAGGAAAATTTTCCGCGGCTGAAGAAGAACCTGGTGCCACCGATGGAGACCGCTTACGCCGCGCTGCTCGAAGACCTGGTGGAGCGGGGCCTGCTTGATTCCACACTCGTGGTTTGGATGGGAGATTTCGGCCGCACGCCGAAAATCAACCGCGATGCCGGGCGCGACCACTGGCCCGGTTGTTATTCGATGGTCCTGGCCGGCGGCGGCATCCGCGGCGGACAGGTCGTCGGCCAGTCCGACAAGCAAGGGGCCTATCCCCACGTCCGCCCCGTCACCCCCGCCGACATCCACGCCACCATCTTCGCCGCCCTCGGCTACGACCCCCGCCGCCATACTTACCTGACTGCCGACGGCCGCCCCACGCCACTGACCGAAGGGGAGCCGATCAAAGAGCTGCTGTAGCTACGGCTCTTCCTGAATCTCAGCCGCGACCCGATCGGCGGGCGGGCGGCGTTTCCGCATCAGCAGCAGGCCGACGATCGTCAGTCCCACGCCGGTGAGCAGCCACGGCGAGGGCGGCTCCTGGAAGAAGAAGACCCCCATCAGGGCCGCTAGCGTGGCCTGGGTCGCATTGATCGCGTTGACGAAGACCAGGCTGGTGAGCTGGAGCGATTTTGTCAGAGCCACGAACGCAGCCGCGTTGCAGACTCCGGCCAGCAGCATGAGCCACAGGTTGTGCGGCGTGGTGGCCAGCATCCCGCCCACGCCAATCCGCCACAGGCTGATGCTCCCCAGGCTGAGCATGCCCACGATGGAAACCGTGAACAACGTGGCCGGCAGCGAATGGCCGCGGGTGACGTAGTAGCGGTTCACGGTGTTCAGGACGGCATAGGCCAGGCCGCAGAGGCACGCCGCCGCCACTCCGCCGGCGAGCTCCAGAAAGTGGGGCTGGGAGGGAGTTGTCGCATCGACGGGAGTTGCTCCACGTACTGCTTCATGGGCGTTCTCGGCTCCCAGGAAGAGAACGAACACCGCGACGAGGAGCACTAACATGGCGACGACCGAACGGAACGTGACTTCCTCCTTGAGAAAGGCACGGCCTAAAATCGCGCCGAAGATGATCATTCCCCCCAGGTTCAGCGGCACCGTCAGGGCCACGCCAATAATGCCGAGGGCCCACTGAAAGGGAATGTTGCCGCAAACCTGTCCGGCGAGTCCGCCGAGGGCGATGACCGCCAGCACCGCCAGCGGCGGAATGGCCCGCTGGCCGCGAAAATGCATGTGCAGCATCCACGGAGCCATGAGGAGCGCCGTCGGCAACGTCTTCACCGCAGAAACCCAGACCGGATCGCATTCCGTCAGGGCCCTGAGAAAGCCATTGGCAACGGTATAAAGAACCGACGACGCCAGGCCGCACAAAGTTCCCAGCACCACCGGATCCAGAATCCGGCGGCTCTCGAGGTGTGCGTCAGTGGCTGGGGCAGGGGACACGATGCTATTCTAATGCGGCCTGCATCTGGGTGGCACGCCCACGGCTTTGCGTGGGCGTGGAGTATCCATTACGTCGGTCTATCTCTACACAATGTCCCTCCCCGCCATCGTCCGCCGCGTCGCCGAGCTCTTGAAGCAGAAGGACCTCAAAGTAGTCTTCGCCGAAAGCTGCACCGGCGGGCTGGTGGCCGGAGCGCTGACGCGGATACCGGGAATCTCCGACTATCACTGCGGCGGCGTGGTCGTCTATCGCAATGCGACGAAAGAGGCCTACCTGGGAATCCCCGCCCGGCTGCTTAAAAATCCCGGTCCTGTCAGCGAGGTCGTCGCTCGCGAAATGGCCATCCGAGTCCTCAAACGCACTCCCGAAGCCGACCTTTCCGCTGCCGTCACCGGACACCTGGGCCCCGGCGCACCCCCGGAGCTCGACGGCGTGGTCTACATCGCAATTGCCCTGCGGCAGAGAGATAGGAAGCCGCCGAAGAAGCGCACAGGGGTAACGGTGGTCCGCTACCAATGCCGAACGAGCGGGAAAAGGCTGCGGCGGCAGAAAGAGGTTGTCGAAGAGGTTCTCCTGCAACTTGAACAAAGCCTGGAAAGCACCGCGCAAAAAATTCCGGAAATTTTCTGAAAAGGGGCCTCTTTGGGATACTGGACAGGAGTATAATAAGGTAAGCAGGGGGGAGAGCCCTGCGCTACGCCAGCCAGGATGGCGAATTGCTCCTTGACAATCTGGTTGTAATGGAAAAATTCTTGCGGAACCTCGAGCGAGGTGGTTCACCGCTGCGCGGAAGGTTCGTGTCGTTCCAGGAGGGTCCAGGAGTTTAGGCCCCGCGACAATTTGGCGTCACGGCGACTGGGACTTACGTCAAGTCGATTTGACGTAAGTCGCGCCGAGAACCACTGCACTTCGCCTTGCCAGAGGGGTGTATAAGAATGGCCCAAAAAAGATGGGCCATGAATAAAAGCGGCGGGTTGCAAACGGTTTTATGGCAAGTACTTGCGGCGACACTTTTATTCATTTTGGCCGTGAAAACGGGAGCGAAAACATGAATAAAAACAGCTCCTCCAGGGGGGTCTAGGCGACTCATGACGATGGTTGACTCGTGAGTACTTACGTCGAACCTATTTGACGTAAGTTACTAAAGTCTCGAAGTACCTAGCCCTCTTTCGTCTTCCCCGCCACCACTAGCGCCCCGTCCTTAAGCTCGACGGTCTCCACGCGGAGCGTCTTGCCTTGGAACTCCGGCTGGTTCATGGGGAGCGTGATGTAGGCGACGGGGTCTCCCTCGTCTTCCCCCCAGCGGAGCGGCACGCCGGCTTTGGCGGTGTGCTCGGAAATCTGCTCCAGGAAGTTTGCCAGCGGGACCGGCAGCGCGCCGGCCCGCACCTGCTTGATGCGGATGGCGATGACGTTGGGCTCGGCGGTCATCTTCGGCTCGGCGCCGATGGAGACGACGGAATTGAACTGCGAGTCGGCGTACTTGCAGGCCACCTGGATCATTTCCGGGCTGATGGCAACGCGGGGGTCGGATACATGGCTGGGGAGCGCCTTGGGAAACTTGACCGGCAGGTCCGTGGCCAGCCAGCCGTTGATTTCCTCGGCAGTGAAGGTCGCCTGCCAGTCCCCTTCGCGGCGGACATCGTTTCGCAGCTCCAGGACTTCTTGCTCGAATTTGTAAGCCGCCTTCGCGGCCTTCGCCGGCTCGGCGGCGGGTTCGGAGAGGGCCTGCGTATAGAAATCCGGGACCTGCTGGAGCGAGCGGTAGCAATAGATTCCCGCGGCCGCGGCAATCACAACGATGGCCAGGCACCCGAAAAACAGCGTGCGGATGAATCTTCTCATGGGTGCGCGTCAGCGGTGCTCCTCAGCGGTGTTCCTTGCCTCATTCTACCGCGGCCTCGCCTCCGGTCCACTTTTCGGCGCCCGGGCCGGAGACCGTTCCGCTTTTCGCCACGCCTCCACATTTGCCAGCACGGCCTCGGCAGCCGCTACCGGGTCGTGGCGAGTGGCCTCAAACGGCTGGGTTTCTTTGGTCTCGCCCCCGAGCTGCATGTCGCACAGGCAATGGAACGTCCGGCCGTCTTCCGACATCTCCAGCCGCACGTACTCGGCCCCGAGTTCCTCTAGCCGGCTGCGAACAGAGTCGATTTTCTGAGCGGTAGCCTGGTCGAGCGGACCAACTTCGGCCTGGTCATTCGAATCATGGATGGGTGCGGGCCTGTCGGTTCGTGACAAAAAGTCCGGCGCTCGCTGAAGCGGCGGTGGAGGTGGCTGGAAGTTTCCTGCATTGCCCGATGTGTTGAGCTCCTCGGGCAGCGGCGCTTCATAAACGGCTGGCGATGCATCCGCCTTCGACTTCTCTGGCTGCTTTCGCGGTGCAAAATCCGCGTCGGTCTTGGTCACGGGAGACACGGAGCTTTCCGGCGGGCCGTACAGCAACCGGTCCAAGAAGCCGGCGACGCTCGGCATCGCCATCAGCGGCAGCACAATGAGAAAGCCGATGATGAAGCCGGCTCGGAGGGTAAAGGAGGTCCACCGCTGCATGATAGAAGTCCGTTTCAAAGTTCCTGAGGGCTGGGCATCCTATCTCCTCCGCCCCGCGCTACAAAGACGAAATGCAAGACGCTAGCATCGACGGGTGGCACGGCTGAGCTTGCTGGCTGGCGGACACTCGTCCTATCATCGCAACATTCTGACAACCTTTCAGGGAGATCCATCATGGGCCTGCTCAAAGAATTCAAAGACTTCGCGCTGCGTGGCAATGTGATTGACATGGCGGTGGGGGTCATCATCGGCGGGGCTTTTCAGAAGATCGTGACCGCGGCGACGAACGATGTGATGCTCCCTCCGATCGGGAGAACGATGTCGCTGACGGGCAAGGCGATGAACTTCAAGGATTTGTTTTATCCCCTTTCGCCGTTGCCCGCGGAATTGCAAGGGAAGTCGCTGGATGTTGTGCAAAAGGCTGGCGTTCCAGTTCTCGCCTATGGGTCATTCCTGCAAACAGTGCTGGACTTTACGATCCTGGCATTCTGCGTCTTCATGATGGTCAAGCTCATCCAAATGGCCCGCGAGCGTTTTGAAACGAAGAACGCCGAGACCCCGGCTCCCGCAACGCCCGAGGATGTGAAGCTCCTCCGCGAAATCCGTGATTTGCTTGCCAAGAAGTAGCCGATTATTGCGATGTGATATACTGACACTCAGCCATGTTTCACGCCACCACTCCTCACGCTTCCGTTTCCCGCCGCGACTTTGTTCGCATCGGCGGACTCTCGGCACTTGGTCTGTCGCTGCCGGCCTGGCTGCAATTGCGAAGTGCTCAGGGCGAGGAGGCAGCGAAGGGGAAAGCGAAGTCGTGCATTGTCATTTGGCTCGATGGCGGGCCGAGCCATCTGGAAACTTTCGACCTCAAGCCGGACGCCCCCGCGGAAGTTCGCGGGCCGTTCGCGTCCATTCCCACGTCGGCTGGAGATGTTCGCATCTGCGAGCATCTGCCGAAGCTGGCGGAGCGGATGGAGCACGCCGCAATCATCCGCTCCATGACATCCCCTCTGGGAGAGCACAACCTGGGGACGCATTATCTGCTCACCGGATATGCTCCGTCACCGGCGATTGAATACCCGGCCATTGGCAGCGTAGTGGGGCACTTGCGAGGTGACGGGGGCGTCTTGCCGCCGCACATTGCCGTCCCTGATTTTCGCGTCGGCGGCCGCAATCTTGGCGGCAATGGCTATCTTCCCGCGAGCGCCAAGCCGTTCTCCTTGAACAGCGATCCGGCCCGCGGCGATTTTCAAGTGCCGGACCTCGACTTTTATCCAGGCACAGCCGCCGACCGGATTGACCGCCGCCGCGACTACCTGGCGGCTCTC
Organism: Pirellulaceae bacterium; assembly: GCA_051004015.1. Taxonomy (GTDB): domain Bacteria; phylum Planctomycetota; class Planctomycetia; order Pirellulales; family Pirellulaceae; genus SXOA01. Next base: position 38,736 of record JBPCKT010000150.1, on the reverse strand, counting down.
GACCGCCTCAGCCGGGAGGCAGACGCCAAGGCAACTCCTCCCAAGCAATTTGAACAGGCCTATCGGCTGCTCACTTCGCCCGGCGCGAAGCGGGCCTTTAATCTGAACGAAGAGAAACCACAGACCCGCGCCGCCTACGGCCCGCGGAGCATCGGCCAGAGTTGCTTGCTGGCTCGCCGTCTGGTCGAACAAGGAGTGCCATTTGTCACGGTCACTAATCCCGGCTGGGATACGCACCAGAACCTCGATACACAGTTGCGGGCGGGCTACACCGGGGCGAAGGTCGGCGTCGGCTTGATTCCCTCGCTTGACCTGGCGATTTCCGCGCTGCTGGATGACCTGAACGACCGCGGCCTGCTGGAGTCCACGCTGATCGTCGTCATGGGGGAGTTCGGCCGCACCCCTAAGCTCAATACTTCAGCGGGGCGCGACCATTGGCCGCGTGTCTTTAGCGTGCTGCTGGCGGGCGGCGGCGTGAAAGGAGGGCAGGTCATCGGTTCCAGCGACAAGACCGGCGAGAGTCCCCACGAGCATGCCGTCACCCCGGCGGACCTGGCAGCGACGATGTTCACGCTGCTCGGCCTCGACCCGCAGCTCACGCTCCAAACCGCCGACGGCCGCCCCATCCACCTCAGCCGCGACGGAAAGGTGATCCAAGACTTGATCTGAGGAGAGCCAGGCAGTTCTAGTCCAGCCGGTAGGTTCCCAGAAAGGCCTTGATTTCCGCGGGCCGTTCTTGTCCCAGGGGAACGCGGCAGGAGAGTTCCAAGACCCAGTCGTCCGCAGCGATGAGCCGAATATAGGTGCGAAACTCGTGGCCTTCTTCGCTTCCGCGAAGTCGGGCGTCGCAGACTAGGCGGCCATCGATCATCGCGTTGGCGGTCCCTTCCACCGTGCCGCCTTCCATTTCAGCGACCCGCATCCTGACGAGTGCCTCGTACGCGGCCGCTTCTTGCCCGGGGTCAATTTTGTAGGTGCGGAACTCGCGCGAAGCTTTGTAGACATGGTCGCCCTGGGACGCAGCCAGGATGTAGGCAGTGTTTTCGCCGGCCAGGTTTTGCGTCTTCCTTTCGATGATATCGACCGCGTCGGGAAGTAGCGCGCTGAACCTGGCCGTCGGATGCTCGAATAAACGCCAGCCGTCGGGAAGCCCTGCCACGGGGGACGGATGTTCGATCGGCGCCACGAGACTGGGAACCGGAGCAGGGGCTGGCGCCGCCGGAGCGGACGGAGCCTGCGGGGCCGCTGTGGCGCCGGAAACTCGCTGCTCGCTCTCGGGAGACCTTTCCAACCAGGTGCTGGGGTTCGACCCTTTGAGGTAAACGAAGATGAACGTGGACAGACAGAGTACCACCACCAGAATCACTGCCCCCACCACCAGAAATATCATGACCGATTCCGTGGCTTCTTTGTCTTCGCGGGAGACGGCGGATCGGGGGCGCGGTGGCGGGGCGGTGGGAGTTTCCGGTGTTGGCGTGGGAACCGCAATCGGGCTGTTACAGGTGGGGCACTGGACCACCTTCCCTGCCAGCCAGGCGTCGGCTTCGAAGGCCTGTCCGCAGCGGCAGGCGACAATGATAGCCACGCGAGATACTCCGCTGAGAAAAACGTCCGGAAAGAGAGGGCGACTCTTTTCATCCTAACCCAAGCAGAGCTGACATTGGAGAGCAAAGGCTACGAACCGTTGGACGCGGTACCTCGCCCCCCTATAACAAGCCGCTTTCTGCTTCGGCCAGAGCCTTATCGACACTGAGCGGGTCGACCCGCCGGCAGCAATCGATGAGACGGTCGGCGACTTCGAGCAAGTCGGTTTTCCAATCGACCGCGACCGTATCTGCCGGAGCTTCCAGCGGCTGTAGCTGCGCCAACTCCTTGAGCAGCAGGATGAGCCGCAACAGGTGGCGGAAGATGATTCCTTCCTGCTTCTGCAGGCCGCGGGCAGTGACGTATTTGTCGAACTGGCCGCCAAATTCCAGCACCTCACCGGCGCACCGGACGGCGACCGTGTTCAGCGAATGGACCCCGGGATAGGCCGCGTCGAACAGCCGGCGCAGCTTGTCGGCGAGGGTCAGGATGCGGATTCGCTCCTCCGGCGGCAGGTCCCGCTGGGCCCGAATTTCATCGTCGGAGAGGACCGCACCGAGCTCCTGCGGAGTGGCCAGTCCCATTTGCAGGAGCTTGGGGTCCAGTTTAGTAACCGCCAGAGGGCCCGGCGGCAAATCCTGCGGCCAAGGAACGCGCACATGCTTGGCCACCGAGCCCGGCATCTCCAGTACGCTCTCAATCGCCTGCAACCGCTCTTCGCGGTCGGCGATTCCGAGCTGGTTCACCAGGTACAGGCCGTATAGCGGGTTGACGCCGCGGAGCAGGAGGAGCTTGGCGAGTTCGGGCGTGGGGATGGCGCGGTCGGGGTGGTAGGTCGCGGGGCTTGGAGCTGGGGGCTCGGGACTGGGGGGAGGCAAACCAGCTTCTTCGGCCTTCTCAGCGCGAAGCTCCCGCAATGCCGCCTCCATCAGCCGCTCCGTCTCTGTCTTCTTCCGCGGCTGGTCCGGCTGTCCCTCGCTGGCGCGTCGGGTTACTGCCCCTGACTCCTGACCTGCCGGCGGCGGCGGTTCGAGCGTGACGTAGCCGCCGGCCCAGAGCGTCAGCAGCATCTGATCGAGCTCGCGCTGGCCGTTGACGATGCCCTTGCCTTCCATGAGCCGCCGCGAGACCAGCTTGCGGATCGGCTCGATTTCAGGGGAGACATCCAGCATGTACGCCAGCAGTCGCCAGGGGATGGGCCCTTTGCTGGCGAGCTTGCCCGGCGGGGCGGTACGGAGCTTCTGAAAATTGGCCTCGGTCCAGTACTGCTCCGTCTGCCGGCGGGAGGGCATCTTGCGCTTGAGGTCCTTCTTGGCCCGCAGCAGTCCGAGGTCTTTGGTGTCCTCGGGGATCTGGTCGAACTTCTCCCGCCAGCGAAGGATTTTCACGTCGTCCTCATGAGCCAGTGCGAAAATGAACCCCTCCTTATCGAACTGCGGCCGGCCGGCCCGGCCGAAAATCTGATGGGCACTCGACGGGTCGATGACCTTCATCTCTCCCGGCTTCCCTTTGAGAAGCGTCGGCAGCACGACGCTGCGAGCGGGGAGATTGATGCCGGCGGCCAGCGTTTCCGTGCAGACGCAAACGGACAGGAGCTTCTGTTGGAAGAGGTCTTCCACGATGCGGCGGTACTTGGCCAAGACGCCGGCATGATGCACGCCGACGCCCCGTTGCAATATCTGCTTGAGCTTCGGCCCCGCTCCTTTCGACCAGTCGTGCGCCGCGAGAGCATCGGACAATCGCCCCTGCTGGCCATCCGCCAGCAGTGTCTTTCCCTTGAGCTGTTCCGCGACTTCCCAGCAGCGGTCCCGGTTGAAGCAGAAGATAAGTGCCGGCGTGTAGCGGGCTTCCTCGCTCCCTTCCGCCATCTTTTCAATCTGCTCGTTGAGCAGCAAGTCGCCGACCCATTGGAAATGAAGCGGCACTTTCCGCTCGCGACCCTCGACGAGCTCGATGCTCCGCTTGTGGCTCATTTGCAGCCACTGGCGGAACTCGAAGGCGTTGCCGACCGTCGCCGACAAGAGCAGCACCCGCACGTGCGGCGGCAACATCCCAAGCGCCAGTTCCCAGACGATGCCCCGCTCCACGTCAGCGAAATTATGGAACTCGTCCATCACCACGGCGGAGACATCGTCAAACGCGAATGCTTCCTTGTGAAGCAATCGGTTGAGAAGAATTTCAGCGACGACGACCAGAATCGGCGCATCGGGATTGACCCGCCGATTGCCGGTGACCAGCCCGACGTCGTCCGGATGAAAACCCCAGCGAGCCGCGGCTGATTGCATCTCCGCGAACTTCTGCTCGGTGAGTGCAATCAGCGGCGTGGTGTAGTACGCCTTGGTGCGGGTGTGCAAAGCCTCAAACAGAGCCGCCTCGGCCACCATCGTTTTGCCGGTTCCCGTCGGAGCGCACACGAGCACCCCCTGCTCAGCCGTGAAGTAGGTAAGCAGCGCCTCCTCCTGCACCGGGTACGGCGGATAGGGGAGCGAATCGAGATAGAGCGACGCAATCTGGTCGCGGGATTTGACGGCGCTAATGAGAGCGGCTTTCGCGGAGGCTATAATGCTGGCGGTTTTCACTAACCCGATGCGCTAGCGAGGGAGGAACTGGACTCCCTCGCTAGCGATTCGGGTTAGTGTCCACATTATACGGAGCCGTTTATGTTTTGGCCGACGCTAATACTCGTGATTCTGGCCGTTGATACGCCGTCCAAGGTCGCCAAGCCGACGCTATTCAACACCAAAGAGGCGGACTCCATCGTTTCCGCGATGCAGATTTTCCCCGCGGACAACCCCTGGAACGCCGACGTCTCCAAATGGCCGCTCCACAAAAACTCCGACGCCATCGTCGCTTCTATCGGCAACGACAAGCCGCTCCGCTGCAACAGCGACATGGGGTATATCCTGGTCCCCTCCAATCAGAAGCTGGTCGAAGTGAAGCTGGTGGAATATCCCGACGAATCGGACAAAGGGCCGTATCCGCTGCCTGCTGGCGTGACGATTGAAGGCTGGCCCAAGAGCTATACAACGGACCGCGGCGTAAAGACCCCACCGCCACTCGACGATATCCAGCGGGACAAGGCGAACGAAAACGGCGACCGCCACGCCATCGTCGTGGACCCCGGAAAGATGATGCTCTACGAGTTCTATCAGCTCAAAAAGACGGACGCCGGCTGGCAGGCTGCTGGCGCGGCTATCTTCGATCTCAAGAGCAACAAGCTCCGCCCCGCCGGCTGGACCAGCACCGATGCCGCCGGCCTCCCCATCTTTCCGGCCATCATCCGCTACGACGAATTGCAGAAGGGGATGGTCAACCACGCCATGCGTGTGACCATCAAGAATTCACGCCGAGCTTACGTCTCCCCCGCCACTCACTTCGCCAGCCGCAAAACTGACGAGAACCTGCCCCGCATGGGCGAGCGCCTGCGACTCAAAGCCGACTACGACATCCGCGGCTTCTCCAAGGAAGTGCAGGCCATCCTCAAGGGACTGAAGAAGCACGGCATGATGGTCGCCGACAACGGCATCGAGTGGGCTCTCTCCTCGGCTCCAGATGAACGCATTCCGTCGCTGCACGAGGAGCTGCGGAAGGTGAAGGGCTCGGCGTTCGAGGTCGTGGAGATGCCGGGGAAGTGAGAAGCGTTATTGCATCAGGCGAACCAACCCCGCCTGTTCAAAATGATGATCCGCCGTGAGCGCTTCGGTGACGCCTTCAGCCTTCATCACGACGAAGGAAATGCAGTCCGTAAGGGACCAGTCCTTGTCAGGACGGTTCTCATAAAGCTCGTGGCCTCGGGTAAACAGTGTCGACGTGGCAGAAACGATTCGAGTGAACGGATCGGAGCGCAACTGTTTCCAAAGAGTCGAGAAACCCTGCCGACGAAGAGCTGAACTGAGGGCATTGGCGACCTCCAGCAGCACGAATTCGGTCGTCAGAATCGGATGGCGGGTTGTGCCGCTCAAGCGGACGGCTTGGTCGTGATACTGGTCATCCGCGCTGAGCAGCGCGACGAAGAACACCGTATCGGCAAAGACGGCCTTCATGGCTTCTTGGGAACGCCGTACAAGTAATGGTCGTGATTAATGGAAAGGTCCGAGGGAAGTCCGGTAACGGCACCTATGACTGGCGCGAGCCGCTCATAAAGTGTCGGTGGCTCGACAATGTCTGAGGTAGCGGCAGCGACACCCTCCACAACGAGCACTACTTGCACCGCTGCACCTTCCGGCAAGGGTTGTGGTTCGTCCAGAACAATACTCCCGTTAAGGATGTGCGCGTTAAGTGTCATGGTTCGCCTCGGTGTCAGGTGCCTTATCCCATTGTAGCTGGTGAATGACGAACAGGCTTGGCTTACACATCCCGCGTGGTCCACTCTCCGTCCACTTGCCGCCAGAGTTTGCCCGTCGGGTTTTTGTCCTGGAGGGCCGCGGGGAGGCGAGGTTGGCGGACGCCGTCGTAGCAGGCGAGCATGGCGAAGCGGCGGAGAGAGGCGGGAATGCCGACCGCGGTGAAACCGGGGTGGCCCGTGGCGGGGAAAGGTCCGCCGTGATTCATCGCGGGGCTGACCGCCACGCCGGTCGGCATCTTGTCGTTAAGCAGCCGGCCGACCTTCTGGCGCAGGATGTTGGCAAGGAGCTTGTAGGCGGGGTCGTCGGCTCCTTGCGTATGGGAATAGATGCAGCCGGTGAGGTTCCCTTCCAGCTTGCTCAGGATGTGAGCCGCGTCTTCAACGTTCTCGGCCACGACGAAGAGCGAAGCATTGCCGAAGGCTTCGGCTTGCAGTGCTTCGGGATTCTTGAGGTACCCAGCGCCACTCACGCGGAGCAGCGTGTTGGCGAAACTATGTCCCTTGCCCCCGCCCGCTTTGCCGCCGACGAGAATCTGCGCTCCGGCCTGTGTCAGGGACGCAACACCTCTTTCCAGGGACTTGCCGACTCCGCTGGAGAGGAGCGTGCCGACCGGAGCGGCTTTGAACTTCTCAACCAGCACGGCAATGAACTTCTCCGTCGGAGGCCCGGCGATCATGACGACCAGGCCGGGGTTGGTGCAGAACTGGCCGGTTCCCATCAGGCAGCTTGTGGAAAACTGGCCGGCAATGTCATCAGCTTTCTCATCAAGTGCGCCGGGGAGGATGACGACCGGGTTCACGCTGGAAAGCTCCGCATAAAACGGCCGGCCCGTGCGGTCGGCGGCGGCTTTGAGCTTCAGCCCAGCGCTGCGGCTGCCGGTGTAGCCGACGGCTCCGACCCGGAAGTCGCTTACTAGCCGCTCGCCGTCTTCATGGCTGGTGCGATAGAGGAGCTGCACCGTGGCGGGAGGCATGCCGGTCTCTTGCGCGGCGACATGCGCGAGCTCCGCCATCAGCTTCGTCGTGCCAGGATGAGAGGTGTTCGCTTTGGCGATAACGGGATTGCCAGCCGCGATCGCCGCGGCAAAATCGCCGCCGGAGGCGCTGTTGAACGCGAAGGGAAAATTGTTCGGGCCGAAAACGATGACCGGACCAATCGGCTCCAACATGCTGCGGATGTTCTGCTTGGTATCAATCGTCGGCGCGGCCCACGAGCCGTCCCTCGCCGCTGCTGCCGCCTGCCGAAGCTGATTGGTCGTCCGTGGCAACTCGCCATCGGCCAGGCGGGGCGATACGGGGAGGGCCGTTTCCAGATTGGCAAGCTTCACCAGGTCGTCCTTGCGGCCTTCAATCTTCGCCGCGAAGGACTCGAGGAACGCGGCAATCTTCTCGCCATCAAGCGATCTCATTTCCGCCGCGGCCTCCACCGCAGCGGCAAGCGCGGCATCGCAGTCCTGCCAGGTGGAAACTGGGTACTCCTCCGGTAGAGGCTCCGTGGTTGCAGGGTTTTCGCCGCGGAAGGTGGAGGAGGCACTGGCGGGGCGCCAGGAACCGTTGATAAGGACGGGCTGAATGGGCATGGTGGCAAGAAGGGGTCGGGAGGAGTTTTCGCGGAGATTGCGTAAGGCCAACCAAGGGTCGTGGGCCGCGAAAAACCCTCCCGACCCCGTTCACGACGCTATCCCTGCACAATCGGATTCACCAGCGTGCCTATCCCGTCGATGCTGATTTCGACTTCGTCGCCGGGCTGGAGGGTAAAGCTGCTGTCCGGGACGATGCCGGTGCCGGTGAGGAGGAATGCGCCGGTGGGGAAGGAGTTGTCTCGCCCTAGCCAGCCGATGAGGTTTTCGTAGGAGCGGGCCATCTGGTCGATCCCGGTCGTGCCGCGAAACTCCTCGCGCCGGCCGCGGCGGATGACGAGGTGGATGCTCGTCGCCTCGCGGGCCGGCATCCCGACCGGCAGCGTGATCCATGGGCCCAGGCCGCAGCACTGGTTGTAGACCTTGGCCTGCGGCAGGTAGAGCGGGTTGTCCCCTTCAATATCGCGGCTGCTCATGTCGTTGCCGATGGTGAAACCGACGAGCTGCAACTTGGAGTTTAGGACGAGCGTCATCTCCGGCTCGGGGACGTTCCACTCGCTGTCTTTGCGGATGCGAAGGGGCTGGCCGTGGCCGGAGACGCGGTGGGGCGAGGCCTTGAAAAACAGCTCCGGCCGCGGCGACGCATAAACGCGGTCATAGCACGAAGCCGCCGATTCCGATTCTTCCATCCGGGCCGCCCGGCTACGCTTGTAGGTCACGCCGGCGGCCCAGACTTCCTGGTTATCAATCGGCGGCAGGAGCGTCACGTGGCTGAGCGGAATATGCACGCCCACCTGCGTGAGAAAGTCCGCGGCCTCGTAGGCGTTGTCGGCCTCGAGAATCTCAAACAGGCTGCGGTACTGCCCCTTGGCGAGATCCAGGGGGAGCAAATCATCCCCCTCAATGCGGCCGACGCCAGGCCGGCCAGCGGGGAGCATGTACTTGGCGAGTTTCATGGGGTCATCTCACGCCGGCAACGCTTCATTCAGCTTACGAATCCAGTTCCCATGCATGATACCAGCGACGTCGGTCTCGCTGTAGCCGCGGCGGGCCAGAATGCCCGCCAGAGATTGTAAATCGGCAATGGAATCGAGATCCCCCGGCGTCTGCTCCGTGCCATACCCGCCGTCCAGGTCACTGCCGATGCCGCAGTGCCGGGCGCTGCCGGCGAGCTGGCAGATGTGGTCGATGTGATCGGCGGCGTGGGAAATCATCACGCCCGTGTCCTGCGGCGTTGTCTTTCCCCTTATCCAGCCCGGGACCATCATCCAGGCGTCGAAGGCGGCCCCGATGACGGCATCGCGGCGGATCAGCTCTCGCAACTGCTCGTCGCTAAACTGCCGTTGGTGCGGGACCAGGGCCCGGCAGTTGTTGTGGCTGGCCCAGACGGGGCCGATGTAGAGGTCGAGCGACTCCCAGAAGGCATCGTCGGTCAGGTGCGTCACGTCGAGGGCGATGCCGATGCGAGCCATCTCCTTCACCAGCTCCCGCCCCGCCGGCGTCAGGCCACCTTCCATTCCCGTGCCGGGGCTGTATCGGCCCGGCCCATAATGTGCCGGCTCAATCGCCCGCAGGCCGCGGGCGTACGCCTTCTCCATGTAGTTGAGATTGACGATGGAGTCGGCCCCCTCCAGCGACAAGATGAAGCCGATGGGGGCACGCTCGGACGGATCGTCCTGCCACAGCTTGACGTGCTTCTGCAGGTCAGTTTTTGTGAAGATCTGCACCATCTCTCCGGCGTCCTCCATCGCCTTGTACCAGGCGAGTTGCCCCTGCGTCTGGGCCCAGGCAATCTCCGGCGAGTGCCACCCCGGCAGCGGGTTCCCCTCGGCGACGTAGCGACCAATCTGGGTGGCGATGCAGATGCCAATTTCTCCCTTTCGCATCTCCGGCAGCGTGCAGACGCCCACGCCGCGGTCCACCTTATCGGTCTTCCCCTTCTCGCGGCGGCGCACTTCCTCCAGCGGCCGCGTCAAATCGCGGTTCCACTCCAGGGCGTTCATGGAGAGGTCAAGATGGGCGTCAAACAACAGCATGTGAGTTCCTGGATTTGACTTCTTTTAGTTCGTCATTCGCCATTCGGAATTCGTCATTTGACCAGTTTCCACCCCTGCTCGTCGACCTGCACCTCCTTCGCTCCCTTGTGCTCGTCATACACCTTTTCCGCTTCTTCAATCGAATCAAAGAAGCCGACGATGAAGGCGGCGGAGAAGTGCTGGCCGGACTTGATGGGGACTTCGCCGAATTCTTCAATCATGCAGACGTAGCCCCGCTGGTGGCACCAGCCTTCACTGACGATGGCCGGGTCGAGCGTCATCCCCAGCAGCCACGGGCCGTCCTTTCCGGTCGCCGCATCTCGCAGCCGATAGCCGCGGATGATGCGGCTGGGGAGCTTCTGGCCGGCTTTTTCCAGGCGGTCGCGGCGATAGTTGTATTTCTCGTCGGGGGCAAAGTTGGTAAGGAATTCCTTGGCAGGGATACGTCCCTTGTCGCCGAAGTAGGAGAGATAGATTTCGCTAAACGTGTCTCCTTCCTTGTGCTTGATGTGGCCCGGCATATCGATCCGCAGGAACATCGCCGGGCTGTCGTTGACGGCGTCAATTCGGTCGCTGGACACGAAGTAGCGCTTGCCGGCTGGAAAGACCAGGTGCTGCGTCCAGATGCTGCCGGTCTTTTTGCCGGGGGCTGCCGTTTTGTATTTGTACGACTGGCGGATAGCGACGAAGTCCTTCCCCTTGATGACGACCGGAGACAGCTCTTTGGCCTGGGTGCAAATCTGCGGTCCCTCAATCGAACGCTTTTGCCCTTTGCCGTGGTAGTCGTTGCCGAACTGATAGACCATCTCCTTGGGCAATTCGTCGCGGTACTTCTCATCGCTCCCTGGCTCCATGATCCAGTCGACAATGTCGAGCCCATAGCCGGCGTCCTTGAAGCCCGTCTTCTTATCCACGAACGTCTGGGCGGCAATGCCGGTGACGTAGCCCTTTTTATGAATCTTGGCGCTCAACTCTGGCGTACTGAGCGTGATTTCCTTTTCGTCCTCGGAAACCTGGTAGGGCTCTGCTGCTAAGGCGAGAGGAGAAACAGCGAGGGTCAGAAACGAGAGCAGAAGGAAGGTGCGCATGGCGGGAGCCGTCTCATGGTGGAGGGATCGTCAACGACAACTACGTTGTACCCTCTACCTCACGCCGCACAATATGCTGCTGCCGCCGTGCCGACTTAGAAGAGCGGCTTGCCGGGAATGATCTCCCGGTTGTAGCTGTTCCATTCCAGGAACAGGAACACGCAGGCCAGGCAGATGGCGAGCAGAGAAAGTCCCAGCATCACGGTATAGACATTCGTCCCCGGCTTTTTCGGCTTCGGAGCTTCCGGCGTGGTGGGGGCGGTGGACATGCCAATCTCTCGTGGAATTCGCGGTGGTGCGTAACCTTCAGACTAATTGCGGCTGGGGGGTGCGTCAAGCGAGCGGTCATTTCTTCCGGTCGGCCAGTCGAATCACGAACCGCAGACCGGACCACGTTTCATCCACCGCACAGACCTTATTATCGACAAGACCGGCTGCCAGGCCGACTTCACGAATCACGTCCTCCGTCAAATCGGTCGTCACTCCCGACGCCTTCTTCGGCCAGCAAACCCACAGCCCACCCGCCGGTTTCAACCGGGCCGCCAATCGGGCAAACTCCTGCTCCAACTTCTTCCGAGAGAGCACAAACAAGAGCGCCACATCCAGCTTTTCGCGGCTGCGGGGGGAAACTATTTCCGCCTCCACCGGCAAAGGACCGAGCGTTTTCAAAAAGCCCTCCGGTGGACTCACGAGCAGCACGGCGGCACTTTCCTTGATGCCGAGTTTCTGGACGAGGGGAGTTCCTGAATAGCCGGCCATGGTCCATATCCTGTTTCCTGCTCATTCTCCAAGGCTACAATCCTGGCATGGCATCGACCGGCATTCAATCCTTCCTCGACCTTCTCGCCGACTTCGGCGTGAAGCACATCTTCGGCAACCCCGGTACGACGGAGTTGCCGCTAAATGACGCGCTGGTGACGGACCGCCGCATTCGTTACATCCTGGGGTTGCAGGAAGTGCCGGTGATGGCGATGGCGGATGGTTTTGCGATGGCCTCGGGCTCGCTCGGCGTCGTCAACCTGCATATCAGTTGCGGCCTCGGGAACGCGATGGGGATGCTCTACAACGCCTACCGCGAGGGGACGCCCTTGCTGGTCACTGCCGGCCAGCAGGACCGCCGACTGCGGTTCGAAGAGCCCATTCTGTGGGGTGACATGGTCGCCGTGGCTCGTCCCTGGACCAAATGGGCCGCGGAAGTGGAGCGGGTGGAGGACCTGCCTTCTGCCATCCGCCGCGCGGTGCAGACCGCCCTCACGCCGCCGACTGGGCCGGTGTTTCTCTCCATTCCCGTCGACGTGCAGATGGAGGAAGTTGGTAGTAACCGGCTTCAGCCGGTTAACGAACCCATCCGCCTCCCAGACTCCCGCATCCGCCCGCCACTGGAAGCCATTCAAAAAGCCGCCGAAGTCCTGGCCCTGGCAAAGAACCCCGCCATCCTCGCCGGCAGTCGCGTGACGGAGCGGGGGGCGATGACGGAGCTCGGCATCGTGGCCGACCTGCTCGGCGCGCCCGTCATCACGGAGTCCGGCACCACGCATGGCCGGCTGGCGTTTCCCAGCGACCATCCGCTCAACGGCCAGGGCCTTCCACTCTGGTCGCCGGAAGTCCGCGAGCGGCTGGCGGAGCATGACGTGCTCCTCGTCGTCGGCATGGACCTGCTGCGGCAGTATGTCTACTTCGAACCGAGCCGGGCCATTCCCGAGCATATCCGCCTCGTGCAAATCGATGAGAACCCCTGGCAGCTTGGCAAAAACTATCCGGTGGAAGTCGGCGTCATCGGCGACACCCGCGAATCGCTGCTGGAGCTGTTTCACCAACTCAATCAGTTGATGGACCGCGAGCAGAAAAACGCGGCCATGCAGCGGCACGTGCAATGGACGCAGAAGCACTCTGCCGCCCGCGAACAATTCCGTGCCCAGGTGGAAAGCCAACGCGGCATCCGCCCGCTCACGCCGCTCGGCCTGATGGGGGCCCTGGCCGACATCCTGCCCCCCGACGTGGCCGTTATCGAAGAGGCGGTGACGACCACCAACACCACCTTCGAACGCCTCGGCGTCCTCAAAAACACCACCGGCTACTTCGGCCATCGCGGCTGGGCACTTGGCTGGGGACTCGGCGTTTCCATCGGCGTCAAGCTCGCCTGGCCGGACCGCCCGGTGCTGGCCCTGCTCGGGGAAGGAGCCGCCATGTACGGCATTCAAGGGCTCTGGACCGCGGCGAAATACAAAATCCCGGTCGTCTTCGTCATCTGCAACAACGCCCAGTATCAGATTCTCAAAATCGGCGCTCGCGGACTCAACCTGCCCCAGGCCCAGGCCGGCAACTTCGAAGGGATGGATCTCGTCGCCCCCGAAATCGACTTCGTCTCCCTCGCCCGCTCCCTCGGCGTCCCCGCCCGCCGCATCGAAGATCCTGCCGACCTCTGCTCCTCCATCACCGCCGCCTGGCAAGCCAACTCCGGCCCCGTCCTCTTCGACGTCCCCATCAGCCGCCAGCCGCAGGCGAAGCTGAACTATGGATAGACTTGTCGAACTCCAACTTACGTCAATTCCACTCGCCGTAAGTGCCTTAGGATGAGCCGTCGCCCCGATGCGCCACATCCCCCCAAAAGAGGTGACAATTATTCAGGTTTTGGAGCCTCGTTTTCGCGGCAACATGCATAAAACCATCGCTGCAAGTCATTGTAGGAACAAAGGTTGCGAAAGCAGCGATTATTCACGGGGCTTGCATTTTCGCGATTTCTTATACACCCCTTTGACGCCGCGAAGGACGGTAGATGCCAGCTTGACTTACGTCGATTCGCCGCGACGTAAGTCATCGTTCCATCGCGAGAAAGTGTCTTGCTGCGCATACGAACCTTCCGCGCAGCGATGAGCGACCTCATTAGAGGTGCTACACGAATTTCTTAAATACAACCGGATTGTCAAGGAGCAATCGCCTTCCTGGCGGCTGTCGGGCAGGGCTCCGCCCCGGCGCTGTGTATTATACTCATGTCCAGTATCCAAAAGAGACCATTTGCGAAAAAACTTTGGAGAGTTTTCCCGGCCCAGAACCAAGGGATTGGGAAGAGTTTTGGCAGACATGTTCTCTGGCTATCATACGTTTGCACCGCGAAAACCCTTCCCGACCTCAACCAATGAAATCGCCATGAAACCAATCCTCTGGAGCATCCTTGCCATTTTTGTCGGCGTGGTCGTCGGCGGCATTGTGGTGGGAGTGGTCGAGATTCCGGGCTATTTACTCCATCCGCCGCCGCCGGGGCTTACGATGGATGACATGGATGCAATCAAGGCTCATGCGGCCAAAACGCCCTTGGCGGCACATGTGGGCGTCGCGATTGCCTGGGGACTTGGGCCGCTGGCCGGGTCACTGGTGGCGTGCCTGATCGCCCGCCACAAGTACTGGATGCACGGGGCCATCATTGCCGCTATCTTCATCTTGCTGGACGTTTCCAATTACTGGATCCCCAGTCCGCTGTGGCTCATGGTCGCCGGCGTCGTCCTGCCACCCGTTACTGCAACCCTCGGCGCCGCCCTCGCCCAGCAGGTTCTCCCGCCGAGAGCAAATTCCCCACAGCCGTCGGATATGCGAGAGAAAGACATGGCGTGCTGAGAGTAGGGGTCGGGAGGGGTTTTCGCGCTGAACAGACTTTTTATCGCGGAAGACTCTGCCGCGAAAATTCCTCCTGACCCCGTTCGCGCTGCCAGCCGAAACGCTCCCCATCCAGGACGAGTCCGCGGGAGATTTGTACGAACCGGTCCGCCACGCCAACGGGGTCGGGAAAAGTTTTCGCGGCCACGTTCTTTCGTTATCATGCGTTTGCACCGCGAAAACCCTTCCCGACCCCTTCCTGAACACCCCTATCTCTATGCCCAGAAGACCTCGCCAGGCGACGGGTGGCTATGTCTTTCACGTGCTCAATCGGGCAGCGGCACGGCGTACCTTGTTTGATACGGATGGGGATTATTCCGCCTTCTTGAAGGTGCGTCACGAGGCTCAGTCGCGCGTCCCCATGCGGCTGCTCAGCTATTGCATCATGCCGAACCATTGGCACCTGGTGCTGTGGCCGCGCGAGGATGGCGATTTGTCGGAATACATGAAATGGCTGACCACGACGCACGCCCAGCGCTGGCACAAATGGCACGAGTCGAGCGGCACCGGCGCTCTGTACCAAGGGCGTTTCAAATCGTTTCCGGTCCAGCATGATGACCATTTCTGGCAAGTCTGCCGCTACGTGGAGCGGAATGCCTTGCGAGCCAATCTTGTCAGCCGAGCGGAACTGTGGCGCTGGTCGAGCCTGTGGCACCGAACTAATGAGCGAGCAGACGTCAACTTGTCACCCTGGCCCGTCCCGTCCGGTTCACGATGGCTGGACTACGTCAACCAGGCGGAAACGGAGGGCGAACTCGCAGCCCTGCGAAAGTCCGTTACATACGGAAATCCGTTTGGCGACTCGCAATGGGCGGAGCGTACTGGCGCTGCACTGGGCATTGAAATTCAGACTCGCCCTGCCGGACGGCCACGGCGCGAAGGGTAGGGGTCGGGAGGTGTTTCGCGTTCAACAAACTTCGGATCTCGAAAGACGCCGCCGCGAAACTCCTCCTGACCCCGTTCGCGTTGCCCGACGAAACGCTCGGGATCTCGAATGGACCCAACGGGGATCCGTGCGAACCGGTCCGCCACGCCAACGGGGTCGGGAAGAGTTTTCGCGGGAATGGTTCACTTGCAGTGCCAAGTCCTTTGACCGCGAAAACCCTTCCCGACCCCTACTGGCGCTTGCCGCTGACGAACGGGTTGTTCCGCACAGAGAACCGCAAGAGCCGCTCTTGCGCGGAACTGATGCCGATGCGTGGAGAGCGGATGATTTGGCGCGGGGAGAGTTTGAAATCGGGATCGTCTTCGATCCAGAGGTCGCGGCCGAGGGTCAGGTCCCAGCCGTCTTGGTCGCGGATGATGGCGAGGGCTTCGCAGAGGCGGGCGGGGCCGCGGCAGAGATCGCGGGGTTTTAACAAGATGGAAGCCGAGGGGGTCGGGAGTCTTTCGCGTCGATCTTTCTTGAGGATGGTTGGACCGTTGCCGCGAAAGACTCCCGACCCCAGCCGCGCTCTTCGGGCCAGCAAGCTCTCGCTCCGCCGCTTCGCCATCAGCTCCAGCCCAAACAGCGGCTCAATCGCGCGAATCAGCACGGCGGTCGGCACTCCTTCCGGCTCGGTCACGGCGTTGAAGCACCAGCGGGAGTGAATGGTGTAGACGTAGGCATGTCCCGGCGGACCGAACATCGAAGCATTGCGGGGCGTCTTGCCGCGATAAGAGTGGGCGGCGGAGTCCGCCAAACCCTCGTAGGCTTCCACCTCGACAATCCGCCCGCCGCATTTTCCCGCGGGCGTTTCCCGCCCGAGTATTTTCCCCAAAAGATGTCTGGCCACTTTGGCGGAGGGGCGGTCGTAGAAATCTCGGGGCAGGATCATGTTCAGCGACATTCTTTCCACTAGTCGGCGGCTTTGCTCGTTTCAAACGCGCCCATTTTCCGGCCAAAAACGACATCCAAAAATATTTCGCGGCGAGCACCGGTGGGCCGTGATTTTCCTAAGTCCAAGTGTCCAAAAGCTTTGCGCCTTCACAATTGCTTCCCACGCTTGGAACCCTTTTCTTCATGCCTCGCCGCAACTCCTTGTACACCATTGTTTTAGAACAATCTTTTCACCATTAGTTGACTCTCCAAAAAAGTTCGGTAAACTGACCCCCCGCACTAAAGGTTGTGGCAGCGGAATGCCGCACCTACAATATATGGTGTACCACGGAGGGTGATCACCCCAGAACGTGCGCCGTCTATTGGCACACTTTTCATGGAGATTTCTTCATTCCCGCCCGCTTCCGGGCCCGATGTTGTACAGTGGTTTATTGTATAGTATAATTGCATGAGGCAGCTCCGCCTATTCACGTCGGCGGACTCTCACAACCAAGAAGGAGCTGATGACATGTCCAGCGTTTCCTCCCCTCGTTCCCGTGTGGCGCCCACTCGCCCCCTCCCCAAAGTCGATCCGATCCGCGAACTCGCCAAGGGGCTCCGCGTCGAGCCGCAATTCTGCCCGGAGAATCTGGCGGACCCGTTCGACAGCGTCAACTGGGAGCTCCGCAGCGCCCAGATCAAGGACGAGAGCGGCAAGCTGATGTTCGAGCAGCAGGACGTCGAAATCCCCGCCGGCTGGACGCAGCTTGCCACCAACGTCATTGTCAGCAAATATTTCTACGGTGAAAACGGGACAGCCGAGCGGGAGCGGAGCGTCAAGCAGCTCATCCATCGCGTCACGCGGACCATCGCCGATTGGGGCATCGAGGACGGTTACTTCGCCAGCCCGGAGGACGGCGAGAGCTTCTATCGTGAGCTGACCTGGCTCTGCCTCAACCAGCACGGGGCCTTTAATTCGCCGGTCTGGTTCAACGTCGGCCTCTACCATCAATACGGCGTGACCGGCAGCAAGTGCAACTGGCGCTGGAACCCCGAAACGATGGACGTCGAGCAGCCGGAGAACCCCTACGAGTTCCCGCAGGGCTCGGCTTGCTTCATCCAGAGCGTCAGCGACAACATGGAAGCCATCATGCGTCTCGCCACCAGCGAGGCGATGCTCTTCAAGTTCGGCAGCGGCACGGGGACGGACCTCTCGACGCTTCGCTCGCACCGCGAGAAGCTTTCCGGCGGCGGCAAACCGTCGGGCCCGCTTTCGTTCATGCGGGTCTACGACCAGATTGCCGCGGTGGTGAAGAGCGGCGGCAAAACTCGCCGGGCCGCCAAGATGCAGTCGCTGAAAATCTGGCATCCGGACATTTTGGAATTCATCGAGTGCAAGTGGAAGGAAGAGAAGAAGGCCCACTGCCTGATTGAGAAGGGGGGCTACGAGGCCAACTTCAACGGCGAAGCCTACAGCAGCATCCTCTTCCAGAACGCCAATCTATCCGTCCGGGTCACCGACGAGTTCATGGCGGCCGTCGAAAACAACGGCAAATGGCAGACCCACTGGATTACTGATGGCAAGACCGAAGGGCCGGCTTACGACGCCAGGTTCCTCTTGGGTCGCATGGCCGATTGCGCCTGGCACTGCGGCGACCCCGGCGTGCAGTACGACACCACCATCAACAAGTGGCACACCTGCCCCAACAGCGGGCGGATCAACGCCAGCAACCCGTGCAGCGAGTACATGTTCCTGGACGACACCGCCTGCAACCTGGCGAGCATCAACCTGATGAAGTTCCGCCAGCCGGATGGCACGTTCGACCACGAGCGATTCAAAGCCGCCTGCCGACTGTACTTCATCGCCCAGGAAATCCTGGTGGACCACGCCAGCTATCCGACCGCCCAGATTTGCAAGAACAGCCACATGTTCCGGCCGCTTGGCTTGGGCTATTCCAACCTCGGCAGTCTGATCATGTCCGAGGGAAATGCCTACGACTCCGAAGGTGCCTACGGCCTCTGCGGCTCCATCACGGCTCTGCTCCACGGGGCGGCCAACCTGGCCAGCGCCGAGATGGCGGCAGTCGTCGGCCCGTTTGAAGGGTTCGCTCAGAACCGCGAGCCGATGCTTCGCGTGATGCAAATGCATCGCGATGCGGTGGAGGAGATCAACAACGCCGGGCCGCAGTATCTGAAGGATGCCTCCCGCGCCTTGTGGGAGCAGGTCCTGGCCCTTGGCAAAAAGGTCGGCTATCGCAATGCCCAGGCAACCGTGCTGGCCCCGACCGGAACCATCAGCTTCATGATGGACTGCGATACGACGGGCATCGAGCCGGATATTGCCTTGGTGAAGTACAAGACGCTGGCCGGCGGCGGCAGTTTGAAGATCGTCAACGGCACGGTCCCCCTGGCCCTCGCCAAGCTCGGCTACGACGAGCCGCAGATTCAGGCGATTATCAAGTACGTCGATAAGAATGACACGATTGAAGGCGCGCCGGCGCTCGCCGACGAGCACCTGTCGGTCTTCGACTGTGCCTTCAAGCCAGCCAACGGCATCCGGACGATCGGCTGGCGGGCTCACTGCCGGATGATGGCCGCCGCCCAGCCGTTCCTTTCCGGGGCGATCAGCAAGACGGTGAACATGCCCGCCGACGTGACGCCGGCCGACATCGCCGACGCTTACGCCTGGGGTTGGAAGCTCGGCATCAAAGCCCTCGCGATCTATCGCGATGGCAGCAAGCAGAGCCAGCCGCTCAACACCCAGTCCGACGCCGGTAAGGCCAAGGAGAAGGATGAAAAGGCTTCGCGTCCACGGCGCGAGCACCTGCCGGATACCCGCCACTCGTTGACGCACAAGTTCAACGTCGGTGGTCACGAGGGGTATATCAACGTCGGCCTTTACCCGGACGGCCGCCCCGGCGAGTTGTTCATCACCATGGCCAAGGAAGGTTCCACCATCGGCGGATTGATGGACGCTTTCGGCACCGCCATCTCCATCAGCTTGCAGTATGGCGTGCCGCTGGAGGCCCTGGTCAACAAGTTCTCGCACATGCGTTTCGAGCCGATGGGGCACACCACGAATCCCGATATTCGCATCGCCAAGAGCGTGGTGGATTACATCTTCCGCTGGATGGGAGTGCAGTTCCTGGCGGGCTACAAGGAGGCCAATAGCGGCATCATGCCGGGAAAGACTCCCGCGAGCTCGGATGACGATGTTGACTCACAGAGGTTGCCCGTCGCCAAGAAGGCTGGCGGGCAGTCGGTTGGTCAAGGAACGACTGCTGCTTCTGGTTCGGCTGTATCGCCCGCTTCCACACCAACCCGAATCGCCAGCGAGGGACCGACCGTTGCCAATGGCAACGGCACCAACGGCTCCCACTCCAATGGTAACGGCAACGGCGCCAAGCGGTTCGATGCGGACATGCTGGAGCGGGCGGGAGTGGCGATGAAGCTCGACGCCAGCGGCAAGACTTCTGGCCGCAACGACCAGTTCGCCAAGTTCCAACTCGACGCCCCGAGCTGTGACAACTGTGGGAGCATCACCGTCCGCAACGGCAACTGCTACCTGTGCCATAATTGCGGCAACAGCATGGGCTGCTCGTAGCGGGCGGATGTGAAGCGCAAACAAAAACGGACGAGTCACTTATGGCTCGTCCGTTTTGGGGCCGCCGTGTTCCAGAATCGAAACTATTTGGCCCGGAACGGGGCAACTTCAATCTCATCAATCACGCGGCGGACACCGGCGACGCGCTGCGCGCCGTTCAGCCAGAGCTGCTTCTGGTAAAAAGTGCCCACCCGTCCGGTCAATGTTACAATTCCGTCGTAGGCGTCCACCTCGACAAAATTCGCCGCCGGCAGGATGCGAGCCAGGATGAAATTCCGCACGCGCCGCGCAAGTTGTTCATTGTCCGAGGTTTCGATCGCGGGAGGCGACAACAGTTGTGTTGGCATGGAGAATTTCCTTGAAAAAGGTGCCGCGAAGCGGGCTGAAGCCTACGACGCAGAAGCAACTCCAGTGCCAACGTTACCACTGGAAGGATCCGGAGTTCTTCACAGCTAGCGGACGTTAATCTGGCCATTGTCCGTTCAGGCTGGCCGAATCCGCGCCAACTTCCTGCCTCATTCTCGCACAAAACTCACTGGTGCTGTATTCTAAACAGTCAGTGCCATCCGTACCCGTTGTGCAATTCACCCCACCTATGTCCAAGATTCTGGTTGTTGACGACGATCGCAGCGTGGTTCTCCTGATCAAGGCCGCCTTCAAAGGGGCCGACGTCGAGATCCTGGCTGCTGCCACCGCGAATGAAGGACTGAAGCTGCTTCGCTCGCATAAGCCGGACGTCCTGCTGCTGGACATTATGCTGCCGGAAATCACGGGGCTGGAGCTCTTCGCCCAGATCCGCGAAGTGGACCAAAACGTGCCCGTGATTTTCATCACCGCCGGTGGCGAGAGCGAGACGGCCATTGAGGCCATGAAACTCGGGGCCTTCGATTATCTCCTCAAGCCGCTCGACGTGGCCCGCATCAAGCATCTGGTGGGACAGGCGTTCGATATCCGGCGGCTCACCGCCATCCCGGTGGAAGTGCCGGAAACCACGGGCGTTGTCGGCGGCGACCACCAACTGATCGGCCGCAGCCGCTTGATGCTGGAGGTTTACAAGGCCATCGGCCGGGTAGCGCCGCAGACGGTGACGGTGCTCATCCGCGGCGAAAGCGGCACGGGCAAAGAGCTCATCGCCCGGGCCATTTATCAGCACAGCCCGCGCCGCGGGAAGCCGTTCCTGGCCGTGAACTGCGCGGCGCTGCCGGACGCCTTGCTGGAAAGCGAACTTTTCGGCCACGAAAAGGGCTCGTTCACCGGCGCGGACCACCGCCGCATCGGCAAGTTCGAGCAGTGCAACGGGGGCACAATTTTCCTCGACGAAATCGGCGACATGTCGCCGCTCGTCCAGGCCAAGCTGCTGCGGCTCTTGCAGGAGCAGCGGTTCGAGCGGGTCGGCGGCAATACGACCATCCAGACCGATGTCCGCATCATCACGGCCACCAATCGCAACCTGGAGGCGATGACCGAGGAGGGAACCTTCCGCCCCGACCTCTACTATCGACTGAACGGCTACACCATCAAGCTGCCGCCGCTGCGGGATCGCGGGGACGACCTGCTGCTGTTGATCGAGGCACTTTTGCAGCGCTATTCCGCCGAGCTGGGAAAGAACCTGCAGCGGGTATCGCCCGACGCCATGAGAATCCTGCTTGAATACTCCTGGCCCGGCAACATCCGTGAGTTGCAAGGCGTGCTCCGCAAGGCGCTGCTCAGCCTGACTGGGCCAATTTTGGTCCCCGATTTTCTTCCCGAGGAGGTCCTCCAGTTACCGCCGAGAGTGGAGGGGGCTTCCGCGAGCAAGGAAGGCGATAGTTCCAGCGCCGCGTATGATCTCAAGAGCTTTCTCGAAGGGAAGCTGGCGACGAGCCAGGACCTGTATGCCGAGGCGATTGAGTTCATGGAGCGCTACGTGGTGATGCGTGTTTTGCAGACCACCGGCGGCAATCAATCACGAGCCGCCAAAATCCTCGGCATCACGCGCGGCAGCCTGCGGAACAAGACCCACGCCCTGGGCATCAAGATTGACCAGGTCATCTCGCACGACAATGAGGCAGACGAAGAATAGCGCTGGCTCATTTTCTTCACGCTAAGGCGTGAGTTCGATTCCTGTCTCGCCGATAATCGGCGCACCCTCCCTCTCGGCGATGGCACGAATTCGCAGCGGCAGGTTGAAGGGGCCGGGGGATGCGCCCAGGCGGAGGCGAAGCTGGCCGCTGTCGGTGCCCGCGGGTAATGTGACCGGCTCCGCGGAAACGTCGCGGACGTGCTTGGGGACGATCAACTCCAGCTTGACGGGGGACGTGATGCTGCGGTCCCGCTTCAGTTGAATCTCCACGACCACCTCGCTGCTGGGGACCGCGGTGAAAGACTTTTGGTCCGTCACGACCCGCAAGGGGCCGGGGGCGACCAGCGCCACCAGTTGCTCGTTCTGCTCCTGCGTGCTGAACGAGACTTTGTGGATGGCCCCCGTGCTGTCTTTCAGCTCCCCGGTCAGCATCAGGTTGGACCGGCTGGTGCGGCTGAGCTCCATCCAGGGAGCCAGCGCGAGCGGATACTCGAATTCGCTCACTCCTGGTGGAATCGTGAGGATCGGGCCGCTGACCCCCTGCAAGTGCCGCCCTTGCTTGTCCGCCAGACGAACTTCCAGCGCCCCCTCAAAGCCGCCCCGTTCGATGAAGTACTTCTTTTTGAGCACCGTGCCGCGAGCGGCGAAACGCAAATCGTAAGTGCCGCGGAATTTGAACGGCGTCTTGAGCGTCGTCACCAATCGCAATTGCTCCACCGGCCAGTCGCCGGGCACGGACGCGACATGGGCGGTCCGCTGCACCGGCTTGGCATCAATCTCGGCCGTTCCGGTCACTTTCAATAGCGCGGTCGACACCGGCGGATTCGGCGCTGATTTGAGAACGAGCACGCCTTTAGGCGCTCCCTCGGGAAGCTTGACATCTTCCGCCGTAATCCCCGCGGGCAAGCCCTCGACGTGCAGCGTAATCGGTCCCTTGAAATCTCCGCTGTGGAGGATCTGCACTTCCAGATTCTTGGCTCCATCGGCATCCAGCGCGAGGGAATCCGGCATGAGCAACTCAAAATCGGGAGTCTTTTTGGGTGGGGCTATACGAATTCGATAGGCAAATCCACGACCGCCGCGCGCCGCGAATTTGTCGCCGATTTCGAGCATGAACTTTCCGTCCGCCGGCGCGGTGAAGTTCAAAGCGGGGTCGCCGTTACTCGCGTCCAGTGCATCGGCCCGGGCCAGCTCCTTGCCGGCTTCGTCGCGCAGGACCAGCTCCGCGGCCAGCGGCGAACCGAGCAAAGCGGCCCGGCACTCGATGCGCACGGCTTGCCCTTTGGTCAGCGGCAACTGCCAGGTGTCCTTGTCTCCCGGTTGGTCGATGCGGCCGTTGACGACAGCGGGAATAGCGACGGGTTTAGCCGCGCCAACCACGTTGTTCGGCTCGGCTTCCAGCAGCTCCGGCAGTTCATCGACATCAAAGCGAATCGGGTTGAGAGCACGGCCGGCGTAGTCGAACGATTGCAGCAACATAGCTGGAACAACATCGGGCATTTTCACCGTCAACGGCCCGCCCAGATTCTGGCCGAGCCCCTCGAGCTTCAATTCCGTTCCCCGCTGCCCGCCAAGCGGATAAACGCGGTCGAGCCACGGTCCGTTTGTCACTGTCAGCCGATATACATACGTCTGCAAGCCGCCGAACTGAATGTCGTGAATGCGCACTTCATGCTTCCCACTTTCTGCCGCGACGAACCGCAGTCGCACGTCGCCACCCGGCGTGCCGGTGGTTTCCGCCAGCGGCTTGCCGGTGGGGGAGCGGACCTCCAGCCGCCCTTGCAGCGGCGAACCGAATTCCGCGGCAGCCAGGGAGCACGTAATCGACTGACCGGCTGCCGCTTCAAAGGTCCAGACATCGACGTCTTCGCGGGGAAAGATGCGGCCGTTGATCGTGACCGGCAGCGTGACGGCAACCGGAATCGGCTCCCCTTCCAGCTCGTCTTCCACCACCTCCGGCAAATCGCCGATGACGAAACGATTGAGCGGGGTGACTCCCTGGGCATTCCAGACTCGCCATCGCCGATAACCCAGCGCCGCATCCGCGGCAACTTGCACCTCGCCAGCGTAGTCCTTCGGATAGTTCTCGGCAGCCTGGCTGGCGGGCTGACGGATGAGCGGACCTTCAAACCAGGTTGTTTCGGTGCGCTTGATTTCACCACTTGCCGTGATGCCCGGTCCGAGCATCTCCAGCGGCGCTTGCTCATAAAGGAACATCCCGCCTACGCGGAACGCGACCTTCGTCCCCCGTTGGCCTCCAGCAGGAAAAATGTAAGTCGCGGCTGGAGGCTCGGCCAGCGCTACCGCCGATGAAGCGGCCAGAACCATACCGCAGAGAAGTAAAATGGGTCTGCTCATTTGTGACAGTATAGCCGCTGCATTTATTCGGTGGCCTTTGAGAGCGTCCGTGGGTAGATGGACAAGGTAGGTGATAACTTGGCTGCCTGGCTGGTCGTTATTAAATCAGACCCCATTCATTTGCGATGGAAAACATGGTCGCTCGGCGGCCAGTTTTGCGCTACCTTGCTGAATATTGGGTGACTTGGCCAGGCCAGCCGGCATTTCGGCACATCGATTGCTTAAACGGCACGAACCGGTTTCATGCCGGTATTTGCCGGGGAACCTGGGGCCATTTCGATCCGCACCCAGAGCCGAAGCAGGACAGGGGAGAACAGGCATGCGGCACACGAAAGCACGAATCATTCACTTTTCGCGCGAGCGGCGCGAGCGGATGGACAACCTGGGACCTCGTCCCACCGATCCCAGCGAGCAGGAAATTCTGCGCCACTGTGAAGCCATTCAGGCCGACTGGACGGAGGATGAACGCGAGGCTCGCCGGCTGTGGATGCCGGTGAATCAAACCTTGGTGCGGCCCAATCGGGCCGATCTGGAACGCTTCACCATCCCGCGGGTGAGAGTCGGTTAAGGCCGCGGGGTTCTTCGTTGAATTTCCAAGCCGGTTCCGCGCCGATACACTGGTGCTTGCGCGTGATCCGCCGATCGGCCCTGCTTCACCACCCCCAGAGGCTCCCTCATGGACCAGCATCTCTCGGACGCCTGGATGGCGCTGCAAGAGGACTCGGAATCGTCTGCCGAAACTGGAAAAGTGATGGAACGACTCCCGGCCGGCCATGCCTGGTTCGTCCTGGATGATGACGAGGGGGAGCAGGCCATGTTGCTGGCCTGCGGGCGGCGGGATCGGCTGGAGCCGTTGCTCAAACATGTGGAATTGAACCTGCGAGTGCGCTCCATTACGGTCATGATCGACGACGTGGCGATCCCTGTCATAGTCGTCATGCTGCGGATTCCAGGGACCGACGGGCCCACTCTTTTTTCCGCCTGGGTGAACGAGCTGTCGCAGCGCACTCCTGGAATCCTGGAACGACTGGCGGAGCAGCCCCAGTTGCTGATCGCCCTGATTGATGAAAATGGCCGCACGGTGGGGACCTCCCAAGCCCGGAATGTGCTGGCTGCCAAGATAGGGAGTCTGCGTGGCTGGATCGAAAACCTGGCGCGGACCAGCCCCTGGACCCGCCGTCAATTTGCCGCAGCCAAGGCGTATATCCGCACCCAGCACCCGACCAACGAGGATTTGTGGGAGCGGTTTGATGAGGATTCCGCGAGTGGGGCGAACGATCGAGAGTTCCAGGCAGTGCCGGCCTGAGCGAGTGCGGCCGACGCACTTATCGGTGGGTATCCCCTACCTGCGCCGCGGCAACGGCTTGTTGCTCGGCGGGAGTGAGCCGAGGGTGAGGGATTTCCCGTCGTCGACTTCCAGAGTGTTGGTCTTCCGCTGGAAGCGAATTTTGCCGGCGGCGGTATACGAGTGCTGGCTGCCGGGGGCGGCCTGGTGCCAGAATTCGGCGTCGTTGCGGCCGTCTCCTTCCAAGACAAGCTGGTCCTTGTCGGAGGTGTAGCCGATGCGAGCGGCGCGGGCGGTGAAGGACTTGCCGTCGACGATCACATTGCCGGTCGCTTCCAACTCCACCCACTTCTGAGCCTTGGAAAGAGCCATTTCGGTGACGGTCAAGGCGTCGCTCGTCATGTGAGCCCCGGTGGCGCCCAGCTCTTCGGTCTTCGTCGCCAGGATGCGGTCTTTCCAATCGCTGACGCGGCCATAGGTGGTGTCCACCTGCCGCTCGAACCTCATCTCGTTTTTATCGAGCTTGCCGTTGATCCCCCCCGCGAACTTGACGCAGATATAGGTCAGCTTGCCATCGGTGGGCTTCTGGGGAGCTGTTTCAGAGTCCGGCATCAGCAGCGGCGCATCCTTGCGGACGGTCCAGACTTCCCCCGGCCCTTCGGCGGTCAGCGTATTCGCCGCGCGGTCGATGGTCAGCTTTCCGGAGCGAAGATTGTTGAAGGCGGTCTGCTCCCCCGCTTTGTCGAGGGTGATTTGCTGGAGGACGACCGGCGATTTGCCTCCGTCGAGCGTCAGCATGGCAATCTCCGCCGGCCCCGCTTGTTTCGCCGCCGAGAAATCAATTCGCTCGCTGAGTGTCACGGTCAATACTTCGGCAGCGGCGTACTCTCCTTCACCCCGAACCTGAACCTTGCCGTCGAACGCAGCTTTGAGGCCGTCGAAGTTCATGCCGCTGGCCCAAGTCACTTTCACGCGGCGAACTTCGCCGACGGTTCCCACGGCGGGGAAGCTTGCCGGCCCGCTCACGGGATTCTCTCCTGGCGGCGGCTGGAGGGTTCGCATTTGCAAGCCATCTTGCGGCACCGGCAATTCCGCTTCGCCGGGGCCATCGATCCACAGACGGTTTTCGCCCCGGTGCAAATGAATCGTAGCGCCGGAGAGGGTCAGGCCGCGGGCCGACACCTGCGCCGGCCGCCCCTTCACTTCCAGCTTGGCACTGGGCCCCGAGCCGCGAACGAGCGTGACGATATCACCGGAAAGTTTGAGCGGCACATCTTCCGGCCGTTCGGTCTGAACTTCTTCCACACGCACCTTGCCGGTGATCGCTAAATCTTCCACCGCTGGCTTTCCCTTCAGCCGCAGGAACTGAAGCTGCACCAGATCGCCTGTGACGCTCAGCCGTTGCCTGGGGGTGGAAAACTCTGCGTCGTCACCGGCGTCGATGCCTGATAGGTTTTGTCCGGGGCTGGCGGGCTTCATTTCCGGCAGGCCGATTGCCGCCTGACCGCGCGCAGCGGCCAGTTGCTGCGGCGTCGCTTCCACGAACCAGGCTTCCAGCCGGTTGGTCTTGGCCTTGAGCTGCGGGGCGTCGATTTCCACGCCGCTGATGGCCAGCATCCGTTCGGGGACGAGCGAGAACGACGGCTTGGCATTGGCAGTAACTTTCGCCGTTTTCGCCGCGCGAGGTATTTCCTTGAGCCACAAGTGCAACTCGGCGGCAGAAAAGGCACCCACCGAGCCGGCCGTGACATGGGCGGCGTCCAGCAGTGAGATCGCCTGGCTGCCGTCGTGCGGGCGGACGTGGAGCGACTTCTTCCACGTCGCGTTCACCACTTCACCGCTGGCCTGCACAATCTCGAGCTCTCCGGGCCCCGTGGCGAAAAGCTTGCCCAGGCGACCGGCCTCGGCGGCTTCGTATTCCAGAGCGCGGGCTTCGAATTTGTTCTTTCCCTGGCGTAGTATCACCGGCGCGCCGGTCGGCCCGTTATTGAGACGCACCAGCCGCGAGGCCAACGTGTAATCCATGCTGGCGCCTTTCGCATAGAACTGCGATTGCGGAGCATCGATGATCGCCGGCGTGCCCACCGCGATGATCCGCTCGACGGAGTCGGAAAGCTGGGCCTTGGTCACTGGCGAGCGGGGTGCGTGAGCCCCCTGATTCTTCCCCTTCTGCGAGACAGCCGAAATATCAGGGGGCTGACGCCCCCCGCTCGCCTTGAGCCGGAACAGCAGCCGGTCGCAGGTCAGCCTATCCGGCGGCCCCTGCTCATAGACTTGCGTCACCTCGACATGATCATCCAGCCGGGCCTGAGCGTTGTCAAAATCAACAATCAGCGGCCCCTGGCAGCGGACCTCCAGCGGCGGATCGCTCTTGCGAACTTTCGACCCTCCCGGCCCCTGCAATAGTGCTCCGGCTCCTTCCAGATGCAGCCGATCGAGCTGCGAAAGTTGCAAGTAGCTGATGCCGCCGAGGGACTGGGTGCGGTTCTGCTTTTCGTCGCTGGCGGGGAGCAGCGTGATGGTCAGGTCGCGGCCACTTCCGAAGCTCGCCCCGTAACGGAAATCGACCCGATGGGGCGTGTAGATCTTCTGCCGCTCGATTTGCACTCCCTTGGTGACAATCTCCAGGCCGTCGTTGCTTCGTCCTGGCTCGGTTTCCGGGCTGAGAATCTTGATCGTCCCCTTGAGTTGTCCCCCCAGGAGTCGGCCAAACTCCGCGCTCCCCAGGTCGAGCGGCTTGTCGAACGTCAAAACGGCCCCATCCAGCGCCCGCATCACCACCCGCCGCCGCTCCGGTTCCTTGCTGCCGCTCTTGGCCGCGGCGACGGACTCCTTGGTCGGAGCCATATAGAAGACGAGCGTGCAGGGCGTAATTTCCATCCGCCCATCCGGCAGCGGCTTGTAATCTTTTAGGAGAAGCGTGCAGGTGGCCGTCTCGATGACCTTGGGGTCGTCAAGCTCCCAGGAACCGACTTCGAACAGGTCGTCAAAGCTCCGCAGGGCGAGCGACGACAGGTACTGCTTGCGCTCGCCAGTGTATGTCGCCGGCGTCATACCCGGCGGCTCCAGCCACGGCGCGATCACGAGCGCATAGACGCCGAACACCAGTCCGGTGGCGAGGAGAGCGGCGATGAATCGGCGGAGGGAGAGCATGGGAGTCAGAATGACGAAATTCGAATGGCGAATGACGAATGGAAGAGTGCGTCTTCCCGCCGTTCATTCGTCATTCGCCATTCGAGTTTCGAATTTCGTTTTTTTCCCTCCGATTAGCCTTGGTACGTTTGAATAATCTCTTCCCATCGGAACTGTGACTTCAAAATCAATTCGACCACTTCCCGCACGGCTCCTTGGCCGCCGGGGAGCTTGGTGATGTGGGCCGCGGCGGCGCGGACTTCGGCGGCGGCATCGGCCACGGCAATGCCTAGGCCGACGTGGTGGATGACCGGCAGATCGGTCAGGTCGTCGCCGATGTAGCAGACTTGTTCGGGCGCGAGGCGTAGCTCTTTCAGGATTTCGCTGGCGACCGGCAGCTTGGTTTCAAAGCCCTGGCGAACGATGTCGATGCCCAGTTCCGCGGCCCGGACCTTGACGATGTGCGACGTGCGGGCGGTGAGGAGCCCGA
Source organism: Pirellulaceae bacterium (assembly GCA_051004015.1). GTDB lineage: Bacteria > Planctomycetota > Planctomycetia > Pirellulales > Pirellulaceae > SXOA01. Next base: position 9,723 of record JBPCKT010000150.1, on the reverse strand, counting down.
ACTTATGCCCGGCTCGCTGCCAGAGCTTGATCCCCAGGCCGTCCCGGATATGGAACTTCTTCAGCTCAATGCCCTGGTTGTTGTACATAATGCCGCCGTCGGTCAGGACGCCGTCAACGTCCGACAAGATCAGCTCAATAGGGCGGCAGCGATCGGTAAGCTTCATTCCTGACAATTCGTCATTCGCCATTCGAATTTCGAATTTGCTCCTTTATCTCTTCGGCTTTCCCCGGGGGGCTTTAACCAGCTTCAAAACCGTGGGGCCGGCGGCAGCAACTGTGCGGCTGCTGGTGGGACTGCTGGTAGCGACAACGTCAGTAATATCGATCAGGCCCAGCGGATGGCCGGCGGCATCCACCACCGGCAGCTCGCTGATTTTCTTCGCGGCGAGGATTTCGCAGGCGGCGGGGAGCAGCGTGCCGGCGCGGACCGACTTGGGACTGCGGGTCATCACCTGGCTGATCGGCTGATCGATGCAGGCTTCGCGGCGCGTTTCCAGGAGCCGGGCCAGGTCGCTATCGGTGAAGATGCCTGTCAGCTTTCCTTCTGAATCGACGACCATGATTGCCCCGGTCCTTCGTCCCGGCCGGCTTTGATGGACGAGGGCGGAGCGGAGAGTCTGGCTCTCCTGGGCCACGCGGCAATCGGCCAGCGGCCTCATCACCTCCTCCACCTTGGCCAGCTTTCTTCCCAAGCTGCCGCCGGGATGGAAACGGGCAAAATCTTCCGCCGAAAAGCCGCGAGCCTGGCTGACGACAAGGGCCAGCGCGTCTCCCAGCGCCATCATCGCTGCCGTCGTCGCGCTCGGGGCCAGACCAAGCGGGCAGGCTTCTTGAATCGGGCCGAGGTCCAGCGTGATCGTGGCTCTGCGCCCCAGAGTGCTCTCTGGCTTGCAGGTCACGGCAATGAGCGCAGCGCCCAGGGTCGTTAGCGACGGAATCAGCCGCACGATTTCTTCGGTCTCGCCACTGGCGGAAAGGACCAGGGCAATGTCCTCTCTGTGAATTCGTCCCAGGTCGCCGTGAATGGCCTCAGCCGGATGCAGGAAATAGCTCCGCGTGCCGGTCGAGCAGAGCGTGGCAGCAATTTTTTGCCCAACGTGTCCCGCCTTACCCATGCCGCTGACGACTACCGCTCCCTTGCCTCGAAGCAGTAAGTCCACAGCGCTGCTGAATGATTCGGACAATGACTCCGCCACGGAGAGCAGGGTGCGGGCCTCCGCCTCAATAATCTGGCGGGCCAGCGGCAGCGCATCAGGCATCCGCCGAGGAGAAGCAACGCTAGCAGCAGAAGCGGGCATGGCACGTCATCCTTGACGCGAGTAGGAGAAGCTGGAGCCGCCGATTGTATTCCCGCAGGCGGTTTCGTCCAACAGCAAGCGTCTACCAATAGCGCGAGTCGCCAGCCAGTTTCAGAACCCAGGCCAGCGGCAAGACAATTCCCCACAAAACCACCAGCACGTGCGACAAGGAGAGCCGTCGCCGCGTCACAAGCTGTCCGGTCAATTGCAGGACCGTCGCGATCAGCAGCCCGCAGATGGGAAGAAGGAGGGCGTTGAAGCGCAGCGATTCCAGCCATTCGCCGCGGCAGAGGGCAAAGAAGCTCCGTGTGCAGCCGGTCGTGGGACAGGGGAGCCCCGTTAGCGATTGAAACAGTGACGGAGCAATCCGCAATTGTGCCAGCCAGAACACGTTCCAGCCGACATACACCGTCAGCATGACGATGAAGAGCGTTCGCAGAACGAACCGCCACAGCGATTTAAGGACCTGTGGCGCGGACGGGCGCTCCACAGGCGTGATTGCCGTTTCCAAGGACATAATGCCAACTGCCGCCACTACTTGGCGTTGGGATCCGACTTCAACGAGTCCACCACCAGCGGTATCCAGCAAAGCGGAAAGCAAACGAAGAACAAGATGATGGCGACAATAACCCCGTTCTGGTTCAGCCCTAAAAAGACTTCTTTTCCCTGCGGCATGATGCGCACTCCGTGAATTGGTTGAAAGAACGAGCCTGAGAGGCACGCTTAGATTACCAAAACCAAACTCCCTGTCAATTCGTTAACGTTTCTAAATTATTTGCCAGCTTCGCCCCAGACCTGCACCAATTCCACCAGCACCTGGCAGGCCTCCTCCATTTCCTCCAGGCAGGTCCATTCCAGGGGGGAATGCGGGTTGTGCTCGCCCGTGGACAGGTTGGGGGTGGGCAGGCCCCGCTCGGTGAACTGGCTGCCGTCGGTGCCGCCGCGAATGATGGTCAACCGGGCCTGCCGCCCTAGTCGGCGGTGGGCTTCCTGGGCGAAAGCGACGGCCCGGGGCTCCTTTTTGAGGCCGTCCCCCAGATTGCGGTATTGCTTGATGACTTGCACTTCAATCCGGGTGCCGGGGTGCTCCTGTTCCACCTCTTTGGCGAGGGCCCGGAGCAGATCGGCTTTGACCGCGAGCTCCTGGGTATCGAAATCCCGCAAGATGCATTTGATCTTCACTTCGGCCACGCCCCCTTCGATGGCGTACGGGTGCAAAAACCCCTGCCGGCCGTCGGTGGTTTCCGGTGACATCCCCCGCGGCAGCCGGTCGAGCAGAGTCCCCGCGGCCCGCAGGGCGTTCACCAGCCGCCCTTTGCCGATGGAAGGATGGATGTTAACCCCGCGGACGGTGATGACCGCGAGATCGGCGGAGAACGTCTCGGTGTCAATCTCGTCATGCCCGCCTCCATCCAGCGTATAGCAAACATCAGCGGCCAGCTTGGTCAGGTCCACGTGGTCAATGCCGTGGCCGATCTCCTCGTCGCACGTGAACAGGATGCGAACCGGGCCATGCTGAATTTCGGGATGCTCCAGCAGATGGTTCGCCAGCTCCATAATCACCGCCACCCCCGACTTATCATCGGAGCCCAGCAGCGTGGTGCCGTCGGTGGTGATCAGCGTTTTGCCCATCAGGCCGAGGAGCTCTGCATTCTCCTCGATGCGGATGACCTTGGTTCTGTCGGCAGGGAGGACGATGTCCCCGCCGGCATACTTTTCCAGCATCTGCGGCTGGACGTTCTTGCCCGTCGTTTCCGGCGAGGTATCGACATGGGCATTGAACGCCACCACCGGTTTGGTCTTGCCATTCGTCGCCGGCACGGTTGCCCAGACCAGGCCATGCGAATCGTGCTCCACATCCGCGGCTCCCATCTGTCGAAGTTCGTCGGCCAAGAGCTTGCCGAGCACAAGCTGGCCGGGAGAGCTTGGGTATGTTGTCGAAGTATCGCTGGCGGTCGTATCGATCCGCACGTAGCGCAGGAAGCGGTCGAGGAGGCGGGACATGAGGAGGGAGTAGAGTGGTGAGTGGTGAGTGGTTCTTTGCCGTAGGTTAATACAGCAGAGCCAGCAGGTCCATCAGCGGGAGCGTGCAGAGCTGCATCAGAACGAATGCGGCGAGGAAGGCATAGCGGAACCCTTTCTGTTCCGGCTCGCACTGGGCCAGGCCCAGCAGCATTAAGACGCCGCCAAAGCCGCGGACGGGGGCGACGGCGAAGGTGGTGGCGGCGAAGAGAAGCAGGGCGAGGTTGGCGGCCAGGACCAGGCGGGGGCGACGGGCGAAGATGGCGGCGCCGAGAAAGAGCGCCGCGAGCAGTCCTTCGATACCAAGCGTCCACCAGGTGAGGAGCCTGGCGATCGTTCCGACGCTGGGAGCGGAGTGCAGCTGCACCTCGCTCAGCTCAGTTCCTGTGAGGCTACCTGCCACGAGCGACTCCCGTAGCGCGCGATTATCCGCCAGTTGCTCGAGAGAGAGGCCGCTCGTCCAGGATGCGAAGTGAGCGAATCGCTCGTCCGCCAAGAGCTCATAATGAAAAAACGAGCCGCTCAGATAATCGGGGCTGGCGATTTTCCAAACGGCCGCCAGGACCATGCACAGCCCCAGCAGCCAACGGCTCGAAGTGGCCAGCGCGAGCGGTTGTTCTGCCCGCGGCAGCGAAAATGTGCCGCACAGTGCGAGCGACCAGTAGACGAACAGGTAACGATGGTTGTCCGCGGACTCCCAAGTGAAATAGACACCGGTCCCCAGGATGGTCGCCGTCACGTACCAGAATAGTGCAGTTCTCAGCAGCCACGGCAGCGCGACGCCGACGGCGAACCAGCCGGCCAGCGGCGCGAAGAGCAGGCCGCTCGCCGCCAGGTTGAACAGCAGCAGGATGACCGTGAGCAGCGGCAAGACCCGGAGCGGCGCGAGGGCCGGCAGCCGGAGATTCAGTTCCCGCAATCGGCGAAGCGGTGAAGGGGCCAAGGCGTTCATGGCGTTCCCCTCGCTTCGCTCCGTTTCTGGGCCAGCAGCTTATTGGTGCGAGTATCAAACCGATATTGCCAGACCTCGACCACGACCGGAGCTTGCTCGTGTTCCGCCATGAGCCCGGCCAATAGGGTCAGACGAGCGGACGTCGGTGCGACCCGCAATCGGAGCTCTTCGCGGCTAAGGTATCGCGGGACGGGCACGGCAACGTCCTTGGCCTGCTCCACCTTCCGACAGCGGAGAAACCGGTTGTCCTCACTGTCCACGGTCGAGAACATCCCGAAGCCACCCCCCTTCCAAGGCGTTTGGCCGCAGGCACTTACGCGATAGAGGTGCAGGGCGGCCACCGCGCAGAGGCAGACCGGAGCGAGAAAAACTCGCCGCCAATACAGCCGGCTGGAAGGTGGGACGGAGGCGCGCAGCATACCGGCAAGTCTAGGCCGCAAAATGGCGGGCGAGCGGCCTGCGTAAGCTGGCTGGTGAGTCCCCCCCTCGCCAGGGCGGTCCTTTTCGCCGCTTCCACATGACCGGCCAGCTTACGCTGGCCGCTCGCCGGTCCCTAGAAAGGCCAATCTCTAAAGAAAAATCCGCGTAAATCTCTCGACAACCGCATTCTGAAGTGGGAGACTGAAGGCTGTGTCATTCGAGAGCCGGCGTTCGCCGGACAACGGAACAACTTCTTTGGGAACAGGAGGCGCTTATGTCGCTCCGCAAGAACAGAGGCTTCACGCTGGTGGAGATGCTGGTGGTGATTTCAATTATCGGGGTGCTCATGGCGCTGCTTCTGCCGGCAGTGCAGGCCGCGCGGGAGGCGGCCCGTCGGATGCAGTGTTCGTCCAACCTGCGGCAAATTGGGCAGATGACGATCGACGTGGAAGCCTCGAGACAGAACCTCCCCGCTTCCCGCTATTTCAGCGCGAGCTCAGGGCAAATCTATACCTGGGTGAATGCCTTGATGCCGGCCATGGATAACAACGCGGCCAGGGCTATCGATAAATTTGCAGCGAACGGGGTGAATATCAACGACCTCACCAACACTGCGCTAAACTTCAACCTTCCGCTTCTCAAATGCACCACCGATGACAATGCGGATAGCGGACCGGATAACCCCTTGTCGTACGGCATTAACTCAGGCCGGATGAACTATGAGCCCGAAGCCAACCTTCCGTCGAACAGTCCCCTGGACTACCTCGCCAACGGCATGTTCGCGGATCGCGTCAGCTTCAGCGGCAAGCCAATCTTTCACGCCTCGCTCGCCGATGTTACCAATGGGGACGGCACGACGAACACCATCATGTTCGCCGAAAACGTCAATCTGCTGACGTGGCGCATCGACAATGCGGTTGTTACGGCCAATGCTCCTGCCACCGATCGCCACGAATTCTACTTCGGAGTGATCTGGCTCGACCCCACCGCGCCAACCTTTTCGACGTTCCCGGGACTCAACAAGGAGCTTCCCTCCAATTTCTCCTATGATCTGGACGCCAATCACGCCCGCCCCGGCAGTTTCCATCCTAACGGCTTCAACGTCGTGATGGCGGACGGTTCGACAAAGTTCATCGGCGATAGCATTCAGTACAACGTCTTCTGCCGCCTGATGAGCAGCAATGGGCGGAGGACGGAGGACCCGGATGCCGTTACCCCCGTTCGTAATGGAAACGGTGCTCGCCGGCCTTATCCCCTCTTTCAGCAAAACCCAATTCTGAACGACGACTACTAATCGCACGAAGACAACGGCCGCCTCTCCCAGGTCCAGCGCTCCCGCGCTGGGCCTTTTTTTGTGAACTCCCTATCATCCGCACAGCCCCTAGAGCCGATGTAATCGGGTAGGCCGCTCGGCTGCCGGCGACGACTCGCGGCTGCTAGCTGCCTACGAGATTTACGTCTTTCGGATTTCAGGGAAGTGGAGTGCAAAGCTCCCGCCGCCCCGCGACTGTAAGGGTGACGAACGCCACCGATGCCACTGGCTCACGCCGGGAAGGCAGGCAAGTAGGACGACCCCAAGCCAGGATATCTGGTCCGGAAGCTCCATCGTTACCGCACTTTCCCCGTGGGAGGGAAAAGGAGTTTTCATGGTTGGGATGTCTTCTTGCGCACGCACATGGGTGCGTTGCCTCATCGTACTGCTCGCTTGCGGTTTAGCGCGCCCCCTCGTTGCGCAGCAACCGCCTGAAGAACAAGGTGCCGAGGTCGCATTGCAAGAGGTAGAGTTGGCCCAAGCGGCGGCTCGCCTCACGGATCAGCCCCCGGAGGAGCCCATCCCGGAGCTCCCGCCCACCATCATCCCAGGGCGGATCGGCAGCTTTCCCGCGGAGCCGCTGGAAGGTGATGCCGTCTTCTCTCCCAACCGCAACCCCACGCCCGCCAGCGAGAGCGGCAGCTCGGTCAGCGTCATTACCCAGGAGCAGATCGAGCGCAGCGGTCAGAACACGGTGGCGGAAGTCCTGCGCGGGCAACTCGGCGTCGATGTCGTCCGCCAAGGTGGACCCGGAGGGCTCACCTCGGTCTTTCTCCGCGGAGGCAACTCGGCACATACCAAGGTCTTGCTCGACGGCATTCCGCTCAATGATCCCAGCAGCGCCTCACGGGCGTTCGACTTCTCCAACCTGACCGTCGATAACATCGAGCGGATCGAGGTCCTCCGCGGCCCGCAAAGCATGGTCTACGGCAGCGATGCGATAGGGGGCGTCGTGAACATCATCACCAAGCGCGGGCAGGGACCTCTCTCGGTGCGGGCGAGTGGCATGGGGGGGAGTTTTAACACCGGCCAGACCAGCCTCTCCGCCAGTGGCGGCAGTGACCGCGCTTACTACGCCGTCACCGGCTCCTTTCTCAGCACGGGGGGCATTTCCGCGGCCAGCGCGAGAAATGGAAACACCGAGCATGATTCGTACAACAACGGCACGGTCTCCGGCCGCTTGGGCTACAACGTCGGCGACAACTGGAATGTGGACTACGTGTTCCGTTACGTCGATGCCGCGGCTGAGATTGACGATTTCGACTTCTTCAGCGGCCTGCCAATCGACAACCTGATCCGGAAGAATCTCACCAAGAACTTCTCGAACCGTGTGCAGCTCACGAACTGGGCAGTGGACGGACTGATCCAGCAGAAGGTCGGCTTCAATCTCAACGACGTGAATCGACGAGACACCGATTCCGGCCCCTTCATTCCGCCGGCATTTCACGGGCAGACGCGGGAGTTCGACTATCAGGCCAGCGCCCTTCTTGCCGAGACCAACACGCTCTCCGCCGGGGCCAACTACCTGGCGGAAGACGCGGTTTCCTCACTGAACCCTCAGGCAACTCAGAATATCAAAGGGGTCTGGCTCCAGGACGCCTTTCAGATCGGTCCGAACTGGTTCAATACCGCCGGCTACCGCTGGGATGACACCAGCCGGGCCGGCAGTGCGCAGACGTACCGCTTTACTAGCCTGTACCGGATCGATCCCCTGGGGACGGCTTTCCACGGCTCGCTGGGGACCGGATTTCGCCAGCCGGCGTTGGCGGAGAACTTGTTCGCCTTCGGCAACCCCAACCTGCGGCCCGAGCGGAGCAAGGGGTGGGACGTCGGCGCTCGCCAGCAGATTTGGGGTGAGGCTCTGTATTTCGATGCGACCTATTTCCGCAATGATTTCCGGGATCTCATCATTTTCGACTTCAATACGTTTTCGCTGGCCAACGTCGGCCGGTCCCGGTCCAGCGGAGTCGAGCTGACGCTGAATTCGCTCCTCACCCAGCAGCTCTTGATGAACGCCGGGTACACGCTGGACGACACGCTGAACCTGGACACCGGCGCACAGCTCGTCCGCCGTCCGCGGCACAAGATGCTGCTCTCCTTCACCCGCACATCGCAGGACAATCGCTCGTCCCTCACGCTGTCCACCATCTACGTCGGCCAGCGGCTCGACACGGGCAATCAAAAACTGGACCAGTACATGCTGCTGAACCTGAGCGGCGCCTATCAGGCGACGGAGCGGGTGCAGCTCTTCGCTCGGCTCGACAACATCACCAACACGTATTACGAAGAAGTCCGCGGCTTTGGGACGCCTGGCTTCGGAGCTTACGGCGGGTTGAATGTGATTTGGTAATGTCCTTGCGATGTGAAATCCCAGTGACCGGCGAGCGGCTTGCGTAAGCTGGCCGGTCACTTGGCGCACGCGAAATCGATGACGACTCGCGAAGAAACTCACCGGCCAGCTTACGCAGGCCGCTCGCCGATTCGCGCTCTATGTAAAATCGCTGGTGCCGTCCGGGATGAGCATGGCTACCAGGACGGTAGCGTTGAGCGCGATGCCGACGAGCGAGGTAATCAAGTTGCAGGGGTCAAGACTGATAATGGACAGGAACAGCATCAGCAACTGCGGCAGCAGATGCAGGATGCTCATCACAATGGCGACGATCTTGGCCCAGAACCGCTTCTTGAGCAGACCCACTCCCGTATAGATCATCAGGATCGACAAGGCGAGGAAGAGGAGGGCAAAGGGGAGCAAGCACAAAGCGCCCATGCCGGACATTGCCGCGATGGCCGCCATCGCCGCTTCGTTGTCGGGGTTATTATTCGAGGGCGCATTGGTGGCGATGGCCGCGCCACCCACCAGGAGAATGATCATGAACACGCCAAATCCCAGCGAACCTAGCAGATAGAGTCCCCCTTGCAAAAACTCGATGATGGACGCGATCACGACCATGGGGTGGAGGCCGGCCCGGGCTTGCTTGCCGTAATTGCTGTACGACGCCACGCTGGGACTGGAGTACGGATTCGCGGGAGCGCCGTAACCACCGCCGTAGGAGGGAATTGGAGTGCCGCCCAAGCTGGCGCCGCCAAAGCTTGGTGCGCTGGCTTGTGAGGGTGCCTGGTAGTTGGAAAGTGCCGTCGAGGGAAGCGGCGTGCCGAGCGCGGCATTCCCCAGGCTGAGCGGGTCGCTGTTGGTTGGAACGGCGGGCCCCAGGAAATCGAACCCGGCAGCTTGCTTGGAGGGTGCAACGGTTGGCTCCGGCTGTTCCAAGCTGGGATAGATCTCGCTTGCCCATTGCCACTGGTCGGCGCCTTCTTTCAAGAGCTGGCAATCGGCCGAGATGCGGCCTTCCTTGAACCAGGCATCGAGCTCCGTGCGCGGGACCGGGCCAAACTGGCTGCCGTCCGTCGTCTGCATGTGCCAGTTTTCGGCTTTTTTCGCGGACCCTGGCGAGGCCGCCGGCGCTTGCGGAGCATCGGCGGGGACGGAAATCACCGCCTGGCATTTGGGGCATTTCGTCTTCTTCCCCGCGGCCGTATCGGGGGCACGGAGTTTGGCATTGCAGGTGGGGCAGACGACTTGCAAAGGCATCGGGGACGTTCCAGGAAAGTGGGGGGGGGGGAGCGGAGAACCCCGAAGAAAAACACACAGGAAAGGCGAGAGAGCAACACCCCGCCACCCCCACCCCCACACCACCGCCGCACGCTCTCCACTTTTTT